>CAZKHG010000010.1:0-76606 GCA_964552655.1 uncultured Rikenellaceae bacterium
TACGTACAGCACAATAGTAGTTTATAAAAAAATAAACAACCAATGGGCGTTTAGCAATACTTTGGAAGGATTTCTTGCACCATCCAGATACCTGGAGGTGGACTATAATGGTAATTTATGGTTAGGACATTCCATAAAGGGGATATACATGGTTCAGCCATCACTTAACCTTGACTCAATTATAAAGGTTAAGCGAATTGATGGGCTAGGCTCATCGGGCGTAAGGAACCGGGTGTTTAAAGTGGATAACAGGATATTATTCCCTGCTTCGGGTTCACTTTACAGGTGGGATGATTTAAAAAACCAGGTGATAAAATTCGATGAGCTTAATAAACAGCTCGAAGGCTTTGATAAAGTAAATGCCATTGTCCCTTTGTCGGGGAATAAGTACTGGTTTATCAAAAAGAATGAGATTGCTATGTTCGAAATTCTGCTTGGAAACGCAAAGTTGCTTTACAGGATTATTCCCCAAATGTACAATCTTAACCTGGTTGAAAATAATGAGAATATTGTAGCCCTTAACGACAGCCTTAACCTGATTTGCCTCGACAATGGTTTTGCAATACTCAATATCTATAACCTGAATCAGAAACAGGAGATAAATCAGCCTCCTGTGTTTAAGAATTTTTCGGCCAAAACAAGCCGGGGGAGAACCATTGATATGGATATTACCCGGAATAGCAAGCCCCAAATTCCCAGCAAGTACAACAATGTTTCTATATCTTTTACCTCGAACGAACCTCTTGGAGATAGAAAATACTACCAATACAAGTTGGACGGTATAGATGAAAAATGGAGCGAATGGGTTACTGATTCACGAATTTCCTATGAAAGGCTCTCAAAGGGAACATATACTTTTCAGGTCAGAACTTTAAATGCCAGGGGACAAATAACCAACCCCTCCAGCTTTACCTTTAAGATTAACCCGCCGTGGTTTTACTCCGTTTATGCTTACATCACCTATTTTCTTTTATTTCTATCAGGATTGTACCTATTGAGATTTTACATCAGGAAAAGGATGAAGCTGCATCGTGAAAAACTGCTACGCAAGGAGCAGGAAAAGCTGGAACGGGAACGAGAACTTGCCGAGCAAAAAATCATTAAGTTGACCAATGAGAAGCTACAGGCTGAGATCACCAACAAAACATCCCAGCTGGCCAACAACACCGTTTCAATAATTAAGAAAAATGAGCTGCTTATTGAAATAAAAGAGGAGTTGGAAAACGTTAAAAAGCAGCTTGGGTACCGGATTCCCAATAAGTACTATGATAAAATCAACTCCCTGATTGACCAGAATATTTCCAGCGAGCACGACTGGCAAATGTTTGAGCAACTCTTTGATCAGGCTCACCAGGATTTTTTCAAACGGTTAAAAGGGGCTTACCCCGAGTTAACCCCAAGCGATTTGCGCTTATGTGCCTATTTGAAAATGAACCTGTCATCAAAAGAAATCGCCCCTTTAATCAATATTACAGTACGGGGTGTTGAGGAGCGAAGGTACAGGCTCAGGAAACGTTTAAACCTGGATGCAGATCAAAACCTGACTGAATTTATCCTGAATTTTTAACCAATAAACGCCAGTTTTACCCCTCGCAAACGTTTTAAATGAAATCTTTTTACCAAAAAGATTATCAAAAAGAGAGGAAAATCTTATAACTATAAAGCAATATAGTGCCCTTGGATTAACCATTGCGGTATATTCTTGTTTAATCTGATGTGGTAAAACGGGAATGGCTCCAAAGCACTCTAAAGCGGGTGAAGTATTTTTGATGATGGGTTAAGATGGACATTAGGTTTTTTTAACAATAAATTTACATACATAAACATTCAAAGCAATTGTTTTAGCGGGGATAGATTTAGGGGTTATACTTGATAAGCTGATTTTTTATTTTTTGGTGTGCTTATTTTTCATTTGGTTTTTTAGGTTATGGTTAGAATGTTTAGGGTTTGACTGCTTGAATTAGGTTATGATCTGAACCAGAATGTAAGTTAGGTGAAAAGAGTATTTAGTTATTAACCTATCAAGCAGTCAAAGTTGGAGGGTAAAGAACATTCGAAAAGTTGAAGTTAAAAAATCTATCCCCTTTTTTGTTTTAAACAAACCATGTTTACAATAAGATAAATACAAAAACTTTTTTAACTAGTAAAATTTGATTAATACCTTAATGTTAATAAAGAGATAGATTAACGCCAAAAAACAACAACCAAGCATTTAACCTAATATTTTAAACCTAATCAACAGCATTATGCGCATGCAGTTTTTACTTAAAAAACCTTTTAAATTATCGCTTTTTATTGCCATACTATTGTTGTTTTCATCAATGGGGTATGGCCAGCGAGTGATAAAGGGTACCGTTAGAACCTCCGACACAGGCGAAAGCCTTCCTGGTGTAAATATCATTGTAAAAGGAACTAATCGCGGGGTTATTACCGATATCGACGGGAACTATAAAATTGAGGTGAAAGCAGATGATAAGATTCTGCTTTTCTCATTTATTGGCTATGAAGAAAAGGAGGTTGAAATTGGCCCTAAGGACATTATTGATGTGGTTCTGCAACTAAAATCAACCACCCTTGATGAAATTGTGGTGGTAGGGTATGGTACCATGAAAAAAAGTGACCTGACAGGTTCAGTTGCTTCAGTTAAATCTGAGGATTTAACCCGAATTCCTGCTTCATCTCCAATGCAGGCCCTGCAGGGGAAAGTGGCAGGATTACAGGTTGTTACAAACTCGGGGGTTCCTGGATCAGGTGTTGTTGTAAGGGTACGTGGAGTGGGTACATTCAACAATTCCAATCCAATTTATGTTGTTGATGGGGTAATACTTGATAATATCGATTTTCTTAATTCCTCTGATATTGAATCAATGGAAGTCTTAAAAGATGCTTCTGCAACAACAATTTATGGGGCTCGTGGCGCAAACGGAGTAATTATGGTTTCTACAAAGCGAGCAAAAATGGGTCAAACCAAAGTCGATTTTAATATCTCCTATGAATCTAGCATTCAAAAATTACAAAGAAGGATAGACCTGCTTTCAGGCAGAGATTTTGCCATTGTTGTTAACGAATTTAACCCCGGAACATATAACAATGTTGATGCGGTACCCAATACCAATTGGCAAAGTGTTATTTTCCATGATGGTCTCGATGCACAAATTCATAATTTACAAATTTCAGCATCAGGTGCTTCTGAAAAAGGGCAATATTATGTTGGGGTTAGTTATTTTAACCAGGATGGAATAATTGATAAATCTAACTATGAGCGTTTTTCTATTAAATCTAACAATACATATAACTTAACCAAAAAATTAACCGTTGGAAATAATTTTACAATTACCCCCTATCAGCAACAAAACACAAATGGAAACGTAGTATTTGTTTCTTATAGAGCATGGCCAACACTTGAACCCTATCAGGCTGATGGATCATATACACCTCTTCCCGGAACTGGTAACCCCTTGGCAGATATAGAATATACCAACAGTTTTAATAAGGGATTAAGAGGTGTTGGAAACTTCTTTGCTGATGCAAAACTATTTAATGATTTTGTTTTCAAATCGAGCTTTGGCGTAGATGTTTCATTTAATAAAAGCAAATCATTTACTCCGGTTTACCTAGTTTCACCTCAGCAGCAAAATAGCATAAGTAGGCTTTATAAAGGAGAATCGGATCAGAATGCCTGGGTATGGGAAAACACTATAAATTTTAATAAGGAAATAAACTCCCACAGAATTGATGCTCTTATTGGTTATACAATGCAGAGCGTAAACTCCGAGTATATAAGCATGTCGGGACAGAATTTAACTCGCGATTCTGAAGATTTTTGGTATATAAACCCCAATAATATAAACCCTAATACTATAGGCAACGGAATCAATGGCGATCTTTATTACTCCATGATCTCATACTTATTCAGGATTAATTACAGCTATAACAGCCGGTTTCTTTTTACTACTACATATCGCATAGATGGGTCTTCCAAGTTTACTGAAAAAAACAGGTACGCAGGCTTTCCTGCATTTGCAGTAGGCTGGAATATACATAATGAGTCTTTCATGAAACAGTTCAAAGCCATCTCAAATTTCAAGTTAAAATTCAGCTGGGGCGGTGTAGGTAATGAAAAGATCACATACAGCAGGCAATACTCTTTGGTTGGTACTGGCATCAATTCTGTTTTTGGAGTAGGTGATATAATAGTACCTGGTCAAACATATTCCTCTGTTGGCAATCCCGATTTAAGATGGGAAACAACTTATCAGACCAACACGGGGTTTGAACTGGGTTTTTGGGGCAATAAAATGACTTTTGAATTCGATTACTTCAATAAGATTACAAAGGATATTCTTATTGATCTGCAACTACCTGGCTTTGTTGGGAATGGGAGTGGTGCTGCTATTACCAAGAACGCAGCGAAAGTCTTGAACAGAGGGGTTGAGTTCAATCTACGGTGGAATGATAACCTAGGGAAAGTAAAATATTCAGTTGGGTTACTGGGCAATACCCTTTATAATGAGGTTCTGAAAGTTAGAGGTACTGGAACTACAGATGATTATCTGGTGGGAAACAATACCCGTTCCGAAGTGGGAATACCAATTGGTTCCTTTTATGGTTACAAAGTAATCGGGATTTTTCAAAACCAAAATGATTTAAATTCTTATCCCCATCGTTCTGATGCAGGTATTGGGGACTTACGTTATATGGATGTTAATAATGATAATAAAATTACAGATGCTGATAGAACAAATCTGGGATCCCCTATACCCAAGTTTACTTTAGGCTTAAACCTTTCGGCCACCTACCAGAACTTAGACCTAAACTTAGATTTTCAAGGGCAGTACGGGAATAAAATATTTAACGCAAAAGAGACTATTCGACCCGACCTTTACAATTTTGAATCTCATGTGCTGGATCGTTGGCATGGAGAAGGAACAAGTAATAGTGAACCAAGAGCATCGGCCGGTGGATACAACTTCCTGCCCTCTTCCCGATTTATTCAAGATGCCTCCTTTTTTAAGCTTCGGAGCATTACACTTGGGTACACCTTACCCACAAAGATTGTAAACATGGTTAATGCTGGCAGTATAAAGGTTTATTTAAGTGGAACCAATGTATTTACACTCACTAAAGTAACCGGATATTCCCCGGAAATACTTGGAGGACCAATTGATTCAGGTTTAGACTATGGTTCCTACCCCGTTCCATCAGTATATTCATTCGGAGTTCGTTTAACCTTCTAACTATTGAAAGCCATGAGATCAACACATAAAACGATTCCCATATTAATCACAGTATTTTTTATTGCTGTTTCTTGCGAAGATTTTCTGAACCGTCCACCTCAAGGTGAGTTAACCCAAAGCAGTTTCCCAGTTTCTGCCCAGGACGCATTTCTGGCTACAAACGCTGTGTATAACACAATGCGCATTAGCAGCTTTCACCAGGGGTTATTCCCTATCCTGGATATCATGTCCGATGATGCGCATAAAGGAAGTAATCCCGATGATCAGGCCACTTCAATCGGGCCTTTTGATAAATTCCAGCACATCTCAACCGAAGGAACACTGGCTGGCTGGTGGAATACGCTCTATTTGGGTGTTAAACGGGCAAATATTGTAATTGAAAAAGTTGCCCAAATCAATATGAATGAGGCCCTAAAAGCAAGGTATATTGGCGAGGCCAAGTTTTTAAGGGCGCTATTCTATTTTGATCTGGTTCGTGCATGGGGCGATGTTCCATTATACACTTCCACTTTACCAGATATTAAAATGGGCAGAACACCAGCTAATGATGTTTATAATCAGATTATTTCAGATTTAGAGGATGCCATTGAAATTCTCCCCTTAAAAACCGATTATACCGGAACAGATGTGGGTCGCGCATCCAAAGGAGCGGCTCAGGCCTTGCTTGCAAGGGTGTATTTATTCAGGGGAGATTTTCCCAACGCTGAAAAATATGCTATGGATGTAATTAACTCAGGGCTATATTCACTTGAACCAAATTTTACTGATGCAAATAGTGTTCTTGGGGAACATGGTGTTGAATCCGTTTTTGAGATTGGTGCTTATGGAGAAGAAGGAATAGAGAATGGCGGAAACCAGTATGCTAATGTACAAGGGGTCAGAGGTACTCCAAATCGTGGGTGGGGTTTCAACCGCCCTTCACTCGATCTCATGAATTCTTTCGAACCCAACGATCCACGTTTGGATGCAACAGTAATTTTTCTTGGAGAAACCCTTGATGGCGTTCTTATTCTTGGTGATGGGAAAACCCCTGATCAGACCAAAGATGGAAACGGGAATGTAATCGAAATAGAATGCTATAACCAAAAGGTTTGGACCCCGGGTCAAACAGTTCCACCTTCGTTTGGACATAACAGAAGACTTATTCGTTACGCTGATGTACTCCTAATGGCCGCAGAAGCATTAAATGAAAACAATAAAGCCACCCTTGCGCTTCCTTACCTGAATATGGTTAGGGCTCGTGCCAGGGCTGGTAACAATGCCATATTACCTGATATTACTGTTACAGACAAAAATCAACTACGTGATATTATCCTGAATGAACGCAGACACGAATTAACCTTAGAAGGTTTTCGGTTCTGGGATTTACTTAGAACTGGAAAAGCAGTTACAGTTTTAGGTCCTTTGGGATTTCAATCCAATAAACATGAACTTTTACCAATACCTCAAGCCGAACTTGATTTAACCGGAAACAAATGGTCACAAAATCCCGGGTGGGAATAATATAAATTACAAATAACTATTTACTAACTTAAAATTTATGTCCTATGAAAAAAATCCTCAATTCAATGCTTTGGTTTATGGCGTTTTTTGCCATGGCAACTTTTATCAGTTGCAATAAAGATGAAGATGTTAAATTCGAACTGAAGTCACTTATGGCAGGTGACATTGACTTGAATGGTGCTACTGCTGCTATTGATATTCCTGCAAATGCGGTTATTACGGCCACCTTCTCTAAAAATGTTGACGAAACCACTTTGGCAATTTCTCTTAAACAGGATTATGATAATGCAACCATTGAGAAAACCATTGAAGTAAATGGTAAAGTGGTAACTATCACACCAGCGGCACTTGGTAGTGGCACACTTTACATTCTTGGGTTGGATGTAGTGAAAGCTACTGACGGGGATGCACTTACTGCTGTTACACGTAACTTTACAACCGCAGGTTCTTTTGTACCAACCGGACAAATTGCTTACTGGCCATTTGATGGCAATGCCAATGATGTTGTAGGAACATATGATCCACCAACTACAGGTATCGTTGACATTACATATTCAAATGCGCGGAAAACAGCTGCAGGTCAAGCAGCCACTTTCAATGGGACTACTAGTATTATTGAGGTTCCCAATGGTGATCAATTAATTAATACCCATAATTTTACTCTGAGTTTTTGGGTGAAAACAAACTCAACAGGTATTACTCATGGCCATTTTGTAATGGGCCTTGGTGCTTTCTATGGCATTCAGTTTGAAATATTTGGTGGCTATGATGGGGCCAAATTTGCTATCTCCTATGAAAAGGCAGATGGAACAACAACTGCAGAAGACATGTGGTTCCCTAGCAATGCAACTGACAATACAACAGGAGGTTGGCAAGGTTGGGATTACGCCAAGGTTTTAACACCTGAACAAATGATTGCACTACTAAAAGACACATGGCTTCAGGTTGTATATACCTATAATGGAACTGAAAGAAAAGGAACCCTATACTATAATGGAGTTAAAATGAAGAGTTTTGATTTCGACCTGTGGCCAGATGAAGATGCCAAGAGAGGCGTAGTTGGATTAAAATATGGTGGTGCTGCTCCAGATGTTGTGAATGAATTAGCCTTTGGATTCATCCAGTCAAGGGCTGGCACAATGTGGGATGCAGAACCTTGGGGAGGATATGGTTTTGCTGAGGCAAATCACTTTAAAGGGCAGCTGGATGATATTCGTATCTTCCATAAGGCTCTTTCTGCACAGGAGGTTACTTTGATGTATAATTCCGAAAAACCTTAAAGTAAATTTAATGATTAGAAAATAAGGAGGGTTTGGAGTTAATACCCTCCTTTTTTCTCTATCTTTTATTTTATGAAAAACTTTTCTCAAGCCATTATTATAATCGCATCATTTTTATTTGTAATAAATTGCGAAAGGAATGATGTTAAGCCAGATAAAATCAGGCTGTTACTAATTAAAATAGACAATACATACCTTAGCCCATCTGAAACCAAGAAAGACCTACCTATTGATAAATCTATAATTATTAAATTTGAAACGGTCATCGATACAAATACTGTTAATAAAAGCATTTTACTTCAAAAGAGTTCCAATAGTTCAACTATATCCGGTAATTTTAGCTTTGAAAACGACAATAGAACTATAATTCTAACGCCTCTTCAAAATTTACTTAACAACACTGAATACACAATAAAAGTAACCAAAGAATTAAGAGGGAAAAATCATGAAACATTCCCTGGGATTGAATATAGATTCTCAACAATAAACGGGGTACTTACAGTTGATTCAATCAGACTTAATGGTGTTCTTTTTAACTCTTCTGTTCCGCTTCGTGACGTTGACTTTAGTAACATTAAGGTTGATATATTATTTTCTGACCCACTTGATGAAGCAAATTATCAATCATTTTTTGTTTTTACAGGTTTTACTTCTCCAACATATACACTTTTAAATGGAAATAGAAAACTCTCAATTACATATACCGGAAAATTGGATTATTACAAAAGGTACTTTTTTAATATTTCCAGTAACTTAACCTCGAAAAATGGATTTCCTTTCAATGGTTTTTCAGGATCATTTTATACAGCCCTAGACTCCACCGATAAATTTCCCCGAATCTCCGATAATGAGTTACTTACACTTGTTCAGCGCCAAACCTTTAAGTATTTCTGGGATTACGCCCATCCGGTTAGTGGCCTTACCCGTGAACGCTACGGGTCGGGGGAGACCGTAACCTCCGGGGGGAGCGGGTTTGGACTGATGACAATTCCTGTCGGAATTGAAAGGGGTTTTATTACCAGAACAGAGGGAGTTGAAAGAATCAACAAGGTGGTTGATTTCTTAACCGCTGCTGATCGATTCCACGGCGCATGGTCGCACTGGTTGAATGGATCAACAGGGAAAGTGATCCCGTTTAGCACAAACGATAATGGCGGTGATCTGGTTGAAACATCCTATATGGCTCAGGGTTTGCTTACAGTTAGGCAGTATTTGAACCCAGCTGATAGCTACGAAAGTTCAATAATTGATAAAATCAATACTTTACTTAATAGCATTGAATGGAGCTGGTACACCCGGGGTGGGCAAAATGTTCTTTACTGGCACTGGTCGCCAACGGCGGACTGGGCAATGAATATGCAGGTCAGGGGGTATAACGAAGCGTTAATCACCTACTTCATGGCGGCCACCTCAACTGCTTACCCTATTAGCGCATCGGTCTATCATAACGGGTGGGCAAATAACGGTGGAATTATCAACGGGAAAACGTTTTATGGAATTACACTTCCTGTTGGGTACGATTACGGTGGCCCACTTTTCTTTGCACACTATTCCTTCCTTGGTTTAAACCCGACAAATTTGCACGATCAGTATGCCAATTACTGGCAGCAAAATGTTAATCATACGCTGATTAACCGTCAGCATTGTATTAATAACCCAAGGACCAATGTCGGATATAGTGCAGATTGCTGGGGTTTAACTGCCAGCGATGAGCCAAATGGGTATGGCGTTCACGAACCAACCAGAGATCCCGGAGTGATCTCTCCAACTGCCGCAATCTCTTCTATACCTTACACTCCGGAGTATTCGATGAAAGTAATCCGTCATTTCTACTATTTACTTGGCGATAAACTTTGGGGTGATTACGGATTTTATGATGCTTTTAGCATCAATTCAGGTTGGTGGGCAAGTTCATACCTCGCCATTGATCAAGGCCCTATTATTATTATGATAGAAAATTATAGGACAGGACTTTGTTGGAATCTTTTTATGTCTGCCCCTGAGGTTCAGCAAGCAATGAATAAATTGGGATTTTCTAATAACTAAAGGGCTCAATTATAATTTGCCCTTTCACCAAGGGTGACAAGTTTTTAAATTAAAACAAGGGTAATAAGATTGAAAAAACATTTATGGTCATGAAAATTATCAGAATAGCATTAATGGTTTTGGTCATGGTTGCATGTGAAAAGCAGCAGACTGTCTTTAAATCAAACGGGAAGGTTAACTTTAGTATATCAAAAGATGATGAGACTTTACTCGATACCATTCAGCATAAAACATTCCTGTTTTTTTTGAACGAACATCACCCGGAATGGGGAATTGTAAAAGACCGAACTGCAAGTTGGGCGCCTGCGAGTATCGCATCAACAGGTTTTGGGATTCCAGCTTTTGCAATTGGTGCGGAGAGAGGTTGGATAACCCGGGAACAGGCAGCTAATATCACATTATATATACTAAGGTTTTTTGCAAATTCGGTTCAAAGTGCCGATACAAATGTTACGGGTTACAAGGGTTTTTACTATCATTTTCTCAGGATGAATTCAGGTACCCGCGAATGGAACTGCGAATTGTCATCTATTGATACCGGACTGTTGATGATGGGAATTCTATTTGCAAGGAACTACTACGACCAGAACAGTGAAATGGAAAATCAGATCCGTTCGCTGGCGGGAACATTACTAAAAAGAATAGAATGGGATTTTTTCCTTTTGCCATCAAACGCAAGGCATCCAAATACTATTTCAATGGCATGGACACCGGAAAAAGGGTTGCTCGACTATGGCTGGAGCGGCTATAATGAGGGTTTGTTCTTGTATGTGCTGGCAGCGGGCAGTGGAATGAAAAATGCAACTCAGAGCTACAATTCATGGTTGTCCACTTACCAATGGAACACCCCATATAACGGACTTTCCCACGTGGCGTTTCCTCCATTGTTTGGACATCAGTTTTCGCAGGCATTCATTGATTATCGTGGATTAGCTGATGGATATATGAAGGGGAAAGGGATTGATTACTTCGAAAATTCCCGTCGAGCCACTTTGGTACAACGGCAATACGCCATAGACAACCCGCATGGATGGGTTGGTTACGATTCGCTATGCTGGGGAATTACAGCCTGCGATGGGCCAACAGGGAAATACAACTTCGATAAAAAAGAGTTTCTGGGTTATGCCGGAAGAGGAACCAGCGGCCCGGATTACAACTACTTTGATGATGGAACTATAGCCCCATACGCAAGCCTCTCGTCTTTGCCCTTTGCTCCGGAAATTGTTTTGCCAACAATTAAATCAATCATTATAAAGGAAGGAAATAAAATATGGGGGAAATACGGTTTTTACGATTCATTCAATAAAACAGCCAACTGGGTTAACAACGATTTTATTGGAATTGCCGAGGGGCCAATGCTGCTTATGATTGAAAATTTCAGAACTGGACTTGTATGGAACTTCGTGATGAAGGATCCAATTATCCAGAAAGGATTGAACAAGCTTGGTTACGAATATATAAATAAGGAGATGTAAAATCACTGAAATCGACTAAAAACAATCGCCAAAAATGAATTCCCTTCTATTTAAGCTTTGCGTTATTACTACCTTTTTATTTCACGTAAGCACAAGAATACTGGCACAGGGCTTGACCCTCGATGATTTTGAGAACAAAGAAGGTTGGCAATACATAAAGTCCGATGGTGTAACCCTGAACCTCTCAACTGAGAAGGGATTAACAGGAAATGCAATCAGGTTTGATTATAATTTTACAAAAGGTACCGGTTATGGAGGGTTTCAAAAGTTTTTCCCGATTGATCTTCCGGATAATTTTGAATTCACTTTTAATTTAAAGGCCGAATCGCCCGCCAATAATTTTGAGATTAAATTTATAGATAGCACAGGCAATAACGTATGGTGGGTAAACAATCGCAACTATGATTTTCCGAAGGAGTGGAAGAAAATCCGCATTAAAAAACGGCATATCAATTTTGCCTGGGGGCCAACAAATGATCAAAAACTCACAAGAATAGACAGGATTGAATTTACCATTGCATCCTACGTTGGTGGCAAAGGTACAATCTGGGTAGATAACCTGAAGTTTGAACCCCTAAATCCGGAAACCGATAGCCATCCGAAACCTCAAATTAAAGCTTCTTCTGAGCTCAAGAATCATTCTGCTAAATTTATTGCCGATAGCTCTAGCCAAACCAGCTGGCAAAGTAAAGGGATTAAAAATGAATATCTTATAGTTGATTTCAAAGGAAAACGAGAAATCGGAGGTTTGCAGATCAACTGGTTAAAAGACCATTCGGCCAAACGATTCGATATTCTTTTATCCGATAACGGTAAAAGCTGGGAAAAAGCCTATTCTGTCCAATCAAATAAAAGCGATATCAGCTTTATAAGATTGCCCGAAGCTGAGGCAAACTATATCAAAATCATGCTGACTGAAAGTTCTGCCGGTAAAGGGTTTGGCGTAGAAGAAATGGCATTTTTGGACATTAAAAATGCCGTAACCCCCAATGATTTTCTGATTTATACAGCCAAAAATTCAACCATTGGCGATTACCCAAGGTACTTTTCGGAGCAAGCCTCATATTGGACAATTACAGGGGTAAACAATGATGTTAAAGAGGCATTAATTAACGAGGATGGCATGGTTGAGGTTGAAAAAGCAAGGTTTTCAATAGAACCAATGCTCAAATCGGGCGATTCGATTTTTAACTGGAGCAATGTCAAATCAAATCAATCACTGGGGAGTTTTAACGGTCTGAATGATTTTAATTTTCTGCCAACCGTTGAGTGGCAATGCAGCAATATCAAGTTCAAAACTGAGGTTTCATCTGTAGGAGAGGCTAATGTCAACTCAAGGCTGATCATCCGGTATTCATTTGAAAACCTTATAACCCATCCCAAAGATTTTGAGTTTTACCTGCTTGTTCGTCCCTTCCAGGTTAACCCTTACTACCAGTTTCTCAATCTTGCGGGAGGAGTAGGAAAAATAAATTTGATAGAAGAAAACAATAACCAAACCATTAAGGTTGATAACAAAACGATTTACCCACAGGTTAAATATGATGCTTTTAGTGCTGCCGCTTTTGATGAGGGCAATATTGTAGATCTCATCCGAAAAGGGAGTTCTCCCTTAAGCAAATCAGCTTATGATCAAAGCGGGTTGTCAAACGGGGTGATTAAATACAGGTTGCATATTAATCCCCATGAAAAAAAAGAACTTTATTTTGTAATCCCTTTTTACGATGATAACATAACAGATGCTCAGCTCAGTGCCGATAACCTTTCCAACGAATTTAACGGATCATCCAAGTTCTGGAGCAATAAGGTAAACCATATCAGGTTCAATCTGCCCCAATCTGCCAACAGAATTATTAACACATACCGATCAAATCTTGCATATATACTAATCAATCGCGATAAAGCAGGCATACAGCCAGGCTCACGTTCTTATGAGCGAAGCTGGATACGCGATGGCGCACTAACCTCATCCGCTTTGCTGAAATCGGGCATTGTACAGGAAATTAAAGATTTTATCGGCTGGTATGCCGATCATCAGTATGAAAACGGTAAGGTGCCCTGTGTGGTCGATTCCAGAGGCCCTGATCCTGTTCCCGAGAACGATAGCCATGGAGAATTCATTTACCTGATCCGCGAGTATTTCAACTTTACCAAGGATACCGCTTTTCTGAGATCGAAAAACAAAAACGTTTTAAAAACGGTTGAATACATCGAATCCCTGATTGCAGAAAGATCGACGGATCACTTTAAAAATGGCAATGACAGCATTCGCGCCTATTATGGGTTGTTACCAGAGTCCATCAGCCACGAAGGGTATTCTGCAAAACCCATGCACTCCTACTGGGATGATTTCTTTGCCTTGAAAGGGCTGAAAGACGCTGTCGAAATTCAGAGAATTCTGGGAGAAGAAGAATCGTTTGAGCGAGTTAAGAAAGTCCGTGATTCATTCAAGGAAAACCTATACAACTCATTGCAGCTGGCAATGAAGATCAGAAAGATAGACTACATTCCGGGATGCGTGGAGCTTGGTGACTTTGATGCCACCTCAACCACAATTTCCCTGACTCCCTGTAATGAGCTTAACAATTTACCCGAGCCTCAGGTTTATAATACATTTGATAAGTCCTTCGAGTTTTTCAAAAATAGGCGCGACGGGAAAATCGAATGGGTCAATTACACCCCATACGAAAACCGTCTGATTGGCTCTTTCATTATTTTAGACCAACCCGAAAGGGCACACGAGTTGATTGAATTTTTCCTTAACGATCAACGTCCACAGGGCTGGTATCACTGGGCTGAGGTGGTGTGGAAAGATTACCGTAAGCCGGCCTATATAGGCGATATGCCTCACACCTGGGTTGGTAGCGATTTTTTAAACGCAATTCGCTCAATGTTTGTATATGAAAATGAATGGGATCAATCACTGGTGTTGGGTTCTGCTCTTTACCAGGACTGGATTGACTCTCCCGATGGCATTTCGGTTGAGAACCTGCCTACTTACTTTGGCGAAATATCATATTCAGTTAAAAAGAATCAGAACAGCTATCATTTTTCCATTTATGGAGGGATAAAGCTCCCCATCAATGGCATTAAAATAAAAAATTTTAACGGATCGAAATTACCATTAAGGGTAACCATAAATGGAGTTGAAACGAAAGATTTTAAAGGGAATGAGATTACTGTGAATAAGTTTCCCGCAGAGGTCTTTATTTACTATTGACCCTTAGTTATTTTTGGGAATCAGATTATTAAAACGCGATGGCATGGCTAAAAATGAGCTTGAAAAAAATCAGGGAAATGGAGTAAAAGCCGAAGGTCACATTCCCTTTACACAACTTGCCGCATATGGTGCCGGAGGCATTATTCCCATTGCTCTTTTCAATGTTGCCGGAATTCTGGTTGGGCTGATGGGAAATATCAGCCTTGGGCTTAGCGCATTCTGGCTTGGTTTTATTCTGATCATTCCCCGTTTATGGGATGCCATATCGGATCCGATAATCGGGCATATCTCCGATAACACCCGTACCCGGTGGGGAAGACGACGACCCTATTTACTCCTCGGAGGTATTTTGGTTGCAATCACTTTTGTGGTTATGTGGTGGATTCCCAAGGGGGAAATGGTTCAAACCTGGTTCCCAACGGAATCAAGCTATCACGCGTTTCAGCTGGTTTATATACTTTTTACACTCCTGTTATTTTTCACCGCAGTAAATATTTTTGAAATACCTCATGGTGCATTGGGAATGGAAATGACAACCGATTACCATGCCCGTACCCGATTGTTCAGCGCCAAGAGCTTTGTGGGAAATCTATTTGCTATGAGCACACCATGGCTTTTCGCCATTGCCACACTTGAAATTTTTAAAGGGCCCGGAGGAAACGAGGCTGATGGTATGCGGTATGTCTCCCTGATGATTGCAGCTATTCTTATACCACTCTCTTTCTGGTGGTTTTTTAAATTACGCGAACCTGGATTTAAAAAGGTTGCCCGGCAGGAGAAAACACAATTTTGGAAAGATATGAAGCTGGTGGTATCTAACCGGAACTTTGTGATGCTCACCCTTACAGTTTTTACACTGGCAATGGGATTTAATTTTGTTCAGCTGCTTGGATCATATATTCCCATTTTTTATGTTTTTGGTGGTGATAAAGTTGCTGGTGCCACAATGCTTGGAATTAATGGTACCGTTTGGGCAATCACCGGTGTGCTTGCGGTATTCCCGCTGAACTGGATTAGCCCCAAATTGGGGAAACGGAATACACTCATTATTGCCATGGTTCTTATGAGTTTTGCCCAGCTTTCCAAAATAGTTTGTTACAACCCACACCATCCATATTTAATTCTTATACCAACAGTATTGCTATCTGCCGGAATGCTGTTTTTCTTTACCCTCGGGTCATCTATGGTGGGCGATATCTGCGATGAAGATGAACTGAACACCGGGCATCGCTCTGAGGGAAGCTACTATGCAATATTCTGGTGGTTTATAAAAATGGGAACCGCTTTCGCCAGCTTTGTTGCAGGTGCGCTAATAGTATTCACTATGTTCGATGAGGCACAGGTTACAAAAGTGGATAGTTTGCAGGGCAATATCAGGGAGCTTAGGAGTAAAATCAAAACCTGGAAAGTGAATGAAAGTCAAAATGGTACAAATAAAGAGCAGCTGACAATCATCATTAAACAATGTGATGAAGCGCTTGATGAATCCAAAATCTATCTTGCTTTCCTTGAAAAAGAATCAGTTAAAAAGGACAATGAATCCAATCAAAACTTACAGTATTACCAGATCGAAAGAAAATCAGCAATACTTAGCGCTGTGTCTGCCACAAAAGGTACGGTTAATGGGCTGGAGAACATTAAGAAGCACCTTGGCAGTCTTGGCGCACAGCCCACAGATTCCGATATTCATAAACTTTCAAAGGAACTAATCCCGTTATCGCTCCAGACTAAATTTGAGAAGGCAAAGATGAATTCATTTGAGCTCATATCGCACCTGGAATCTAAATCCCTGGTACCAAAACTGATTAAAAAAGAAGAAACAGATCATCACTATGATCAGATCATGAAGCAAATCATTGGGGTAAGGGAACGGATTGGCAAAATTGAAACATCGGCTTCGCTTGACTTACTGGACAAAGATCTTGAGGTAATTGAGAAAGATATCATGCCACTTACCCGGCAGACACCTTATACCCTCCTGATGATGCGCGTAGTTGAAATCGGACTGCCTTTCCTGTTGAGCCTGCTCTCCATTTTCTTTATTCTCCGCTATACACTTACCGAAAAACGATCCAGGGAAATTAAGGAGCTGCTCAACGTAAGAAATTCTGAAATTGCAACTGGGAATAACAGTGATTTTCAATCAGCAAATGGTTAAAAATGAAATTAAAATAAAATGACATTCAGGGTAATAAATGATAATTTTTATTTAAACGACAAAAAGATTTTTCTTAACTCAGGAGAAATTCACTATTTTAGGATTAAGCGCGATCTTTGGGGTAAGCATTTACAGGCAGCAAAAGAAGCCGGGTTGACTAATGTGAGCAGCTATGTTCCCTGGGCATGGCATGAGCCGGAAGAGGGAATTTTTGACTTTGACGGGAAATCTAACCCTGAGCGTGACCTTTTAGGCTGGCTAAGAATCTGCAAGGAGTATAACCTGAGCTGTATTGTAAAACCGGGCCCTTTTATTTTAGCAGAATTCCGGGGCGCCGGGTTGCCTGATTGGTTTATGGAGAAATATGGCCACGAGGTCAAGATGCGAAACAGCAAGGGTGAAATTGTGCAAAGCGATGGAGTTAGCCTGTTCCACGAGAAATACCTCGAAAAAGTAACACTATGGTATGATAAAATCATGCCATTGATCAGCCAGCATGAGTTTTCTTCCAATGGCCCAATTATTATGATGCAGATTTGCAATGAGATTGGTGTTTTCTCCTGGTTGGCCCATCAGGCCGATTATTGTAAACCGGCTAAAGATCGTTTTATTACCTATTTATCGAACAAATTTGCCAGCATTGATGAGATAAACAGCTTGTGGGGAACAAGCTACAATGATTTTGCATCCATTGATCTTCCTCCGGATGGAAGACTCCCTTATGAATCAAAAGGTGATCGTGGACGTGATTACGAATGGCATTGCTTCTGGAGAACATACTATGGCGATTACCTAAGGATGTTATCAAAAATGGCGAGAGCAAAAGGGGTAAAAGTTCCCATGTATCACAATCTTCCCGGCTGGATATATGGTAGCGGGTATGAATTCCCTGTAAACATCACGATGTACGAGGATTTATATGGCGAAAAGAGTGACATAATTTTTGGGGTGGATCATATCCCGGAATTCCAATCCCATAGGAACATGCATGATGACCGTATCATAAACGATATAACCCATGCAATGCAAGGGGAAAAACCGCTTTTTGCTGCTGAGTTTCAATGCGGATCCCGCGAACATCATGTGGTTACCAATCCACGGGAGTTGGAACTTTTTTACAAGGCAAGCATTGCCAACGGCTTGACCGGATGGAACTACTATATGTTTTCACAGGGACGAAACCCTAACAGGAAAGGCTATTCCGGCGATACCTTTTACTGGTTTAATCCGCTAACTCCTGAAGGTGAAAGAAATAGTGCCTTCCCATTGATCAGCAGGATGAGTAAGTTGGTCAGTGTAACTGAGGATATTATTGTTAATGCAAAACGAAAGGCGGAAATTTGTGTTCTTTTTTACCCTCCATACTATGCTACCGAGCTGGAAAGGCCAGTTGATGGCAGATGCGAACTCCAGTTCAACTATTCTGCCATCAGAAGACCTGCGTACTTTGATGGTTTGCTCAAAGTGCTTCAGGTTCTTAATATTGATTACGATATGGCCGATTTGAGCCGATCATCAGCTGCTTCACTAAACAAGTACAAGCAAATATGGGTTTTCTGCACCGATGAGATGAATGCAAAGGATCAGCAAACCATTGTTGATTATACCAAAGATGGTGGCAATACGGTCATTTTCCCTTATCTCCCCGATCGGGAGATGTCACAAAAACCCTGTACAATTATCCGCGACGCGCTAACTATCATTCCTGCCGGTAAAGAAGTAATTGATTCACCGTTGATAGATGTTTTTGATTTGAAAGATATCAAGTGCGCCAACCCGCAAATCACCTATTCGGAAGATTCGCTGAAAGAGGCTGAGGTTATTGCCAGAACATTAAAAGGCTCAATATGTGGTTTTAGCAAAAAGCTGGCGAAGGGAACAGTTTTACACCTTGGAACATGGCTTGGTTTTGATACCGAAGGGCACAAACCCTCTTATAAGGCTTTTCTGAATAGGTCCGGGGCTAAACTTCAACAAACATCTGCCAGCAATGATTACATTACGGTTAGGGAACGATTCACCGATACTGGTTCTGCCATTCTTTTTGTTGGCAACTATTATAACGAGGAGCAAATTGGCAAAATAGTTTATACTCATCCTGCTGGTAATGAATCAATATCAATTCCTTACACCAGGGTTGATATGGTGTGGCCACCTCTATATGGGCTGTTAACACCTATTAGTTTGAAACTTTCTAATGATTTAAGATTACTACATTGCACTTCAGATATCATAAATATTGTGGTACAGGACAAACAGATTCAGATTACCCTTTATGGCGACCGGGATATGTTTGGGGAGATGGTTTTTGAGGGATCGGATTGCAAAAATTTAGCACATGTTACAATTGATGGGAAATCTCTTAACATTAATCGCGACATTAAACGTGTTGCTATAACATACAGCCACAAGCACAAGGAGGTGTCGGTTTTAAGTATCAAAATGATATAAATGATGATGAAAGGTTCTCACGGGCTGTCAGCCGGCATTCTGGATAACGGGGCATTAAGATCATTTGAGGTTGATCCTGTCAGGATAAGCCTAAAGGAGGCAACACCTTATTCGAAGCTAAGTGCAAATATTTACCTCAGGAAAAGGGCTAACCCGCTTGAATATACTGCATTGATAGGTCCGGAAAGCAACAGCCGGTTTGAGATTTATGAGAATGCTTTCGTTGCAAAAGGGAGTTGGAGCGGACTTAAATATTGCTGTAGCTTGCAATTTTCATCCTCAAGTTCGACCTGGCAATGGCAGGTTGATATCAGAAATGAGAACCAACAAATCGTAGAACTTGATCTGATTTATCTTCAGGATATTGGGTTAAAACCTGTAAATGAAAGTTCAGTCAACGAGTATTATGTTGCTCAATACGTAGAACGATTAATTCTTGAGGATCAGAAATACGGATCGGTTGTTTGTTGCAGGCAGAATATGAGAGGACCAACCGGCAATCCGTGGGTGATGTTAGCAAGTAAAAATTACGCCTTATATGCAAGTACCGATGGGATGCAATTCTTCGGGAAATCATATAAAGAAACAGGAATCCCCGAGGGCTTGGTTTGCGATACGCTTGGAGGAGAATACGCCGGAGAATCCTCTATTGTTGCATTGCAGGAAAAACCTTTTAGGTTACAACCGGAGAGTACCCACACCTCAACTTTTATAGGTAATTACATTTCCGATCATCCGCAAGCTACATCTGCGGATGACCTTATTCATCTGCCTGAGCTTTTTTCTGAATTTGAGAGAGGAACTGAAATTGGAGCAATGATCAAACAATTTTCTCCCTTAAGAAATATCTTCAACACCTCTCCATTCCTGCCAGCTGATGATTTAAACAGTGAAGAATTGAAGCGTTTCTTTGGTGAAAACTGGAGGCATATTGAGGAGGATAACGGGAGGGTTATATCATTCTTTTACAACAAAAACAGCCATGTCGTTTTAAGGCCAAAGGAGAAATTAGTCGATCGCCCTCATGGCCATATCATGCAGGCGAAAGCGGGATTAGTTCCCGATGAAAATATCGTTTCAACCACTGCATACGCCTATGGTGTTTTCAACTCACATTTAACCCAGGGGAACACTAATTTTAATATTTTTCTTTCGGTATCATCGAGCCAGTTTAACCTTAATACCGGGACCGGGCAAAGGATTTTTGTTGAAATTGATGGGCAAAAATACCTTTTAGGTGTTCCATCAGCCTTTGATATGGGTTTGAATTACTGCCGATGGATTTATAAACATGGCGATTTCTGTATGCAGGTTCGCACCTGGACTTCCAAAACCGCACCACAAGTAAATTTGGACATTGAACTTTTAAGTGGTAATAAAGCTAATCTGTTAATCACCAATCATTTCGATGAGAATAATAGCTGGAAAATTGATTATGGTGATTTACTGGGTGAATACCTGGCAAAACCCGATCCAAAATCTTTAATTGCAGGTAAATATACCAACCCGCAATTTAAAATCTTCATACAGGATTCTGATTCAAAATACACAGTCTATAATCAGGAAACCGATGGCAGCAACCTGTTCATCATAGATGTTCAACAAGCAACCAGTTTTTGCCTGAGTTTTATTGGGGAGATTTGTGAGTCAACCAATATAATCATTTTTGACAACCCTGAAAAACAGTGGCTTGAAGATTACAACGATGCTCAAAAAATGTGGTCGGATTTCTCACTGAATCTTTTCCTGCATGGGGAGAATAAGGATGCTGCTGCAATTCAGGAAACTCTGCCCTGGTTTGGCATGAATGCCCTTACACATTTCTTAACACCTTACGGTTTGGAGCAATTCAGCGGTGCGGCCTGGGGAACGCGAGATGTATCCCAGGGCCCAATCGACTTGCTTTTGAATTTAGGTAAGTTTGATGAGGCGAAAATAGTGCTGCTCAAAATTTTTTCCAATCAAAATCCTGATGGTGGTTGGCCACAATGGTGGATGTTCGACAGCTACACAAATATCAGGGCGCATGAGGCGCATGGAGATATCATCTACTGGTGCATTATTGCTCTGGCCAACTATATTGAAATCACTGGAGACATAACTATTTTAGATTCCATTTTACCTTATTACCATGAGAAAGGTACCGGTTTTGCCGAGAAGACACCACTTAGCGAGCATGTTGAAAGACTGATTCAACTGATCACCAGCTCATTTATTAAAGGAACTTCACTGGTTCCTTTTGGCGGGGGTGATTGGAACGATTCTTTGCAGCCAGTTAGCAGAGATTTGGCCCAACGGATGATTTCCAGCTGGACTGTTGAGATGAACTATCAGGCATTTACCCAATACCAGAAGGTTTACAGGCTGACAGGAAATGCAAGAAAAGCCGATGGGCTGAAAAAAATCTGCAATAATATCAAAGATGATTTCAATAAATATTTAATCAAAGATGGATTGGTTGCCGGTTATGGGTTGGTTGAGGATGATGATACCATAAGCGTTTTACTTCATCCCTCGGATCAAATAACAGGGATTCATTACAGCATTCTGCCCATGAATCGTGGTATTATAAGCGGGATTTTTACCCGGGAGCAGGCATTATCCCATCAGGATGTTGTGGAAAAGCATCTGAAAGGGCCGGATGGTGCCCGGTTAATGGATCGCCCCATTAAATACAAAGGAGGGATTCAATTCATATTTCAGCGGGCAGAAAGCAGCACATTCTTTGGCCGGGAGATTGGTTTAATGTACGTGCATGAGCATATCCGGTATGCCGAATCGCTTGCCATAATGGGGAAAGCAGATGCTTTTGTTTATGCATTGCGACAAGCAATCCCAGTAGAGTATCGCGATTTTGTTGAACAGGGCGATATCCGTCAATCGAATTGCTACTATAGCAGCTCCGATGTAATTTTCAGAAACCGCTATGATGCAGATGAACATTACGATGAAGTTAAAACTGGCGGTTACCAGCTAAAAGGAGGCTGGCGGGTGTATTCAAGCGGACCAGGAATTTTCATTGGTTTGATTATTTCAAGGTTGCTCGGTTTGCGGATTGAGAGCGGGAAAGTAATTGTTGATCCGGTAATGCCATTTTCCTTCGATAATTTAGCTATAAGTCTGAACTTTTTGGGTTACCCTTTAACTCTAAAATACAGGGTTACAGAAACCCAATTTAGTCCAAAATCAATTACCATTAATGGGGAAAGGGTTAAGTTTGAATACGAAGATAATGCTTATCGCAAGGGAGGGGCAGTAATCCTTAAAGAACAATTTTTAAGCCTGATAAGTCAAAAAGAGAATATTGTGGAAATAATATTGTAATCATCTGTAGATATAAACCTAATAAGTAATTTACCTTAATAATAATTAGGTAATGATAGCAATACGGGCAATACTAAATTTTATTCTTTCCCGAGCAGCTGCTTTAGTTCTCTTAAAAGGAGAATCTTATCTATCGGTTTTGGAATAAAACCATCAAACCCGGCGTTTCGAATTCGCTGCTCATCGCCTTTCATTACAGATGCTGAAATTGCCCAGCAGGGAATATGCCTAAACTTTTCAACTTTTCTAAGGTTTGAAAGCAGCTCAAAACCATCCATTTCGGGCATTTTGATATCAATAATGAATAAAGCAGGGCTTAAAGATTCAATTTTTGAAAGGGCTTCCCTGCCGCTGGTATAACAAAGCACCTTAAGCTTATGGCTCTTAAGTATAGAAGAGAGTAACAGAAGGCTGCTCTGATTATCATCTACAATTACTAGTTGTTCTTCGTTAAAAGTTGTCCCCAGCAGATTCTCAATTTCCTGTTTGTCTTCGAGATGATTAGTTGAGCAAGGCTTAGTATCATTAAAAATTAGTGTAAAAGCACTTCCTTTTTCAGGCTCACTTTCTAACAATATTGTACCGTTAAGCAGTTCTACAAGCCGTTTTGTGATTGTTAATCCCAAGCCGGTTCCAATATTTGCCTCGTTGTTTGGATTGATAATCTGTACAAAGGGAGCAAAAATTCGCTCCTGATCTTCTTTTGAGATGCCAATCCCAGTATCTTTTATTTTGACGATGATCTTTTGGGTAACAGTATTCGGGATATCAACAGCATCAACACTTATAGAGATTCCTCCCTTATACGTATATTTAATCGCATTGCCAATTACATTTAACAGAATCTGCCTGAACCGGATTTCGTCAATCAGGTAGCAGGGTTTAACATTATCAGAAATATTGACCTTGAAATCTAGGTTTTGTTGTTCCAGTTTCAGCGAAAAAAGCCCTTCAATCTCATGGATAATCTCGGCAATTTTGACTGGTTTATTAGCAATGACAATCTTTCCGGCCTCAATTTTTGAGAGGTCGAGCACATCATTGATCAGTTTCAACAGGGTCTTCCCGTTCTCTGATATGATTGAAGCAAACTCCCGATCCTCATCGCTGGCAACCCGTTCCTGTAAAAGTTCAGCGAAACCAATAATGGCGTTCATCGGCGTCCTGATTTCATGGCTCATGTTGGCCAGGAATTCGCTTTTTGCCCTGTTGGCAGCATCAGCCTGATCACGGGCAATTCTCAGCTCTTTTGCCCGCTTGCGCCACATATAAGAGAGGTAAATTGATAATATCAGGATAGCGAGTAATCCTGCAAGACCCAACCAAAACGATTTCTCCTGATAGAATTGTTTATACTGAATTTTTACGAAGCTGTTATATATCTCAGTTTTTTCATTTGTGGTTATTGAGTTTAGCCCCTTCTGGAGAATCCGGGCAAGAATGGGGTTGTTCTTTGGTATGCCAAACGATAGTTTATAGTTGTAATTAAAAAATCCGGCAACTCTTAAATTTCCTATCCCTTCTTTATTGATATAATATGAGGCCGAGGGCAGATCGGTTATAAACGCATCAAACTTATAGAACGACAGATCGGTTAACCCCTGCAGAACGTTCTCAACATAAATCAGGTATATTCCCTCGTGATGTTTAGATATATATTCATACGTAGCGTAGTTGTGAATAACGGCAACTTTTTTCCCTATCAGATCCTTAAAGGACAGGTTTTCTTTAATCTCATCCCTTACAATTATTACATTTTGAGATTCTACAAAAGGCTCTGTGAATATGAGGTATTCATCTCTTTCTGGAGTTTTTTGAATGCAAGAAATAAAATCAAATTTACTGCTATCCACGCTATTAAGAATGTACTGCCAGGAGGGGAATCGCTGGACTGTTATTGGTATTTTTAACCGGTCCCGAATAATTTTTATATATTCTGCTATTACACCGTTAAAATACCCTTCATCATCAAAATACTCCATGGGGGGGTAGGACGGATCGGGGGCAGCAACCAATGGGCGATTTAGAGAATTTACCCAATCCCTCTCCTCTTTGGTCAGAGGATCTGTATAATCTGGCTTTTGGCAACTAATCAGGAGCGTAACAGAAAAAACAAGAAATCCTGTTATCTTATAGGTTGATTTAAGGTTTAGGTTCACTCTCCTGAATATTTTCAGGGCAATTTAGGGTTTAGGAGTATTAAATAAAAATCAAATCGGCTGAACTATCATTTTTTTTGACCAATAAAAATAATTTGAATTACTAATAAATGCGATAAAACCACAAAGCACACAAAGGATATCTCTAAGTTCACGAAGAGCTAATATTTAAAATTTTCACATCGGGTACTTTGTACTACCCTGGTTTCTTTTGTTGGTAAATTATAAACAAGACTTCAGATAAATAATATTATCAACCATTGCTGTCCGATAAAAAGCCTTAATCCCTGCCCACCGGCAGGCGGGCTCTGCGAGGAATTTCTTTCACAATATATTCTACTATTTTACAACACTTTAACAGCTACGCTGTAATTCGCTGTAAGCGATAAAGTATTGTAAATTAAACAGGCCATCCTGTGTCGATTTCCCCGCAGGGGATTGACTTGATATAGGTTTTGGTATAATAATAAGATATTAGTTGTTCAGTAATGATTATCAACAACTACTTCTCTGCCAATAAGACTTCAATCAGTTTTTTTGTTTCCTCATAAAGTTTTGTGTAATGATCGCCTGTTCCCGGGCCGGAGAAACCGGTTTCAACCTTTCTGATGTTCCCTTTTCTGTCGAGGATAAGGCTGGTTGGGTAGGCCATTTTGCCTTCAACTGCATAAAGTACTGAGTCTCTTGTTTCTTTACCCCGCGGCGCAGCGTAGAGAAACGTATAGTTAGCACCGGTTTGGGTGGCAAAACGCTCAATTTTTTTGGCTGAGGTTTCGAATGTTTTATCCTCAAAGCAAAGCGATACCACTTCAAAGCCTTGCTCTTTATATTTTGTATAAAATTCTGTGTACATTTTAGCCTCGTCCAGGCAGTTGGGGCACCAGCTGCCACCGGCAAGAACAGCGATAACTTTTCCCTTATATTTTTCATCCTTGGATGAAATAAGATTCCCTTTAATATCCTTTCCGGCAAAATCAAAAGTTTTGTAACCTTTTTTAACTCTTACAAGTTCTTCGGAGGTTGGGAGTTCCACTTTATCATCGCGGGTGGCTTTCCAGGGGATAGACCATTTTGGGCTGCCGGTAAACAGGCCGTTTTCAAGAGTATTCAGATCCTTAATATCAGCAGTTAGAATCAAACTTTGTGCACCATCACATTTTGAAAAATAGAATTTGTTCCCGGCAACTTTTCCCTCTAAAAAACGATAATCACCTGAAGGATCGAGGATTGTCCCAATAACTTTACTATCTGTTTGCTTAAATTCACCGATGACAATTGATGAATCTGGTGTGCCGGGGTTTTCAACTATCCTCCAACGCCCGCTGATATCAAATGCTGCTTTTTCGGTGAACCAGGGAAACCTGTCAGCTATTCCTGCAACAGCATAGAATTTGTAGGCGGTTCCTGTGGCCTTACCCTTTGGGTAGTATGATCCAACCAACGAATCGTTCCGGATTATCGCTTCAACTTCGCTTGAGAAAACCGGGAATTTGAATTCCAGCGTATCCCCTTCACGCTCAATCTCCGTGATGAGAATCTTCTCATCTGCATTCATCACCTCAAACTGCATTTTTCCCTCAGGAGTAACCGAATATAACATGTTAAACGGTACATCTTTAATGGAGCCATTAACATCAATTGAAATTACACCTAACCATGGGCCCGGTTTAATCTCATTTTTTTTAGAGCAGCTAGTAGCAATTGCAGCAATTGCAAAAAATATGTAAATCAGTTTTTTCATTTTAAAAGACATAAGATTTTTATGCCCGAAAAATAATGGAATAATTTGAAATAAAGAATTTGGGATATAAAATTTAAAAGCCAACGGGTATTAATAATATCAATCCTTTACACACCGAATTGACAACCCGCTTTTTATTGGAAAATTATCATAAAAAAGGGAGCTGTAGTTATTATATATATACCTGAACCGGGAGCTAGATGCATCGGCGGTAGTTGAGGTCCACCATTTCCCTTCCTCACCAAACGAGTTGAAGGCGCCATCGAATTCGCGATAACCACCAGGTAATGCTGAAAAACCGCTGGTGTTGGTTGCATCAAAATTGGGTTTAATCCAATGGGATAACCCATACTCTTTCATCTTGCCTCCGGCAATATCATATCCTCCCAAATATTCAGTCAGGGTTATCCATTCTTGATCCGAAGGAACATGCCAACCCGTTGGGCATAAATTCCGGCTATCAATAACCGTATAAAAGTTATACAAGGCCCCATAATCAGTTTTATTCTGGGGGTCATTGTTATACCAGCAATATGCACCAATTGTAGCATTTAACCACATTGTATTGTCCGTAATATTTTCGATCGGATCCCCGTTTCGGTAATGGGTAACCTTTAAATTCTCCTGCATCCAGATTTGTGTGCCAATCTCAACGCCGTTGTACGTATTATTGTCGATATCATTAAAAGTAAGTTTGCTCGTTTTTGCCTCAACAATCTCACCGTAAACGAAATTGTCACCTTCTTTACAATAAGGTCTGAAATAGTAAATGGTATTTGAGTTTAGGTTGGAAACCGTTAATGTAAATTCTCCCTTTTTTGCAGTGTTAAGCGTTAATAGCTGATCGTTGATTGTAGGCTCTGGATTTGTACTATAACAGAAACCGTATTCACTGTGATTTGCACTGCTTAGCTCAATAAGTTCCCCT
The DNA here is from genome assembly GCA_964552655.1 of uncultured Rikenellaceae bacterium. Classification (GTDB taxonomy): domain Bacteria; phylum Bacteroidota; class Bacteroidia; order Bacteroidales; family Tenuifilaceae; genus CAZKHG01. The sequence continues at coordinate 27,523 of CAZKHG010000010.1, forward strand.
TTGGCTTCAACGGTGGTTAATCCTGATTTTATTGAGATGGTCTTTACCTTTGTTACAACATCAAAATCAAGTTTCTGACATGTTAGCGTCAGGCCAGTTACGACCATTGATACTATGATTATTCTATGCTTTTTCATGATAATCATTTATAGCTTGTTAGTACTATGCTTTCATCTCCGGTAAAGACAGGTGTTTGCAACCCGCTGATCTTTCTTGATGTATCAGTAACGTTCTGTATCACATATCTTTTCAGCTCGCCAAGGGTGATAATCTTATCGGCGTTGGCATCGGCCTTGCCTTGAAGCCCTGCACATAAATAGTAGGTAAATAGCCCTGTTTCAGTTACATCAAAGCCCAGGGAAGTTTCTTCTCCTGTTGAGGAGCTGATTATGGTAAAATTCGGATCAGCCAGCCAGGAATTCCGGGGTCTGATTTTTACCCCTTTCTGGGCAATCAGGTTCTCGGTTTCAATTCTTTCTGTTTTGCGTGAACTGCCGCTAAAACAAGCATCGAGAATAACTGTTACATGTTTTGCCCCGAGTTTTGAAAGATTTTGATAGAGTTTCTCTATGTTGTATCCCTGGGCTTCTAGCCTTGAAATTTTGCCATCGCTCGGGAACAGGTAAATATTTTCACCGGATTTATCGGGAATTCCATGTCCGGAATAGAAAACAAATACCTCGGTTTCCCCCCTAATAATTGTCTTTTGCAGCTCTCCGTTGTCGGGATTAAACACATCATCGAAAATAAAACCCGAAACCTGTTCATTGGTGTAAGTGATTACCTGGTCAATACCCAGAACTTTGGTGAAATACTCCTTGATTATCCGGGCATCGTTATCGGCATAGGGAGCAGGTGGAAGCTCCTTATAGGTGCTGATTCCAAAAATAACCCCCACTGAGCTGGGCCGTTTTGTTGCAGATAGGGCAACGGATGTGATGTTGGATATATTGGAGATATTGGTTCTGAACTTGTTGGATGTGTACTCAAACCTCGCCACGCTCTTTTTCAGCGATTCAACATCAGGTTTTACAGTTACTATATTGGTTTGCGGGGGTTTCTGGTTTAGAGCAACCGGGAGTTGATAGTTGGTAAGGTTACCTTTCCCCACATCTTCTGTTAATGTAATAAAAATAGGTAGATTGCCCTTTGTGGTTACCCTTTTATTGGGGCTAAGGGTGATAGTAAACTCTTTTAATTCCCCTGCTCCGATATCGCCCAGCAACCCTTCCATATTTTCGAGGTAGATATTCGGATCGGTGGTTTTAATTGAATAGTTGGTATTATGGGCTGAACTCTGGCCAACATTTTGTACCACAAGTTTTACTTTTACCTGCTCTCCCGCCTGTAGCTGGCCATCTTCGGTAATGGCTCCTGTTCCGGCACCCGAATCAATTATCTCAAAACCAGAGAAAACAAGTTGCGGTGGTTGGTATGAATATGTATTTAGTACAAGATATGCAGGATCCATATCATACCCGTAATGTTCGGTAACATTGATGGTTAGTTTGTGCCTCTGGGTTTTCAGGTTAATATCTGTTGAGATAGGAATACTTAATTTTACTGATTCCCCTGATTTAATAACATTGATTTTTTGGTTCGCATCAGAAATGGTTACGCTTTTATCAAGGGTGCTGTCCGTTATATTTACCTCAAGCTCCAGGGCATCGCCTTTCCCCTGGTTGGATAATGTAATATTTAACCGGGCATTCTCCCTGGCCTCAAGAATTCCGTTGTTATTATCATCGGAAAAGTTCAGTTCAGCGAAAAGATTTGGCGGTAATCCACGTGTATTAATTCTTCTAGAAGGGGAGATGCCTGTATAAAGCTTGTAATTTGGATTGCTATAGATTGTTTCAGCATTTACATTTTTGTGTTTTTTTGATTTTGATATGATGCTATAGTAGTCCCAGGCCCATACTGCAACAGCGGTGGTGGCAAAAATCAAAGATAAACCCTGGAGTGTCTTTGCATCTTTGTACGAAGGATCCTGTGTAGAAGGCAACCCGGAAATCCTATAGTCATCCAGGCTTTGAGCCGCCTTGAAATTGGAGAAAGCAGATGCCCCAATAAAACCGTAGCCCAACGCACCCTTAACCCAGTGAGGTTTATTAGCGATATACTGGTAATCGCCCCAGCCGGGGAATACAGTTGATTTTATGACGGCACTGGAAGTTTTTACAACAGGAATATAGCGGGCATAAACCTTGGCGTAAATATTCTCATCGAGAACAACACCATCATGTTTAATATCCCAGCTGATCCGCTTCTCCCCGGCACCTTTAACGCTATTTATATCACCATTTAGAGTTGTTGCATTTATTTTCTGATCCCTGGCATTGAACACTTCAACCCACACATAATAGCTGTCAGAAGGGTTACCCGATAGCGTATAAGGAATATATACCTTATCATCAAGATATTTAATATCCACCCCGGCAAGTTTAACTTCAGGGGAGAATTGCCCAAATGCCCGGGTGCAGATAAAAATGGATGTGAATACTGCTGATGTAAACAACATCAACCCCAATCCTGATTTTTTCATCGTGTAATGTTTTAGATTAACCACCTGATGGCAAGCAAACCAAACAATTTAAAATAAAAAACACTAATAGTCAATAGTTTATCTGGAAAATTACACTAAAATAGCTTCACATTTCTCCTCGCTCAATCACTTTCAACGCTGAATAGTCTTACCATGATTTTTTTATTTTTTATTTATTCTGAACTTTTTTCACCGAGGTTTCATAAATTAGAGCGGAAATTTATCCCTAATGAGTGAATCAATACTCAACGCGTTAATGCAGCTTTTTGCCCTGATTGCCAATGCTTCTGGCGTTACAGCAAAAGGGAAAAAAATTGTGGACACTTTTCTTCGCCAGCACTTATCCCGTCGGCTGGTGGATGAGTACCACGACCTGTTTGAAAACTACATAGATTTTTTCCAGCGCGATATCCCTCCGTTCGACAGGGAATCCGATGAGGAGAATGAGATACTGATATCATACGTTTCCAATGTTTGCGAGCAAATCCGGAAGGGGTTGCCACAGGGCGACCGGATAGTCGTTTTTATCAAGCTTCTGGAGTATGTAAGTGAGGATAATAAAGTTACCTCCCTGGAAAAGGATGTAATTGATACCGTTGCCAGCTGTTTTAATATTGAAAAAACAGAGGCATTTAACCTTGAATATTTTATTTTCCATAACGATTACGATGAAATAGACCCAAGGTATTTGCTGATTATCGAAAGTCATCCCAGGGTAAGGGAAGACTTGCTGGAAGGGTTGTGGGTGGAGGAGAACATGCCAGAGTACCTTGAAGATTCTCATCATTTTTTCGATGAGAAAATTGCCGGAAGGTTAACCTTTCTCCATGTACCCTCAACCGGGAACTTTATCATGAGGTATTTCGGCAAAGCCGAACTTTACCTCGATGGAAAGCTCGTTGTTTCAGGTCGTCCGTATATAGTTGATATTGGGGCCATTATCAGAGGTCCTGAGATTGAGACGATCTATTTCAGCGATCTTTCTAAAAGGCTTTTCAAATCAAATGTCCATCACAAGATTGTTTTCACGGCCGAGAAGCTGGAGTATTATTTCCGGAACAGCCCTAACGGGATTAAAAAGTTCAGCTTTTCTGAGGAATCGGGCCAACTGATAGGCGTTTTGGGTGGGAGTGGCGTGGGAAAATCAACCCTGCTAAACCTTCTTACGGGTAAACTTAAACCACGCTCGGGCAGGGTGCTCATAAACGGTTACGACATCCATAACGACAGACGTTCAATCGAAGGGATAATCGGGTATGTTCCTCAGGATGATTTGCTGTTTGAGGAGTTGACAGTATATCAGAACCTTTATTTCAACGCCCAGCTTTGCTTTAGCAATTTCTCCGAATTCAAGCTACGGCAAACCGTAAAACGTATCCTCGATGATCTCGATCTCTGGGAAATCCGTGACCTGAAGGTTGGCTCTGTGCTTAACAAGACGATCAGCGGAGGGCAAAGAAAACGCCTCAATTTCGGGCTGGAGCTCATGCGTGAACCGTCTATCCTTTTTGTTGATGAACCCACCAGTGGCCTTTCATCCAGCGATTCTCTCATGGTTATGCGTTTGCTTAAGGATCAGGCAAGTAAAGGCCGGCTGGTGATTGTGAACATTCATCAACCTTCATCAAAAGCCTTCAAGCTGTTCGACAAGCTCTGGGTGTTGGATAAGGGCGGATTTCCAATATACACCGGCAACCCGATTGACGCTATTGTGTACTTTAAAACCATGAGCACCCACGTTAACGCCTCGGAAAGCGGGTGTGTTCAGTGCGGGAATATTAACCCCGAGCAGGTGCTGGAAATAATAGAGGCTAAAGTGGTTGATGAGAATGGCCGTACAACAAATATTCGCCAGAAAACACCCGAAGAGTGGTATGGTCTTTATACCCAGAATATCCAGGATAAAATTGTACCTAAAAGCCACAAAGATATTTTACCTAAAAACTTTTTTAACATTCCCAACATAGAGGTTCAATTCAGGATTTTCAGCATTAGAAACCTCTTATCTAAACTGTCAAACAAACAGTATGTAATAATCAATCTCATTGAAGCCCCGTTACTGGCCTTTGTACTATCGTTCTTCACAAAATACATGCCCGGTGATCATTATATTTTTGCCGACAATAAGAATATACCTGCATACCTGTTCATGAGCATTGTGGTTGCCCTGTTCATGGGGTTAACCGTTAGCGCCGAGGAAATAATAAGCGACAGGAAGATCTTGGAGCGGGAATCGTTTTTAAACCTGAGCCGGTTTAGCTACCTCAACGCCAAGGTTTTTTACCTTTTTGCCCTATCTGCAGTTCAAATGCTGATGTTTGTGCTGATTGGCAATTATATCTTGGAGATAAAGGGACTCACTTTCAGCTATTGGCTGATCCTCTTTACCACCGCATGTTTTGCCAATATGATTGGGCTGAATATAAGCTCCGGGCTGAATTCCGTTGTGGCGATTTATATTCTTATCCCCTTTATTCTGGTACCTCAGATATTGTTTAGCGGAACCATCGTACAATTTGATAACCTACACCCTTTACTTACAAGAAAAATTTATGTTCCGGTTGTGGGCGATTTGATGCCATCGCGTTGGGCTTACGAAGCGCTGGCTGTTGAACAGTTTCAGAATAATCAGTTCGAAAAGCACTTCTTTGAGCAGGAGATGTCCATGAGCCAGTCTCACTTCAGGACCGCTTTTGAAATACCCCGTTTACAAGCCAAGCTGAACGAGGCGCTAAGGTTTGTTGAGAGTAATCAGCGGGATCATCCTAAAATGGCAGCAAACCTCAATATTGTCAGGAATGAGCTGGATGCCATTCAAAAAGCGGTGCAATTACCTCCGTTTGAGTTCCTCAGCTCTTTAAACCCTACCGATTTTAACGAGAATGTTTTTGAAGAGGCGAACGGGTATCTCATCTTCATTAAATTTCAGATTGCAGATATAGGCAACCGGGCCAGCGCAAAGAAGGACAGTATCTATAAAAAACTGGTGGATAGCCTGAGCGCAGAAAAGGTGTTTGAACTGAAACAAAAGAATTATAATAAAGCGTTGGCCGATTGGGTGTTAAACACCAATGAGATAACTAAATTTCTTGAAACAGACGACCGGATCATCCAGAAGCACGAACCCATTTTTATGCTACCCGACCACCCTTGGGGCAGGGCGCATTTTTATGCTCCCATGAAGTATTTCAACGGGCAGTACGTGCGTACGTTCTGGTTCAACATTGCCGTGATCTGGCTCGGGGCGCTGGTGCTGTTTGTTACCCTGCAAATTGACCTTTTAAGAAAGCTCATCAGCTATATTGACAATATTAAAATCAGGCAAAGATCGAAGAAGGAGGTAAGGTAATGCTTGGTTTAAGGTTGGTGATTGCAATTTTCAGTTGAAATTTACCCTCTTGCCCGCGCAGACTTGTTGTCTGTGCTATTAAACAAATAAACTGCAAGATTTTTTAGTCAACATTCTATGTACCTGCTAACGCGGACGTCCATGTCCGTGTTTAAGAGTAAAGAGCTATTGCAGGAGTGAATTGAAAATGATCTTTGTAAATATTATGATAAGGATAACAAGTCCACACCAAAAAGGGGTTTTATTTCCGGAATCGGGATTAGTAATCAATCCCGTACTGCTTCATCTTATTGTAAAGGGTTTTACGGTCAATATTCAGAATGGCAGCGGCTTTGCTCTTATTATACCGCACTCTTTCAAGGGTGGAAAGGATCAAATCGTGCTCAGCCCGCTCTTTCATATCGCGAAGATTTTCAACCTGTGAGGAAGGATGTTTGGGCACTTCGTGAGTTTCATTACGGTTCAGAATTTCAAATGGGAGCGATTTTGTGGTGATTATTGTTCCGGTTTCAAGCAAAACCGCCCTCCTGACCACGTTTCTCAGCTCACGGAAATTGCCGGGCCAGCTGTAGTCTAAAAAAATGGCCAGCACAGCTTTTTCAAAACCTGAAATGTTTTTTCCCAACTCCTGATTGGCTAGCAAAAGAAAGTGGTAGGCAAAATTCTCCAGGTCTTCCTTCCGGTCCTTCAGCGGGGCCACCTGAATGGTGAACTCATTAATCCTGTGATATAAATCTTCCCTGAAATCTCCGTGTTTGACCGCCTGGAGCAGATCATCATTTGACGCGGTGATGATGCGAACATCCACCTCTATTTCGCGGCTGCTCCCAATACGTTTGATTCGCCGCTCCTGGATAGCCCGTAACAGGTTTACCTGAACCTCGTAGGTTAGGTTCCCGATTTCATCAAGGAAAAGGGTTCCGCCGTTGGCCACTTCAAACTGGCCGATCTTGTCGGAAATTGCACCCGTGAAAGAACCTTTGATATGCCCAAAAAACTCACTGGCTGCAAGATCTTTAGGGAGCGCTCCGCAATCAATGGCCACAAATGGCTTCTTGCTCCGTTTGCTTTGACGATGGATTTCACGGGCAATGTATTCTTTCCCGGTACCGCTATCACCCTGAATAATAACCGAAAGGTTGGTGGGTGCAACAATGCTGATGTATTCGTTTACCTGTTTGGCCTGTGCGCTTACACCCTTGATATATTTTTTCCCCGAGTTTATTACTTCATCCTCCTCAAATGCTGAAGTGTTGCTTCGGGCGGCGAGGGCATTGGATATGGTTATAAGAATTTCATCGGGGTTGATGGGCTTGGTAACATACTCATAAGCTCCCATTTTTATGGCCTTTACTGCCATCCTGATATCGGCATAACCGGTCATAAGAATTACCACAGTATCAATTGACCGGCGTTTTGCTTCACGCAGCAGGTCAATTCCGCTTTTTTCCGGTAGCCTGAAATCCGTGAGCATTACATCAAAAACATCGGCGTTGATACTCTTTACGGCTTCATCATAAGAAAAAACTTCCTTAACCTCATGCCCGTTCTTGCTGAGGAATGTCTTGAGCATGATGCAGAAGGTGGAATCATCATCAACGACCAGTATTTTTGCCATAGATTTTAAATTTCCCCTGACGGGTTTACAAATGTAGCTACTTTTTTAGGAAAACAGAAGTATGAATATGGCTGTATGGAATAATCTGAACAGGGATTATTTCTCGAATTAGCGCATCATATCAAAAAATCAAAAAAATTGAACATTAACCCCAAAACCTCAAAAGCCTATTATTCAACCTCTTTCCAGTCGCCATTTTCTTTGATCAGATTTACGAGTTCGTCCACTGCCTGGGCTTCGGGGATATTCTTTTTAACCACGGTTTTTCCCTTATAAAGGTTGATTTTCCCTGGACCAGCCCCAACATACCCATAATCGGCGTCAGCCATTTCGCCAGGTCCATTTACAATGCAACCCATAATTCCAATTTTCAATCCCTTCAGATGGGCGGTTTTTTTCCTGATTTTTGCCACTGTTTCCTGTAATCCGAAAAGTGTTCTGCCACATCCCGGACAGGAAATATATTCAGTTTTAGAAGTTCGGGTACGTGCCGCCTGAAGGATAGAGAAGGATGTGGTACAAATTATCTTATCCTCGATTTTTGGTGCTGTGAGAATTACGCCATCCCCTAAACCGTCAATTAGCAAACCGCCAATGTCTGATGCGCTTTTTAGCTGAAATGATTCAGCATCAGAATCGCTATATTTTCTTGAGATGATTACCGGGCACAGAATCCCGTTTTCCATGAGCTTAATAAAAACTGCTCGTTGCTCTGTAAAACCATTCTGATTATCAGTTTCCAGAATCAAAATAATGGACTCGGTGATTTTAATTTTTGTAATAAGCTCATCTGTGAGTTCATTAAACTTAATTTTGGTAAAATGGGGTTTATCTGTTTTAATTGCAATCCCATTTAATAGCTTTTCCGATATGCTAATCATCGGGAGCTTATCGGCATTTTCAATTGAGTTGATCTTGCCAAAAATAAAATAATCGGCAGATTGTTGTTTTTTGAACCAGCTCTTTTGCTGTTTATTGTAAGTCCAACCCCAGGCTTCCAGATCGGAATATTTTACCTGTTCCTTATCGGATAAATCGGCTATAACCACTGGCGGGTTATTTCCCCCAATATCGTTAATGGAAATGGATGGTCGTCTGTTATATTCGAAAGGATTATAGGGTAGCGACTTAATTTCAGGGACAGGCGGTTCGGTTTTCCGGTTGGTAAAATAGTTTACCAGCTTTTTTGCTACGGGAATTTCAACCTCCGGGTCTTCAGTGAGGGAAACCCTGATTGTATCTCCTAAGCCATCGGCCAGGAGTGTTCCAATGCCTACCGCAGATTTAATTCGGCCATCCTCGCCATCACCAGCTTCGGTAACCCCCAGATGCAGCGGGTAATTCATCACTTCGCCAATCATCTTCGATACCAGTAACCTGGTAGCATAAACCATTACCCGGGTGTTGCTGGCCTTCATGGAAACAACAATATCGTTGAATCCGTTTTTCCGGCAGATTCTCAGGAACTCCAACGCTGAATGTACCATACCCTCCGGGGTATCGCCATAACGGCTCATTATCCGGTCGGAAAGCGAACCGTGGTTTACCCCGATTCGTATAGGAACACGCCTTTTCCTACAGGTGTCAATCAGGGGAATAAGTTTTTCTTCAACTTTTTTCAGCTCATTCTGATACTCTTCATCGGAATATTCAAAACTTTTAAATATAGCCCTTGGCTCGGTGTAATTCCCTGGATTTATTCTGATTTTATCGGCATAAAGAGCAGCTTCAAGGGCTGCAGAGGGGTTAAAGTGAATATCAGCAATGACTGGAATATTGTAACCCATTTCAACCAGCCTTCGCTTGATGTGTTCAATATTTTTTGCTTCTTTCACCCCTTGTGTAGTGATGCGAATCAATTCTGCCCCGGCAGCAATAGCCTTTATGCACTGTTCAACTGTTGCCTCAGTATCATTTGTATTTGTTGTGGTCATTGTTTGTACCCGGATGGGGTTATTCCCACCAAGTGACACGCCCCCAATATCTAATTCAGCCGTTTGCCATCGGGTTAATGCGGATATACTTTGGCAGTACATAGTATTTAACATTGATTTTTTTACAAATAACGGGAATTTGATTCAATTATGGATAAATATGTCGTTGTTGACTTTAGCTATAAAATAACAACCCATAAGTTAATTGCGCTTAATTACCTTAAATTCAGTTGCAATTAACTTATCCGCCAATCCTTTGCTATCCTCACCTTTTCTATCTACATTTGTTTTGCTGTTTAAAATCAATACAAGATATTATGAAGCACATTATTGTACCAATCGATTTCTCCAAGGAATCTATAAACGGGCTGCGGCTTGCAATTATTTTTGCCAATCGTTTTGGAAGCGAAATACAAATGGTTTACGTTCAAAAATTCCCTACCGAACTGGGACGGGTTGGATTTGACGAGGAGTATAATAAAGCAACCCAGGAATTTGAGAAGCTCATGAAAGAGTACTCTTCTAAATTAATCGAGGGTGCTGCATTAGGGTATATTGTAAAAAAGGGCAAAATATACCGCGAGGTGGTCAACCAATCGCAGGCGTTCAAGGATACCATGATTGTCTGTTCCACGCATGGGGCTTCAGGGTTTGAAGAATTTTTTATTGGGAGCAATGCTTTTCGAATTATTTCAGCTACCGATTGTCCGGTGGTTACAATCCGGCATGGCTCTATGCCCCGTGAAATAGAGAAAATTGTAATGCCAATTGATATTTCCTCTGATACCCGTCAGAAAGTGCCTATCACTGCCGAAATTGCCAAAGCCTTCGGCGCAGAAATTCACATAGTGGCTGTATCAACAATGCAGAGCGAAGATATTGATAATAGGCTGAACGCATACACAAAACAGGTTGCAGACTATCTGAAAGATAACAAGGTTGATTATAAAACAGCCAGCCTTAAAGGGGACAATATCACCGATATCACTATTGAATATGCCCTGGATGTGAATGCTGATATTATAAGCATTATGACAGAACAGGTGGAATCTATCAGTAATTATGTGCTTGGTAGCTATGCCCAGCAAATGCTTAGCAAATCGCCAATTCCGGTACTTAGCGTTACTCCGCGTGAGATTTTTATATTAGGGAGTTTTGCTACTCAGGGATAAATGAAAGTTTACTTATAATCAGTATAGGTTGATAAATTCGTAGCGGGTTCCTTTCCATTCCAGGTACCTGATGAAATCCGGGTAGCTGATCACCAGCGAGGCAGTGTTGAGATTAGGATGAAAGCTTATACGGGTGGCTTTTTTAAGATTTTCATCAATAAACAGGTGAACATGATTTGTTTTATCATGAATTAACCCGAAGGGCGATACAGAACCGGGAGAGAGCCCAAGGTATCTTTTCATCCGTTCTGGCGATGCAAATGTGATTTTCCCTTGTTTTAGCTTTTGTTCCAGGTCGTGTATCCTCAAATTCTGGCGATAGTCAAGGACAACCAGGTAGTGCTTATCCCCCTTATGGTTCCTGAAAAACAGATTTTTGCAGTGGCTGGAATTTATTCCTTCCCAATACTTTGAGGCCTCCTCAACGGTGGCAACAGGAGGGTGTTCGTGGTATTCAAAAGGAATTTGCAACTTATCCAAAGTTTCGTAAACCAATGGATCACCCCGGTATTGATCCGAATATACCATGGTATTCAAAAAATCTTTGAAGGTGTGAGTTAAATTCCCTTTAAGTGGGATAGCTTCTGATTCACCTCATCAACGCTGAACTCTTCGGGATCGAAGGTATTCCCATACCATTCGGTTATTAACGTGTAGTTCCTTTTTTCTTTGGTTCTAATCAGCTCAAGTGCCATTTCATAACCTGTAACACCGCCTGAATCCTCAGGGGGGGCATGGCGGGCACCACCCGTGCAAAGCGGGTAATTATTCATATCGGAATCTTCAAATACATTGATCAGAGATATTTCAATTGTCCATGAATCGCCGAAATCATAAACGTAAACAATCTTCTGGTTCTTGGCCAATACCTGATCGAGTGGTACGAGCAGCTCCTTTTTAATCTCATTTCCATAGGCATCGTTGTAGAAGTGCAGATGGTAATTTTCCCATAGGAAAGCTGCTTGAAAAACCTCGTGCAGAACCTGAAGCGACATCTTGCTATTGACTTTAAGTATCCTGAAAATTTCAGGGCTTATGCCTTTGAGGGAAGCCTTAATTTCAAATACTTTTGCCATGTGGTTAGGTTAAATCATCAACCTCAAAACTACAAAAAATTTGGTAATTACCAGAATAAGGGTGTTTTTTATAAAACATACCTGATTACAAATTCCAGAACCTGATTGTACTGCCCGCGGTTTAACCGCCACACTACATTCCCTTCATGTGGACGTACTGGTAGTATTGAGTAGCAAAACAACGCTCCGAATTTCCACTTTTCAGAGAAGTTGTACTCAAGCCCAACAAGAGCGGAATATTCCATTTTTTTAAATTCGTCGATTTCATCCTGTGGGTAATCACCCAGCTCGTTCATCTCCTTAGCTTTTGCAAGATACCCTGCAGAAAGACCGATTAACCCGTTAAACCCATTGTTAAATCGGTAACCCAGCAGGAATGGCATTTCAAAATAATTCAATTTCAACCTGTAATACTCAGTCCCATCAGCGGATTTGGCAAAACTTCCTTTTTGAATAAACCTAAATTCTGATCTGAGGAACATCGTGGAACCCAATCGTGTACCCACCCAAATACCGGCAATTGGCCCCGCCTTGTTATATCCGCCGTGTCCATCGCCGTCAACCTGAGTAGCAGCCAACCCTGCAAGAAACCCGGCGTTAAAACGTTGTGGGTATAACAAAACAGGGAAGAGGAATACTATAATAAAGGTGGTTAAAAAGCGCATATTAACTTTCTCTATTCAAAATCATTTCAAGCATCCTGGGAACACCTGTGGATGCTTTTTCTTTGATAAAAATTACTTCGTGCCAGGTCTGAATTGGAATATCATTGGGATCAACCAGGTAAATAGGGGCGTTTACGGGTGCGTAATCAATTAAACCAGCAGCAGGATAAACGTTTAATGAGGTTCCAACTACTGCAAAGATATCGGCCATTTTAGCGAGTTGAATTGCGTCCATCATGGCAGGTACTGCTTCGCCGAACCAAACAATATGGGGACGTAGCTGCGAACCTTTTTCACACAGGTCGCCCATTTTCAGCTCCCAGCCATCAATATCATATATCAGGTAAGGGTCGATGCTGGATCTGGATTTTTTTAGTTCCCCGTGAAGGTGTAGAATATTGGTGCTACCAGCTCGTTCGTGAAGATCATCAACATTTTGGGTGATGATATAAACATCAAAATCTTTCTCAGCCCCAGCAAGCGCAAAATGTCCCTGGTTTGGTTCAACTTCTAAAAGTTGCTTTCTGCGCTCGTTATAAAACCGTTGAACCAGTTCCGGGTTTTCCTCCCATGCTTCCGGACTTGCAACTTCCATTACATCATACTCCTCCCAAAGTCCGCCCATATCGCGAAATGTACGGATACCGCTCTCGGCGCTAATGCCAGCGCCTGTTAGCACAACCAGTTTTTTTCTACTCATAGGTTTAACCCCAAAGTTGTTTCATAGAAAAGGATTATCTGCTTGTTGGTTTCGGAATAAAAATCCTGTGCTTCCTCCTGATCAAAACCAATTCTGCGCCAGTTGTTTATGAGTAGATCGGTTCGCGCAATCATCTCTTTATCAAAAATGGCTGTAACTTGAATGGTTCCGGATCCCTCTTTATTTCCCAGCTTTTCGAGGAAGATATAGTTTTCCCCTTCAGCCCATTTATCATAAGGGAAACAGGCCTTTTTCAGTTTAAGTGTGATGTTGCACAATTTGGCATTATCCTGTTTTGGTGCAGTGATTACCCTGGGGAGCACATCCCCGGCCTCTACCCACAATGGAACAGCAACCGAAGCAGGCTGAAACCCGAGTTTAACCCATGTGGTAACCAACGAGGGTGATTCGCCGGGTTTAACGCCCTGAACCAATATAGTTGATGATGATGAGTACCTGACAATAAAATCCCGGAACGGGTACATCCTGTTCTCAAACCCTATTTTGCTAAACTCTTTGAATAAATCTGTTTTGGTTAAGTCGTGGCGGAGTGAAAGGGTTGCTTTGGTAAGAAAAAACTCAGGGGTGATCTTTTTTGCGCGGTAGGCCTCATCTATCAATGATTTAGCCGTGTTGTAACGATTGTAACCCGCACCCTCATTAATTCTGCCTGAAAATGAATAGTTTGTCCGGATTAAATAGCCTTGTGGTGCATCTTTTGGGTTATTGGCATCGTAAAGCTGAAAACTGAAGTTGTTTGCTTCTATGTAAACTGCACCTCCCTGAGCATCAATCACCCCAAAATTGGCTTCAACACCAAGTGGTTTGGCCATGGTATCCAGCATGGTATGAAAATCCTGAACCGTGGCACAGTTTTCAAGGGCCATTTTCATCACAAAACCCTCCATATCCGATTTCTCCGAATGGTCAGTGTTAGGTTTGAGGTTATACGATGCTGAGTTCATAATAGAAAAACCGGCGCTGTTTGTTCCCGCCCAGACCTGGTAAAGGGTATCATCAGAATCCACTAAACCAATGTAGTTATAGCGTTTGCCATAAAAAAACATCATTTTATTGTTAAAGTTATCGGTATCACGATGCTTCCAGAGCAACGGACGACCATCGGGTGTGGCTTTCCCGCTAATTATGGCTGTGGTGCAGGGTAAACCAGGATTAGCAATCAGAAAAAGTCCAATCAGTATAATTAATCCTTTTTTCATGACATCATGTTTTATCAATTTGCTAATATAGCTAATTGAGAATGACGATAAAAGCATTCGTGATTAAGTTTGTTTACAGGTAAAAAAATTATTAACAATTTTGGTTGATCCTCTTATTCTCCCTGTTAATAGATTTTTAATTTTTCTCCATTTGTATTTGCTATCTTTACATTCCGATTTTACACAGACATCGATTTGTCCTAACACGCTATGATTGATCAGGTTACAGTTGACAGGATAATTGCTGCCGCCGATATTGTTGAGGTGGTTCAGGATTTTGTTACCCTGAAAAAAAGAGGGGTGAATTACTTGGGTCTTTGCCCGTTTCATAATGAAAAAACCCCTTCATTTACGGTTAGCCCCTCAAAAGGAATTTATAAGTGTTTTGGTTGCGGGAAAGGGGGGAATGTGGTAAATTTTATCATGGAACAAGAACACCTGAACTATGTTGAAGCCCTAAAAATTCTTGCCCGAAAATATAATATCGAAGTAGTTGAGAAAGAGGTTACCCCAGAAGAGCTGCAACAAAAGAATGAGCGCGAAAGCCTTATGGTTGCTGCCGCCTATGCTCAACGATATTTTTCCGATATTCTCCATAAGCATTCCGATGGCAAAACCATCGCCCTTTCCTATTTCCGGGAGCGTGGGTTTAGGGATGATACTATAGATAAGTTTCAGCTGGGTTATTGCCTCGATCAGTTTGATGCTTTTACCAGAGCGGCTTTGCGCGAAGGCTATAAGCTGGAATACCTGGTTAAAACAGGTCTGACCATCCAAAGGGAGGATAAAACCACCATTGACCGGTTTATGGGCCGGGTGATATTCCCAATTCACAGCATCAGCGGGAGGGTTATTGCTTTTGGCGGGCGAATAATGAAAGGCGATAAGAAGCTCGCCAAATATATCAACAGCCCCGAAAGCGAGATTTACCATAAAAGC
Source organism: uncultured Rikenellaceae bacterium (assembly GCA_964552655.1). Classification (GTDB taxonomy): domain Bacteria; phylum Bacteroidota; class Bacteroidia; order Bacteroidales; family Tenuifilaceae; genus CAZKHG01. Next base: position 42,741 of record CAZKHG010000010.1, read on the forward strand.
AACATTCTTTACGGGATTTTTCATGCCAAAAAGGCCATCACCCAGGAAAATAAATGTTTTCTGGTAGAAGGATATACCGATGTAATCTCCATGCATCAGGCTGGGATAGAGAATGTTGTAGCCAGCTCAGGTACATCCTTAACCGTGGATCAGATACGGCTAATTAAAAGGTTTACCCCAAATGTCACAATACTCTACGATGGCGATGCAGCAGGAATTAAAGCTTCGCTTAGGGGAATTGACCTTGTGCTTGAGGAGGGCCTAAACGTTAAGGTGGTTCTGCTACCCGAAGGCGAAGATCCCGACAGCTATGCCAGAACACACAGCTCGAGCCAGGTTTTGGATTTTATCGCTAAAAACGAAACCGATTTTATTGCATTTAAAACAAAACTGTTGCTCGAGGAAGCGAAAACCGATCCCATAAAACGATCGGGGTTGATCAGCGACATTGTGCGATCCATTACCGTAATACCCGATAGTATAACCCGTTCAGTTTACATAAGGGAGTGCAGCAAGCTGCTGGATATAGAGGAGAGTGTTTTATACACTGAAGTTGGAACCCAGCGTCGGAAAAAATTTGAACAGGTGTTGGGAAGGCCAATCCCTGAACCAGAGAATAAACCAACCCCAACATTACCTAATTTTGTTTCCAATATTTATTGCGAGGAACAAGAAAAGGATATTGTTTCATTTATGCTGCGTTTTGGAAATTCAATATTTAATGAAAAAGATTCAGGGGAAGAGAAAATCACTGTTGGACAATTCATTATCCAGGAAATTTTAAATGACGATCTTGAATTTAAAAACCTTATCACCAAAAAAATTTTTAACGAATATTTGGCACAACTTGAAAACTCTTCTGACGTAGATATTCGTTATTTTATTAATCACCCCGATAGTGAAATAAGCAAATTGGCAATAGATATATTAGCATCGCCTCATAAATTGAGTAAAATTTGGGAAAAACACCAGACATTTCCCGAACCTGAAGTTGATTTCCTGCGTCGTAATGTTCCAAAATCTATCAATGTATATAAAAGTAAGGTTGTTCAAATGGCTATCAAAAAGCACCAGGAGGAGCTGAAGCACCTTGACCCCCAAAAACAGAACGATGAGGTGAATGAGCTGTTGAAAAGGATTAAAATACTCAACGATCTGAAAAATACTCTTTCCAGGGACCTGGAGCGAAATGTACTTTAATAATTTGCCATAACACCCACCATATCTAATCTTGTTAAATAATGATTATCTGTCAGGTAATTAACAGGTTGCCTTTTTATTTCCGGTTTGTTTATGGTTGATTTTAAAATTCCCGTAGTTTTTATATTTTTACCCTTTGATTTATGTTATTTTTATCAAACGAAAATAATAAGCAAACAGATTGTCAAGTTAAATCTAAACCTAAAACATAATACAATGAAAACCAGTATGTTAAACATTACAAAACTACCAGTTATCTTGTTGGCATTTGTAACAGTTTTATTTATTACAAGCTGTGGATCAAAACAGGCAAAAGAGGCAGAAGACACTTCAACAACCAAGGAGGAAGCATTCAAAAGTGTTACCAAATATCCTATTCCAACCTCATTTGAAGTGGTTATGCTTATCAATAAAGCAGGTGCTACCTATATTCTGAGCTTAAGTAACCCCGTTGAAAATGTGGACAAATATTTTACAGAAAAGAGCAAGGCGATCAACCTGGGAATTTACGGTGCCGATTTAAGCTATGCCAGCACATACCAGATGAAGCAGGAAACCATGAATTACCTTAAAGTTTCCAAAAAGCTGATAGATGAGCTGCAAATCTCTTCTGCTTTCAACCTCAAGTTTGCCGAACGGGTGGAAAAGAACATAGACAATAAAGATTCTTTAATAGCCATTATAACCGATTCATTCTACGACACATACGAGTTCCTGATGAATAACGGGAAGGATAATACCTCCCTGCTGGTTATGACCGGCAGCTGGATTGAAGGCCTTTACCTTACCACCCAAATGGCACAGGTAAGCAAGAACAACGCTGATATTATCAAGATCATTGGCAATCAGAAAGATCCTTTAAACAAGCTTATGGAGCTGCTGCAGCCAAATACCGCCGATACAGCAATTAACGAAATGGTAACCGCACTGAAACCTTTGGTTGATCTGTTTGCCGGTGTGCAAAGCGATAATATCTCAAACGAACAGTACAATAACATCAGTAAAGCAGTTGCCCAGCTGAGAAATAGCCTCATTTAGCTATTTCTGGGTTTTATAAAATCGTTCTGTTAGAATTATTTAAAACCACAAGGACTTTTAGGTTAGCCCGGAATAATTTAAACTATTATTCTACAGCGGCTATACCCTGTTGGTCTTTGTGGTTTTCCCGTTTTTACAACCGGTTGAAATCAAAAAAAACCGGCAACTGATCAAATAAAATAAACAATTCACCCTCTTTCATGTTAATTGATTTTGGTTTTGTTAAACTTTTACATGATGTTTACGTAACGTTATTTGTTTTTGATTATCTGCTGATGGAATTTGGAAATACTGAGTTCAACAAACATCATCGGGTTTTATATTAGCAGAATCTAAAATTGAGATAACAGGTTTTTTAGAAGTCATTTAAAATTCTATTGATAAATTGATATGAACGAAAGACAAGATTTGGTGCGCATAGGCGTGTTCTACGATGGGAATTACTTCCTGCATGTCAGCAACTACTACAACTATTTTCATACCCGCCGTAAAAGACTTAACATCGCCGGATTGCACGAGTTTATACGCAACCTGGTGGCCCGCGAGGAAGAGGTGGATGCCCGGTATTGCCAGGTAATTGAGGCGCATTATTTCCGGGGCAGAATCAGCGCCCAGGAGGCAAGCCAGCGGGGGAACCAGCTGTACAACGACCGTGTATTTGATGATATTCTGATGTCCGAAGGAGTGGTAACGCATTACCTGCCCATTCGAACCCGTGGCGGTAAAAAGGACGATAAGGGCATTGATGTTTGGTTGGCGTTGGAAGCCTTTGAACAAGCGTTCTACAAACGGTTTAACGTTTTGGTGCTTATTACTTCAGATGGCGATTATGTTCCGCTAATCCGTAAGCTCAACTCCATTGGGACAAAGGTTATGGTATTGAGCTGGGACTTCGATTACACCGATGACGCCGGCCGCGAAGTGGTTACAAGAACCTCGCAGGATCTCATCCGTGAGGTAACCTATCCTGTAGCCATGCACGAGCTGATTAACAACGGGCTGAAAGCTAACGACAGGCTCATAGTGAACCTCTTTGCACAACAGGATTATGGACAGGTAAAGCAGGAAATTACTGCCAAAGAAGGCGAGCAGTATAAACATGGGCGGGCAATGAATATGAGCAGTGGTTACGGGTTTGTACAATTCCCCCCGAACAACCTGTTCTTCCACTACCTGGATGTGGTTGAGGGCGATTTTAACGAGATTCATGACGGGGATATGCTGGAATTCACCGTTGAGAAGAACGAAAAGGGACAGGATGTGGCCAAAAATGTGCGCAAAATAACCGATGAAGAGGAAAATGAATGGTAATACTTACTGACATAATTTTAAAATCCCGATGCTTTCATCGGGATTTTTTTTTGATTTATCTTATCAAAAGGATACTTTTATATTTTACACTCTGTTTCAGTCGTTTATTAGAAAGGGGTGTTTAAAAATGAATATATTACCGTAAAAGTAATGGTAAAAAGTAATGACTTCATTCAAGATAAATTTTTATTACTTGCCATAGTTGTAACTGCTGTAATCCTTCGTCTTGCTTCCCCTTTTGAAATACCTTATACCCACGATGAGCTGAGCGCTCTGTTCAGAACACATTTCTCAACCTTTTCTGAACTTATTGAAAAAGGGGTAATGCCCGATGGCCATCCGGCAGGTATTCAGGTTTTCTTATACTATTGGACCAGACTATTTGGCTATTCAGAAATTGTTGTAAAACTTCCATTTATTGTATTCGGGGTGCTTGCAGTGGCGCTTACCTTTAGAATAGCCAGCATGTGGTACAACCGAACTGTTGGGTTTGTTAGCGCTGCATTTGTTTCGACACTACAATATACAGTAATATACAGCCAGATTGCACGCCCATATATTAGCGGTCTGTTCTTCTCCCTTACAATGGTTTATTTTTGGACTAAGGTTGTAACACACCCTCAGAAAAAGTTTCTTGTAAACGGGTTGATGTATCTTTTTGCCAGCATACTGTGTGCTTATAACCACTACTTTAGCCTTTTGTTCGCCATTATTGTTGGGATTACCGGGATATTCATCATCAATAAAAAGTTCTTAATACGATACCTTCTCATTGGGGTGGCAATATCCATAGCATTCATTCCTCACTTCAGCATCTTTATTCACCACCTTAAGTTGGGTGGGGTGGAAGGGTGGTTAGGAAAACCGCAAAATGATTTTCTGGTTGAATATATCAGGTATGTATTTAATTTTTCCTCTGCTGTTTTTACAATGACTATGGGGCTAATGGTTTATGGTATTTTAAAAGGCAAAAAATCAGACATTAATTTAAAATTCTTACTGATTTCATTTTGCTGGTTTTTACTTCCTTTTCTGATTGGCTTTTTTTATTCCAGGTATTTTAGCGCTGTTCTGCAATACTCCGTTTTGATTTTTAGTTTTCCTTTTCTGCTGTTTTTTTTATTTGGTCACATCCCCGAATTACAAGTGAAACAAAAGTGGGTAATTGTGTCATTGATCCTATTTGTCAATACTCTTTCACTGATATTGGAAAGGAAACATTATATAATATTCTATAGCTCCCCCTTCGAAAATATTGTGATTAACCACAATATATGTAAAAAGACTTATCCGGATTGTATTTCAATAATTGATTCCGACAAGGAAATTTCAAAATTCTATATTGATAAGCTCAAGTTGGACTCAAACCTTATTTGGTTCAATCGTTTTATTTCTTTACAGGATTTTATACATTTTTTGCAGGCTGAGGATAAAAGCCATCTTTACTTTGGATGTGTTTCAGGCAGCAACCCGATTCTTGTTTCAATTATTCAGGATTATTACCCATACATCGAATGGCAAAAAAACTATGCTGGAGGAACATCATACTTTTTTTCCAAAATAGGAGTATCAGGTTATCAGCTTCCGGTTTACTCATCGAATATGTCCTTTGAGAAGGGGGTCGCTGAATGGTCAGTTGGGGATAAGAATAGTTGGGTTGATTCGATTTCTTTCAATGGAAGTCATTCCTATTTAATTGACGAGAAGCAGGTGTGGAGTCCAACCTATACCAACAAGTTAAGTAAAATCATTAACAGCAGGAATAATTTTATTGACGTCTCGGTTTATATCATGCCTATTGATTATCCCGAAAATGTGTTTCTGGTCTCATCTCTCGAATCCAAAGGGAAAAATGTGGATTGGAGGGCAACCCCATTTGAATTATATACTCCCAACAATGCTAAGAGAAAAGAATGGGTTAAAATACATCATACTATTAAGTTGTCGGATGTATATTTTAAAAGCAATAAAATAGAGCTAAAAGTTTACATTTGGAATAAAGGCGGTAAAAGGTTAATTATTGATAATTTTGAAATTAAAACCCGAAAGGGGAATCCGATTATTTATGGGTTGATTCAGAAAATTTAATTGCTGTTATATACGATCCTGGGTGAACAAACGAAAACTTAAGTAAGCGATTAAAAGGGGAATGCATCTGCCCCTAAATGGCTATTTCCTAAAATATATATTTAATAAGGGTAGGCATTTATATAAATGAATATTTTGGAAGATATCAAAAAACAACACCCTGCAGTTGAAGTATCCGGGTGGGATTGGAATAGCAAAAATGGTTTTAGTAAGCGCCCTTTTCCATGGTCTCATTTTTATATAACTTGGGATGGTTACCTTGTCCCATGTTGTTCCAAACCATTCCCAAAGGAGTTAAATTTTGGAAATGTTTTTGAAAATGGGGTGATTTCATGTTTAAATATCGCAGAATTTGAAGATTTTAGAGCGGGTTGGTATAAAAACAACCCACAAGAGTTTTGTAACAAGTGCCACTTTATCGGTATTGAGCCATTAACCTGATATTAAACCATTCAATGATTTCATTTAAAGGGCGATATCTTTTCTATATTCAGCTGCTGTTGTTTCTGCTGTTGTATCTATTCTTATTTACAAACAACAGCTCCATAGATGGTTGGGGTTTTGCCGCCTATATCAAGCAAGGGGAACAGCTTTTCCTGCCCCATCACCTGCTATATAATTTTATAGGGTTTATTTGGGTAAAAGCAGTTGGCCTTATGGGTGATTTTGATGTTCTTACTTTATTAAAAGCGATGAACTCAGTTTTTGCGATCCTGTCGCTCGTGGTATTAGGGTTTATACTTCGGCTGTTTAAGCTCGAATGGAACAGGGTGAACAGCTGGGTTTTATTTGTTGCCTCCTCATGGGGATTTATGAGGTATGCCACAGAAAATGAGGCTTATATATTGCCAATTTTTTTCGCACTAATCGGGAGTCTATTCTATGTTAAATACTACCAGAATAGCAAACCAATAAACCTTTTTTATTCCGGGACTTTTTCTGCCATTGCCTGTTTATTTCACCAGGTGATGTTCTTCTGGTGGCTAGCAATGCTCACAGGGGTGTTATATAAAGGCAGGGTTAAATCAATTCTTTGGTTTGTGTTACCTGCATTGCTGGTACCAATCAGCTATATGCTGGTTTTGTTCTACTACTACAAAACGCCGCTTTCTTTAAACACCCTTTCACAGTTTGTTTTCAGAGATTTTTACTCTGGCGATGCGAATATCAACACCTCTTTTAACGGGTTACTTTTAACAGCAATCAGCCTGTTCAGGAATTTCATTCAGGTGCATGGGTATGTGTTCCGGTTACACCCAATTTACCTGATTGCCGGATTAATGTTGATAATACTTGCCTCTTTGGGCGGAATAAAATTAATACGTGTTAAATGGAATTGGTTGATGCTTAAAGTTATGGTGGTTTGGGTTCATGCCCTTGCCATTCTTCTACAGCTTCTTTTTGCATTCTTCGCCCATGGTAATGCAGAGTTTATGGTGATGATCCCCTTTTTACTTGCTATCACCTTTGCTCAAATTATAAAAAATGATTTGAAATACCTGAGTTTTATCGCAACAGGTATGCTAATCTGGAATATTTCGGTTGGTTTAATCCCCTTGCACTTTTTCGATTTGGATAATAGCCGGTTTATTTCAACCCGAATAGTTGATGGACAAAAGAATACCCTTAATGAACTCTACATCCTTTTCAATAAACCACGGGTTGAGAATGAGGTTAAATATTACACTGGATACTACCCTCAGAATATAGTTTCAGGAACAACAAACGGGGAAAGATCAACAATAGACCTAATTAAAAAAGCAATTGCTGACGGCGGGAAAGTTTGCACAGATTTAATTAACAGACCCCGAACCCTATCGCGCGAAAACTGGTTTATAACACCTTACTGCGATAGCCTGTTTACAGGGTATAACCAAGTTAAAACAGATTCCACAACAACATTATCAGGCAAATACTATTTGTACAGAATTGAAATGTAGGGTCATCCTATTCAAACAAAAACCCTGCTGGTTCTCAACAGCAGGGTTTTTTAACGGGTGTTAATATAGAAAGAAAGTAAAAAAGGTCTAACCGCATTTTGAATGCCCGCAATCCTTGCAGATCAGGCATCCTTCCTGGTAAACCAGCGAGGCAGATCCACACTCGGGGCATTTTTTCCCCTCTTTTGCCTTGGTGCCATCCGGGATATATTTTCTTAGAGCCCTTTCAACACCGGCCTTCCATGTATTAATAGTCTCACTGTCAAGGCGGAGTGATGAAACCAGGTTGACAACATCCGGGATTGGCATCCCATTTCGTAGAACGCCGGATATGAGCTTTGCGTAGTTCCAAAACTCCGAGTTGAACATGTGCGATAATCCGCCAAGGGTGTTTGTGTAGCCATATTTATCAACATACTGGAAATCGTACCGGCTGGAATTCTCATCGGTTATTTTAATAATTTTTCCCCGGGTTACCAGTTTTGGTATTGGAAGAACATCATCTTCCTGGATACCGGTGAATATTTCATAAGGGCGGCCATCATAAAGTCCAACAAAGGCAACCCAGTTTTCGTGGTTATTCTTAAAGCGGATTACATCACACTCAAGCACATCCGGCCGTTTGGTTGGGAACACCGATGGTGTTGTTTCTTTTTCCTTTTTGTTTGAGATTAAAACGCCATCGCGGGAACCTTCACGGTAAACAGTGCATCCCTTGCACCCGCTTTCCCAGGCCGTTTGATAAACTTTAGCCACTACATCTTCCGTGGCATCGGAAGGAAGGTTTACCGTAACGCTGATAGAATGGTCAACCCATTTCTGGATGCCCCCCTGCATTTTTACCTTACTCACCCAATCCACGTCATTTGAGGTGGCTTTATAGTAAGGCGATTTTTTCACCAGTTCATTTACCTGTTCGTCGTTGTATGATTTTACTTCATCGGGCTTATAGCCATTTACCTCCAGCCAGGTCAGGAATTTGTGATGGAAAACGTTAAATTCCTCCCAGGTATCGCCTACACCATCAACATAAGTTGCCTTGGCGTTTTTATCGCCCGGGTTGATCTTCCTGCGGCGCTTATAAACCGGAAGGAATACAGGTTCGATCCCTGAGGTGGTTTGGGTCATCAGGCTGGTTGTCCCGGTTGGGGCAATGGTGAGCAGGGCAATATTCCTGCGGCCATACTTAACCATGTCGTTATAGAGCGTTTCATCCTCCTGTTTCAACCGGTTGATAAACGGGTTATTCTTTTCGCGCTGAGGATCAAATATGGGGAACGGACCACGTTCACGGGCAAGGTTAACCGATGAGCGATAGGTTTCAAGGGCAAGGGTCTTTTGAACCTCAACGGCAAAATCAATTGCAATATCCGAACCATATCGTAAATTCAATGCTGCCAGCATATCTCCTTCTGCAGTTATACCAATACCTGTTCTGCGCCCCTCAATCGCTTTTTGCCGGATTTTTCGCCATAAATTACGTTCAACTTGTTTTATCTCCTCGTCCTCAGGGTCGTTTTCAATTTTAAGCTGTATGGCGTCTATTTTTTCAAGCTCCAGGTCGATGATATCGTCCATAATTCGTTGAGCGGCAATAGCATGTTTTTTGAAAAGATCGAAGTTAAATTTGGCATTTGGAGTAAAGGGGTTCTCCACATAGCTGTATAAATTCAGGGCAATTAGTCGGCAGCTATCATAGGTGCAAAGAGGGATTTCCCCGCAGGGGTTAGTTGATACAGTTTTATACCCTAAATCGGCATAGCAATCGGGAACAGATTCCCTGATTATTGTATCCCAGAAGAGCACGCCTGGTTCGGCTGATTTCCATGCATTATGTACAATCTTTTTCCAGAGTTTCTGGGCATCAATCTCATTCCGGTATTTAGGTTTTGTGCCGTTTATAGGATATTGTTGCACGTAAGTTTTTTCATTGAGGGCGGCCTGCATGAATTCGTCATCAATTTTAACCGATACGTTGGCCCCGGTAATCTTCCCGGGTTCCATTTTTGCATCAATAAATTTCTCAGAATCGGGGTGTTTAATCGAAATGCTGAGCATTAAAGCCCCCCGGCGACCGTCCTGAGCAACTTCACGGGTTGAGTTGGAATACCGTTCCATAAAAGGAACCACCCCGGTAGAGGTGAGCGCGCTGTTTAAAACCGGACTGCCCTTGGGCCGGATATGCGATAAATCGTGCCCAACGCCACCCCGGCGTTTCATCAGCTGAACCTGCTCCTCATCAATTTTAAGTATCCCGCCATAGGAATCGGCTTCATTCTTGGTGCCAATCACAAAACAGTTGGAGAGTGAGGCAATTTGATACTTGTTGCCAATCCCTGTCATGGGGCCACCCTGTGGTACGATGTAACGGAAATCTTTCAGGAGTTCATAGATTTCATCTTCAGTCATCGGGTTGGCGTATTTCCTTTCGATCCTGGCAATCTCCGATGCGATCCTACGGTGCATATCATCGGGGGAGAGCTCGAATATCCGGCCAAACGAATCTTTTAGGGCGTATTTGCTAACCCACACCTTTGCAGCCATTTCATCGCCATTAAAATATTTAATGGCGGTTTCCACCGCAGCATCGTGCGAAAAAATCTTCTGTTTTTCTAAGGTGTCGCTCATTACGGTTAATTTATCCTCCGTACTCATTTTATATCAGGTCTAATTATGGTTTGATTTGTTAATTTAACTTTAAGTGTTTGAACTTAAAGTTGATCGGGTTTTCTCAAAAAGTTAAGAAAACATTTACGAATGTATTAAACTGGAATGAATTTAACCCAGCTAAATCAGCCCCAAAATATTAACATTGATTTGTAGTTATTAACAAGGCAATGTGCTGATAAACAAATTGATATATAAATACATTAGTAATCAGCAATTAAGGAAACCTGCGTTGTTTACTGGTTGTAAATGAGAAATTTGAAGAGAGAAATTGGATTTACCAGTTGAAGATGTTATCTTTTAATTATCATCAAATCAAATAAATGCAAGGTTTATTTAAAATTAAAAATTTGTAAAATCATACAATAATCAGAGAAACAAAAGGGTAGAATTAAGCAAGTGGATTTTATGATTAGATATTAACAGCTGTTAAGGAAAAAAGGGTCGGAAAACTCCGACCCTTTTTTAGATATTGAGATAATTAAATTAGTTGAAAATATTCGATGATTAGAAAACAAATCTCAAACCCAATAAAGCGCCCCAGGTATTGCTGGTGCTAATGGATTTAGAAAGTTTCGTTTTAGTCTTAAAATCATCAATAGTGTTGGCGTTTAACCGAACTGTTGGAGCAGCAATTGATGCATTGTTTGTTCTGGTTAAAAGTCGAACATTATCATAGCTTGCTAAGGGGTTATATACAGTTGCACCCCAGCTGTCATTAATCATGTTTCCAACGTTTAGCAAGTCTAAGCTGATTTGCAAGGTGTATTTTCTGGCCGATCCAAAGTTAGAGAAAATATCCTGTAGCACTTTAACATCAAAACGGTGAACCCAGGGTTGAACATGACCAAAACGTTCAGCATATTCTCCCATATGGCTATTCAAATAGGCATTACTCTTTATATACTCAAAAAATGCATCGGATTGCTGTAGGGCAGTCATTGTAGTGGCAGGTTCAGGGCCTGCTCCATCAGAATCATAAGTAAAATCGGTAAAAGTAATTTGAGTTGCATCTTTGGGGATGTACATCAAATCAGAGGATATTCCATCATTATTATAGTCGTTGGAATATGTATAGGACCAACGTCCGCTTTGATAGCCTCTGTATGATAGAGTAATTGTTGTAGCAAACATTTTAGCGTACTCTATTTTATAAGATGCATAACCAACTAATTGGTGGGGTGTAGAGAAGTTAGAATAGCTTAAACCAGGGTTATTTAGACTTCCAACAGCGGTATTGGATGAGTATGCAGAATATGCAGCTGACCCAGGATTTGAAGATATATCCTTAGCCATTGAATAGGTGTATGCAAACATACCCGAGAATCCATTGCTAAAGTTTTTGGTCAATTGGGCAGTAAATGAATACTGATAACCTTCATTGGTGTTGGAAAGTATGGTAGCATTACCAACCGTACTAACAACCTTTCTTGATGCGGTGGTTGTCCAGTAAGGCCTGTTGTCAACACCGGTCATTGTTCCATTGGCTGGGGCTTCGTTGATATTAATTTGTTGAATAGCATTAATATCTTTACCATATAATGCTTCACCTGTGAACACCATATTATAAGGCAGTTCAACATCAACAGCTAAGTTTGTACGCCAAACCTGGGGCATTCTGAAATCTTTTGAAACCTCAACCAGACCGGAGTTATTTGGGAGCGTACTTGGTGATTGAGGGAATAAATCGGGACGGCTGGCAATAAAAGTTTTGTAATCGGGCTGGAAAGTTAAACCAGTCAGATTTGCAGCACCTCCCTGGGTACCCCAACCAATTTCAGGGGCTTGAATTACGCCGGAGTTTGTGGGTTGGTTTGTAAACCAAACAAAGGGCAACAGACCGGTAAATATACCAGTACCGCCACGTACTTGTAAGGAGCGATCGCCTTTAACATCCCAGTTAAACCCAAGGCGTGGTGAACCAAGCAGGGTTTGATGTGGCCAAGAACCCACATCAATTTTCCGGCCATTAGCAAATGTAAGAGCTGAAATTGCAGGGTTGTTAACCAATTCATCAAAGAAGAAAGGAAGTTCAAACCGAACCCCAAGGGAAATCTTAAGATCTGGTGTCATCTTCCACTCGTCTTGTGCATAAACAGCCCCAAGGCCAAAAGTTAACTCAGCACCTGGAGCATCATTTCCGTTATACCCGTATGTAACACCAAACCCCGAGGGAGTAGCATTGTTAATAAAATCATCAACCGAGGCATAGCGATAGTAGGTGGTCCCTTCTCTGATATATGAATTTCTGAAGAATAAACGGTCGAAAGAAGCACCTAATGTAATTGTATGCTGATTCATGTTAATTGTAGTATTGTTGACAATACTTAGAGTTTTGTTGGTTACATCATTATTGAATGTAAATAGCTCATAACCAAACGACATATACTGATCGCCACCCTGCCAGATATCAACAAAGGGGAATAACTTGGATGGACTTGTGCGTGTGTCCTGAATAAAGGTGTAGCTGGCTAAAAATTTATTGGAGATATTTGAAGTAAACGCACTATTTACTTCACCTGTAAATGATCTAACAGTGTTCTTGAAACCATAGAATGAATTTGAAAATGCAAGAGATTGACTGCTTATACGGCCAGAATTACGAGGGTTATTTGGTGGGCCGCTATTAAAGTTAGTTGATTGATCAGAAGTACCAACTACATCGTTATAACGGAAGGTTAGTTTATGCTTTGCGCTTATATTCCAGTCTAAACGGGCTAGAATTTTGGTATTGAGATTCTGGAACGGATCAAAATCTTTGTATTTCCCCGGATCGTAATTGTAAGTGCTGATCAGATGATCTCTAACCCTGATCATATCTGCTTCCGTTGTTCTGGAAATCATCAAGTCGGCATTTGCGTTACCATCGGTACTTGGTTTCCAGGAAACTCCAGGTACATTTTCTTTTTCAAACTCACCGTTTACAAAAAAGAAGACCTTATTTTTAATTATTGGGCCACCAAGGCTTACCCCATAATTATTACTACTTCTGTCATTGGCTCCGCTAACTTCGTTGCCATCAACAGTGCTTCCGGTGAATGACTTGGGTCGCATATAGGAGTAAACAGAACCTTTGTAAGTGTTGTCACCGCTTCTGGTAACAGCATTGATACTGGCGCCAGTAAACTGCGATAACCTTACATCAAAGGGGGCAATATTAACTGTAACCTGATCAATTGCATCCAATGAAATCGGTTGTGCATTGCCACCGGGAAGTGGATTGCTGCTCAACCCAAAATTGTTATTGAATGCAGCGCCGTCCACAGTAATTGTATTGAAACGACCATCGCGACCGGCAAATTGATTGCCCTGTGCCTGAGGGGTTAATCTTGATAGGTCTGTTATGCTTCGGCTGATTGTAGGCAGACTGGTAATGTCCCTTCTGCTGATATTTGTTTGGGCACCAGTGCGTTCAGAGTTTAGGATGGGATTTCGAAGAGCTGAAACAACTACCGCTTCAAGTTCGGTGGAGGATTCTTTCAGTTCGCCATTAAGAACAAATGTTTCGCCTAGTTTAAGGTCTATATCCTTATAACTCATTGGAGTGTAACCCACAAATGAAATGGTAACTACATAAGGGCCGCCTACTCTTAAGCCTGTAAGCATGTAATTTCCATCTCCCAGTGAAGTTGTTCCGTAAGAAGTTCCGGATGGTTCATGAACGGCAACTATGGTTGCACCTGGTAGTGGAGCACCGTTGTTGTCCAGAACCCTTCCGTTAAGAGCAGAGGTTGTTACTCCTTGCGCGCCAACCATTACTGATGCCATTATCAGCAGTGCTAGCATTGATAAAAATCGAATCGTTTTCAACATAGGTTAGGTTTTAGTGATTGGTTACTAATTTGAATTTCAAAATTATTTTTTGTTTGAATATTCCATGTAAAAAGCGGGTTAATTTACCATTAATTCTAAAGATTTGGAAATTTAGAAAAATCTTTTTCTAACAACCTGATAATCAGATTTGATGCACCCAATCCGTGTTCAATATAATCCCTGCATTTAGCCCCACACTCCTTTAAATATTCTTCTGATCCCATAAGTCTGGCTAAAATTAAATTGAGCTGTTCGCTGTTGCTTACTGAAAAGGCTGCGCCCATTTCCAGCAGATCATGCGCCTCCTGAAATTTCCGGTAATTTGGCCCGAAAATAATGGGTAAACCAAAAGCGGCAGCTTCAAGGGTGTTGTGGATTCCAGCCCCAAATCCACCACCGATGTAGGCGATATTCCCATAACGGTATGCAGAAGCCAGAACCCCAATGGTATCAATTATAAGAAACCTGGCTGTAGCGGGATCGCCCTCCTCTGGTTTTGTGAAAAGGATTGATTCAACATTTACCTTTTTTCTTAACCGTTCAATGGCACTATGATTTATCTCATGGGGGGCTATAATAAGCTTTATCTTGTCGGAATTTTTCTTGAAAAAATCGAGAATCAGCTCTTCGTCTTTAGGCCATGTGCTGCCACAAATAAATATTTTTGAGTTTGCCTTGAATTCTTCTAAAAGGGGAATTTCCTTCGCTGATTTTACATTGGCAGCCACCCGGTCGAAACGGGTATCCCCGGTGACAGTTACGTTATGTATCCCAATGCTGTTCAATAGTTCCAATGAATGTTGAGTTTGTACAAAAAAGTGGGTGAAGTTGAACAGGAAATGTTTGTACCATTTTCCGTAGGATTTGAAAAACACCTGTTCATCACGAAAAATGGCAGAAATAATATACGTAGGAATGTTTTGCTTTTTCAGCTCGTTCAGGTAGTGGTACCAGAACTCGTATTTTACAAAAATGGCTGCAATTGGGTTGACTAATCTGATTAATTTTCTGGCATTATAACGAGTGTCGATGGGAAGGTATATAATATAATCGGCACCGGGGTAATTCTTCCGAATCTCGTAACCAGATGGGGAAAAAAAGCTAAGCAGCACTTTAATGTTTGGGTATCTGATTTTTAAAGCTTCAATCAGTGGTCGGCCCTGTTCAAATTCCCCAAGGGAGGAGCAATGTATCCATACGGTTTGGGATTGTTTATCTATCTTTTGGGCCAGATTGCCCTGCCAGTTTTTACGACCCTTTAGCCATAGCTTTGCTTTGGTATTAAATGGG
Source organism: uncultured Rikenellaceae bacterium (assembly GCA_964552655.1). Taxonomy (GTDB): domain Bacteria; phylum Bacteroidota; class Bacteroidia; order Bacteroidales; family Tenuifilaceae; genus CAZKHG01. The sequence continues at coordinate 58,088 of CAZKHG010000010.1, forward strand.
GAAACAAGAACAATAAGTGAATAGTAAATATAAATGGCTGAATTGTATAGAAACAACATCTGGTCGGTAATTAGATCGTAAATTTATATTTTGAAATATATAATAACAATAAAAGTTTTTAACAAATCGTTAATAACCTATAATCAACTGATATATAGATTGATAAAAGTCAATTAAGATTTTGATATTCATGAAATTTACCAAGTGGAAAATAGTTTGAATTTTTATGATCGCAATCAAAAAGGTATTAGAAATTTCTTTCATTTATCTTAGCATTTCTGAAATAATTCACTAATTGACTAGAAAAATTCTCATATTTCAACTGCTGTTTTTCCTCAACCTGAGCACCTGGGCTCAGCTTAAGGGTAATTTCCGGTTCAGGGAAATTCAGGTTAAATCAGATACCATATTAGTTGATACCCTAAGCATTATCCCCGGTTCATTGATTGTTAGAACCGCCGATGGATCAATCCTGAATCAGGCCTTATATAAGTTTAACTATGCTGCATCACAGTTTATAATGGCTAAAACTGACAGTTCACATATAACACTGCATTTCAGCTATCGGGTTTACCCGATCAGCTTCAGCAAAACATGGTATAACAAGGATGAGCAGTTGCTGCTTTCTTCAGATAGCCTGATGGGGGCTTCGGCTTACAGGTATTCAGCTGGAAATTTTGCTGAAAAACCCTTTGGGGATAAAATGAATGTCACAGGCAGCATTGAAAGAGGGTTTAGTATTGGGAACAACCAGGATCTGGTTGTAAGTTCAGGGTTGAACCTACAGCTAAACGGTGAACTTGGAAACGGCATTAAGCTCGAAGGGGCTATTACAGACAGATCAATACCATTTCAGGCACAGGGGAATACGCTCCGATTTGAAGAGTTTGACCGGGTTTTCATTAGGGCCTATACCAACGATTTTGAAGTTCAGGCGGGCGACATCACTGTTAACCCGCTTAAACCCGGCTTACTGGTGTTCGGGCGAAATGTTCAGGGTCTTTCGTTTTATTATCATCAGGGTATAGCAAACAACGATACAATCACAGTAAAATCAGCAGTTGCCGTTGCTAAAGGAAAATTTGCCAGGAATTATATACAAGGTATTGAAAAAAATCAGGGACCCTACAAGTTGATCGGAGCCGAGGGGGAAACATTTATTGTGGTTATTTCCGGGAGCGAGAAGGTGTTTCTTGATGGAGAATTGCTCTCCCGGGGTGAAGCAAACCATTACACGATAGAATACAACACCGCAGAGATTACTTTCACTCCAAAAATTATTATCAAATCAAATAGCCGGATTAATGTTGAGTTTGAATACACGGAACGCAGTTACACCCGTTATATTACCGCTGCTGATGTTGAACAAAGGAAAGGGGATTTCCGTATTAAAACCTCTTTTTTCTCAGAGTCTGACAGTAAAAGCCAACCGCTTGATGCCAATCTCACTTCAGAGCAAATCAGTTTATTAAGTAGCATTGGGGATGATCTAAACTCGGCATTATCACCTCAGGCAGATTTTGTTAAATATCAACCCGATAAAATTTTATACTATAAGAAGGATACCCTTGTAAATGGAATCACATACTCAATTTATATTCATTCAACTGATTCCCTAAACGCCCGCTACCAGTTGGAATTCAGTTATCTGGGTGAGGGCAATGGTAGCTATATACAGGTTTTTGGCAAAACAAACGGCAGGGTTTTTAAATGGGTTGCCCCTGAAAATGGGAAGATGAAAGGTGGCTATGAACCTGTAAAACAACTCGTAACCCCAAAGAAGAAGCAAATGATTTCTTTATCAATTTCAAAAGATTTGAAAAGAAATGGCCTTTTAAACGCAGAACTGGCAATCAATCGCAATGATCTTAATACCTTTTCACCCATTGACGATAAGGATAATTTTGGGAGTGCAGTAAAAGTGGATTATAAAGATTATTTTAATAACGATACCTCTGCCAGCACATGGCTTGAATTAAGTTCATTGATAACCAGTACAAATTTCAGGTATATTGATAGATATCGCCCGGTTGAATTCGAAAGGGATTGGAATCTTAGCTCTGCCTTAAGCGGAGGGAATGAAAAAAATGCAGCCTTTTCATTTGGCCATCAGAAGGGGGGCAATATTATTGTTGGCGAGAGCGAGTTCTTACACATTGGAAGTGATTACAAGGGGTTTAAATACGGGTTAAGATCAAATGTTGTTCATAAAAAATATCGGAATAAACTTAACATCAGCAACCTCAACTCAGCTGATACGCTCATCAAAACCAATTTTTTCAGGGGAAAGGAGAACCTCAGGGTTGATTTCAACAAGATCAGCCTTGAGCTGGATTTAGAATCGGAACTTAATGATCAAAAGAGAATTGAATCCGGCCTGCTTTTCCCTAATTCCTACAGATGGTATCAGGCTGCAGTAAAAACAGGCCTGCCCGATTCTTTGCCATTTAAACTTAACGTATTGTATTCGTTTAGGAACGATTTTAAAGCGCTTGGCGGTGAAATGGAAGCATATTCACAAGCGCAGGATTTTGGGGTAGCTTATGAAAAACAGGGGAAGCAGAGTAGCTACTCATTTTATGCAGGATATCGTTTCTTTGTTCCAACGGATACATCAGTTTCAAACACATTAAAAAAAGAAGAACTGGCATTATGCAGGTTAAACTATTCCTACTCATTACCCAATGGGTTTATTTCAACCAACATAAATTACGAACTTGGGAGCGGGCTGGAACCAAAGTACTACTATTACTATGTTGAAGTACCGGCGGGGCAGGGAATTTTCACCTGGGTTGATTACAACAGCAACGGGATTAAGGAGGTTGATGAATTTGAAATAGCAAGTTTTAGGGATGAGGCCAGGTTTATCAGGATTAACCTGCCCAGCAATCAATATATTTCTGTGAATACCAGTATGGCAAACATTTTCTTTGATGTTAACCCCGTTGCCATTTTTTCTGATTCCACTTATTTTCATCGGTTCATTTCAAAAATAACCGACAGGATATCAATGGGAGGTCAACAGAAAAACCGGTCCCACGACCTGCTATATAAAACCAACCCATTTAACCAGCATGTTTATGATTCGTTAATGGTAAGAACATCACAAAACATAATCAACTCTTTGGCATTTAACCGGTACAGTAGCATTTTCAGATTGGAATGGATGTTCAACCAGAATTTGAATAAACAAATTCTCGCCAATGGGTTTGAAATTTCCAAGCAAACAACTAACCAGCTGATAATCTGGGGTGGATTATCTTCAACAACATCAATAATGCTTAAATATACTGATGAGGTTAAAAAACAGGAATCGGAATTTTTTAAAGCTAAAAATTATGAGTTGAACAGAAGAATTCCATACCTTAAGTTGAGGTTCAATTCGGGTTATGCGTTTACTATTGAGGGGGGATTTGAATATGAAGATACCCGTAATATCGGCTCAACAGAAATTTTACGGCGACAAACAATTTTTGCAGATTTGAACCTTAGCCTTTTAAATAAAATATGGTTGGGATTTAAGGGTAATTTATCAAAATTGGAGTATAAAGGAGCGTTGGGGACCCCAATTGAGTATGAATTGCTGAAGGGGTTTAAGCCAGGGACAAACTCAACCTGGGAAATGAACATGCGCAGGAAGATTTCCAGCTATTTTGAGGTGGAGTTCAGCTATTCAGGTCGCTACCTTTCAACAGGTAAAATTATTAACGTTGGGAATTTCCAGGTAAGAGCAGTGTTTTAGAAGATCCAAAGGAAAGTAATTTGCTTTTTAACGGATAAATAGTAATCGATACCCAGCAACATCAACCCGATTACAAGTAGTAGTAATATGTATTTGCTGATAGCCAGAAAAGAAAACCCTGTTTTCAGCAGCTCAAAATGAAAATGATTCATCACCGGTTTAAAGGCAAACAGCAGCCCGGATAATGCCAGCGCTAAAGGAATGGCCAGAAGTAACCAAAGGACAGGCGAAGACCACGCCTGCTTGGGTTTGATGTCCAGCTTTTCCAGTACATTCCCGGTAAAAGCATCGGAAGGGTTAACCCTCAGCTGTTTTAGCTTATCGGCAAGCCATGCATCATCTAATTTCTCAGATTCCGATTCCGGTTTATAATTCATCTCATTTAACATAGCTCATCAGTATAATAATGTTTTAATTTCCTTTTTAAGGAGTAACTCCAGGTTTGAGTATAATTTTGCCCGGCTTCTGAAAAGTTTAACCTTAACGTTCGATTCACTTAACCCGGTTATTGTTGATATTTCTGTGATGCTGTTTTCTTCAGTGTAGTACAAAGAAATAAGTGCCGATTCATCCGGGTCAAGCATATCAATAGCGCGGGTTAGGTACTCTTTTCTTTCGTCAGCAGACATCTTATCCAGCACATTTTGTGAATCATGCTGGGGGTTATTCAGGCTATCCAGGTCTGCCATTTGTGGTTTGCCTTTCCGTAATTTTGATATGGCATTATTATAGCAAATCCGGTATAACCAGGTGGAAAACTTGGAATCAAACCGGAAATTCTCGATGGATTTGAAAGCTTTCACAAAACAATCCTGTGCAGCCTCCTCGGCATCCTGTTGGTTTCTTAGTATCCGGTAGGAGAGGGTGTAAACCATCCCCTTGTAGCGGTCAACCAGGGTTGAAATAGCACGGGGATGGTTTAGTTTTGCAAGATCGATAAGCTCTTCGTCGCGGAGCTTACTTATCTCCGTTTTGAACATCTCGACGAGTGATAAAATAGTATGCAAGAAGACCTAATCCCCCAAATAGGAAAATCATTGAGAAATAAGTCGGCTCATCTTTCAGTTCGGTAAGGGAATCAACCAGGATTGCTAAGAATAATCCAACCCCAAATCCAATGATAAGTAACGCCCATTTTAAAGCGCTATGCGAGTTTGGTTTTTTTGGAGCATAGAATAAGCGGGCATCTGCCCCTTTTTCAATCATAGCCATTCTCTCCCTGTTCCTGGTGTAGAAGTAGTAGTAAATTAAGAATCCAATAATACCAAGACTTAGTATTGTTGATACTAACCCCATAATAAATTCTGTTGTTTCCATGCTATTAATTTTTAGAAGTTTTAACCGTTTGACATAACATTAGTGGAAGCGGTTACAAAAAAAGCCAAAAACTTTTTCTGAGTTTTTGGCTGTAGTATGGGGAACCATGATTTTACTTTGCCGATTTCACCACTTCAGCTGCAAAGGCGTCGATGGTTTTGGAATCGGTGGCGCCATAAAAATCGTAGTAGTATTCTATCAGGTACTTTTTAATCTCCTCATCGTTCATCTTTTGGCGTTTAAGAATTGGGAGAATGGTGTTAAATTCATTTTTTAACGCCTCTTTATCTACAAAAACGAGGGTGAATTTTGTTATCTCTTCGCTGGTTTTTGTAGTGGCTTCATAGTTGTAAACAGCAAGGTTTGCAATCTCGTTACCCTCAACGGTTCCGGCATTGCTTGTTAAAATTTTATTTTTATCGAGCTGAATGGTTTGCTGCTCAAAACCAATTTTTTTCGATACAGGTTTGTTATCCACCCGATAGTAGAAAACAATAAACTTGTTGTCGCTCAACGGGTATTTTTGTGGGTTAAGGGTAACATCCACCTTATCGCCAATTACAGAGAATTTTTCGTTACCGAAATAGTTCTTCAGATCGGCAATTTCATTTTCACTGGGGTTGAAACGGGCGGCCATCAGGCTGCGTTTTTTGGTGATAACGGCAATATCTTTAACCTTGGCGGTTAAAACCTGTTGTGATTCAGGTGCGGTAGGCTCAGTAAGCTTAATCTGAAAGCGCAACATGTTCTGATTAATAGCGATAACATAGGCGTCGATATTCTCAAATGTTAGCTGATCCTCGGCGCTTAGCACATCCCCAGCCTTAACTACTTTGCCGGAATTAAAGTAGGTAACTTTACCCTGCACCCTTGTAACATCGTATCGCTCCTGGGCGTTAACCCAAAGCCCGGTGACGAGAAATAATACTAGTAAAAATTTTAGTGGTTTCATCTTTATTTATATTTATGTTATTAGTACTTGTTATATTTTACCAATTTAGTTGACTTTCTGTTTTGGGCAATAAACATACCAAATTTAGTATAAAATTCCGCTAGCTGTTTGCAATTGCCTCTCTTTTTATCCTCGGTAATGATCCGATTATCAAATCGTACGAGTGATCTATCCATCCCTGGATGATTCTATCGGGAATTGTACCATCCATTTTGACGGTATTCCAGTGGGATTTGCTCATGTGGTATCCCGGTTCAACTGCGGCATATCTTTCCCTGAGATCAATTGCCAGCTCAGGATCACATTTAAGGTTGATGCTCAGGTCGCCATCAAGGTTGACTAAAGCAAACATTTTACCGCCCACTTTGAAAACAAGCGTAACATCATCAAAAGGGAAACATTCAGTTGCTCCTTTCTTTGAGTTGCAGTAATCACGGAGTTCCTCGATATTCATTTTTAGTTTTAAAATGAAGGTTGAAAAGCATCCTCTATATGTTCCAGCGCGTGATTGTTGTTATGTAAAACGATAGATATGATATCAAATTGTACATCCATATCCAAATTAAATTCCTGAACATAGGCCTCAGCCGCTTCAATCATCATTCGCTGTTTTTTTCTTCGTACTGCCTCTTTCGGTTCTTCCCAGTAATCGGTCCAGCGGGTTTTTACCTCAACAATTACCAACAAGTTGTCTTTAACTGCAACAATATCCAGCTCCTTATGCCCAAAATGCCAGTTGGTGTGACGAATTTTAAACCCATTTGCTATCAGGTATTTTTGGGCGATGGCTTCGCCAAGTTTTCCCAATTCCCTTGGGTTTCCAGCTTCTTTAGCTTGTACCATGTTTTACCGATGGTTAATGCCAGGTTTAAAGGGGATAATTTTGCTTCTAGTCCTGATGATTATTCCAATTCTGAACAATAGCCGGTTTTTCAAAGGTTAAGCTGACATCATTTTCCGATATTTTAAGCATTACCTTTCTCCCCATTATCAAAGAAAGATTTGGCTCGGTGTGCCCTGCAGGGAAGTTAAAGCAAACCGGGAAATCGTAATCTTTAACCGCATTGGCAACAATTTCAATCGCAGATGCCCCAAATGCGGTTTGGTTGTCCTTCATATCGGTGAGCCCGCCAACTATCAACCCTTTTATACTCTTTAATTTGCCACTTCTACGGAGGTTCATCATCATCCGGTCGATGTGATATAGGTATTCATCGAGATCCTCAATGAAAAGGATTTTCCCTTGTGGGTTTATATCAGCATCTGTCCCAGCGAGGCTGTATAGCAATGACAGGTTTCCTCCAACTAATGTGCCTTCAGCTTTTCCGGTTCTGTTGAGTGGATGGGCGTTGACATGGTAGGTGGGATTATTCCCCATTAAAACGTTTAGTAAGTAATCCACTGTTTCGCTATCTTTTCCATCTGCAGGGAAAGAGAAAGGCATTGGCCCATGAATTGTTTCAATTCCATACCAGCCATTAAGGTAGTTGTGCAAAACGGTAATATCACTGTACCCAACTATCCATTTGGGGTTTAGCTGGAGCTTGCGCAAGTTGAGATGATCGAGTAAACGCACGGTGCCATATCCGCCCCTGGCGCACAGAATTGCCTTAACCGATTTATCCTCAATCATATCCATTAAGTCCTGTGCCCGCTGCTCGTCAGTTCCTGCAAACTGGTGATGTTCAGCAAATAAATGCGGCGACGTTTTAATGATAAACCCCTTGATGGTGAGAAGTTTAATTGCAGGTAAAATCTCCTGTTGGACAACCTTTCGGGCAGGAGCCACAATTCCGATACAATCACCTGGTTTTAAAGGGGGCGGCGTGATATTTTCCATTTCGCTTAAAACAAAATAGTTAGTATATTAGCTGCTCTAAAGTTGAGTAAAGATAAGAATTTATATCAACTTAAATGCATTGAAATTAATTGCATAAAGCCTGTTTTACCGGGCTTGTTTTTTTGGAAACGACTATAATATTTTATTTATGAAAACCTTCAAACGCTATTTAATTACCTCTGCGTTGCCATACGCAAACGGGCCGGTTCATATTGGCCACCTGGCCGGAGTTTACATCCCTTCCGATATCTACACCAGGTATTTGCGAATGAGGGGAATTGATGTTCTTTCCATCTGTGGTTCCGATGAGCATGGTGTACCGATAACGATTAAGGCCCGACAGGAGGGTGTGACTCCTCAGCAGGTGGTTGACAAGTATCATAGCATGATAAAAGAATCCTTTGAGCAATTCGGGATAGCATTTGATATATACTCCCGAACCACTTCTAAGGTACACTACCAAACCGCGTCAGATTTTTTTAAAAAATTATACGATGATGGTGCCTTTATCGAGAAAACCACAGAACAATATTACGATCAGGAGGTTAGCCAATTCTTAGCCGACAGGTATATTACGGGTACTTGCCCGCATTGTTCGAATGAGAAGGCTTATGGCGATCAATGTGAGAAATGTGGGACTAGTTTGAATGCAACCGATCTGATCAACCCGGTTTCTATGTTAAGTGGATCCAAACCGGTTTTACGGGAAACCAGGCATTGGTTTCTTCCGCTCGATAAGTACCAGCCATTCCTTGAGAAATGGATACTTGAGGAGCATAAGGATTGGAAAGCTAATGTTTATGGTCAATGCAAAAGCTGGTTTGATCTGGGCTTACAGCCCCGCGCCGTAAGCCGCGATCTGGACTGGGGTGTTCCTGTTCCGGTTGAAGGAGCAGAGGGCAAAGTGCTGTATGTTTGGTTTGATGCTCCCATTGGTTATATTTCTGCTACAAAAGAGTTGACCAGCGATTGGGAAAAATACTGGAAAGATGAGGATACCCGGATGATCCATTTTATCGGGAAGGATAACATTGTATTCCATTGCATTGTTTTTCCGGCCATGCTAAAAGCCGAGGGCAGCTATATTTTACCCGATAATGTTCCTGCCAATGAGTTTCTTAACCTCGAAGGCGATAAAATTTCAACTTCCCGGAACTGGGCAGTTTGGTTACACGAGTATCTTAAAGAGTTTCCAGGCAAACAGGATGTATTAAGGTACACCCTTACCGCAAATATGCCAGAAACCAAGGACAACGATTTTACCTGGAAAGATTTTCAGGCCAGGAATAACAGCGAGCTGGTTGCCATTCTTGGCAACTTTGTAAACCGGGCAATGGTTTTAACCCAAAAATATTTTGACGGGAAGATTCCTTCATGTACGGAGATTTTGCCTTTTGACAAGGAAACGTTGAAGCAAATCCCAATCCTAAAACAAAATATTGAATCGAACTTGGAACTATTCAGGTTCAGGGATGCCCTGAAGGAGGTAATCGGTTTAGCCAGGCTTGGAAATAAATACCTTGCAGACACCGAACCCTGGAAGCTAATCAACCAGGAACCCGATAGGGTTGCAACAATCCTCAACATTTCTCTTCAGATTACAGCAAACCTTTCAATCCTACTCGAACCGTTCCTTCCAATTACAGCAGAAAAGCTCAGAAGAATGATCAACCTAACTGATAACCGCTGGGACCATGCAGGTAATTCGAACATATTACCTATTGGCCATCAGCTGAACCAACCCGAGCTGCTATTCGAAAAGATTGAGGATGTTGACATTGAAAAACAGCTGGCTAAACTGCGGGCCACCAAAGAGGTAAACGAGAAGCAAGTAGTAATGGTGGAGCCCCAGAAAGAAACCATCAGCTATGAGGAGTTTGCAAAAATGGATATCAGGATTGGAACAATCCTTGAGGCGGAGCGGGTTCCCAAAACCCAGAAATTGATGAAACTGTTAATTGATACCGGGATTGATAAGAGAACAGTCGTTTCGGGTATAGCCGAACACTTCACCCCTGAACAGATTATCGGGAAACAGGTAACCTTGCTGGCAAACCTTGAACCCAGGAAAATCAAAGGTATTGAATCGAAGGGGATGATTCTGATGGCTGAAGATGCAGATGGGAAATTAAAGCTATTGCATCCGCACGAATCAACAGGAAATGGATCAACAGTGAAATAGACCCACGTTGTAATTTTGAGCATTATGCTTTCGGCAACGGAAGAATGAGAAGGTATTTTTCTTACCTTTAAGATTCTTCGCTTTGTTCAGAATGACAACTACTTCGATTTTAGGAAATCTACCACATCGTATATTTTGGTTGGATCACTAAAAATATTGCTATAGTCATCGCCACAATCACTAATTTTCATAAAAGGTTTTTTAAAGGTCATTCCACTTTGATACAGGGATGTACCGCTCATGTGGAATTCAGTTGCCCCGGTTTCAATAAGATCTTCAATAGTATCAGCATTTACACCACCGCCAGGCATAATTATAATCCTATTATTACTTTGCTTAACCAGTTCTTTTATCAAATGCATGCCTTCGAATGCAGCTGGTTGTTGTCCGGAAGTCAATATTCTGTGAGCCCCGGTTTTTATTATATCCTCCAACCCCAGAAAGGGATCTGGAGTGAAATCGAAAGCGCGATGAAAGGTAAAAGATAGCGGATGGGCCAGTTCCACAAGCTTCTTTGTTCTTTCAACATCAACATTGCCGTCCGGCAGAAGAATCCCACAAACAATGCCATCAGCTCCAAGTCTTTTGACATTCTTGATGTCCTGAATAATTGTTTCAAATTCCAGCCCGGAATAGAGAAAATCACCTGCTCTTGGACGGATCAGGACATTAATAACGATTTGAAGATTTTTTCGGGTCAAGGCAATTGTACCATGCGATGGCGTGGTGCCACCAAGCATTAAGTTCTCACAAAGTTCAATCCTGTCGGCTCCGCACTCCTGAGCAATCATTGCACTTTGGAGGGAGTTGGCGCAAATCTCTAATGTGAATTTCATATTATAACGCTAAGTCACAAAAACGCTAAATGTAATTTTTGGGGAGGATCTATATTACCAGTGTTCTAATTCGCCGGTAAATTTTTTAGGATAGTTTCACCCAACCCAATACTATAACCTTCCAGGTAAAAAACAATTTCACCGTTTGTGTTGATAATTGAAATCTGGGGAAGTTGAGCGCCTGGATTAATTCCGCACATCAGATCAATGGCATTAGTTACCTCGTTCTGATCATCGTAACCAAAAATGGTATTTGACGGGAGATTAGTATAGCTCTTAAGGGTGAAAGCGTTGTTTAACTTATCCTTCCCAACAACCAGAAGGATATTTCCCTTCCATCTGTCAAACCCGTTTTTTACCAGCTTTATATCCTCAATCAGGTGCTTTGTAGGTTCTTTGTCGGGTTCAATAACCACAACTACCAAACCCTTAAAAGTGGTATAATCGCTTATCTTTTTCCTGGAATTATCAGCTACCAATCTGAATTTGGCATCAATTTCCGCTTTGCCCAAAACCCCTGATTTGACTTCAGTTTTCTGAACAATGATTGGAATCTCAATTTTTTTGTCCTTTTTCAACGGGAAATAGGATATACGGCAAAGCACCGAACCGTCATTTAAGCGGTTACCGGTGATTAATCGATAATATCCAGTATCAATTTTGATTGTGGCTGGAAATTTCTTTAACGATGGGTCGTATTCATAATCCAGAGTGGTAAACTGACCCTTATCTAACCTTGCAATTGTGTAATGTGAATAGTATTGAGGGGTAAAAGCCTTATCATCGCTTTCATTGGTTAATACCACGATCCCTTTTGGGCTTTCAATGGTGGTCTCCTTTTCGAACTTAACATCAACCCATTGCTTATTCCTGAAGAATTGCGGTTTACGCGTGGCAGTTTCCAACCGGGCCGGAATGCCAATGCTTCGGCATACTGCTACAAAGAAGAGATTTCGTGAATAGCGATCAGTAACTTTGAGCTCAAAAACACCTTCAGGACTTAATGGGACATTGTAGTAATTGTTAAGGGTGTCGAGCCTGATATTTGTGTTGATCCATTTGACAAGGTTTACAGGGTTGGTTCTGAATTCTTCAATTTCATTTGGTGAGAATGAATTTTGAATATAGCTGCGCCATGTGGTTATCAGTTCCCTTCCGATTCTTGGGGCGAGAAGATACTTTTCATAAAGAGTATTATCCAGATTCTTCTCGGCAACAGGAAAGGTTTGAAGATGGATCAGGTGATCATTGAGGGTTGTGGCCATGGCATCATGCAAATCTTTTTCGGAGATATTCCGGAGAATTGCCAAGCCATCGCTCAGCCGTTTTTCACCGAGGTTATCAATGTAATTATAGATTTGATGCCAGTTTCCGCGGCTATTGACCATAAACGAATAAATGTCAACAGTTTTTAACCCCTTTTTTTGGGCGAGCTGGGCAATTGAAGCCGAGTCGATAAACGTATTAACATAATTATTCCTGATGCTATCCTCTTTTTGGATTCTTTTGTTGTTGATTGCTGCTTTTGCAGGATCGGATGGAGGGACGCTTTGTTCTACAGGCGGAACCAAATGATAGCTTTCTACTTTAGTCGAATAATCTGGTTTTGATATTTTAACAACAAGAGTGTCTTTCAAATCACCTTTGGCCTGGACGAAACCAAAATTCTGATTTTGTGAAGCCCAGATAATCAGATCGCCATAACCGGAAACAGACGAACAGGCACCTTTATCATCGGTGAGTTTCGTGGAGATTGGGTAAAACTCAGCATAGTTATAGAGCATGAATTCAACCTTAGCGCCCTTAACAGGTATAAGATTACTATCAACCACCTTTACATTGATTGTTTTTGTTGGGGCGTAGTTTGCCAACAGGTTGATTTTGGTGAACAAATTGTCTTTTTGGAGCACTTCTTCTGTACCAGCGTATTGACCAAATACAGTTGTATTCATCATCATAGCGCGTTTAGCAGGCCCCGTAAACCAGCCCATATTCAGGTCGTAATCGGGTTCGCACGCACCCATGTAGTACCATTTCCCATCAATCCAGACTTCAACCCAGGCGTGGTTATCGTCGGTGTGGGCCCAGCGTGGCGTGTAAACCTGCCTGGCCGGGATACAAACCGCCCGAAGGGCTGAAACTGTAAATGTGGATTCCTCGCCGCATCTACCCTGGGCATTTCTGACAGTGGTGAGCGGCCCTGATGTTCTTTCATCGGACCCTTTGTAAACCACTTTTTCATGGCACCAGTGGTTAACCTCAAGGGCTGCATCGTGCATGCTCATCCCGGATATTCTGGTTTTCAGCTCTTTAAGGAACACCTGCCGGGCAGTATCGGTGTACTCATTGTTTACCCTGTAAGGGAGTACAAAATGGTAAAAAATATCTTCAGGAATGCCTTCTCCCCAGGCGAAATATTTTTTTGCTTCGAAGGATGACTTGACTTGCTTTAAAACGTATTCGCCTGTATGCATTGCCAGATCGCTTAAAGGCATATAAGCGTATAGGAATTCCAGGGCATATTTTTCCTGTTTGGTCAGGTTTTGTTTGAAAACATCGAAAAGGATTTTTTCCCTTCCTTTTGCAAGTTCCTGGCGGATTTGAAATTGCTTTTGGATAATTTCTTTTTTGGGCGGTTCGTATGAACATTGGCTGAAAGTTGTAAATAAAACGATTACCCAAAAGGGCATTATACCAAACCTTAAAATGAATCCGGACAATTTCTTTGTCATTTTTTTAAAGATTAAATCTATACTTTTTGATGGAAATTTTTGCAACTATATTTTACAACCCCAATAACCAGAACTTCTCTTTGGGCTTATCATTCCGAAGGTTTGTGAGTTTGGTAAGAGCAGCATTCCTGTCTGTGGTTTTAAAGATAGACACACGATACATATTCCCGCCCTGAAGTATTTCAGCGCTATAGCCATTCTGTTTTAACCGTTCCGAAAGTTTTTGGGCATTCTCCAAAACCCCGAAACTGCCTGCGATTACGTAATAAGTTTTATTATCCTGGATTTTAGGCTCTTCGTAGAACAAGGCGGCTTTTTTTTCGGTTTTACTTTCGATAGTTTGGTTTACAGAGCTGTCCACATTCTGTTGAATGTCAACATTGGGTATTATCTGGTTTTCAGATGTTTTTTTAGCCTGTTCTTCCAGGTCAGCCACAGGAGATAATTGCCAGAACCTAATACCCGGGATCAGGGCAAAGGCAATAATTACCAGAACAAACACACCAATCAGGGAGACTGCAACTATTGATCCTGTTTTTAATTTTTTGGTTTTATGTTGATCTGCTGGTTTTACAGCAGTGGGTGTAACCTTTACAGCGATGGGTTGTTCGGCCTTTCGTCTTGTTTCAACACTTGTTAGCCCATAGGTATGTGATGCAAATTCCTCAGAAGGGGCTTGTTTAAACTGATATACCCCAGAAGGGTCTTTCTTAAGAGACCCAACATTCTGGAATGTAATTTCGTTGCCTTTATTCAGCTCGTCCCTTATTATCTCAATAAATCCGGCTAACTGCTCTGCCGCTTTGGTATGATTTACCCCTGTTGTTTTACAGATGTAATTCTCAATAGCCTCATCGTTAAAAACCCTCGTGGAGTCAAAAGTAACGGTTTGCCTTGGGGGTTGCAATGCTGTGCCATCGGAGGAAAGCCTTGCTGGTTCATATTTCTGAATAAAACTGCCTATGCCGGGGAGACTTACAAAATCGTTATGGGTAAGGACCTCCCTGATTATTGATTTTATTTCCAATTTCTTTCGGGTTTAATTTTGGACAAATTTAGCTAAAACAACTGTATCAAATTTAAAATTGAACGCCCATAACCACCACGTCATCTATACGAGGGGATGAACCATGCCAGTTCAGGAGGGTTTGATCCAGAATATCCCTTTGTTCGGGCATTGGTTTCTGGTGAATTTCCAGCAGCAGCTCTTTTAGGTTCTTTATCATGAACTTACGCTGATCTGGACCCCCAAACTGATCGGCATACCCATCGGAGAAGGTGTAAACGCGGTCGCCGGGTTTAATTTCAATTACATTGTTGGTAAATGGTTCTTCAGCCCGGATATGAATGCCGATGGGCATTTTATCGCCTTTGATATGTTGTACCTCATTATCCCTGATCAGGATTAAAGGGTTATTTGCTCCGGCGTATTCTAAAATGCTTGTTGTATCATCAAAGGTGAATATGGCTATATCCATCCCATCTTTTGACCCGCCCACCTCACCGGTTTGGTGCAGCGAAACAATTACTGAGTTTCTGAGCTGGTTGAGTATATCCGCCGGGTGCAATTCGCCCCCTTTTCCGATTATCTGGCTGATAAACGACATCCCCAGCATGCTCATAAAGCCACCGGGCACACCGTGACCGGTGCAGTCTGCCACCACCGCTATTTTCTTGTTTCCAACCTGGGTTACCCAGAAAAAGTCGCCGCTAACAATATCACGCGGCAAATAGAGCATAAAATGGTTCGGGAAAATTGCTGTTATCTGATCGGGTGGTGTTAGCAAAGCATTCTGGATTCGGCTCGCGTACTGGATACTGCTCTTGATCTCCTCGTTCTGGTGAACGATTTTGTCGCGTTGCAGCTCAATCTCACTTTTCTGACGAACCACTTCGGCGGTTCTTTCCTTTACGATCTGCTCCAGTCGTTCCTTTTCTGCGATTAGCCTTCGGGTATTCCACCTTACTAGTATCCACACAAATGCAATAAAAAGAATACCGTAAATGATGTACGCTAAAATGGTACGGAACCAGGGAGGAGCAATTGAAAATTTGTATTCAGCAACCGAACTCTCTGTTCCATAAATATTTTTAGCTTTTACTTTAAAGGTATAGTTTCCTTCGCGTAGGTTGGTATAGGTTGCCTTGGCCTCCTTATTCCAGATAGACCAGGTTTCATCAGCGCCGCCTTCAAGGAAATAGCTGAAAGTGGTTTCCTCCTCCCACTCGTAGAAGGTGGAACCAAATTCGAATACAAGCCTGTTGAAACGGTATGGGAGTTTAAGAATTTGTTCAGGTTGCTGGGTGAGAGAAGGGTAAAGTTTACCCTCTTCGTTCATGCTATAAAAAGTGCCGTAGAACAGAACGGTATCCTCTTTGGAGGTAACCTTTCTGATTAGAGCATTGAAAGGTTCATCGTAGTTGCGTTTGGTTTTGGGATTGTAGCTAAAAAGCTCTTTGGCAATACCGGTCCATACAACACCATCGGGGTCAACCCATAAAGCATCGGACCATTTATGAGGGAGTCTCTGGAATGGTTTCTTAGTAATTGTTAGGTTCCCCAAAGAATCTCTTTCAACCAGTTCAACCCAGTTATAACCTACATCTTTATATAGCTGAATAGCGTATCCTTTCGGGGTTTTGACAATTTTACTTATACCAAAACTGGTTTCATTCTTTTTCAACCCAAGGGGGTCAACAAATTCGAATTTCTTAGCATGTTCATTGTAACTCATCAGCCCCTGGCTGGTAGTGAAAAACAGACTGTCATTCAGCCTGATAACATCAATATTTTTAAGGTCTTTAAGCCTCTCAATGCTTGTTACCCGCTGAATCAGCGTATCTTTTTGGTTAAATGAGAGTTTAATCAGACCTTTGATATATGTGCTAAGCCAGATATTCCCTTCGTTGTCCTCGCCAATGCCCCTGATCTCATCGCGAAGTTCATTCCTTTTAATATACCCTTTGTTAACCCAGCTCCCGTTATCAAACTGCAAGGCAGCAAGACCTGAGGCCATACCAATGTAAACAAGTTTAGGGTTATGTATGGATTGCCTTAATTTAAAGCAGGTATGGGTAATCTGATTCGGGAATACGATAGGAATACCTTTTGTTCCTTTGATTTCATAAATATTTGGCTGTCCACCGGCAAGCAAAATCTCTTTGTTGCTGTTGGGTATTTTATAAACCAGAAAATTCCAAACTGTTGTATTTATTTCATTGATTGGCAATAATTTTGGCAATCCATCCAGGTCAAAATTGAGGTAAACCACCCCGTTGGAGGTTGCAATATAAAGCGTATTATTAAACCGAACCACATCATTTATTGAACCATTAATACCGCTTTCCTCGCCAAATCTCCTGAGGGCAGACTGAATCTCGACCTTGGAAATGCCCAGGCTGAGAGCAAGCCAAAGGGGATTATCCCCGTTCTTGAACGGGAATGTAGCCCAGCTGTCGTTCAGCCCGGTTGCAGGATTTAACAGTTCAATCAATGTTCCATTCAAATCAAGTCTGGAAAATGTTCGGTCATCAGTAACAATTGATGCAATGCCAATTTCATTGTTTCCCAGGTTTAACCCGTTATAGGGAACGGTTTCATTAAGCAGCTTGCTTAGGTAGCTGTTTTTTGGTACGATCTGTTTAATTAACCCTGAATGCTGGTTGTAAATGAACACGCCTCCTTTATATTTTCCCCCTTTGGTGGATCCTCCTTTTGTAATCAACAAAACTTCCTGGTCAGTTACAGGGAGAATTGAGTAAATATCATTTTCTCTAAAACTATCCCCGTTGGGGGCAATGGTTATTATGCTGTCGTTTTTTACCTCCCTTAACCCTTTCCAGTAGCTGCCAACATAGATGTGATCATTAACGATGAAAGTTAAGAAGTTTGCATTGATTGTCTGATCCCCAAGATCAATGGTTTTGATGGAATTGCCATTGTATATAAAAATGTATTGCCTGGAGCAAAAATAGACTTTATGGTTAAAACAATAGGTTTTGTAAATATCGGAGAATTGCTTTATGCTGTCTTTAATAAGACCTGTAAGTGAAACGTATTCAAGATTTCCTTTCAAATCGGGGGTTAGGTAACCAATTTCAGCCACGGCGCCAACGTAAATTGTCCCTTTTTCATCCTTTGCCAGGGAACGAACAAGCGATCCGTTTGATACAGGGATAGATCGCCAGGATTTCCCGTCGAACTCAAGAACACCCATATCGGTGTTGCCAAAATACATCACCCCTCTGTTGTCCTGAACAATCGCCCAGTTTTGTTCGGTTGCCCCATACTCCTCAGGCTTATAGTTTCTGATAAAGGGATGTCCCAGCTTATTTAGCTGTTGCCCTAGCAGGGAGTTAGAAAGGAGTATAAGAATTAGTAGCGTTTTAAAGGCCTTCATATCGGATTGTAAAACGAATAACCCCTAAAATTAAGAAAATTTTAATTGAAAGTAATTAAAATGGGGTTAATTGTGATTTCTCGAAGCAAAAACCCCGGGAAATTCTCCCGGGGTTTTTATCAACCAGCAAGAATTTACTTTGCTTTCAGCTTTTCGAGTTCCAACATCAGCTGCTGGATTTTTGCATTCTGCTCATCGAGCTGTTTCTGTTGTTCCTTCATGGCTTCAATCAGTACCGGGATTATTTTTACATAATCAACGGACTTTAGCCCGTCCCCATCGGTTAGAACCAGCTCTGGTAGAACCTGTTCAACATCTTGTGCTATCACGCCAATTTGGGTCCCGGAAGGGAAATTGAAGGGATCAATCTCTGCATCCTTCCTCCCATTGTTTTTCTTGGCCTTAATATCTGCAAGTTCTATATCCGATTTCCAGTCGTAAGTAACACCATTCAGCGCCATGATTTTTTTAAGAGAGCCTTCTAATGGCTTGATGTTCTTTTTCAGGTTTTTATCAGA
>CAZKHG010000010.1:76706-92667 GCA_964552655.1 uncultured Rikenellaceae bacterium
TAAGAATAAAATTTTGATGTATTTGGTGCAGCATTAACAGCCACATTGGCATTTAATCGAATCTTATTATTGTCGAATTCCCCGTAAATTAATGCATTGGTGGCATTATCGGAACCAGTATAGTTGTTTTCAACCACCAGCTTGTTGCTTCCTGCCTCACCATACCCGGCAAATTTTCCGATAAAGACGTTTCCGCTCCCGGTAGCAGCCCTACCCGCTGCAATTCCCAGGTAAACATTATTGCTTCCGCTTGATGAGTAGTACCCGGCTTCTGCACCAACGTAAGTATTGTAGGTCCCGGTTGATGAAGCACCGGCGGAATAACCCAAATAAGCATTGTTAACCCCAGTGGTATTGGCATAACCGGCGTTATATCCCACCATGGCATTGTACCCTCCGGTGGTGGTTGATGTTCCGGCCCTGTAACCTATGAATGTGTTATAGTAGGTTGATGTTGCGTTTTGACCTGATTCTGTTCCGATAAAGATATTGTACTGTCCTGTTGTAGTTGAGTACCCGGAGTTATTACCAAAAAACAGGTTGTTTAAACCGCTGGTATTGGAGTACCCGGCATTATTTCCGAAAAACAGGTTATTTCCACCGGTGGTGTTTGAAAAGCCGGCATTGGATCCAATAAATACATTGTCGTTTCCACTTGCAGATGCGCCGGATAACCCGGCCTGATAACCGATAAAAGTGTTTCGGGCACCGGCTCGGTTATTGTAACCTGTTTTATATCCCAGGTAAGTATTATAATCAGGATCGGTTACCCCATTGCCATTGTTGTAACCACTTTGAAAACCGACAAATGTATTGTAGTCCCCGTCCTGATTGTAGTAACCAGAACTTTCACCAATGAAAATGTTAGAAACTCCAACGGTGTTATTAAAACCACTTAAATACCCCAGGAAGAGGTTACTACCGGCTGTTGTATTATTCTTACCGGCCTGATAACCCATAAAGGTATTGTATTGCCCCGTTGTATTAGAATAACCGGCCTGATACCCTAAAAATGAGTTGTACCCGCCAAGGGTATTGCTGTATCCACTCTGGTTACCAATAAAAACGTTGTTAGATGCTGTGGTGTTGCTCAAACCTGCCTGATAGCCCAACATCACATTGCTTGAACCTGATGAATTATAATACCCACTGTAATTGCCCAGGAATACGTTGTTGCTACCCGATGAGTTGCTAACCCCTGAATAGTAGCCTAAAAATACATTATAGTTACCTGACGTGTTGCTTAAACCACTTGCCCAACCAAAGAATGAGTTGCCGGCACCACCATTGAAATAACCAGCATAGGGGCCAAAAAATGCATTATAGTTCCCGGTATTGGTGTTCCCTGCACTAAAACCGTAAAACGAGTTGTAATTACCGGTGTTATTTAACCCGGCCTGATAACCTACAATGGAATTATAGTAAGCAGTGGTATTATTTCGTCCGGCTTGATAACCAATCAATACGTTACCATAACCGCCGTTTGAACTGTAACCACTTTCATTGCCGATGTACACGTTATTGCTCGAAGTTTGGTTCGAAAAGCCCGATTGATAACCAAGAAATACATTTCTTGAACCGGTTGTATTCATCGTACCAGCCTGATAACCCAGAAATGAGTTGAATGCACCTGTGGTAGTACTCTTACCGGCTTCCTGTCCAATAAAGTAGTTATCTGGTGTCAGTTGCATAAAATTATTTGCAGTCCCTTTCGATTGGTTGGTTAGCCCTCCTACGGCAAAGCCTCCCTTTGCCCCCTTAGCTGCCGTTTCGTTTACCCAAATTCTTGCACTATCGGGAGCGAGGAACATCAGATCTCTTGATACAACTGTTTTGGCTTGGTTTGTAAGACCACCAACTGCAAAACCACCTTTTGCCCCTTTAGTAGCAGGAACCTCTTTAACATAAACACGGGCACTATCCGGGGTGATTTTGAAATACTCCACTGGTCCGGCTTTCGACTGGTTGGTTAGCCCGCCAACAGCAAACCCACCTTTGGCACCTTTAATAGCATCATCTTTAATATTGATACGAACACCCTCCTGGTAAACCCCAAAAATTACCTCTCCTGCGCTGTTTTTTACCTCGAAGATGGGATCATCAGGATTGGCGGTAGGATTGCCAGTAATTTCTAAACTGGATGTAAAAGTCAGGTTTGGTAAATAGGTTAATGTTGAAGTGCCGCTCCACAGAGCCATTTTACCATTTATTCCGGTTCCGCTGACAAGATTTAACGCCGAGGGGCTTTGCCATACAACACCACTAGTACCTCTGGAAAGCAACTGACCAGCAGAACCTGCGCTGGCATTGTAATCATATAATAATCCCCTTAAACGGCTATTGCCGTAAACATTGAAAGTACCGTTAACATCCAGGGTGGATGCAGGTGTAATGCCGATCCCTACTGCGGTACCGGTGTTAATCAGGTTGCTGTTAGCAATCCAGCTTGTTCCGTTATGGCGCAATGTTTGGCCTGAGGTCCCGGCTACAAGTGGTCCTTCTGGTCCCTGAGGTCCTTGAGGTCCCTCTGGTCCTGCAATACCTTGTGGTCCTTGAGGTCCTTCTGGTCCGGCAGGTGCCTGAAACTCCACCCAGTTGCTCAGGTCATCCTTTGGAATGGTAGTTGAAGTAAAACCGGCTTCGTTTTTGCATATCCACATGGAATTATCGCTACTCCCTGATGCAGTTGAAAAAACATAATCACCTGATATATAGGTTGTGCCGGTTACCCAATCGCCTTTGTTCACAAGACCGGTTCCCGGTTCCCCTTTAGGTCCAATAGGGCCAGTGACTCCATCCTTGGTCATAATGTCCCAACCTGTACCATTGTAAATATAAGACTTTCCATCTACAGTATTGTAGTATGCCTGATTGATTGTTGCTCCTGAAGGATGTGCCCCAAAATTTCCCAGCCATTCGATTGATAAACCATTCTGCCCGGGTAATCCCTGATCACCTTTCTCACCTTGTTCACCCTGAACTCCCTGTTGCCCATCCTGGGCAATGATCTGCCAGAATAATCCATCCCAAATAAAAGATTTTCCAACTGTTGTATTGTAGTACGCATCATTAATTTCAGGTGAACCGGGGTCGGAAGTTGCGTTACCAAGCCAACGTATGGATTTCCCATTAATACCCGGAATACCCTGAATGCCAGGGATCCCCTGATCCCCCTTTGCTCCTGTAGCACCGGTTGCGCCCTGTGCCCCATCCTGTGCGACCATTTGCCAGTCTGAACCATTCCAGATAAAAGATTTTTTTAAAGTTGAGTTGTAATAGGCATCATTTAGATTATAGGAAGTTGGTGCTAATGCAAAGCTCCCCAGCCAGTTAATTGAACTGCCGTTTGCACCTGTGGCCCCGGTATCGCCCGTTGGTCCTTGTGGTCCCTGCTCTCCTGCAGGGCCCTGAAGCCCATCCTGGGCAATGATTTGCCAGGTTGAACCATTATATATATATGATTTTTTATTAACATCGTTATAATATGCATCATTAAGCAATGCAGTAGGTGGATCAACAGATAATGTTCCTAACCAATTTAAGGAAATTCCATTATCCCCCTTTTCTCCCTTATCTCCCTGGGGTCCAATTTCTCCTTGTAATCCCTGTGGACCGGCGGGTGCTTCGAATTCAACCCAGTTATTTGGATCATCTTTGGGTTGTATGGTTGAAAGAAAAGCAGCAGAAGCTTCTACAATCCACATGTTGTTAACCTGTGCATTGTTTGTGCTGGGGGCAAAAACATAATCACCGGGATTGTAGGTTGTATTGGTTACCCAGACCCCTTTGTTTGTGAGGCCGGTACCTGCAAGTCCCTGGATACCCTGAGGGCCTTGTTCTCCCTGCTTACCTTCAGGGCCTTGTGGACCCTGAGGCCCGGTATCACCTTTTGGCCCCTGAAGACCGGTGTCCCCCTTATCCCCTTTATCGCCTTTGTCTCCCTTTGGACCCTGAGGACCGGCCGGAGCTTCAAATTCCACCCAGTTATCGGGATCATCTTTGGGTTGTGTATTGGAAACAAAAGAAGATTGAGCCTCAACTACCCACATATTGTTTACGGTTTGATTTATTGATCCGGGGGCAAAAACATAGTCCCCGGGTTCATAGGTTGTGCCCGAAACCCATAATCCTTTGTTTGACAGGCCAATACCAGATGGACCCTGTTCTCCCTGTGGCCCAGCAGGCCCTGCCGGACCAACCGCTCCCTGCTCCCCCTTAGGACCAATGAGATTAGGTGTTGTAAATGAAGTATTATCGGAAAAGTTAAAGGTAAATGTTCCATCGCCATTATCAATTGTTGAAACAATTCCTCTGCCAGGCTTTCCTTCTGGTCCGGGTTGCCCACTGGCCGAGTATAGAGCGTATGGAACGGACATTAATTCAACCGAACCCATTGGAACCCAACTAGTTCCTCCTGAAGGATCAATTTCGATTTTGAGCTTAATTCCACCTTCTGACCAGGGAATAGCCGAAAAATCGCCTGTCTCAACATTCCCTTTTCCAATGACAAAACTCACTATACCAAATGCGTTGGTTTGTGATACTTGTGTTTCAATGTAATGATTGGTATTCCCATCATTGCTGGTAAGCGACACCCTGAATGAAATCTGTGTGTTTACAATCGGGTTACCTGTTGCATCTCTTACAACCGTTTGATAGGAAAAGCCCTGCGGTGTTTGGGAATAAACTGATAAAACTACCAGTGTGAAAACAAATAGAAGTAATGATTTTTTCATGATTGATAATTTTTGAAAGTAGAAAAACTTGATAATTTTTTTTTACAATTTTTTAACGGGATATAAAATTAAACAAATTAAACGGTTAATTGATTTATGGATGTGTTTATTTTTGCTATTCGTAAGTAATTTAATATCAGTGTTATATTAAATTTAACATGTTATTCCGATAACAAAAGGCTTAAAAACAATCAGATTTCTTAAAAACTTTTTAATCTATATTGTGAAAAATTGCTTTTTTTTCAATAACTTTTCTTGGTTAATAAATACAATTAACCTTTAAAAAATAATGCGTGGTATTGCATTCTATATTCTTGTATTCGTCTTTTTTATAGGATTAAACGCACAAGGTCAACCGGTTGCCAATTTTACATACTCTCCCAATAGCCCATGTTCCGGAGCTAATGTGACATTTACCAACAAATCAACAGGGGCAACGAGCTACCTGTGGGAATTTGGGGACGGCACAACATCAACCGACCCAAATCCAACACATTTATTTACAGCCACTCCCGGGAACGGCACTCAACAATTCTTTGTTACACTGACAGCACGAACCGGTGGTCAGCGCAATAGCGCATCTCAGGCAATTACTGTTTTACAACCACCGGACCCATCACTTGTTGATCCCAACAACTGGCCGGCTTTCTCCATGTGTAGCGGGAGTACAACCCTAAACCTGACGGTAAACAACACTTCATCAACAAGTAACTCAAATTATCAGATAATTTGAGGAGACATTTCTAGCATACCGTTCACTTCAAATAATTTTACTACATTCAATCATACCTATAACGGTGCCGGAGCATACAATTTAGTATTTACCGTTACCGGAACAAATGGGTGTGTAAATGCTAAAACCTACACGGTTTTTATTGGGGGTAATCCTAGTTTGGGTATTACAAGCCCCGGTGGGACAACAGGTTGTGCACCTTTAACATTAACTTTTGATATTACCAATACAGCTGGTAATTTAGGGACAACATATACTTTCCAGTTCAACGATGGTTCGCCGGTTGATACATTTACACAGGCTAACTTACCGGCATCAATCAATCACACCTTCAACCAGTCATCATGTACTGTGGCACCTCCACCCAACGATTTTTATGAATTAATTGCTATTGCCACTAATGCCTGCGGATTTACACAGTATAAAATCTCTCCAATCAGAATAGACCGGGAGCCATTTGCCCAGATTTCGGTTGATCCCAACGATACAATTTGTTTGGGCAATCCGGTTACTTATAATAACGTCACTATTCCTCCATGCGGTGGAAATCCGACGCTTACCAATTATACCTGGGTAATTGATGGTGTAACCAATAATGTTGGTACATCATCGGCCTCTCAAACCTACACCTATGGATCGGCAGGTTTAAAAACAGTAACCCTTACTGCTATCAATACAACCATACTGAGCTGTAATGGCGGTCAAAGTACTGCAACTTTTGATGTATTTGTTGTTGATGAGGCAATTCCCCCCGCACCGGTTGGATTAACCGGACCCACTGAGGTTTGTCAAGGTCAACAGGGAGTTATATTCACTGTTCCCCCTGTTGCCAACGCTACAACATACACCTGGAATTTACCTGCTGGTGCATCAATTCTGAGCGGGCAGGGAACCAATACCATTACTGTAACCTTCGCACCAGATGCGCAAACCGGTACAGTAGAAATAAAGGTGAGTGGAGGAAATGCTTGTCAAACCGGCACTGAATCAGCGCCTTATCAATTTACAGTAAATCCCTTGCCCTCTCCGGCGGGGGAAATAGATGGCGTGCCAAGCTTATGCGAAGGCAAAGCAGCGACTCTTACCTATTCCGTACCTCCAATCAGTAACGCTATAGACTATGTTTGGACTGTGCCAACCGGGGCAACAATCACAAGTGGGAATGGAACAAACACCATCACCGTAAGTTTTCCTGCAAATGCAAGTTCAGGAAATATAACCGTTTACGGGAAAAATTCCTGCGGGAACGGAATCGAATCCTCATTATATGTTGAGGTTAAGCCCATTCCCGTTGATGCTGCGGCTATCAATGCTCCGGATTCATTATGCGCCGGAGATTTGGTAACTCTTTCAGTGCCATCAATAACTTATGCTGATTTATACGTGTGGACACTTGAGGATGGGAGCGTATCAACAATACCTGTAAATACCGTTACCCGAACAATCGCAGGTGGAACAGGTATTGCAACCTTTGAGGTTTATGGTGCTAATGCTTGTGGAGTGGGTGCACCTGCAACCAAAGTAATTAAAGTAAACCCTGCACCAAATCCCAATTTTGGGCCAAGCGATCATTGCCATGGATTCCCTGCACCCTTGGTTGATACATCGCTTGATGTCGATCCAACTATAATATCCTGGCATTGGAACTTTGGGGATGGTTATGAATCAAACCTGGAAGATCCTGCTCATACATACATTGATTCTGGTACCTATAATATCACCTTAACAGTTAGGAGTAATAAAGGCTGCAGCTCTCAGTTTGATTCTACAATCACAGTTTTTCCTACTCCTGAAGCCCATCACCGACCTATTCCCGTAAGGACCAGTATTGTAAAACCTGAGGTTACTTTTAAAGATTCTTCGTTTTTTGCTAGATCATG
The DNA here is from genome assembly GCA_964552655.1 of uncultured Rikenellaceae bacterium. Taxonomy (GTDB): domain Bacteria; phylum Bacteroidota; class Bacteroidia; order Bacteroidales; family Tenuifilaceae; genus CAZKHG01. The sequence continues at coordinate 84,056 of CAZKHG010000010.1, forward strand.
GTACTGGGATTTTGGTGATAGTACAAACTCAACAGAACGAAGTCCAGTTCACGCATATACTAAGGTTGGTGAATTTGAAGTAATGGAAGTAGCCTACTCAGGCTTTGGGTGCCCCGATACCACCTATTCAAAGGTGATTATTTATGAAGGTGTTTTTGTACCCAACGCTTTTCTACCGGGAAGAGGCGGAGGTGGCGGTGGCGGTGGCGGAGGTGACGACGACACCGGAACTTTTAAACCAATATTTGGTGTTGCTGCCGAACAGGATGGGTTTTCCTTTATGATTTTTACCCGTTGGGGCGAAATGATATTCACCACTAAAAACGTGGATGAGGGCTGGAATGGTTTAGTACGGAATACCGGGAAACCTGCACCGGTTGGTGTGTATGCCTGGAAGTTAACCTACAAGGAGACTGGAACGGGAAAGATAAAGACCAGGACTGGGAATGTGATGTTATTACGATAAAGTGATTTTGATATACTTTGTGACCTTAGAGAATTACTTAGTGTTCTTTGTGGTTAATTTTTAACCACAAAGTTCAGAAAGGTTGCACGAAGACCACAAAGGAATAATAGAGATCGAGAAATGAAAAAAGGATTTCTTACGGTATTAATTCTATTTGGATTAGTGTTCGATTTATTCGCTCAGGGCGGTCTTGATGCGGTATATTCGCAGTTCTATGCCAATGCACTATATCTAAATCCCGCACTTGCCGGATCGCATTATTGTCCAAGGATAAAACTTATCAGACGAGCACAGTGGCCGGGGATACCAATCAGCTATGTATCAAATTTTGTGTCGTTTGATATGTACCATTTGCCCTGGAAAACCGGGTTGGGGTTTACACTGGATTATGAGACGTTAGGAGAGGGGATGCTCTCTAGCTATGCATTAACAGCTGTGTACTCCAAAAAAGTGAACCTTAACAAGGAATGGGCTATGACTGGTGGGTTGCAGGGCGGATGGGGGTTAAACCAGATTAACTGGGACAAATTGCAGTTTGCCGATCAGCTCGATTACAGTCATGGGTTTGTTCTTCCATCCAATGTTCAACCGCCTGCAAGAACATCACGACAAGTTTGGGATATCAATGCCGGGTTAACTTTTGAGTATAAAAGTAAATTCTACCTTGGGTTAACCGGGCATCACCTGACCAAACCGAGGAATGGTTTCCTGGATGGCGATGAGAGCCGTCTCGAACGCAAGTACAGCGTTTATTTGGGCTATGCCATTGAACTGGAAGGCCTTGATGTTGCCCCGATTCAGGATAAACGGCCTCCATCCATCACCCCAAGCATTCTCTACCAGCGACAAGGTATTTTCAACAATATTATTGGCGGGCTTTACTACGACCATTACCCGTTCCTGATTGGTTTCTGGATGCGTCATGCAGTGTATAACACCGACGCTGTAATTGTTCTAGTTGGTTTCCAGCAGGAATTTTTTCAGATACGATATAGCTTCGACTACACCATCTCAAAACTTCTTTTCCAATCCTCAGTTGGAGCCCACGAGGTTACATTTACCTGGCTATTCTCCTGTCCCGATTGGCGTAAGAAAAAAATACACCAGATAAAATGCCCGTCGTTTACAAGGTAGATTCAGGGGATTATAATAAAATTTAACGTATTTTTTAAATGAATCTGTGTTGAAATGTTTCTGTTGATTTTATAAGTGTAGGGAAATCGGTAGTATTACCGGATATATTGAGCAAACGCTATTTGTTGATTATTACAAAATCCCGAAAGTTATTTTTGTCAATAACCATACTCTCCGCATTGTAACTATCAGTAAAAGTCTTTGGCAGTTTTGATTTTTTTCGGTCAGACCATTTGAACTCAAACCCATATATTTTCCCGTTTTTTTCTTCCACAAAATCAACTTCCTGCTGCTGTTTTGTCCTCCAAAAAAAAGTTCGGGCCAGGCTTTGTTTATATTCATTCTGTTTGACCCTCTCTGAAATAAGGAAATTTTCCCAAAGCGCACCCTTGTCCGTCCTAAGTTCAATTGGGTTAAAATTACCAATTACCATGTTCCGGATGCCGTTATCATAGAAATAAATCTTCTTGTTGGTTTTTATTTCGTTTCGCACGTTTCTGCTGAAGCTACCCAGTTTAAAAACAATAAATCCTTTCTGTAAAATATCAATGTATTTACCGATCGTATTCTTGTCAACATTTACTACTTGGGCTAATTCTGAATAGTTAACCTCATTGCCTACCTGAAGCGCAAGGGCCTGAACTAATCTTTCCAGAACCTCAGGTTTTCGAATATCTGAGTATGCTAGAATATCACGGTAAAGGTAGCTGTTAACAAGATTCCTCAGAATATTTATTTCATCCCCGCTATTATTTAAAACATCAGGGTAGAACCCATAAAGAAGCCTGTTTTCTAATTGTTGCATGGCATACAGGTAACCATGGTGATTCTCATATTCTTCCCATGATATTGGGAATAGTTGATATTCCCACTTCCTTCCGGTCAATGGTTCATTTATTTTATTTGATAAATCGAAGGAGGAGGATCCGCTTGCAAATAGTTGAACGCCCTTAAACCGATCAGTAATAATCTTCATTGTAATACCAATACCTTCTACCCTTTGAGCCTCGTCTATAAATACATATTTGTAATTACCCAGTATTGTTCGTATTTCTTCAGCATTTGGGTTAGTAAGCAACGTCCTTGTTTTAGGATCATCGCCATTAAGTAGCAAATATTCCTTTGTGTCAAGAATGGATTCAATTAAGGTGGTTTTGCCAACCTGTCGGGGACCAACAACAATTATGGCTTTACCCGAACCCATTCGCTTTTGAATGCTATCGCTTAGTGTTCTTGGGTACATCTTTTTTACGCAAAGATATAACTTTTAGATTATATGTTCACCAAAAGATATAACAATATGTGATATTTTGAACACAAGTTTTTTAGTTATGCCAACCTCCTTGTCTTTTCGAAAACCTGGCTATTCTCCTGTCCCGATTGGCTTAATAAAATAATACACCAGATAAAATGCCCGTTGTTTACGAGATAGATTAACGTTAAAAGGATCCGATGTCTTCGATGGCGTGACTCGCGGAGGCATCGGATCTCTTATCTTAATTTAATCTATAATTGATAGTTTACATCCTTATTGGTAAAGACTATTTTAAAATCCGCAACAAGTATTAACCTCCTTGGCCAAGGAAACCTGAAATTGTACACATTTGCCCAAATCTTTACCGGGATTGCTCTTGGTGGACGAAGACTAGGATCAAAGGGGAAGAATGGTTTAGTCAATGTAATTACTATTTTCCCTTCTTGTATGTTTGGTATTTTTAATGTAACAACATTCCAAATATCCCCTAGTATATTTTCTGTATGCTGGTTGGAAAACTCAATATAATCGATATCTAAATTGGGATTTGGATGTGGGAAAGGTGGGTGTATGTTTGGACCTTGCCATTTCATCACGTAGTACCTATACCCATAATTGGGGAAAGGCACAAATTTTCTGAAAATTATGGTTAGGCCGTGGAGTGGCTTTTCCAACAGTTCTATATATTTGTGTTTAACCTGCGCTTTGAAGCACATGGTTGTTCCTGTGCTATCTATAACACTGCAAGTGTATGTACCTGCTTTCAGATTTGCAATGTCCTTTGTAGTAGCCCCATTGCTCCATATGAATGTAAACGGTGGAGTACCTCCGCTGATATTTACAGTAATTGATCCGGTTGCTTTTCCAAAACAAGCCACATCCTTAATGGTGGTATAAATGGTAAATGGCGGGGTCGAGGTTTCATTGACTGTAGTGGTTCCTGTAATTGTATTGCCGCTTGCATCGGTAACACTCCATGAGTAGCTCCCGGGTGTGATATCTGCAAATACTCCAGAATTGTTTGTTTTCCCGTTGAAAGTGTATGTATAGGGCATGGTTCCACCACTGGCAACAAGCACAACTATCCCGGGACAACCATAATTCAGCGTGTTGGGGTATACGGCATCCGCTACAAATAGTTGAGTTGGTGCGATAATATCGACGGTTCCATTTTTTGAGCATCCTCCCTGATCGGTAACCAGCCAGGTATGTGTTCCAGGGTTAATACTGGAGAATATATTGTTTGTACCAGGAGTGCTGCTATCGAAGGAAAAATTATATGGAGGGGTTCCGCCGCTTGCAATCAGTTTAACTGTAGCTGTTGGGTTTGTAATGTCGATTGGAACAGTGATCTGAGCACTTGCAACTAGTGCGGCAGGGGAATACACTTCAACATTACCTGTTTTAGTACACCCTAAACTATCTCTTGCACTCCATAGGTAAGTACCAGCAACTAATCCAGAAAATGTATTTGCAGTACCAAACGCTCCTCCATTGAAAGAAAACTCATAAGGAGGAGTTCCTCCACTTGCAATTATTTTTACAGTTGCCGCCAGATTTGTACAATCTATGGGTATAGTTACTGCAGCACTAGCGTACATAACAGGAGGTTCTGTAATAATTATTTGATCCGAAACCGGGCCACAGCCATTTGCATCGGTTACACTCCAGTTATATGTTCCTGCAGACAGGTTAGGGAACTTGCTACTATCTGTAGGATCTGGGGTTTGGGCTAACGGTGTAGGACTATTGTCTGTTAATGAGTATGTGTATGGAGGAGTTCCACCATTTGCAGTTATTACTATCTCAGTTTTATTGCCATTAGTAGTAATCGGATTTGTTATTGCTGCACTGGCAATTAATTGGGTAGGTTGTGCAATAGTCTCGGTGAGTATAAACTTGAAACCCATGGCATCAGTGACAACCAATGTATAATCACCTGCAACAAGCCCTGTTAAATCTTCGTTGTTTTCTTGTCCTAAAGGGACTATCCCTCCGTTAGCTGCAGTCCATTCAAAAGAGTATGGAGTTTTACCACCGGAAATATTGACATCAATTGCGCCATTATTTAGCCCAAAACAGGTAACATCTTGCTTACTATTTAATGATACACTTGGAAGTGAAATTGTCAAAATCTCATTATCAAATAGATTCTTAAGATTTGGCATGAATATATTATACAGAAATGAACCTGGTAATGGTTTAAGTAGATTTGTATTATTGGTTGCTGATTTTAATAAACTACGGATTTGGTCAGGACTTAATTTAGTGGAGATTTTTGCATAAACCATTCCCTGAATGTTTATTATCGCTCCAGCAATAATTGCAGCAGCACCCGAAGTGCCCCCAAAATCATCCCTATAGAGGTTAGTTGACCCTGCAACATCTGAGGAGAGGGTAGTGATATTTTCCCCCCACGCGTAGCAATCTACACGTCCACCTAAGGGTGCCCAGGGTAGTATCTCATGATAGTCTATTCCAGAGAAAGCTGTTGTTGTTGATTTTGATGCAGAAACGATAATTGCCTTTGAATTTTTAAAGTAGGAATTGGCAGGGTTAAGAATTTGCCTGGAAATGTTTAAGGAATCTTTTTTGGTATAGTTATCAAAGTTTACCCGAAGGGTTCCATTGCCATTACCCCCGGGCTCAACTACAATTATTCCCAGTGTTGTGGCAAGTTCAATAGCCCCAAACTCAGCCAATGTAGTTTCAATAGGTACTTCGTATCCAAAGTACGCATTACCTGGCTCATTTTCGACGTTTACCGATTCAACCAGTAGCACATCACCGGCACTCAGGTAATCAATACTTTTTAGAATTGCATTTGCGACACCCATCGATTCTGATATAACACGGATACTTTTTGGTTTTGGTGCAATACCAACACATCCGATATAATTATCAGCAGCACAAACAACGCCTAGCACAGAGGATCCATGATCCCTGTAATTATTATCAATGGTCCCATCAGCTGGAGTTGAAAACAGGATGCTTTGCGAAACCAAATCCACATGGTTCAGTGTCCACCCTTTTTCAATATCAATAAAATTAACTTGGGCGCCATCACTTCCTAAAATGGTTGGGTCATCCCAAACAGCTTTTGCTGAAATGCCTTTTGGTGCTAATTCGAGATAATCCTGATAGGGTGCTGGCAAAACTGCTCTTGGATTATTGGAGTAGTTGACTACAAGCGGATTCACCTTCTTGCAATCAATATAGGATTGCTGAATATTCTCCCAGCTTTTCAATTCATTTATAATTGAATCAAGATCAGAACCATCGGAGGAGGTGACTTTAAAAAAGTTGAAAAAATTAATATCTTGATATTTGGGATTGTTGAGTTTAGCTTTCTTAATATGTCCATTCAACTTCTCCTGATTTATATTTTCAAATAAGGGTTGAATGGATGCATTGGGATAGTTCTTCTTCAGATTTTCCCATGGGCCAATTTGCTGTTCGATTATGTACTGACCAATATCTCCCGTATTTGGCAGGTTAAGATTGTCCTTGAACTGAACCACGATTTGATTTGGGTTATTCAACTCGGTTTTGCTAGTAGATGAAGTGGTTTTTCCATCCTCAGCGTTGGTGGTTGTTCGATTTTTAAATGTCATTTTGTATCATTTTTAGTTTATTGGCTATTTTTGTTTTAAGAGTTCTTCAATTCTTGATTTGATCAGACTAAACTCCTGATCCAACTTTTCCAGAGATTTAATTCTCTCTTCACTTTGTTGATTTTTGATTTTTAATAAATCAATTTCATTTTGAAGCGACTCAATTTGTATCTCTTGATCATTTGTTCTTTTTTCTAATTCAAGGATATAAAGAGTGTTCTCCTCTACTTTTTCAAGAGTTACCATTGTTAATCCTTGCAAATTAATAGTACCGTTTCTTTCAATCTCGCTTCTTGAAGGGACACCTGGCAAATGATGATTCTTTTCAATAAATAGTTTGAGATCGTTTAAGTTCATCATTTCATATTTGGGATTTTCTTTTGTTGATTTATCAAAGTAGTAATCAAAAACATAATCAGGCACAATCATACTTGAAGAGGTATTATACTTGTAGGCTCCTGTAGTTGAGTAGGTTGCTATAAAAGTAGTTGCCTTCACATTGCCGTTTACTTCAAGTGCCTCTGTTGGGTTTGCTGCCAAAAGAACTCCTAATTTCCCATTAACTCTAAGCACCTGACTGCTAGGTGTTGCGTGAAATTCACCATAAATCAGGGAGTTTGTTTTTCCTGTTGCAATGTTGGTTCTGTTCTGGTTATCAATATATAGCTTGTCATCCCCTGTTTCATATTCACCTGCTCTAAACCCGATTATTACATTACGATCGCCATCTAGATTTTCAAGTCCAGCATATGTCCCTATGACCGTATTATGTTCACCAGTTTTGTGGGCAGCACCAGCTTGGTGACCAATAAATGTATTTCCATCTCCGCTGAGGTGATTATATCCAGCTTGATATCCAAGAAATGTTGAGTAGTTGCCAGTGTTATTGTAGTATCCAGACTGGTAGCCAATAAATGTGTTCCAAGAGCCTTGATATTCTCTATACCCGGCTTGGTATCCTATGTACACGTTAAAAGTTGGTGCAGGGTAGGGTGAAGTTAAATTCCCCTTACCTGCTTCCATCCCAATATATACATTACATAAACCATCAGTATTTTGAGCCCCTGAGGATTCACCAATGTAGATATTATTGTTGCCAGGTTGTGCGCTTGATTCTGCTTCGCCATAGTTACTAAATCCTGCTTTGTACCCTATAAAGATATTCTTGCTTCCCTTCCAGGTCCACCATCCTGCTTGGTATCCAATGGCAGTGTTGTTGTTCCCTGTTTGGTTAGTGTAACCAGCCTCATACCCAATAAATGCGTTGTTTAACCCGGTCTGGTTCTTATGCCCTGAACGGTACCCGATAAATGCATTATAATCGCCATCGGTGTTGGCCTTACCGCTGCCATTCCCTAAGAATATATTCTGCTCTCCAAGGGTATTATGGAATCCTGAGCTATCCCCTAAAAAAACATTATTTGATCCAGTTGAATTGCTGTAACCGGCAACATGCCCAAGAAACGTATTATTGTTTCCCGATGAATTGGCGTAACCGCTGTTGTAACCTAGGAATACATTGTGATTCCCAATGCCATTTGTTCTCCCGCTTTCGTTTCCAATAAATACGTTATTGGCACCAGAGGTATTTGACAAACCAGCATTATATCCCATAAATGAATTATATGCCCCGGTGGTATTTGCTCTTCCTGCCTGATAACCAATGAACGAGTTATAGCTGGTGTCGTTCGAATAACCTGCATTATAACCCAGAAATGTATTATATCGGCCAACCAGATTATTTAACCCGCTCTCGTTCCCAATGAATATATTACTTGATCCCAGGGTGTTATTAAAACCAGCGTTGTAGCCCATAAACACATTGAATGTACCGGTGGTATTAGCTGACCCGCATGATGTGCCAATAAACGTGTTGTTGTCAGCGGCATTATTAGTACCAGTACCATACCCAACAAAAGTATTCTGATTGCCACCCGTACTATACCCTCCAGCTTTATTACCTATCATTACATTGTATGTTCCATCCTTGTTCTCTCCACCAGAATTAGTGCCAATGTAGGTATTATTGTCACCAGCTTTATTGAAAGCACCGCTCTCAACCCCAATGAAAATATTGTTAAATCCACTGGTATTATTAATACCGCTATTACTTCCCAGAAAAACATTTTTTTCACCGGTTAGG
>CAZKHG010000011.1:0-85439 GCA_964552655.1 uncultured Rikenellaceae bacterium
TATTTGCTAACAGGTTTGTAGTGTTAAAGCCCACCGGAACCGTTATTCCCGGGGCAAAGTAGTTGATTATCGGGATTAAAACCAGCCATGCCAGAAAAGAACCGGCAGCAATAATTGCAGTATATTGTAACCCGATAATATATCCCAACCCCATCACAGCAGCGCCCACATTCAGCTTAAAAACCAGTTTGGCTTTATCGGCAATCTGCTCACCAATAGGTATCACCCTTGTGGTAACCACCTCACTCCACCACCCAAAGGTTGCAATGATGAAATCATAAATACCACCTACCAGCATGCTGACTAGTAGCAGCTTGGCCTGTTTTCCACCTTTTTCTCCGGAAACCAGCACCTCTGTTGTTGCAGTAGCTTCGGGAAATGGAAGCTTCCCGTGCATATCAGAAACAAAATACTTACGAAAAGGAATAAGGAACAGGATTCCTAAAACACCGCCCAGTAATGATGCTAAAAACACTTTGTAAAATTCGGCATCAAGATGTAGAATGTAAAGTGCAGGTAACGTGAAAATTGCACCTGCAACAATAACACCTGAACTTGCACCAATGCTTTGAATAATTACGTTTTCACCCAGTGCTCCCTTACGTTTAAAAACCGTAGAAAGGCCAACCGCAATTATAGCTATTGGAATGGCTGCCTCAAAAACCTGTCCTATCTTTAACCCAAGATAGGCAGCAGCAGCCGAAAATAGAATTGCCATTAATAGGCCAATAGTAACCGACCAGATATTTACTTCTGGAACTTTTTTGGTTGGTGGTAAAATAGGCTGATATTCTTCACCTTCTTTTAGTTCAGTGTAGGCGTTTTCGGGTAATCCCTTTATCTTTTCAATGGTTTCCTGTGACATATTTACATGATATTTAGGGTAAGTGATACCCAAAAATAGAAAAAAAGTGAAAGGTTAAGGTATCATTTGAGATTTTATTGTTATGGATTAAAACAACAAATACTTAAACACGTTTAAAGAAAATAATTAAATAATTATATATCAATGAGATATATAATAATTTAAGTTAATTTTAAACCTGATTTTCGGGCAAAAGTCTATTTATATAGAAATTTATTATTTACTTTGCCTTTGATGAAGTATATAGCAATACTAATAAGTGGTTATGTTTTGTACATGGTTTCTTTGCCATGTGCCGATGAAATTGTACATCACAATATATTTCGCCTTGAACAATCATCACCCCAGGGGAAACCCTGTGCCGATAATGATTTGGATGGTTGTAGCCCGTTTTGTGTGTGTGCATGTTGTGGAGTTATTGTTGATCCTGTAGTTGATCAGATAGCTTTTCAACCCTATTATTTTATCCAATCGGAATATTTTATTCTAAATACTGATTTCACCTCAGACTATTTCAATTTTTTCTGGCAACCGCCTAAAATAGCCTAATCCATCATAATTTACTTTCCATCTTTTGATAACTTCTGGATAAGAAGTTGTTATTTAATTTTAACTAATCTTTTTTGATAATGATAGAAAGAATAATCAAATTTTCGATTAAGAATAAATTTGTAATCGGGCTATTCGTTATTGCACTTATAGGTTGGAGTTCATACTCGTTAACACGTTTGCCTATAGATGCAATCCCAGATATAACCAATAATCAGGTACAAATTATATCAATGGCACCTTCTTTGGCTGTGCAGGAGGTTGAAAGTTTTATAACTGCGCCAATTGAAGTTGCAGTGGCTAATATTCCTGATATAGAAGAACTTCGTTCCATATCACGCCTAGGTTTATCAGTTGTTACGGTGGTATTCAAGGAGAACGTTGATCTTTACTGGGCCAGACAGCAATTAACAGAGCGACTTAAAGAAGCCGAGGAAGAAATACCTTCAGGGTTGGCTAAAATTGAACTGGCGCCTATATCTTCTGGTTTAGGTGAGATTTACCAGTATCGTTTAGCAGTCGAGAAGGGTTTGGAAAAAAAATTCACACCCATGGAGCTTCGTACCATTCAGGATTGGGTTGTACGGCGCGAAATGCTGGGCACGCCTGGCGTGGCTGATATTAATAGTTATGGGGGTTATGTGATGCAATACGAAGTTGCAGTAAATCCTGATCGTCTTAGAGCCATGAATCTTACCCTCAATGATATTTTTGATGCCCTGGAAAGAAATAACGAAAACACCGGCAGCGCTTATATTGATAAAAATCCCACTGCTTATTTTATTCGGGGGATAGGATTGGTAAAAGGCATTGAGGATATTGAAAGAATATCGGTTAGAACTAATGATTCCGGTATCCCTGTCCTTATCCGTGATGTGGCAACAGTAAGGAAAGGGAATGCTACCCGTTATGGTGCTTTTGTAGTTGATACCTCTGAGGCGGTTGGAGGCGTAGTAATGATGCTCAAAGGTTCAAATGCCCATGAAGTAATTGATAATGTTCAGCTTCGAATCCAGTCTATTCAGAAATCGTTACCCAAAGGGGTGAGAATAGAACCTTACCTTAATCGTTCCGATCTTGTTGGAAGGGCAATAGGTACGGTTGCTGAAAATCTTATTATTGGTGCGCTGATTGTAATTTTTATACTGGTCCTACTGCTTGGGAATTTGCGTGCCGGGTTAATTGTTGCCTCAGTAATTCCGCTTGCTATGCTATTTGCCATATCTATGATGTATCTGTTTGGGGTTTCAGGCAACCTGATGAGCCTTGGAGCAATTGACTTTGGGCTTATTGTTGACGGTGCTGTGATTATTGTTGAAAGCGTGGTTCATCGGATATTTGTGAGTAAACACCATCATCAAGGGGTTGAAAGACTTACCCAGGACCAAATGGATGAGAATGTGTTTGAGTCTGCTAAAAGGATGATGAGTTCAGCAACTTTTGGCCAAATTATTATCCTTATTGTTTACCTCCCGATAATGGCATTGGTTGGTATTGAGGGTAAAATGTTTCGGCCTATGGCGCAGGTGGTGGCCTTTGCTCTCCTTGGGGCAACAGTTCTATCGTTAACTTACGTCCCAATGGCATCGGCATTGTTTTTAAGTAAGAAAACTGCACACAGGCATAACTTTTCCGATCGGCTAATGGGATGGTTTCAGAAAGCATTCAATCCAATTATTTATTTTGCATTAAAGCAAAAATTACTGGTTTCATTCTCAATTATCATGCTTTTTATTTTCAGCTTATTCATTTTCACGAGGTTGGGAGGTGAATTTATTCCCCAGCTGGAAGAGGGCGATCTGGCCGCAGGGGTAATGACACTTCAGGGTGGTTCTCTATCTAACACCATCAATATGGTGGAAAAGGCTAATAAAATTCTGCTTGAAAACTTTCCGGAAGTAAAACACGCGGTTTGTAAAATTGGTGCCGGCGAGATTCCAACTGATCCTACACCTATGGAAACTGGTGACTATATTATAACTCTCAAACCAAAAGCTGAATGGACATCTGCCAGAACCCGTGAAGAACTTGTTGCGAAAATGGAGGAGAAACTGGTGGTACTTGCTGGGGTTAAATTTGAATTTCAACAGCCTATTCAAATGAGATTCAATGAGTTGATGACAGGATCTAAGCAGGACGTAGCCGTTAAACTTTTTGGAGATGACCTGAATACACTAGCCGCAAAAGCGACGGAGGTTGAACGGCTTCTTCAGGAAATTGATGGTGTTGAAAATATCAACGTTGAAAAGGTCACTGGTTTGGCGCAGGTACAGGTTGAATTTAACCGCAACAGACTGGCACAATACGGTTTAACCATTCAGGATGTAAATCGTGTATTGCGAGCTGCTTTTGCAGGTAGTGAGGCTGGCGTGGTTTATGATGAGGAAAAACGTTTCGGTTTGGTGGTCCGGCTCGATAACGATTACAGGAAAAGCCTGGATGATGTTAAGAATCTTTCTGTTGAGCTTCCCATTGGCGGGCAAATTCCACTTGAACAACTGGCTGAAATTCAGATTAAATCCGGACCTGCCCAGGTTTCCCGTGAAAATACAAAACGACGTATTACAATCGGCTTTAATGTAAGAAGCAGGGATGTACAGAGTGTAATTAATGAGGTTTCTGGTAAAATTGACCAAAGAGTTGATCTTCCTACTGGCTATTATATAAGTTATGGAGGTCAATTCCAAAATCTTGAAGCAGCCAAAGCACGTCTGGCAATTGCAGTACCTGTAGCTTTGCTTTTAATCCTTGTGCTTCTCTACTTTACGTTTCACTCAATAAAACAAACTCTGTTAATTTACACTGCTGTTCCAATGGCTGCAATTGGGGGAATTTTTGCACTTTGGTTCAGGGGAATGAATTTTTCAATCTCAGCCGGTGTTGGGTTTATTGCCTTATTTGGAGTTGCAGTACTAAATGGTATTGTCCTGATTTCAGAATTTAACAGGTTGGAGAAAGAGGGCTATGTTGATATTACCCAACGTGTGTTAAAAGGGCTCCAGACCCGGTTGCGCCCTGTAATAATGACTGCTGCCGTAGCATCACTGGGGTTTCTACCAATGGCAATATCAACATCGGCGGGGGCAGAAGTTCAGAAACCTTTAGCCACAGTGGTAATTGGCGGTTTAATTTCTGCAACTTTTCTAACCTTGGTTATCCTGCCTGTATTCTACATCTTTTTTTCTACTCATTCGTTCAGGGCCTTTTTTAGGTTCAAATCATTCAAAAAAACATCAATTTTACTGGTTATATTAATTGGGTCCTCTCTACCAAATTTGCTTCAAGCCCAACAGATCAGAAAAATCAACCTGAAACAGGCTGTTCAAATTGCCCTGGATAGTAATCTAAACCTGAAATCTTCGGTTTATTCAGTTGAAATTCAAAAAGCCTTAAAGGGTTCTTCATGGGATCTGCCGAAAACATCCATTGAAGGACAGTTTGGCCAGTTCAATTCATTCACAAATGATAATAGCTTTACAATCAGTCAAAAATTTGCTTTCCCATCTGTTTATATCAACCAAAACAGGTTGGCTCAAGCCAATATAAAATCCAGCGAATTACAGTTTAAAGCAATTGAACTTGAGATAACAACCCAGGTGAAACAAATTTACTGGCAGCTGGTTTATCTTCAATCAAAGTATAGATTGCTGAGATATCAGGACAGCCTTTATACGGGTTTTTTCAGGGCTGCTGAACTCCGTGCTAAAACCGGAGAGACAAATCAACTTGAAATGATTACTGCTAGGTCTCAAAGTCTTGAAGCCAGGAATCAGCTAAACATGGCTCAATCAGATATCAATATTTATTTGAATAAGCTGAATACTTTATTGAACTCCCGTTTGAACTATAGTGTTGAAGATTCAATTCTACATCGCATTCATTACCTTCCATTTTCTGATAGTTCAGTTCTTACCTTTAATCCCTCCGTTGATTATTTTAACCAACAGGTTGAGGTTGCTAATTTTGAAAAAAGGGTTGAACGAAGCAGGCTTTTGCCAGACATCAGCATTGGCTATTTTAGTCAAACTATGCAAGGAGTTCAGGAGGTTGATGGTATTCCCCGTGTATTTGGGGCCAGCGATCGTTTTGTTGGTTATCAGGTGGGCGTTGAAATTCCCCTTTGGTTTCTGCCTTACACATCCAAGGTAAAAACTGCTAAACTCAAAGAAAAACAAGCTTTTGCCAATGCTGAATCCTATTCTAATGCAATGGCTGGTAATTATCGTGAGCTTATGGAGGAACTAACCAAATTCTCCAGGAGTCTGGATTTTTACGAAAAACAGGCATTGAATGAATCCAACCTAATAATTGAGCAAACCATGCGCAGCTATAAAGCAGGGGTGTTGGATTATCTGGAATACATTATTAGCCTGAATAAAGCACTTGAAATAAAACATAATTATCTTGATGCTTTAAACAGCTACAACCAAACAATCATATCAATTGAATTTGTAACAGGTAAAATATTTTAACACATAATGAATATGTCAAAATATAAGTTTAATTCATTTATACTAATTTCAATATTACTACTGGCATTATTTGCGTGCAGTAGGGATAAAAATACTGCAATTGAATCGGGGGAAACCGAAGTTCTCCCTGAGGATATTGTTGAACTTCGGGCTGATCAGGCAGAACTCGCTGGGATTAAAATCGGTTATGTTGAGAACAGAACAATCAGTGGAACTCTTAAGGCTAACGGTATTGTCACGGTTGCTCCTCAGAATTATGCTTCAGTTTGCATCCCTATGGGCGGGTTTGTTATAAGCACTAATTTGGTCCCTGGTAATTCTGTAACCAAAGGGCAAACCCTGGCCGTTGTTGAAAATCAGGATTTCATAGATATTCAGCAAAGTTTTATTGAGGCTAAAAGCAAGTTCGAATTTGCTGAAGCGGAGTACAAACGCCATAATGAACTTTTTAAAAACGATGTTTACTCTCAGCAAAATGTCCAGGAGGTAACTGCTAATTACCTGAGCCTAAAGGCACAGGTAAAAGCTTATGAACAGAAGCTCTCCTTGATTGGCATCAATCCGGATAATTTTCATGTTGAAGATATAACCAGGGCTGTAAATGTTATTTCTCCGATTTCCGGGTACCTTAAATCCGTCCATATGAATATCGGTAAATATGTTACCCCATCTGATATCCTGTTCGAAATTGTGAATACAGATAAGCTTTTATTGGAACTCTCGTTATTTGAAAAGGATGCCAACCTCGTAAAACCGGGTCAGAAAATCCGATTTTATATTAATGATGAAACCGAACAACATGATGCTGTGATTGACCAGACAGGTAAATCAATTGGGGCAGATAAAACTTTTAAGGTATTTGCTTCTGTGTTGGGCCATTGTGCAAATGTAATCCCCGGAATGTATGTAAAAGCAGTTATTCAAACATCAGAAATCAAAACTACTGTAATTCCCTCCGATGCAATTGTGAACTTTGATGACAAGGATTACATATTTGTATTCGAAAAAGAAAAAGAGGAGGATGGCAAGCCCTTTACTGAATATCGGATGATTGAAGTGCAGAAGGGGGTTGCCGAAGACGGTTTTACTGAGGTATTGTTTCCGGCCGGATTTGATGTGATCAATAGCAAAGTGGTGGTAAAAGGCGCCTACAACTTGCTTTCGGCAAAGAAGAATGCAGGGGAGATGGCCTGCTGATAAGAAAGTAATCATATACTAAAGTTTCACTGAGTTTACCTCATGTTTTTTTAAGCATGAGGTTTTTTCTTAATTTGTACTAAAAATATTTCTGAATTATATAAAAATCATAATTTTGATAATTATCTCTAAGTTTAACCTAAAAAATAATTCTGAAATGTTACAAAAATTTATTTCAACAATCCTGTTTAGTTGTTTATTCACTATAGGGATTATTGCACAACCCGGTCAACCCAACTGGAATTCACCAGTTCCGGTTGATAAAAATGTCAAAGTTGGCAAACTTGAGAATGGCCTGACATACTATATTCGAAAGAATACCGAGCCCAAACAAAGAGCCGAATTCTATATTGTTCAAAACGTAGGAGCAATTCTGGAAGAGGATGACCAGAATGGCCTGGCTCACTTCCTGGAGCACATGGCTTTCAATGGAACCAAAAACTTTCCCGGTAAAAAGTTGCTAAACTACTTTGAATCCGTTGGGGTTAAGTTTGGCCAGAATATTAACGCCTATACGTCGCTCGATCAAACGGTTTACAACCTATCCGATGTGCCTACTACCCGCGAGGGAATTATTGATTCAGCACTGTTGGTTCTCCACGATTGGAGCGGCTTTATTAGCCTGGAAGATGCTGAGATTGATAATGAGAGAGGTGTTATTCGAGAAGAATGGAGAACCGGCAGAGGACCTGAGATGCGAATGAACAAAGAACTTATGCCAACCATCTATAAGGATTCAAAATACGCAAAACGCGATGTGATAGGTGATATCGATATCATCAACAATTTTAAGTATCAAACCATTAAGGATTACTATAAAAAATGGTATCGCCCCGACCTCCAATCGATCATCATTGTTGGCGATATTGATGTAAACAGCATTGAGCAAAAAATCAAAAATCTTTTTGTGGATATTCCCAAACAGGAAAACCCAACACCTCGTCCTTACTTCGATTTACCGGACAACAAGGATCCATTAATTGGCATTGCCACCGACCCTGAAGCACGGAATACAACAATAATAATCCGTTACAAAAGACCTTCCATAGCACCCGATATGAAAAATTTAGGTTACATGAGGGAGGACATGATTAAGTCTTTGATATCTAGCATGCTATTTGCCCGTTTCAACGAGATAGTTCAAAAACCAAACCCCCCATTCATCTATGCCGGTGGATTTATTGGGAGTTTCACCCGTACCAAGGATGCTTTTATGCTTTATTCAATTGCAAAAAACGATAATATTATCAATGGGTTTAAATCCGTAATCAGGGAAGGCGAGCGGGTTAAAAACTATGGTTTTACTGCAACCGAACTGGAACGGGCAAAGGCCGACTATCTGAGATCGCTTGAAAATAAGTTGAAAGAAAAAGATAAAGAGAAAAACGAGAGCTATGTAAATCAGTACGTAAATAATTTTCTGGAAGGTGAACCAGTTCCCGGAATTGAGTTTGAATACATGTTTGCTACAGGAGTTTTACCCTCAATCAGCATTGATGAACTGAACAGTTACTCAAAAGGGTTAATTACAGACCAGAATATTGTGATTTCCATTACCGGACCTAGAAAAGAGGGAATTCAGATGCCAGGTGTAGATGAAGTTAATAAAGCGCTATCCGAGGTGAAATCTGAAAAACTGGAAGCTTATGTTGATAAGGTATCTTCCAAACCTTTGGTTGAAAAAGTGAATAAACCTGGAAAAGTTAAATCAACAACAGAGGACAAGGTTTTAGGAACAACAGAATGGGTTCTCACCAATGGGGTTAAAGTTGTACTCAAAAAAACCGATTTCAAAGAGGATCAGGTATTGCTAAATGCTTTCAGCAAAGGGGGGAATTCACTCGCGGATATTGCGACCCTGCCTTCAGCCTCATTGGCTACAACCCTGGTTTCTAATTGTGGTGTAGGAGAATTTTCAAGTACTGATCTTGAGAAAATGTTGGCAGGGAAGATGGTTCAGGTACAACCAGTTATTGGTGAATCATTCGAAGGGTTCCAGGGAAGTTCTTCTCCTAAAGATTTTGAAACCATGCTCCAACTTGTTTATCTGTATTTTACTCAACCCCGGTTTGATGCAGGAACTGCTGGCGCATACATTGATCGTTTAAAAGCCTTTTATTCCAATGCCAGCTCTGATCCACGAATGGCTTTTAACGACAGCGTAACGGTGATGATGGCAAATAGAAACCCAAGGGTTATGCCATTTAACCTGAATTTTTTAAGCAAGGTGGACTATGGGAAAAGCATGGAATTCTTTAAAAACCGTTATGCCGATGCATCTGATTTTACATTTGTTTTCGTTGGGAATTTAAAACCCGATGAAGCAAAACCATTGATTGAGAAGTATTTAGGCGGATTGCCAAATATCAACAGGAAAGAAGTTGCAAAGGACAATGGAGTCCGTCCACCCAAGGGTAAGGCGCAAAACTATTTCCAGAAACCACTTCAAACCCCTAAGGCTTCAATTAGCATTTCTTATACCGGAATGGTTGATTACAACCTGGAAAACCGGGTAACCCTTGATGTAATAAAAAGTGTGCTAAACTCCCGTTATATTGATGAAATCAGGGAAAAAGAAGGTGCAACCTATGGTGTGTCGGTAAGACTTAACATTAGGAATTTCCCGGTTCCTTCATTCGTTGCAACATTTACCTTTGATACCGATCCTAAGCTTAAAGATAAGATGATTGGGATTATTCATAATGAGGTAAACAGTTTAATGACACAAGGTCCCTCCGAGGAAAACTTTATTAAGGCCAAGGAGTTTATGCTAAAATCCTATGAACAGAATCAGCGCGAGAATGGGTATTGGTCATCAGCGATACGTGAAAAATATGAGAATAACATTGATATAAATTCTAAGTATCAGGAAATTGTAAACGGGTTAACACCTGAGAAGGTTAAAAATCTTGCCGGGAAACTTTTTGGACAAGGCAATGTTGTGGAAGTTGTTATGTCTCCGGTTGAATAAAGTGAAACATTATTTCATATTTAGCGGGATCAATAATTGGTCCCGCTTTTTTATTGCCCCTAAATTTCCATATCTGATATTATATATTTAAGATTCTTTATATATTTCATATTAATTAATTAAATTAGGGTTTTAAATAATGTTATAAATCATAAACAAACCAACAAGTTATATGAAACATATTAAACTTTTATTAATTGTTGCCCTTATTGGAATTACGCTGATCTCTAATAGTCAGGTTACCGAGAATGAGGCCAAGCTTAGAACGCATGAGGTTGATTCATCACAAGGTTGGAAAAAAGGTGGAATAATTGCTTTAAACCTTGCTCAAACATCATTAACCAACTGGGCGGCTGGTGGTCAAAGCTCCTATGCCGTAAATGGCGTATTCAGTGTTTTTGCCAGCTATAAAAAAGGGAAAACAGCCTGGGATAACTCGTTGGATGTTGGGTATGGTATATTAAATCAGGAGGGAGTGAAATTCACCAAAAAAACGGATGATAAGATCGATTTACTCTCAAAGTATGGACACGAGGCCTTTAAGAATTTTTACTATGCTGCCTTGCTCAACTTTAAAACACAGATGACAACCGGTTATAACTATCCAACTGCTGATTCAAGAGTTAAGATCTCAAATCTTATGGCTCCTGCATATTTGGTTAGTGCGCTTGGTATGGACTATAAACCAGACGCTTACCTTAGTATTTTTGCAGCCCCCTTTACCAGCAAAATTACTTTTGTTAATGATACTGCTCTTTCGAATGCAGGTGCTTTTGGCGTTAAGGCTGGCGAGAATAGAAAAAGTGAATTTGGAGGGTATTTAAGGATAATATACTCCCGCAACGATTTTAAAAAGGAGATACTTAAAAATGTATCTTTTACCACAAAGATCGACTTATACTCAAATTACCTGAAAAAACCCCAGAATATCGATGTCAGCTGGGAAACCCTGATTGCTTTTAAAATCAATAAGTACATTTCAGTGAACATTGCTACTCATCTTCTTTACGATGACGATACCAAAATTTCCAAAGATGAGAATGGGAATAGTACCATTGAACCCAATGAGATTAAGCCAAGAATTCAGTTCAAGGAGATACTTGGAGTAGGATTTTCTTACAAATTCTAACAATTTAATACCATAAAATATGAAAATAGTTGATGAGTTTAAGGCATTTGCCATGAGGGGCAATGTAATTGATATGGCTGTTGGTATAATTATCGGTGCGGCATTCGGCAAAATCGTTTCTTCAATTGTTAACGATATAATTATGCCACCCATTGGTCTTTTGGTTGGTGGTGTTAATTTTACCGACCTGAAAATAGTACTGAAAGGTGCAACCGAAGTTTCCCCGGCTGTAACATTGAACTATGGGAATTTTCTTCAGGTGGTTTTTGATTTTGTAATCATTGCTTTTGCTGTTTTCATGGTTATTAAAGCAATGAACTCAGCAAAAAAGAAGCATGAGAGCTCACCTGCAGTTCCACCAGTTCCTCCCAGGCAGGAGGTTTTACTTGAAGAAATTCGCGATTTGCTGAAAAATAAATAGTTTCTTTAATTGTATTCTTTTTTCAAGAGCTGGATTAATCCAGCTCTTTTTTATTACCTGATTTTTGTATTAGGGTTAAGCCAAAATGTCTTTCAAAAGCCAATACCGACTGCCTTTTTGACCGAGTTTAGGGTTTGGCAATTCTTTTGAATTCCTTACATTGAATAAATTATTTCCACTATGAATCTGAATAATTTTACTATTAAATCACAGGAGGCAATTCAACAAGCTTTTACCATTGCCCAGGGTTACAACCATCAGGCAGTAGAGCCTGTTCATATCCTAAAGGGAATTATTGATCAAAGTGAGAGTATCACGGGCTTTATACTTAGAAAACTTGGGGTTAACCCATCGAATTTCGAAACGGTAATCAACAGAATACTTGAGTCTATGCCTAAAGTATCCGGGGGAGACCAATACCTTAGCTCTTCAGGGCAAAGAGTCTTGCAAAAGGCTCTTGGGTTTGGCAAGGATCTTGGCGATCAGTTCGTATCTGTGGAGCATATACTGCTAGGACTCCTATACTCAGGCGATCAGGTTGCCCAGGTTATGAAGGATGCTGGTATCAATGAAAAAGAGCTAAAACTTGCTATCAGCGAACTCAGAAAAGGAGCCAAAGTTGATAGCCAAACAGCCGAGGACACCTATAATGCGTTAAACCGTTTTGCGTTAAATCTAAATGAGATGGCGCGTACTGGTAAACTCGATCCGGTTATTGGCCGTGATGAGGAAATCAGGAGGGTGTTACAGATATTATCAAGACGAACTAAAAATAACCCAATCCTCATTGGCGAGCCTGGTGTTGGGAAAACAGCCATTGCTGAAGGGATAGCCCACCGAATAGTGAATGGCGATGTCCCCGAGAATCTTAAAACCAAACAGCTTTTCTCGCTGGATATGGGTGCCCTGGTTGCCGGTGCTAAATATAAAGGAGAATTTGAGGAACGGCTTAAATCAGTTGTAAAAGAGGTGGTATCATCAAATGGTGAAATTCTGCTATTTATTGATGAAATTCATACACTTGTTGGTGCTGGCAGAGGCGATGGAGCAATGGATGCGGCCAATATTTTGAAGCCTGCATTGGCCCGTGGTGAACTTAGGGCAATTGGTGCAACAACTTTGAATGAGTATCAAAAGTATTTTGAAAAGGATAAAGCGCTGGAGCGCCGTTTCCAGAATGTTCTTGTGGATGAACCGGATACTCTAAGCGCCATATCAATTCTAAGGGGTTTGAAGGAACGTTACGAAACCCATCATTCGGTTCGGATCAAGGACGAAGCAATAATTGCCGCGGTTGAACTCTCCAACAGGTATGTTACCAGCAGGTTTTTACCCGATAAAGCTATTGATCTGATTGATGAGGCGGCTTCTAAGCTCCGGTTGGAAATGAATTCGGTTCCTGAAGATATTGATGAAATAGAACGTAAAATAAAACAGCTGGAAATTGAACGTGAGGCTATTAAACGGGAGGGGGATAAAGATAAGCTGGATGATCTGAGCAGGGACATCGCTAATCTTACCGAAGAAAGAACCAAGTTAAGGGCAAAATGGCAAAATGAGAAGAATCTAATTGATGCAATCCAGCTCAATAAACAGAATATTGAGAATTACAAATTTGAAGCCGATGAGGCTGAACGTAAGGGGGATTATGGACTTGTTGCCGAACTTCGTTATGGGAAAATCAAGGAGGCGGAAAACGAAATTGTAAGGCTTAAGAAGGAGCTGACAGCTATTCAGGTGAATTCGGCTTTAATTAAGGAGGAAGTGGATGCCGAAGA
This sequence comes from uncultured Rikenellaceae bacterium, assembly GCA_964552655.1. Lineage (GTDB taxonomy): Bacteria > Bacteroidota > Bacteroidia > Bacteroidales > Tenuifilaceae > CAZKHG01. The sequence continues at coordinate 13,383 of CAZKHG010000011.1, forward strand.
TATTGCCGAAGTTGTCTCCCGTTGGACAGGAATTCCAGTAAATAAGATGCTTCAAAGCGAGAAGGACAAACTCCTTAAACTTGAGGAGGAACTTCATAAACGTGTGGTTGGGCAGGATGAGGCTATTCAAGCTGTAGCGGATGCTGTTCGTAGGAGTAGAGCTGGTCTGCAGGATTCAAAGCGGCCAATAGGCTCATTTATTTTCCTGGGAACTACCGGTGTTGGCAAAACTGAACTTGCTAAAGCCCTTGCCGAGTTCCTGTTTGATGATGAAAACCTGATGACCCGGATTGATATGAGTGAATATCAGGAGCGTCATTCGGTTTCAAGACTCATTGGTGCACCTCCCGGGTATGTTGGGTATGATGAAGGTGGCCAACTTACTGAAGCGGTAAGGCATAAGCCATACTCTGTAGTTCTGCTTGATGAAATAGAAAAGGCTCATCCTGATGTGTTCAACATCCTTTTACAGGTGCTTGATGAGGGCCGGTTAACCGATAATAAGGGAAGAACTGTTGATTTTAAGAATACTTTAATCATTATGACATCAAACATTGGTTCAAATATCATACAGGATAATTATTCATCTGCAGGCAAAAGGGATTCTGAGGAAACATTCGAAAAATCCAGAAAAATGATATTTGAGCTGCTAAGGCAAACCATTCGCCCGGAATTCCTGAACAGGGTGGATGAGATAATAATGTTTACACCACTGTCGCAGTTAGAAATCAGGCAGATTGTTGTATTGCAGTTTAACAAAATAAAAGAGCTGTTGGAGAAAAGCGACATACAGGTTCAGATCACCGATAGTGCCATTGACTGGATTTCCCGGCAAGGGTTTGACCCGGTTTATGGGGCTAGGCCTCTCAAACGGCTAATGCAGAAATATATCCTCAATGAATTGTCAAAGCAAATACTTGCTGGCAAGGTTGATAAAGGAAAGGTTATTACCATTGATTACTTTGATAGCGACGAGCTGATATTCAGGTAGAATTGAATATCAGCCCATTTTTTTAAAAAGTTGTACTATATTTTCATTTTAAAATACATAACCATTTCTTTAAGCTGTTGCGCCTGGCTTGACAACTCCTCGGCATTTGTTGCCAGCTCTTCGCTTGCTGCAGCATTTTGCTGAGTAACATCGTTGAGCTGCTGAATGGCATTATTGATTTGGTCTGCCCCGGTATTCTGCTCATAGCTCGATGCTGCAATTTCCTGCACAAGCCGGGTTGTTTTATCAATATCGGGAATGAGTGTCATCATGTTTTCACCTGCATTTTGGGCAAGTTCATGGGTGTTTTGAGCCAGGGAAACGATCTCATCGGCTGCCTGTTTGCTCCTTTCTGCAAGTTTTCTCACTTCGGCTGCAACAACTGCAAAACCCTTACCATGTTCGCCCGCACGGGCTGCCTCAACGGCAGCATTTAAAGCCAGGATGTTGGTTTGGAATGCAATATCGTTGATAATTTTTATCTTATCGGCAATTAGCCTATTCGAATCCAGTGATCTCTTTGCTTTTTCTGCCACATCCTTAATGCCGGTTTGTGCCTTAATTGATATGCTTTCTGTTTGCTTTGCATTTTCGGTATTTTGCTGAATGTTGGCAACCATTTGTTCCATTGATGCCGATACCTCTTCCACTGAGCTGGCCTGCTCGCTGGCACCCTGCGACAGCTGTTGCGATGTGTCACTAAGCTGAAGGCTTGAGTTAACAATGTTATCGGCGCCATCAATAATACTTCTAACGATTTCCTTCAACCTGTCTGACATTTCTGCCAGGGCATTCAGTAAATCACCCACCTCATCGTTTCTTTTTTCTATTTCAATTTTTGTGTTGAGATTACCTGATGCAATTTGCTTGGCAAACTCTGCACACTTAGTAACTGGTAAGGTTATACTTCTTGATATAAAAAATACAATTACCGATATTACTACTAAGCTGATAACTCCTATTACTACAATTAAAAAAATCAAATTTCGGGCATTGGCAAAAACTTCATTCATGGGTACTTCAACCATAACAGACCAGGGTTTATCCGATTTACCTATTAAAATCGGGGTAAAACAGCGTAATACATTCCCTTTTTTGCTTTCAATGTATGAATAGGTACTGCCGCTTTTTATGCTATTTTCCACCTTGCTTAAATCGGATATTTCGAGATCTTTAATATTTTTAGAAATCAAGTCTGATTTTGGGTAAGCTGCTATCTGCAACTCGTTTGATATTATTGCCGAAAAGCCTGATTTGTAAATTTTCATCTTCGAAATTAATTCCTGAAGAGAACCAAGTTCAATGTCAACGGCCACTACACCATAGAACTGATTGTTTTCAATAACCGGCACGGCTATAGTTGTTTCATACACCTTATCGTTCTCATTGCCAGTATAGGTGTAATAGTAAGGTTCAACAACAGTTTGGTTTCCACTGGATTTGGGCAGGGTATAATAATCTTCCTGGTATTGATCGAATGTACAAGCTTCCCCTGTTATCTTCCCATTCGCTTTGTACAGGGTTCTGTTCAGCAGACCCCGGGTTTCAATATAAATGGGATCTTTAACATATTTCTCATCTGCATTATCGAATGCATTGGGTTCCCACATGGTCCATACAGCCAGGTAGCTTGGGTTTTTTTCCAGATTTTTTGAAATAATATTATTTACATCTTCTCTGTTAGCATTCCCTTTGATTTTTAAAGCAATCAATGAATTTCCTATGGTATTGGCGGTTTCAACGGCCTGATCAAGGTAGTTCTTTACCTGAACTGCAATTTCCTGTGATTTGAGGATTGCAAGTTCTTTAGCAGATTCTTGTGCCTCTTTTGACGTTTTTATGCTTATTATTATCAGCATAATAGCATTTAAAATCAACACAGTGCCCAATATCATAAGTATCAGCCTTGTTGAAAGTTTAAACCCGGACTGCTTTTCCATACGTTTATATTTATTGTAAGTAATGCTTCATGAGTATTTTGGCATAATTTACAACTAAATGACATTTAGGAAATATATTTTTGACCAATGGTAAGAATATCAGATACCACCAAACAAAAAAAGAACACAGAATGCGTCACTCTGTATTCTTTTATTACATAACTATTTATTAATCAAACTATCCTAAAGCCATGAGAATATTTTCTTCTATTCTTTTCAGAACATTTGATGGGTTTGCCTTTATAAACTTATCCCCGGTAATATTTTCATAAAGTTCAATATACCTTTCCGTAATTTGATTAACTATTGAATCGGTCATTTCAGGAACTTTTTGCCCTTCATGTCCCTGAAAACCATTGGCCATTAACCATTCACGTACAAATTCCTTTGAAAGCTGTTTTTGTTCTTCCCCTTTTGACAGGCGTTCCTCATACCCATCGGCATAAAAGTACCTGGATGAATCCGGGGTATGAATCTCATCGATTAAATAAATCTGGCCATCCTTTTTGCCAAATTCATATTTTGTGTCAACAAGTATCAACCCTTTTTCGGCGGCCATTTTTGTGCCCCTATCGAAAAGTGCAAGTGTATATTTTTCAAGCAGTTCATAATCTTCCTTGTTAACAAGCCCCATGCTGATGATCTCATCGCGAGAAATGTCCTCGTCGTGGCCAATAACTGCTTTGGTTGTTGGTGTAATAAGAGGTTTTGGAAACTTTTGATGTTCTTTCATTCCATCAGGCATAGGTTCGCCGCAAATGCTCCGTTTCCCTGATTTATACTCCCGCCAGGCATGACCTGTCAGATAGCCTCTCACAACCATTTCAACTTTAAATGGTTCGCACATGTGACCTACTGTAACCATTGGGTCCGGGGTGGAAATTTTCCAGTTTGGAACTATATCAGCCGTGGCATCCAGGAACTTAGAAGCTATTTGGTTAAGCACCTGTCCTTTGTAAGGAATTCCTTTGGGGAGCACTACATCGAATGCTGATATCCGGTCGGTTACCACCATCACCAGGAGCTGATTCTTGATGCTGTAAACATCACGTACTTTCCCATGGTAAACATCGGTTTGCCCAGGGAAATTGAAATCGGTTCTTACAATCGCTTTTTCCATTTTTTATTAGGGTTTTAGACTATTAGACTATCGACTATAGGTTAGGGGGATCTTCTCAATGCGCGAATTAATGACCCCAAAACCTTTTCAGTTTCATCAAACTTTGAATTAATAACTTCAATATCTTTGACTTCTTTTACAATATTCAACCTGTAAGCTAATCCAAATTGATAATACAATTCTCTCAATGGACCAAATGCAATTTCCAAAAACCTTAGGTATTCATTTTGACTTTCTCGAGCACATCCCTCAACAATATTGGAAGGTACAGATATTGCAGCACGTCTCATTTGGGAAGTTAAACCATAAATTTCTTCTTTGGGAAAATTAATTGTGATACGATAAATCATAATGGCTAATTCATCAACCATTACAAAGGCCTTTAATTTGTTATGATCTCTCATATAAACTTTTTTTCCTACGGACTATTGACTAAACTCCTATTGCCTATTAATTGATTCAGAATATTTATCGAAAGCATTCACTATGTACTTAACCAGCTTATGCCTGATGATATCCCGGGTATCAAAAAATATTATGGCAATATTATCAATCCTGTTCAAGAGTTCAATTGTTTTTACCAAACCGGAATCTTCTCTCCTTGGGAGGTCTATTTGGGTAATATCACCGGTAACAATAAATTTGGCATTTTTCCCCATTCGGGTTAGGAACATTTTTAGCTGGTTGATTGTGGTGTTCTGTGCCTCATCAAGTATAACAAAGGCATTATCAAGCGTACGACCGCGCATGTAGGCCAACGGGGCAATCTGCACGGTGCCATCTTCCATAAACTCAGCGAGTTTTCGGGCTGGAATCATATCGTGAAGCGCATCGTAAAGGGGTTGTAAATATGGATCGAGCTTGTCTTTCATATCACCTGGAAGGAAACCCAACCTTTCACCTGCCTCAACGGCTGGCCTGGTAAGAATTATTCTCTTGACCTCTTTGTTTTTTAGCGCTCGTACTGCAAGGGCTATTGCTGTATAGGTTTTTCCTGAGCCTGCCGGACCAATTGCAAAAAGTAAATCATTGCTCTGGTATAATTCAACGAGCTTACGCTGGTTAACTGTTCTGGCTTTTATTACTTTGGCATTATTCCCAAATACCAAAGCATCGGCTGAATCTTCTTCTGCGATGGCAATACTATCATAGCTTTCGTTTAGAAAATCTTGAATATTAAGCTCTGTTAAGTAGTTAAACTTGCTGTAAAATTCAATCATCCTTATAATCTTACTCTCAAGGTTAGAAATGTCCTTATCGTTACCAACAACTTTTATTTCATGACCTCGGGCAACAATTTTCAACTTGGGGTAATGCTTTGCAATCAAATTAAAATTAGAATTCTTTACACCATAAAGCACCAGAGGATCAATCCCTTCGATTAAAATGATTTTTTCTCCCATTTTTTATAATTTAAACATTACAAATTTAACCAATTAGCATCATAAGATTTATCCCTGTGGATTAATTCTGATAACTTTGCTTTTGGTATGGAACTTTTTTTTCCACCTTTGTATGGTAATGGTTACAAACGATTTTAATGGCTGGCAGGATACTCACACTTACAACTGATTGGGCTCAAAATGATTACTATACCGGAGTTCTTCGGGGTAAGCTAATTTCTCTTTGCCCTGAACTTAACATTATTGAACTTAGCAACCAGATACCTCTTTTCAACCTGAACCATGCAGCTTTTGTTCTCAGGCATTCATTCAAATTCTTTCCTGAAGGAACAATCCATCTTGTTCTGGTTAATAGCGAAAACTCTGCAAAGAAACGCATGCTTGCCTTTGAGCACCTAAAACATTTTTTTGTTATTCCTGATAATGGGATTATTGGGCTGATATTTAAAGAGCTGCCAGCCAACGTATTCCCTTTCCCATTCCTATCAACCGGAAGTTTTTCATCGCTCGAAGCCTCCGCCCAGGCAATTGAAAAATTTTATAACCAGAAACCATTCACTGGCTTACCGGAAGTGGTTGATTTTGATCAAAAAATTCCCCTGCGGGCAACCATTGAGGACTCAGTGATCATCGGAGGCATCATCTATATTGACTCCTATTACAACCTGATCACCAATGTTTCCAAAGATCTGTTTGATAGGGTAGGAATGGGCAGAAAATTTGAAATTTTTGTCCAGAGCCACTACCATAAAGTTGACAAAATAGTGAGTTCTTATGATGAGGTGGAGGAAGGGGAGCTTCTTGCACTTTTCAATAGTGCTGGTTTGCTCGAAATTGCTATAAATAATGGCTTTGCTGCTCAACTTCTGAATATTGTCGTGGGGGGGAGCATCCGGATCAAATTTAATGACGACAAATAATTAATTGCAAAATGGATATCAACAATTCACCCAAAAAAGATGCCTTGTTAGCCTTTGAAAGGCTTCTGAAAATCATGGATGAGCTTCGCGAAAAATGCCCCTGGGATCGTGAACAAACCTTCGATAGTATAAGAACCCTGACCATCGAAGAAACCTATGAGCTCTCTGATGGGATTCTGACAAATGATATGGAACTGATTAAAAAGGAGCTGGGCGATATCCTGTTACACATTGTCTTCTATTCCAAAATCGGATCAGAAAAAAACTCTTTTGATATTAAAGATGTTATCAACTCAATATGTGATAAGCTGATATTCAGGCATCCGCATGTTTTTGGCGAGGTTTCGGTAAAAAATGCAAACGAAGTGGTTGAAAATTGGGAGCAGCTGAAAATCAAGGAAAAAGATGGTAATAAATCTGTTTTATCGGGGGTGCCAAATGCTTTGCCGGCCCTGGTTAAGGCTAACAGGATTCAGGAAAAGGTTAAAGCCGTAGGCTTTGATTGGGAGGAGCGGCATCAGGTATGGGATAAAGTGGAGGAGGAACTTTTAGAACTGAAAAGGGAGATCAGTATTGAAAATCAGGTTAAAGTTGAGGAGGAATTTGGCGACCTCTTATTCTCTGTTGTTAATGCAGCAAGGCTTTACAATATCAACCCGGAGACTGCCCTTGAGAAAACAAATAAAAAATTTATGAAAAGGTTTAGCTACCTTGAATCCAAAACCATTAAAAAAGGGCAATCGCTTAAAAACATGTCGTTGGATGAAATGAATTTAATTTGGGAGGAAGCAAAAAAGTTTGATTAATAAAAATGTTATCAAAATTCATTTCTTTTTAAACTTTAAACCTTTTATTTTTCCAAACCCATGCTCAAGTACATTCTAAAAAAAATATTCTATAGCTTGTTAATTGTATGGGGAGTGGTTACCTTAATCTTTATCCTTTTCAACCTGATTCCCGGCGATCCTGCACGGATGATGATGGGACAACGAACCGACTCTGTTTCTCTGGCTGCGGTGAGAAGGGATCTTGGCCTGGATAAACCCAAAGTTTACCAGTATTTTAAATACCTTAACGATCTTTCGCCAGTATCAGTGCATAATCCCCGAACATCAACATCGTATATTTATCTTGATCAAAATTCATATATTAAATTTATTACAATCATTAAGCTGAGCAGTTCACGGGTGCTTATTTTAAAGGCTCCCTATTTAAGACGATCGTACCAAAGCCAGAAAACAGTATCGTCAATAATTGGGGAAACATTACCCAATACTTTTATTTTAGCTTTTACTGCAATGATTTTTGCAACCCTTGTAGGGATTTTCCTGGGAGTTATTTCTGCAATTAAGAAGGATTCTTTTATTGACAGGTTCTCAATCGTATTTTCTGCTATCGGGATGTCGTTGCCTTCCTTTTTTGCAGCGATTCTGATCGGTTGGATTTTTGCCTTTTTGCTGGGCAAATATACAGGGTTGAATTTAACCGGGAACCTTTGGGTGGTTGATGATCTTGGTGAAGGTATTCATCTCCAGCTTAAAAACTTGATTTTACCTGCCTTAACCCTTGGTTTAAGGCCTCTCTCAATTGTTACCCAGCTATCCAGAAGCTCCATGCTCGAAACCCTTTCGCAGGATTATATCCGAACCGCAAAGGCAAAAGGGCTATCGTTTGGCAGAATTATCTGGCGACATGCTTTAAAGAACTCATTAAACCCCGTTGTTACAGCAGTTTCAGGTTGGTTCGCATCATTAATGGCTGGTGTAATATTTATAGAATATATTTTTGGGTGGAAAGGGCTGGGATATGTTATGGTGAATGCATTAACTGGGTTCGATGTCCCTTTGGTTATTGGATGTGTAATTGCAATTGCGCTAATATTTGTTTTCGTCAACCTGTTGGTTGATATGATTTATGCCTTTTTAGATCCCAGAATCCGACTTTAAGTTTAGAATTATTATAACTTATTAACAACTTCTTTGATTAATACTGATAAGTTTTGCATTAAATTTTACTTTTTGTCCTTACGCTTCCCTAAATTTGAATTCAAATGAATAGATTTTAGCTATGAGAAAAAAAATAGTTGCAGGAAACTGGAAGATGAACACTACCCTTGCTGAGGGTGATGAATTGGCATCCAGGGTTATAAGCCAACTTGAAAAAGCGTCAGCTGATGTGGAGCTAATTCTTATCCCACCATTTACTCATATAACCCAGGTGGTAAAAAGGGTTCATGGGTTCAAAATCAGAGTTGGCGCGCAAAACTGCTCTGAGTGGCCTAAGGGAGCCTATACAGGGGATGTTTCAGCTTCGATGATTAGCTCAACAGGTGCCAGCTATGTGATAATTGGCCATTCTGAGCGTAGAGAATTTTTCAATGAGGACAATAAGATGCTCTTTAGAAAAATTAAACAGGCACTCGATAATAAGTTAATCCCAATTTATTGCTGTGGCGAAAAGTTAAGCGATAGAGAGAGCTGCAATTTCTTTGAGGTGGTTAGTAATCAGATAAATGAATCGCTTTTTGACCTCTCTGTCCAGGAAATTAAAAATATTGTAATAGCCTACGAGCCAGTATGGGCAATTGGTACAGGAAAAAATGCAACTGCTGACCAGGCTCAGGAAATGCACGCATTTATCAGGAATTTGATTAGAGATCGGTTTGGTAAAGAAGTTTCCGATGCGATCAGCATACTTTATGGTGGTAGCTGTAAACCCTCCAATGCTGCCGAGATTTTTGCCAAACCAGATGTGGATGGGGGCCTAATTGGCGGTGCATCTCTGGTTGCCGATGATTTTATTGCCATAGCAGGTTCTTTTCCCAAATAAATTGAAAATAGGATTCAGAACGATTAGAAATATTTCCCATAAACTGTTTCGTACATAAAAAATCGTACGTAAGAAATGGATTATATTGAACTCAAAGTTGATGTAGTTCCATCCGATTCAACCATAAATGATGTTTTAGTAGCCCAGCTTGCTGAACTTGGTTTTGATAGTTTTATGGACCAGCCGAATGGGTTCAACGCTTATATCAGGGCATCAGATTTTAACCCGGAACTGTATGATATTGTCCGGAATATTTTGATACCCGAAGGAACTAAAGTCACCTGGAATATTAACCGGATTAAGGATCAGAACTGGAATTCATTATGGGAATCCAACTTTGAGCCAGTTATTGTGGATAACCGATGTCTGGTGAGAGCATCATTTCATAAGAAAATTGTTGATACTGAGTTCGATATAGTTATTGATCCTAAAATGGCTTTTGGTACCGGCCATCATCAAACCACATGGTTGATGATATCTGCAATGCTCAGTGAGGATTTAGCCGGTAAAGTGGTTTTAGATATGGGCTGTGGAACTGGTGTTCTGGCAATACTGGCTGAACTAAAAGGGGCAAGAAGGATAACTGCAATTGATATTGATGACTGGGCTTATAGAAATGCCCTGGAGAATATTGCAACCAACAGATGCAACAAAATTGGCGTTGTGCTTGGGGATGTAAGTAAAATCAAAGGATTAAAATTCGATGTTATTCTTGCAAATATTAACCTCAACATCCTTTTGAATGACTTAAGTGAATATGTTGCATCGTTGAATCCAAAAGGAAAAATCTTCCTAAGCGGAATTCTAGCTACCGATTTACCCAACCTGATATGGAAGGGAGAAGCGTTGGCACTAAAGCATTTATACTCATTACAACGAGATAATTGGGCAATGATAGCTTTTTCAACACTGGAAAAATAACCGCTATGACCAAAAAGGAACTAATTCTGCAGTTTAGCAGGGCACTTTTTGCCAGCTTTTTAATTCTTGTACTCTGGCCAATGCTATCTATACGTATTTCAAATGCCAGAGATAATCAAAAATTCAGGTTTTCTGATGATTTGACCAAATTCCCGGCAGAACTTTCTACTTTACTTCAAAAGGAGGAAGGTGTACCCGATAAACAGTTGATAATTAAAAAATTTGAAAAATTTTGGACGATTGATAGTGTCCTCACCGATGATCAGAAAAGTAAGGTTATTGTACTTTCCAACCTTTTACTTGATAAGGTTTCACAAAACTATCAATACCAATTGACTTATGCCAAAGTACTGATGGCTTTTTTCGCAAGTGAATATTCAAAAAAACAGTATGATGTTTGGGAAAAAGGGTTTGAAAAGTTAGTTACAGATTCCGATTCTAAAATATCCATGGTTGATGATTTATTAAAAAACACGCTGGATATTATTTCCGGTAATACAATTTTTAATTCATCGGGGTTCTCCTGGCGGGTCAACCGGCAGGCTTTTCGTTTTTTCTTAAAAAATGATAATCTGGAGGTTAAGTATGATACCGTTACACTTACCTGCACAAATAGGAAGGATAGTATATCCATTAACAATACCAGCGGGATTTACTCTCTTAATACAAAAATGTGGACAGGTAAAAAGGGAAAGGTTTTTTGGTCCAGATCAAAATACCCTGAGGATGAAATTTTTGCAGAGCTCAACAGGTATCGTATAAATATGGTTCAAAACACCTATGCAGCCGATTCGGCGTACTTCACAAATAAAGATTATTTTACAAAACCCTCCTTAGGAACTTTAACCGACAAGCTGATTAAAGATTACACCCCTGACAATATACCTTACCCTGAATTTCAATCGTATGACAGGTGGTTCAACATTAAGAATCTTTTCCCTGATGTTGATTATGAAGGGGGATTTGTTATGAAAGGTTCCAGGCTGATTGGAACGGGAAGTAATGAGAAATTGGCAACAATTCGCATCAAAAAGAACAAGAAAGAGTTTCTGAAGGTAGAGGGGAACATACTCATTTTTCAACGTCAGGTTCTCAACTCCGATAAAGCAAGTATAAGGTTTAAGTTCGAAAAAGACTCCATTTACCATCCCGGGTTAAATTTTAACTATAACGATAAAAATAAAACTGTAACCATCTCGGCAAATGATAAATTGTTATCACAAAGCCCATACTCAAGCACTTTTCATAAACTTTCCATAACTGCCCAGCAGCTTCGCTGGAAAATTGACGAGGATAAAATATATTTCAGTGCACCTACAGGTTCAAATTTGGGTAGGGCAACATTCGAATCGAACAACTTCTTTAACCAGGAGAATTTCGACAGAATGATGGGCCCTGATGAACAGCACCCCCTGCTTATGGTGGCAAAATATGCCAACAAGGTTAAGAGTAAATTTTTTATTGCCGAGGATATTGCCAAATTCGTCAAGAAGCCTATTGAGCAGGTTCGTATTGAAATGATGCGGATTGCCATGCAGGGGTATATCTTTTATAACTTTGAAACCGATGAGATTCAGTTAACCCCTAAGCTGAGTGATGCAATCAGGGCTCGTGGCCAGCTGATTGATTATGATGTGATAAATTTCAGTTCCCAAACACCCGGGAATGTTCCGAATGCAGTTCTGGATATTAAATCAATGGATCTTATGGTAAATGGGGTAGAGAATATCTCTGTCAGCGATTCCCAAAATGTTCGTATTTACCCGGCCAATAATCAGATCGTTATGCAGAACAACCGGAATTTCTATTTTGCTGGTGTGGTTAGGGCCGGATTGTTCACCTATTATGGCAAAAAGTTTCAGTTCGACTATGACAATTTTAAGTTGGCCCTGGATGATGTTGATTCCCTCAACCTTGACTTTAAAACGAATGATTTCGATATGTATGGAAGAAAGGTACTGCAAAATATTACCAGTACTTTCGAGAAAATAAAGGGCGATATTCTCATTGATAAACCGGATAATAAATCTGGAATTAAAGATAACCCCGAATACCCGATTTTTAACAGCCTGCAAAAATCATTTATCTATTACGATAATATTGCCATCCACAATGGTGTTTACAAGCGCGATAGCTTTTACTTCGAGGTTTATCCGTTCAGGTTTACAAACCTAAATAATTTCGAGCAATCTAACCTAAACTTCCGCGGGATACTTTACTCAGCCAATATAATAGCTCCGATTGAGGAAAGCCTGAAGCTGCGACCCGATAACTCGCTGGGGTTTGTTAACACTGCTCCTCCCGAAGGCTACGCCATGTATCAGGGTAAAGGCAGAATTTTCAATAAAATTGATTTAAGCAATCAGGGGTTTAGAGCCGACGGGGAGATAAAATACATCACCTCCACCACCGCTTCTAACGACTTTTACTTGTTCCCCGATTCTATGGTAACACTTAGTTCCAGTTTTGATATCGGCAAACAGGTTGCCGGGATTGAATATCCTAAAACTGTGGGTGGAATACATAAAATAAAGTGGCAACCAAAGCAGGAGAGAATGAAAATCCGTCAAGGAATGCAACCCTTCGAAATGTATGAGGGACAGGCAAAATTATCGGGCGATCTCATACTTGGTCCTTTAGGCCTGATTGGCGATGGCACTCTTAGCATGGAAAATGCAAAAATGTTTTCATCAAAATATGAGTTTAACGCCGATGATGTTTACACTGATATTGCCAGCCTCGACCTGTTCACACCCGAAACAGATCAAATTGCTTTTACCTCCAAAAACCTAAAAGCTAAGGTGGATTTCAAGGAACAGGTTGGCCATTTTACAAAGAACGAAGAGAGTATTTTTGCCCGCATGGATCCACTGAAATATGAAGTATTTCTGGATAAATTCGACTGGAGTATGAGTAACGATGAGCTAACCATGGCAACTCCTACGCGCCAAAAAGCTGTTGAAATGCAAAAGTTTCATGTCTCAAACATGGTTGACCGCGATACAATACCATCAGGTTCGTTGTACTACTCCACCAAATTTGACGAGGATTCCTTGTACTTCTTCTCCCCTAAAGCAAAGTACAGCCTTAGAACTTCTGAACTCAACGCCGATTCCGTTAAATATTTAATTGTGGCTGATGCAAAAATTATTGCTCCCAAAAATAAGATCAATGTGAAACCACAAACCAGAATTTTGCCTCTTTCCGGAGCTTTGATCTTTGCTAATCTTAAAAATAAATTTCATAAAATATACAACTCAGATATTACAATTGCTGGCAGAAAAAAGTATTTCGGGAAAGGGTATTATGATTACATTGATGAAGCAGATTCCACTCAAACCATTGTTTTTAATGAACTTAAAGTGGACTCAAGTCTGAATACAACTGCAATTACAACCTTAACCGAACCTGATCGTTTCATGCTTAGTCCTAATTTTGCTTATATTGGAAAGGTTACACTAAATGCCCCTCAAAAGTTTTTAACCTTTAACGGGGGTGTTAAACCGGTGCTAAGTTGTCCCAGGTTTAAGCCCAGCTGGTTAAAATTTCAATCGGTAATCAACCCGGATAGCATATTTATCCCGGTTGATGAGGTTCCCTTTAACCTGAATCAGGTTAGGTTGATCAACGGGAGCATTATCAGGCTTGATTCATTAAGGCTGTATGGTTCGTTTTTCGATTCCAGAAAAGATTACGAGGATGTTCCAATTTCCCTCGCATCCGGCTTTCTAACTTTTAATAAGTTAAACCGAAGGTTTATCATTGCTCCTTCCCATAAAATATTGTTCCCCGATAGCACCGGTAATTCTGTAAGTTTGCAAAAGGATTATTGCTGGATGTTTGGCGAAGGAAAGTTAAACCTTCCATATAATCTGGGCCAGGTTAAACTAGTGCCAACTGGTAGCCTTATTCATAGACTTGAGGAAAACCTGCTTACACTTGATCTGATTTTACAGATCAATTTTCACATGAATCAAAGTTCGCTTGAAGCAATGGCAGCAGATATAAACTCCAATATTATGCTTGAAGGGGTTGATCTCAAAAGAAAAATATACAGAAAAACACTTTACGAACGATTAACACCAAGGGATGCTGCCATTGCGTTAAATCAGATTAACCTTTTTGGGGCAATGAGCCAAACCCCAAAAGATTTTGAGAGTACAATCACTCTTGCCGAGGTAAAATTGAGGTGGAACCCGAAAACCCGTTCATTGATTTCAGTCGGGAAACTTGGGATTGGTACCATCGGGAATATTCAGGTTAATAAGAAGGTGAATGGCTATTTGGAGATTGTTAAACGCCGTAGCGGCGATTTTATGACACTCTATTTCCATCTTGGCGATACCAAGTATTATGTTTTTACTTACACCAAGGGATCAATGCAGGTTTCGTCTGATAACTTAGCTTTTGTAAATCCCATTCTGGCACAGAAAGCGAGCGAACGAAGAGTGAAAGTGCCATTGGGCCAGCAGAAATACTACTACTCGGTTGGAACTAATCGCGAGTTGAATATGGCGCGTCAACGGTACAAACAGCTTCAGGATGGAGTTGATTCATCAGATATTTTGGATGAGATGGATAAAATGGATGATAATTCCGATAAGAAAGCAGAAAAATCTGAGACAAAGGTTGGCGGTGGAAATTAACCATTACGCTTTATTTCAAGCACCTCCAAATTCAGAAAATGGCTACCATTAATTTCGAACCTGATGGCTGTCCTGAACTTGTGAAAACCCGACATCCCGGCCGCTCCGGGGTTCATAAACATCAGGTTGCTCTTGTGGTCAAACATCACTTTAAGTATGTGGCTATGCCCACCAACCAAAAGATCTGGTGGGTTTGATTGCAGAATTGAACGAATGGAATTCTCGTACTTCCCCGGATGACCAACAATATGTTTAATTAAAACTTTTACGCCTTCAACCTTAAACTGTAGAATTTCCGGGTAGGTGATCCTGATTTTATGATCGTCAATATTCCCATGGACGGCTCTCAAACTCTTAAAACCTGAGATTTTATCAGCTACTTCAATACCTCCAATATCTCCGGCATGCCACACCTCATCGCAGTTTATAAAAAACTCTTCAAGTTTTTCATCCCAATGTCCATGTGTATCAGAAACTAACCCAATTCTGGTCATCTAATCTTGTTTTATTATATTTGAACTGATATCAACACAAAAATATATGCAATTATTTTATGCTCCTAATATCAATAGCTCCACATATACTCTCAACGAGGAGGAATCAAAGCACTGCATCAGGGTTCTTCGGTTGTCCAAGGGAGATCAGATTAACCTGGTGGATGGGAGAGGTAATCTGTATAATACTTTGATCGAAATTCCCGACACTAAAAAATGCCAGGTTAAAGTCATCGAAACCCATGCTGATTTTGAGAAAAGGTCATACTCATTACATATAGCCATTGCCCCAACCAAAAACATCGAGCGGTTTGAATGGTTTCTGGAGAAAGCCACTGAGATTGGAATAGACGAGATAACTCCAATAATTTGTGAACATTCTGAACGGAGAGTGATCAACCATGACCGACTGGAGAAAATCATTGTATCTGCTATGAAACAATCCATTAAGGCATATCTGCCAAGATTAAACCCCTTAACCCCTTTAAACGATTTTATCGTTAATACAAATCAGAATCAAGTTTTTATCGCCCATTGTCAAGGTAAGAATTTACCATTGCTTAAAAATATTACACCACAAAAAGGCAATTACACTATTCTTATAGGGCCAGAAGGTGATTTTTCCCATTCGGAGATAAGTTTCGCTTACCAGAATGGTATTACTGGTATTTCTCTTGGTAGTTCCAGGTTGCGTACTGAAACGGCGGGTATTGTAGCCTGTTACTCTATTTACCTGATTTCTTAAAAAGAAGGGTGATTGCTCACCCTTCCTGTTAACCACCGATCACAAAATCCAGCACATTCTGTATTTGCCTTACGTCAACCTTATAAAACTCTGTAAATTTGCATTTTGAGCAAGTTGATGAGGAAAATTTACGATTCTGAATGTCGAATATTTTTGCAAGAAAACTACCGGCAATATAGGCTTCCCCTATTTCAAAATCATGGCCACCGCATTTGGGGCATGAGTACTTTGATCTAATTGTCTTCATCCGAATTTTTTTTATCTCCTTGTTGATTCTTCTTATACCTGCCTGCTTTTTTTAGTGCCTGCTCGATGATCCATTCAAGTTGGCCATTGGTGCTCCTGAACTCGTCGGCCGCCCATTTTTCAACAGCCTCTAACTTTTCCGGATCAACCCTCAGCACAAACGATTTTTTTAAACCCATGGTTATTGGTGAAGCGTTCCGGCATTTACAACGGGTCTGGCCGACTCATCGGAGCAAAGCACAACCATCAGGTTGCTTACCATTGCTGCTTTTTTCTCTTCATCAAGGCTTACTATTTGTTTTTCTGATAGCTGATCAAGAGCCATTTGTACCATACCAACAGCACCTTCAACTATTTTGCTACGGGCGGCAACTACTGCTGTTGCCTGCTGGCGACGAAGCATTGCGCCTGCAATTTCCTGTGCGTAAGCAATATAGTTGATTCTGGCCTCAATTACATTGATCCCAGCTATAAATAACCTCTCTTTCAGCTCGTTTTCCAACCTGTGGTTTACTTCTTCTCCACCGGCTCTCAGCGTTATGTTGGCATCCTCCATCTCAAAATTATCGTAAGGGAACATCCCGGCAAGTTTTCTTAAAGCGGCATCGCTTTGAACCACTACAAAATGTTCATACTGATCTACATCAAATGATGCCTTAAAAGTATCCTCAACTTTCCATACCAGCACCAGGCCAATCATAATCGGGTTCCCAACCTTGTCGTTTACCTTGATTGGTTGGCTGTCAAAATTTCGAGCCCTTAGGGAGATTCTCTTCTTGATATTAAATGGATTCACCCAGAAAAACCCATTTACTTTTATTGTTCCTTTATATTTCCCAAAGAGAATCAAGACCGATGATTCATTTGGGTTAACGATTACAAACCCAGGTGCTATAAAAGGAATACTGATAAAACCAATTATAAACCAGGGGTTTTCTGTGATTATTAAGGCTGTAATTGTTCCAGCCAATATCAGAATGAATACCGCCAGCATGAGGTATCCGGATTTCGGGTTAAAATGTTTTTCCATATAGTATGATATTAAAATGATATCACAAATATATCATAAATTGTTGCTGAAATGCAAGTAAAAAGCCGGAAATATTTTCCGGCTTAACAAACCTTAGCTTTTGTAAGGATTTTACCAATCAATTCATTAGGTATTTTAACTTGCTGATCTTCAAATTCCTTGAACTTTTTTACCAGCCATTCTTCTTTTTGTATAACCAGGTTAATATTTAGCATATCAACCTTGCTGTTATTCCCTAAATGGATGAATTGGTAAAGAATTGGGGTAGAACATTTCATCATAGGCAAACCGTTTTGTTCACTTTTAAAACGATTCACCACTTCAAATATTTTGGTATGATGCTATATTTTTAGCGAAATATTATTTTCAACCATCATTTTACGTAGATTCATTAACGCGTAACGCATTCGCCCCAGGGCAGTGTTTATGCTAACATTGGTTTGCTCTGCTATCTCCTTAAAGCTGAGATCGGCATAATGCCGGAGAAGAACCACCTCTTTTTGCTCATCGGGGAGTTGATCCAACAGTTTTCTGACATCAGCGTGGATCTGATCCATTACCATGGATTCTTCAATTGTTTTTTCCGAAAACTTTGAAGCGTTGAAAATATCCATCTCGTAATCATCTTTGGAAAGAAGTTTTACCTGTTTAACCCTTCTGAAATGATCAATGATAAGGTTATGCGCTATTCGCATTACCCATGATGGGAAGCGGTTATTGTCAACATACCTTCCTTCTTGTAATGATTTGATAACTTTTACAAATGTTTCCTGAAAGATGTCCTCGGCGGTATTTTGGTTTTTAACTAAAAGGATAATGTACCCAAAAACTTTTTTTTGGTGACGCCGGATTAAAATCTCAATTGCTGGTTTACTGCCATTAATGAACTCATTTACAAGTTCATTATCAGTGGGGTTGTAAGTTTCCACAGCTACCTCCTTATTTTTTGGTTAGCGTGTAGAAATGTTCAATAGGCAGTAATTTTAGGTTAGTTAATATGTAATGAAAACATTAATAATGCCAAGTAAAACATTTTAAAGGTAAAAATCAAATATTTAATAAAGTATTTTGAAAATCACCTTTTAACTCCTTATACGTGAAAATTAGTTGAATGTGACATTGTATTCTTTTTTTATTGAGGAAAACATTACGGGGTTCTTAATGTTTTTCTATAATACTGCTAACTTTGCAGGTTAAATTTTTTGAAATACATATAATGCCGGAAAAAGTAATAGCAAT
This sequence comes from uncultured Rikenellaceae bacterium, assembly GCA_964552655.1. Lineage (GTDB taxonomy): Bacteria > Bacteroidota > Bacteroidia > Bacteroidales > Tenuifilaceae > CAZKHG01. The sequence continues at coordinate 31,907 of CAZKHG010000011.1, forward strand.
TAAGGGAGCAAAAGTTCACAACCTCAAGAATATAAGTCTCGATATTCCTCGCAACAGCCTGGTTGTCATAACAGGTCTTTCAGGTTCAGGAAAATCCTCCCTGGCATTCGATACCCTTTATGCAGAGGGTCAGCGCAGGTATGTTGAAAGTCTTTCATCTTATGCCCGGCAATTTCTTGGCAGGGTTACAAAACCTGAGGTTGATTTGATTTCAGGCATTCCCCCGGCAATTGCTATTGAGCAAAAGGTAAATTCCAGAAACCCTCGTTCCACAGTTGGGACATCTACTGAGATTTACGACTACCTGAAGCTCCTTTTTGCCCGTATAGGAAAAACAATCTCTCCTATATCCGGTAAAATTGTTAAACGACATTCAGTAACTGATGTGGTTGATCTCATAAAGTCCTTTCCCGAGGGGACTAAAATAATGCTCCTTGCTCCATTGACAAATAAAAAAAGAGAACTTCAAAAAGGTAAAATTGACGAGTTGATTCGTGAAGGTTTTACACGGTTCGAAGTAAACAATGAGGTTGTCAGGATTGAAGATAATCCCGGAGTTGATTTCTCACAAGCTCGTATTGTGATTGATCGTTTCTCTGTATTAAATGATGATGATTTCCATAGTCGGGTTGCTGATTCTGTTCAAACCGCATTTGGTGAAGGGGATGGGTGTTGTGTAGTTAAAATATTCTTGGATGAACGACAAGCTGAGGAGTTCTTCTGTAACCGTTTCGAGGAGGACGGGATTGAATTCGAAGAGCCAAGCGAACATCTCTTCAGTTTCAATAGCCCGCTAGGTGCTTGCCCTAAATGCGAAGGGTATGGGAAGATAATAGGTATTGATGAAGATCTGGTGATTCCAAATAAGAGCCTTTCCGTTTACCAGGATGCAGTTGCACCCTGGAAGGGCGAAACCATGAGCTGGTATAAAGAGCAGCTGATTAAATTTGCAAATAAGTATAATTTTCCAATTCACCGGCCTTACTATCAGCTCGACGATAGCCATAAACATACACTTTGGGAAGGCACTAATGATTTTGATGGCCTGAACAAATTTTTTAAACACCTGGAGGAGAAAAAGTATAAAATTCAGTATCGTGTAATGCTTTCCAGGTATATGGGTAAAACTACTTGCCCTGTTTGTAAAGGAGGTCGGTTGAAGAAAGAAGCCGGGTATGTAAAAATAAACGGATTTAATATTCAGCAACTTGTAAATTTACCTGTTCATCAGCTGGCTGATTTTTTTCGGAACATTTCGCTGGATGAGCACGATTATAAGGTTTCGAAACGCTTATTGGCAGAGCTTAATAACAGAATCGGCTACTTAGACAAAGTTGGTTTGGGGTATTTAACCTTGAATCGTTTATCTTCAACCCTTTCAGGCGGTGAATCACAAAGAATAAACTTATCCACATCCCTGGGAAGCAGCCTGGTTGGTTCATTATATATTTTGGATGAACCAAGTATTGGTTTACATCCCAGAGATACCCATTTGTTGATTGATGTTCTTAAAGGATTGAGAAACTTGGGAAATACCGTTGTTGTTGTAGAGCATGATGAAGAAATAATGAGATCATCCGATTTTTTGGTTGATATTGGTCCCTTTGCTGGCAGGTTAGGTGGTGAGGTTATTTTCAAAGGGAATATAAATGGAATTGACAAGGTTAAAAATAGTCTTACTGCAAAATACCTGACAGGAAAAGAGTCAATACAAATTCCAAAGAAAAGAAGATCTTCATCAAATTATATTCAAATTCAAGGTGCCAGGGAAAATAACCTGAAGAATATATCAGTTAAATTCCCTTTAAATGTAATGACAGTAGTAACCGGAGTAAGTGGCTCCGGTAAATCTTCACTTGTACGGGGAATTCTTTACCCCGCGGTAATGAAAGCAATAAACGGATCAGGCGAAAGACCTGGGCAATTCGATACATTATCGGGTGATATTCACCTGATAAAAGGGGTTGAAATGGTTGATCAGAACCCCATTGGCAAATCATCCAGAAGTAACCCTGTAACCTATATTAAGGCCTGGGACGAGGTAAGAAAATTGTTCTCTGAACAACCTTATGCAAAACGAAGTGGCTATAAACCTTCTCATTTCTCATTTAACGTAGAAGGAGGCCGATGTGAAGAATGCCAGGGAGAAGGAGTAATTACTGTGGAAATGCAGTTCATGGCCGATGTCTCGTTAATTTGTGAAAGTTGCAACGGGAAAAGATTTAAAGATGATGTGCTGGAAGTTCGATATAATGGGGCTAATGTGTTTGATGTTCTGGAGATGACTGTTGATCAGGCTCTGGAATTTTTTTCTGTTGGCACATCCACAACAGAAAGAAAAATAGTGGAAAGGTTAAAACCTTTGCAGGATGTTGGTTTGGGCTATATCAAGCTGGGACAGTCATCGAGTACCTTAAGCGGAGGGGAAAGCCAACGGGTCAAACTGGCATCATATCTACAAAAAGATCAGGCTATACAACCACAACTTTTTATTTTTGATGAACCTACAACGGGATTACATTTTCATGATATTAATAAGTTACTTAGTGCATTTGATGCCCTAATAACCAAGGGGCACACACTGATAATCATTGAACATAACCTTGAGGTGATTAAATGCGCCGACTGGATTATCGATCTTGGTCCTTCTGGTGGTGAACAGGGTGGTAACCTTGTTTTTGAGGGAGTGCCCGAGGATCTAGTCAACTGCAAAGAATCAAGCACCGGAAGTTTCCTTGGGCCAAAAATTCAAAACAAAAAAAGCCGCTAATAGCGGCTTATGATAAGTGTAAAAAAAGTTATCAGTCTGCTTTCAATCCAAACATTATTGATACACAGCCACTAAGAGGTTGATCGGAAGTGCTCCCCTCGGAGTTTTTCACTTTAACAATGATAATAAGCTGCTGGGTTGATTCAACTTTAAAATCCCAGGAAGTGGTGTAGTTTTTATCAGCGTTAGTGAAAAGGACTTTACGATCTACATCAAGAACCTTAAATTCAATTTTAGGCAGCGATTCAGAACCGCAAACAGCGATTCTGTATTCTTGTCCGGCGTAAAAGGTTTTGAAAAGTTCGGCATCCTCACCTTCGGTTAAAATTGCTGCATTATAGTTACCATCATGGATATAAGGATTTAATTCTAACCTGCAAACCTTTTTGGCAAAGTTCTTACACTGAGGTGTACTACTTAATGGTAATACTAAAAACAAACTCAGGATAGCAATGTAAGCCAGTGATTTCATATTTTGTGCAGAATTATTTTTTACTTAATATATTTTGATCTTATTTCCAGTATTTTGGTTTTGAGCTGGTTGAACACTGCAGGGTTCATTGTTGATACGTTCTGTGAACGCAGAGTAGTTACACCATCCGCCTGATTCTTAATAGCTTCAACCTGTGATGTGGTGATCTGAATTTGATCATAAATTTTTTTCAACTCCTGGATATCGCCAATTACTGAATTAACATCCGGGTTGTCTTTACTTTGATTCAACAGGTTTAGAACAGTTCCAAGAGAAAGTTTTTGATCCACAACGCGATCAATCAGCTCATCATCGGCATTTTGAATATTGCTAACGAGTGAAGTGGCAATATATAACCCTTCTACCCAACCGCCTACAAGAATTACAGTTCCAACGGCTACACGGTCATTTTCTTCAAGGATTGAGTTAGTGTTCAGGAAAGTTTCAGAAATGATATCCATAATAACCTCCCGGTTATTTACATTTTCCTCCAGCCTTTGTATAACTGTATTATCAATTGCATTAAGAATTCCAAGACCTTCGGCCATTTTTTTAGAAGCCGACATGTACTTAATTGAAGCTTGTGTTTGATCAAAAAGGCTGGCATAGCTCAGGTCGGTGCTGTAAATACCCAGGTTTAAAGCCATGCTGCGGTTGGTATTGTATTTCGATACATTTTCAACTGGGTTTAGAAGTTCCTCGTTGTATTTGGCCCCGGCTCGTTTCAGAATCATAGCGGTTTCCAGAGGGGAGGGGAGGGAATAAAATATCTGTTTGGCAGATTGTATGCCTTCAACCGCGGAGCTATCAACAGCAATCTCGTTTATATCAACCTCAACTTTTTCCTTTTTCCCTTCTGAGGAGCATCCGATATATATCAGGCTTATTAAGAATAGCGGTGCTATTGAGTATTTCCTGATCCTGGTATAACAACTTGTCATAAATGTTGTTTTAGTTGTGTATTATCTGAGAAAATTGATGTTTCAAAAAGTAAAATTAGTATTTTTTTCAAATTAACACATATTTATCCTTAATGATATTGAAGCAATTATTTTTTTTTAAACCTGATAAATTCTAGAATATTATATAATTATCTATGAATCAAAATAATAAATAAAAATATCAGTTTCATCATTCATTTACTAAATTTGTGCCAGAATTAAATTTAACAGGATGAGTTCAACGAATAAGGACAGTGAAGCAAATAAAGAATTGCTTTTTAAACAAACTTTACTGGCAAGCAGTGACATTCAGATTATTGCAATACTCGAAGAATTGAGGAGTAGCGGCGATCTGTTCATTGTTAAGCCATTAATCAACGAATTATACAATAGTTCCCGTAGTGAAAAGTTCAAATTATCCATTCTCGATTTTTTCAATGATATTAAGGATCAACGGGTTGTTCCTATTATTGCTGAACTTATACGAGATCGAATTAACGAAGTTGAAACAACCAGGTTGATTGCCACATGCTGGCAAAGCCGATTGGATTATAGCAGTGAAATTGATCTGTTTGTTGATCTGCTTATTAATGGGGGCTATTCTGCCTCAATTGAAGCCAGTTCTGTCATTGAAACCACAATGGATTTCATGAATACTGATGAGATAAATAAGCTTGCCAGCAATATCAGATCGCAGGTAAAAAGAGTTTCCCCCGATAAGATTAGACTCGTGGAGGAGACGCTCAGGATGATTGATAATTATGAGATCAATCGCGAAGCTGATATCTAACCAAAATTCTTAAACAAAGTTTGAGAAGTATTTCATGAACTGGCTCCGCTCATAAACAGCCGGATCGCCTATATGACCATAGTTAAGGTGCCCTTTAAAATCATCAATCTTTTTATAACCTCTTTTTTCCATCCACTTTTTAAGCGTTTCGTTCATTATAGCAATATGCTGAGGGCCTTTCTTATAGAAAACTGAGCAAGCCTGAACAGAGGAAGCTCCGGCCAGAATGCACTTGATTACCGCCTCGCCACTGTGAACGCCTGTTGATGCAGAAATATCAATTTTTGATATTTTTTGGCTTGCCATTCCTACCCAACGTAATGTGTTTCTCAATTCTGCCGGGTTGCTGAATACTTCTGCAGAAATCACTTTCATCTTTTCTATATCAAAATCTGGTTCAAAAAACCGGTTAAACAATACAATGCCATTAACTTTTCTGAACCATAGCTGCTCGATGATTCGGAGAGGATTTGTAAAATGCGATCCAAGTTTAAATGCAATGGGGATGGTAACAATCGAACTGAGTTGTTCTGCCAGAGTGTAATATGTTTCTTCCAGTTCTGCCGGGGTTTTACCAGGGTCAGTTGGGAGGAAAAACACATTGATTTCAATTGCATCGGCACCGGCATCCTGAATTCTTTTTGCAAAGTTTACCCATTTTGAAGCAGAAGTGCAATTGATACTGGCAATTATGGGTAGTTTGACATTTGACTTTGTATTTTTAATATGATCAAGATAAGATTCTACGCTGTTGCTTGTGATATAGCTATTAAGATAATCAACTGCTTCGGGATAATCGGAGTATACCGAGAGGCTACCTGCTTCATGCATAATCTGCTCCTCAAAAAGGGATTTAAGTACAATGGCTCCAGCGCCAAATTCTTCAAACTGTTTTACCTTTTCGAGCGATGAACTTAACCCGGAACTACTTATTATAATTGGGCTGTTTAGCTTTAGCCCCATGTAGGTTGTTTGAATATTTGCCATAATATTTATAGTTTGTTATTGCATTGAGTAATTTCTTTCCCCGAATATTATGCTGCCAAGGCGAACCATGGTGCTTCCTTCGTCTATTGCTATTAAATAATCTCCCGACATCCCCATTGAAATCTCCTTAAAGTAATCTTTACCAGCAAAATATTTGTTTTTAATAGTGTCAAATATGCTTTTAAGGTTTTTGAATTCCTTCCTTACCTGATCCCTGTTTTCTGTAAATGAGGCCATTCCCATTAGTCCCACAATTCTGATGTTTCCCATCCGTTGATAATCTTCTGATTTCAGGATTGCTTCCATTTCATTAACTGAAAGTCCATACTTTGTTTCTTCGGTGGCTATGTAAACCTGAAGTAAACAGTCAATAACCCTTTTGTTTTTTTCAGCTTCTTTACTAATTGCATCGAGGAGTTTTAAGCTATCCACGGAGTGGATTAAATGAACAAAAGGTGCAATGAATTTAACTTTATTGGTTTGCAAATGGCCCACCAGATGCCATTCAATATCTTTTGGCAGCAGATTGTATTTTGATACCATTTCCTGTACCTTGTTCTCTCCAAAAATCCTATGACCAGTATTATAAGCCTCTAAGATTGATTCGGGTGGATGGGTTTTAGAAATAGCAACAAGTTTCACCCTGGCAGGTATTGAGGATCGTAACTTTTCGATATTCAAGTCAATACTCATATTTTTCTCTTTAAATCCAAATGCGATATTTAGTAGATGAGTTAAAGCTGAGAGCTCATATTCATAAGGCTGGGTCCGGTTAGCCTGAAAATTTTCCATTCATCCATGGGTGTAGCTCCCAGATTTTTATAAAAATTGATTGCAGGTTCATTCCAATCCAAAACGCACCATTCTAATCTCCCAAACTGATTGTCGGCAGTAAGTTTGGCTAAGAAAGCGAGTATGGCTTTCCCAAATCCTTTGCCACGAAATTCGGGAATAACAAAAAGATCTTCCAGATAGATGCCCGGACGACCCAGAAATGTAGAAAAATTTGTAAAGAAAAGTGCGAAGGCAACAGCCTGTTTGTTGTGCTCTCCAATTACTACATGGGCAAAAGGATGTTCACAGAAAAGATAATCAGCTAAGGTTTTGTTATCGGCCACAACATCGGGTAACATCTTTTCGTATTCGGCCAACTGCCTGATAAACGATAGTATAAGGTCAACATCTTGACTTTCGGCCTTACGAATGTTAAAACCAGGGATGGATGTTGATGTATTTTCAGGGATTTTAAACATTATATTTTTCTTAAATGGGAAAAAAGTCGCTTACTTTTCAGAAATAAAAATACAAAAAAGGATTGTAAACAAAAAACCCTGAATTAATCAGGGTTTTGTTAACTATTTAAGTTTATGAATTACCAAACCGCTCCGTAGCTTAGGTTCAAACCAGGTGGTTTTTGGCGGCATGATGTTGCCGGTATCAGCAATGTCAATAAGCTGTTTCATTGAAACCGGGTAAAGGGCAAAAGCCACTTTCATTTCACCGCTATCAACCCTCTTTTTAAGTTCCCCTAAACCTCTGATTCCTCCAATAAAATCAATTCGTTTTGAGGTTCTTAAATCTTTAATATCGAAAATGGGATCAAGTACCTGGTTTGAAAGTATGGTTACATCGAGGACCCCAATGGGATCATTATCGTTATACGTGCCGGTTTTAGCGGTTAATGAATACCACTTACCTTCAAGGTACATGCTGAAGTTGTGGAGTTTAACCGGGGTGTAAATCTCATTGCCTATCTCCTGAACATCAAAATTGACTTTAAGTTTCTCTATGAGTTGCAGTGGTGTTAACCCATTCAGATCCTTAATAACCCTATTGTAGTCAATTATTCTCAGCTGATTGTCCGGGAAAATGACTGCAAGGAAATAGTTGTATTCTTCATTACCGGTATGTTTCGGGTTTGCAGCTTTTTTCTCTTGCCCAACTCTGGCGGCTGCGGCAGTACGATGGTGCCCATCGGCAACATAAAGTGCAGGGATTTTCTCAAATATTTCGGTAATATGCTTGTTTATGTTTACATCATCAATAACCCAGAAATGATGACCAAAACCATCATCAGCAGTAAAATCGTAAACAGGTTTGTTGTTTTTAACAATTCCTTCGACAAGTTGATCCATTTCTTTTACAGCAGGGTATGCAAAAAAAACGGGTTCAATGTTGGCATTCTGATTTCGAACATGGATCATTCTATCCTCTTCCTTATCGGGACGGGTTAGCTCATGTTTTTTTATTTTGCCATTCATGTAATCCTCAAAATGGCAGCAGGCAACAAGTCCGTACTGGGTTCTACCCTGCATTGTTTGAGCGTAGATGTAATATTTCTCCTCCTGATCCTGAACAAGCCATCCCTTTTCCTGCCATTTTACAAAGTTCTCAACAGCTTTGTCATAAGCTGCTTGTGAATGTTCATCAATGATTGGATCAAAATCTATCTCCGGTTTAATGATGTGCAATAATGATTTTTCACCAGCTTCAGCTTTGGCTTCGGCGGAGTTTAGTACATCATAAGGACGGGATGCCACCTCTTTTGCAAATTCTTTTGGGGGACGAATGCCCTTAAAGGATTTTATCTTTACCATTTTACAAATTGGATTAGTGTTTAAAAAAAACTTTGCGTCTTTGCGACTTTGCGTGAAGTATTTTCTCGCCAAGACGCCAAGGCGCAAAGATATTAAAGCATAGATAAATTTTTATTTATTAACCTGGAAAGTCTTATCGCCATTTTTAATAAAGGCAACTATCTGTCGTGCTGAGGCTAAGCCCGCATTGATATTGGCCTCTGCGGTTTCAGCTCCCATTTTCTTTGGAGTAGCAAAAATCCGTCCTGCGAATTTTTCCAGCAGTTCAGCATGACTATCAGCCATAACATCAGTTGCATATTTCAGATCGGTTCGTTCGGTAAATGCTTTTTTTAGCCCTTCCTCGTCAATTACCTCTTTACGGGCAGTATTTATTAAAGTAGCCCCTTTAGGCATTTTGGAGAGTAAATCATAGCCTATTGATTTTTTTGTTTTATCGTTTGCCGGGATGTGAAGTGATACGTAATCGCATTTGCTGTAAAGTTCTTCAGCAGTTGTTACCACCTTAATCCCATCTTTTTCCATTGTCTCTTTTGGAACAAACGGATCAAATGCATAAACCTCCATGCCAAATCCCTTTCCATATTTAGCAACCAGTTTTCCAACATTACCATAAGCATGAATACCAAGTTTTTTACCGGCAATCTCAGTTCCTGTCCCTGGTTGAAAAAGGTTGCGGGCCATGTAAATCATCATTCCAATGGCAAGTTCTGCAACTGCATTGGAGTTTTGCCCAGGGGTATTCATGGCAACAACTCCTTTTGCCGAACATGCAGCAAGATCGAGGTTATCATAACCGGCACCTGCCCTGACAACTATTTTAAGGTTTTTGGCTGCCTCTACCACATCTTTTGATACCTTGTCACTTCTTACAATAACAGCATCTGCATCAACAACCGCTTTGATAAAATCATTTGGATCTGTATATTTTTCGAGCAGGGCCAGGGTAAAACCTGCCTCTTCTACTATTTTTTTGATTCCTTCTACAGCTACCTTTGCAAAAGGTTTTTCTGTAGCAACCAACACTTTTGTCATGGTTATTTTTTTAAAATTATTTATAAAAGCAGATAATATTTAAAAGGAATTGAATTTCTAAGTATTTTGTTTTTCAAATTCCTTCATGCAGTCAACAAGGGCTTGCACACTCTCAATGGGGCAGGCATTGTAAATAGATGCGCGGAAACCGCCAACTGAGCGATGACCTTTTACGCCTACCATTCCTGCTTTCTTGGCAAAATCCATGAAATCAGCTTCTTTGTCTTTATACTGTTCTGCCATTACAAAACATACATTCATGATAGAGCGATCTTCTTTGGCTGCCGTGCCAACAAACATTTTATTCCTGTCTATTTCATTGTAAAGCATCTCAGCCTTCTGGTTATTGATTTTGTTGATGGCTGCAACTCCACCCAATGATTTTAACCATTTTAAGGTTTCGTGCATAACAAAAATGGAGATTACAGGTGGTGTGTTATACATAGAGTTGTCTTTGGGTTCGGCACCAATGTGGGTTCTGTAATCCACCATGCTGGGAAGTTTTCGTTCCATTTTCCCTAAAATATCTTTACGGACAATTACAAAAGTAACCCCTGCCGGACCAACATTCTTTTGTGCCCCACCATATATCAGGGCGTATTTCTTAATATCCACGGGACGGCTCATGATATCAGAACTCATATCTGCAACAAGGTTTATGGGGCAGTCGATATCTGTTTTAATTTCGGTACCATAAATGGTGTTATTGGTTGTGATGTGAAAATAATCAGCATCGGTAGGTATTTTGTACCCTTTGGGAATGTAGCTGTAGTTTTTATCGGCTGAAGAGGCTACAACTTCTACTTCTCCATAAAACTTAGCTTCTTTTATAGCTTTTTTAGCCCATACACCAGTTTCCAGGTAAGCAGCTTTTTTATTTAAAAGGTTAGCTGCTACAGCAAAAAATTGAGTTGATGCGCCTCCTCCAAGGAACAGTACTGCATAATCATCGGGTATGTTAAGCAATTCCCTCCACAGCTGTTCGGTTTCAGCCATTACTCTCTCCCAGCCCGGAGTACGGTGGGAGATTTCTAAAAGGCCAATTCCGGTGTTGTCAAAATCACGTATTGCATTGATTGTTGATTCAATGGCTGGTTGAGGAAGGATGCAGGGTCCTGCATTAAAATTATGTTTTTTCATGTTATTATGTTTTAGTTTGATAAACACAAAGGTATTATAGTTCAAAATTATTACTAATTTTTGATATTTCACAAGAAATTAATAGAATATATCCGACCATTTAATAAATATATAAGCGGTTTCTTACTATAAAAAAAACTTTCCGGTGTAACCAAAGAAATATCAGTTCAGTTTAAGTTTGCAAAAGTTTATTTATCAATTTGTTAAGTTAATGGAACCAGTTTATTATTAGTGAAAGCAGGAATTATTTTTGTCAAATCATGTTCTAAACAGTATTCAATTACATCATCCAACCCGAGTTTCTGCAATCTTTCTTTTTGAGCGGCTTTCCCGGTGTACTTAAGCAGATCGGACTTTGCTAGCGACCAAAGGTCAATGGCGGCAATGGCGGAATCGCATTTAGTTGAAAATGCTTCCCGGTTTATTAGCATGTTTGTTAATTCCCCGGCAAATACAGAATCTTCAAGGCTAAACCGGCCTTTCCACCCTGCACAAAGTATTAGAATATCATTTTTAGCTTTTTCAAGATAGTCAGCCAATGCAGAGATGTTCAAATATGAGCCGATTAGTACCTGATTTGCTTCTTTGCCCAGAGTTATTGCATTTGTACCATTTGTGGTGCTGTAAACTAATGTCTTACCACTTACAATTTCAGGAGAAAAATAGAAGGGCGAGTTTCCAAAATCTGCAAAATCGAGTTTTTTCCCATCCCTTTCTGCAACCACCAGAAAGCCTTTGGCTTTATAATTTCTGGCTTCTTCCAGATCACAAACTGGAATAATTTCTTTTACTCCATTATGCATCATGGTGCAAATAACGGATGATGCCCTGAGTATATCAACAACCACAATTATCTTGTTTTTAGGATCGAAGTGGCTGAAAAGGCTGGTAGTGAAACAAACTTCAATTTTGTTCATTAATCGGGAATTATTAAGGTTTCAAAAATAGTAAAAAGCTTATGAATAAAGAAGAGTACTTTGAAGCACTGATCGTAAAAACTTAACTATAATGAATTACTAAGAAAAGGGGTTTCTGAAAAAGGACGATTTAAATTATTGGTTAAATTGTAAAATGTTCTAATTTTAAAGTACTAAAAAGTATTTTATTTATGGAACTATTGATAATTGGGGCATTGTTAGTGTATATTATCTATCTGCATTTTCAACTATACAGAAAAAATATTTTTATCAATTCAACGGTCAATAGACTTGCGGAAATTGAGAAAACCTGGAGTAAGGAACACCTGCTAAATCTTTTAAACGAGTTACAGCATTTTACCTCTTTTGAACATATCAAGGAGAATAAATTGTTGGCCGATAAAACCCTTAACTTTATTTTTGATGGCGAAGAGAAATGTGTAATTTTTATTCATTATACAAAAGATGAAAATATTGCAAAACGCATTGTTGGTGAGGGTTTCCAATTTGTCGAATCGTTTTACAAAACAGCTGAAAGGGTAACAAGGGATAAGTTGGATTTGATTTACAAACACAGTTTACATAAGCATTATGGAAGATATATAATAGTAATCATTATTTCAAAAAAGGTTTATAACTACTATACCCAGGAACTTCTAAAAATCAAAGCTAAGAATATTCAGGTTGAACAGATATTAACTGAGAGACAACCTTTTCTAAATGAAAATCTAGATCATATTTTTACATTGCCGAGTCAATTTATAAAAGGGTATGTTAACTACGACAGCGGTGAGATTTTTCAGAATCCCGATTTTAACCCTAACTACAACCCATCCAGGTTCCAGAAGAATATTGATGTTTTTTTTTAAGGTTAAATCTGGTTTAAAAATTCATAAAAAAAGGTACCCTTTAGGTACCCTAAAATCATTTGATGGTAATATAATACTAACCCCTGAAGAATAAGGCTTTAATAATCAGGCTTGCCATTTTGGGATTTTCTTTTAACCGACGGGTAGAGTAGCCAAACCATTGTTTGCCAAAAGGTACATAAACCCTTACGGTGTGGCCTTTGGTTACAATAGATTTGCGGAGTTCAGGTGTAACGCCATAAAGCATCTGGAACTCATACATATTTTTAGGAACATTGTATTTTTCAATAAGTTTATATGCTCCGTCAATTAAGGGTTTGTCGTGAGTGGCTATTCCAGGGTAAACACCATTCTTAAACATGAATTCGAGATCTTCCAGGTAATGCTCGTTAATCTCTTCGTATTTTTTATAAGCGATAGCAGCAGGTTCAACATATATTCCCTTGCATAAGCGGTAGTTTAGAGGTACTTCCTTAGTATGAATATCCATCAGATTTTCTAAATCTTTCAGGGTGCGTTTCAGGTATGCCTGAACCACCAGCCCAACATTTTTAGGGAATTCTGCTTTCAATCTCCGGAAAAGTTCAATTTCAAGGTCGGTACAGGGGGAATCCTCCATATCAATTCTGATGAAATTCCCGTAAGATGCAGCCTTTGCTACAACTTCGCGAACATGGTTATAGCAAACTTCCTTATCGAGAAGTAGGCCAAACATGGTAGGCTTGAGGGAGTAATTGCCATCAATCTTCCCTTTTTCAATGGTATCAATCAATTCAAGGTATTCAACCTTATTTTTTTCAGCCTCATCGAGATTCTTGATAAATTCACCAAGTATATCAATGGTGACTTTTATCCCTTCTTTGTTAAGCTCCTGTGATACTTTTATTGCATCCTCAATGGATTCTCCGGCAATGTATCGTTTGGAAAAAATCCAGATAAATTTTTTTGGGAAATAAGGCAGCATTGCTGCAATCATTTTATTGAACATATTTTTAGAATTAGTTTATCATTAAATGTTATCAAAATCTTAGATTAAGGTAAATGAAAAGAGTTTAACCTTAATTGGGGGCGAATATACTACGTTTTTGAGGTATAAAAAGATGACATTTGTTAGCAATGGAAAGAAAATATTCTTCTTTTAGTGTTTTCCTTATAGTTTTCTGATTTCAGGCTATTATGCTTACCATAAGTTTTTTCAACATTTAAGTTAGTTCATTAGCCCAATTGATTTCCAAAAAAATCTCAAAAAACATTAATCCACATTGCCAGGCCAACCCAGTTCACCCTTCCGTAGTCTAATGTGGAGTATGGTAGTTGTCCGTTATAAAATTCCGCCCAAATTTTAAGAGCCTGATTTGTTTTTTGCTTAATATTTATTCCAGTTCCGAATCTGATATCGGGTTTAAAATTATGATCAGCAGAAACCCTGATGTTTATGGATGAAAACAGGTCAATGCTTTTTCTTTCAAGGATATTGTAATAACCGCCTCCAAAAACTGAAAACCGTTCACGAAAAACATACTTGGTGTAAATTTCTCCAACCCCGGCATACCAGTAGTTCTCATTTAAAAGTCTTAAGTAGGTAAGATCAGCCTGCTCATAGTTTTCCGATTTATCGTTTGGGACTGTTATATTGTTTCTGATAATATAATCATCGCCAAGGTGCGATGAAAGATGGAATAATCTAAACCTCAGAATATTCTTATACTTTTTAAAGCTGAAATCACCACTCAATTTATAGTCATTATTCAATAACCCTGCCAGGTAGTAGCCATTCTCCACGTTAAATTCGAACTGGGTAAAAGTTGCCGCCCCAAAATTTATTTCCCAGCTAAACCTTTCAGTTGATCTTGATATTATGGGTTTGTAAAAACCCAAATTAACCAGGGAGTAAAGGCTAAAATCGTAATCTTTATTTTTAATAATGTACGAGCCACCATGAATCTGGCATTCACCGGGATCTAAGAAAATCACAGGGAATACCCGGGTGTTCGATAAGAAGGTTAGTGATGAATCCCCGCTTTTATTATCTGAGAAAACTGGTTTAACAAAACTATTAAAGGCTAAGAGAATAGGTAAAAATTTCATCAGGGTTTTCATAATTTTTCAGGATTTAAAATGGTTAAAAATAACCATCTTTTTTATCAATGCTAAAACATTGATAAATCCAATTCTAACTTTCATCAAGAAGATTTCATGTTCATCAGCTTTATCTAAAGATTTAACCTCAATAGTTTTATATTTGCCACCTTGTTTTGTAACAATTATATTATGAATTTTATTGTAGCATTCTTTTTCATTGTTTCTGTAACTCTCATAGGAATTCTTCCATTCCCGCTGATTTATGGTTTAGCAAACCTGGTTCGTTTTTTTATTTACCGTGTTTTTGGGTATAGAAAATTGGTAATTAGGCAAAACCTGCAGAACTCATTCCCAAATATCACTAAAGAAGAGGTAAATAGACTGACGGGTTTGATATACCGGAATCTGACAGATGTTCTCCTGGAAGGGATAAAATCCTTTACCATTGCAAAATCAAGCATCAAAAAGCGGCATCGCATTATCAACCCCGATATTCTTGAACCATTATACAAAACCGGAAGGAACATAATATGCGTAACTGCTCATTATGCCAACTGGGAATGGGGAAGTTTGTCGGCAAGTATGAATACGAGCTACAATGTTGTTGCTTTCTACAAGCCATTATCGAATAAATACATTGACAAATTTGTTCGATGGAGCCGATCGAGATTTGGCACAACACTGGCATCTATTAAGGAGACAACATTAACCTTTGAGAAGTATCAAAATACACAAACGATTTTTTTGATGGCTTCCGATCAAAGTACAACGAAGAAGATGAGAGACAAGGCGTATTGGATCAGGTTCTTAAATCAGGATACCGCATTTCTTCATGGGTTGGAAAATCACGCCCGTAATAGCAATTGCCATGTAGTTTATGTTGATGTGCAAAGGGTGAAGCGTGGTTATTACACTGTTGAACTGTCCATTCTGGCTGAGAATCCGAATGATTTACCAGTAGGTGGAATCACAGAGCTTTATGCCCGGAAACTGGAAAAAGTCATTCTGAAAAAGCCAGAAAACTGGCTTTGGTCGCATCGGCGTTGGAAGTTAAAACGATAAGTATAATTTATCAATCTCCTCGCTATACTTCTCCATAAGCATTTTCCGTTTAACCTTTAACGTATTTGTTAGTGTTCCGCTTTGAATGCTTAAGGGTTCAGGTAAAAGGATAAATTTAACCACTTTCTCATAATCAGTTAGCTCTTGTTGAGCATTGTTTATCCTTTCCTGTATAATGGCTATAATTTCAGGTTTTGAAATTAGCTGTGTGTTATCAGCAAACCCGATATTCATGTTTTGAGCTAAAACTTTAAGGGTGTCAAATGCAGGTACCACCAATGCAGACACAAATTTTCTGTTATCGCCAATAATTACGACTTGCTCGATAAGCGAATCCTGGCAAAGCAATAGTTCAAGCTTTTGGGGTGATACATATTTGCCAACAGAAGTTTTTATCAGGTCTTTAATGCGGTCAACCATCACCAGGTCACCTTTTTCGGTTAAATAACCTTTATCGCCGCTATGATACCAGCCATCAATGAGCACCTTCCGGGTTTCATCAGGTTTTTTGTAATAACCTTGAAAAATGGTATTGCCACTAATCAGGATTTCGCCCTCATCGCTGATTTTCACTGCAACTCCCGGCATAACTGTTCCACAGGTATCGAAATCATACACATCTGATCTAAAGCATGAAACTGTGGCTGATGTTTCAGTAGCACCATAACCGTAGTTGATAAAAATACCGGCAGCATGGAAAAACCTGAGCAGTTTAGGGTTAATGGCAGCACCAGCACAAGGCATAAATTTTATATTACCACCGAAAATTCCCCTGAGTTTTGCCAGTACGAGCTTGTTTGCTATACCACGCTTAATTTTAAGCCAGGTGGGAATAGGTTGATTTTTACTAAGATGCTCAGAGAATCGGTGCCCTGTGGCAATTGACCAGTTAAATATTTTTCTTTTGGCGGAAGGCCATTTAACCATCTCTGCCTGAATCCCCTCGTAGGTTTTCTCAAAAAACCGGGGTACTGTGCACATCAGACTTGGTTTGATAATAGGTAGGTACTTAATAATTTCCCGGGGATTAACAATAAATGCATTTATTGCTCCACGGTAGAGCATATAGTAAGTCCAGGTACGTTCGAACACATGACTTAGGGGCAAAAAACTTACTGAAATGTCATTTTCGGTAACTGATAACCTATCGTCATGTATCTTGAAAACGTACATTAGGGTTTTATGATCAATTATTACCCCTTTGGAATCGCCAGTTGTGCCTGAAGTATAGATGATAGTGGCAATATCATCTGGTGAAGCTTCCTTCAAAACCCTTGCCAGATCGTTATCCCGGTTACTTTCAGCCCCTGACTGGCAGAAATCTCGCCAATCAATTGATTTGTCATGGTTTGATGCTATTTGAGGATCGAAAACTACAATCTTTTTCAACGATTCAGTATTCTCAAGTAACCAAAGCGCTTTCTCATACTGATCATTATTCCCAACGAATAGCAGGCCCATGCCGGTTTCGTCGATAATGTATTTCAGCTGTTGTTTCGATGATGTGCTGTAAAATGGAACTACAACGCCCCTGATGCCAAGTATCCCTAAATCGGAGATTACCCATTCGGGACGGTTGTCACTAAAGATGCCTATTTTGTCACCATCCTTAAAACCATGATGGATCAACGCCTTCGATACATTCCCAGTTTCATGGAGAAGTTGGTTCCAGGTAATACTCTTAAAATCAGTTTTGTTTATATAGCTATGCCTGAATACTTCACGCTCAGCGTATTTTACAGCCCTTTCCTGAACCATGCTGATGATATGATCCTTCATGAGATTTAGTTTTCCGGTTTAAATGTAAATTAAAGAAAAAAATCGATATCTGACATTAATTTCCTGAATAATAATACTTATTTCTTGATGAACAGGATTTATTAGGCTACTAATTTTAACATGATTTATAGCTGGGTAATTATCATCATATTTTGCTAAATTGCTGGTTCATTATAACACTCAAAAATGTCTCAATTGTTGGTTTACAAGGCTTCAGCAGGATCGGGGAAAACCTATCGGTTAGCTGCAGAGTATGTTAAGATTGTGATTGAAAACCCAAATTCCTATAAGAATATACTGGCAGTAACCTTTACAAATAAAGCGACTGCAGAGATGAAATCCCGGATACTGGATGAGCTGAAAAAATTGTCAATGGGTCTTAAAACTCCAATGTATGGTATTATTAGCGAGGAGACTAAGGTTAATCCTGATTTAATCCCTGCCAGGGCCTCTGCCGCATTGTCAAATATCTTACATAATTATTCCTTGTTTTCAGTAAGCACCATTGATAGTTTTGTTCAACGAGTTATTCAGTCCCTACTTTGGGAACTTGGGATAAAAGGCAGTCTGGAGTTGGAACTTGACAACAGCATTGTTTTAAAACGTGCTGCCGACCTTATGCTTGATGAAGCTGCAGGAAATCCTGATCTGCTCAAATGGTTGATACAGATGGGCGAATCGCACATTGATGATGGAAAGCCATGGGATATCAGAAAATCATTAACCGGACTTGGAAGCCAACTTTTTACGGAAAGTTTCAGGTTGATGAGCGGCGATGAAATTCAAAAGATAATAAATCGCTCTGAAATTAATACTTTTAAAGAATCGCTTAAAAAAATTGTAGATGATTTTACTTTTACCTTACAAAATGAGGGTACAAGCGCGTTCAGGTTGATAAGCAACGCCGGATACAACGCCAGTAACTTTTTTCAGGGGTCGAGAGGGGTTTTTACATTTTTTAAAAAATGTTCAGAATTTAGGGAATTTGATTATATACCTAATTACATGAGCAGCTATATTCAAAAGGTTTTGGATGATAGCTCCGGAAATCAATGGTTATCAGGCGAATCGAAGAGTGATCCCTCGATTTCAACCGCATTAATCTCTTTAGTTCGTGCTCAGCTTCACCCGGCATTGGTCAGAATAATTGAGCATATAACTACAAAGAAACAGGAATTCTATACAGCCCGGTTAATCCTACATAATCTCAACTCGTTGGCAATTCTTGGGGATTTATGGCTTACCATCCATAAACTATCTGATGAAGAGGGATTTATGCTTTTATCGGATTTTGCCCCGTTACTCAGAGAATTTGTAAAAGATACAGATACCCCATTTCTATACGAGAAAATGGGGAACAGGTATAAAAATGTCATGATTGACGAGTTTCAGGATACATCTGTTATTCAATGGCAGAATTTTAAGCCTCTGATTAACAATAGCCTTTCACAAAATGGTTTTAGCATGCTGGTTGGGGATATAAAACAGGCAATTTACAGGTGGCGTAATGGGGATTGGCGAATTCTTTCTACCAATATTCATGATGATTTTAACTCTTTTGGCATTCTTTCAAAAGATTTAAGTACCAACAGAAGAAGTTTACCGGCTGTAATTGATTTCAATAATAATTTCTTCACCCAAGCCTCTTCCATTTTAAAAGAAAGTATCAATGACTTAGCAGACGATAGCCATAATGAGGCTATTGCTAAAGCAAATTCTCAGTTCGAGGTGGCATATAGTAATGTTATCCAGGAACCTACCCGGATTCAAAAGGAAAGTGGTTATGCAGAGGTTACTATACTACCAAAATCGAAGGAATATCCTTATGACAGCTGTTTGATGGACAACCTCCCAAATCTTGTATCGGATATTCAAAAAAGGGGATATCGTGCCGGTGATATTGCCATTTTGGTTAGAAAAAACGATGATGGGCAAAAGGTTGCTAATATGTTTTTGAAATGGAAGGCAAACAACCCTGAAGCTTATGGATTGTTTGAGGTTGTGAGCCAGGAGGGTTTGAGGTTGGTATCTTCGCCTGCAGTTCGGTTATGTATTGCAGCCTTGAAAACTATCTATGATCCGAATGATTTAATCAGCACAGCCAGTTATGCAAAGGAGTTAAAACAATTAACATTAAACCCACCTGCAGTTTGGAGCGAATTATTTGATCTTGATTTTTTAAAATCAGAAATAGAAAAACTGAACGACTTAAAATCGTTGTCAGTTCGGGAAATGCTTGAATCTATAATTAAAGTACATAACCTTTCTTCTGCACCAAAAGAGTACCCATACATAGCTGAACTTCAGGAGAGAGTTTTTGAACTGACCAGAAAGGGAGCACTCGATTTGGGCAGATTTCTTGATTGGTGGAGTGAAAAAGGGGAGAACCTGTCGCTTTCAATGCCTGAATCAAGGAATGCAATAAGTATAATGACAATTCATAAATCCAAGGGTTTGCAATTCCCGGTTGTAATAATTCCCTATTCCGGCTGGAGTTTTAATAAGAGCAACTCAGATTCCTACCTATGGGTTAATTCCAATAACACAGTTTTCAATAAACTACCCAAATACCCTGTAAACATCTCAGATGAATTAAAAGAGAGCGAATTTTCAGGTTTTGCCATTGAAGAGGATTTGCAGGTTCTGGTTGATAATATCAACCTGCTTTATGTTGCCTATACCCGGGCTGAGGATGAACTTTATATCTTTTGCCCGGAACCCCCAGAAGAAATGAAGATGAAAAGTACGGTTGACCTTATAAATGAAACACTAACCAGGCTCTCTTTTCAAAATTTTAGGGTAGATGATTTTGTTCATCCGATGGGTTATACCTGTAAGAAATATTCTACCGGATATAAAACCCAGAATGTTCAATCAAAAGGGAGTGAAAATAAATTTGAAACCTGGTCTTTGGTGGATTATCAGGTTGAGAGTATTCAAAAAGAGATAAAACAAAAATACGAATCAACAGATTTTTTTCTTGGAAACGATTCCCTTTCAGCTGCAAGGTTAAATTATGGTAAAACTATGCATAGCATTTTATCCCGGATTACCAGTGCAAAAAATCTTGATGAGGCAATAAATGCCTTACAATCTGAAGGATTGATAAATGATCAGGATAAGCATGAAATCAAAAACCACATATCAAAAATTGTTAAAATGAAACCATTTGACCAATGGTTCTCAGGAGATTGGATTGTTAAGACCGAATCGTCAATATTAACCAATAACGGCGAGGTGTACCGACCGGATAGGGTAATGATACGTGAAAATGAGGCAGTGGTTGTTGATTACAAATTTGGGAAGGAGTTGCCTTCGCATGCAAATCAAATCCGAAAATACTCAGAATTACTTAGCCAAATGGGTTACCGAAAAGTTGAAAGCTACCTTTGGTATTTTGACGCAGGAAAACTGGAAAGAATCAGCTGAAAACCTTACTTGCCAATAAAGGCTTCAATACCAGGGTAGTTAAGTTGTTTTTTGGCAACATCCTTTGGATAGAAAAAGTATTGAACCACTCCTTCAGCGCATAGGTTATTCTCAGAATCATATAACTCAGTTTGAAAATTAGCCATCCTCTTCTCAGTTCCAATAAGTTTAGCCTTAACTCTTATTGCCCCTTTATTTACATAAACAGGTTTGCGGTAGCGAATTTCAAGTTTAGATGTTACTCCCGCGGTTTCCAGCAAAACATACAATGCCCAACTTGCCACTTCATCCATTAGGGTTGATTGAATGCCGCCATGCAGAACATTAGGATAACCTTGTAGGTTAAAATCGGGATTCCATGAAGTTTCAACAGATTTATCCGCTTCATTGAACCAGAATTCAAGTTTAAGACCAATTGGGTTATGCTTGGAGCAACAGAAACACTGGTGTTCCTCGAACGATTCAAAAGGGTTTCGAATTTTAATCATACAAAAATATTTTTAACAAATGTGGTTAATGTGCCATAAAAATACAAAACTACAGTTTGTAAGTAATCCGAAATGCGATCTTATTCACTTTCTCACAATTATTAAATAATGAACATTTTAAAATTATACCTGTTTATAAAAATAAAAAACAGCTATGAACAAATATCTTTTAATTTTTACACTCACCCTGTTTAGGTTGGGTTTAACTGCTCAAAATTCATCACCTTTTACATTCCCGGCTTTGCCCTACAGCTACGATGCATTAGAACCATACATTGATAAGGCAACAATGGAAGTGCATTATGATAAGCACTTCAGAGCCTACTACAACAATTTTGTTAAAGCAGCAGCTGAGAATAATCTAAACGGGAAAAGCATGGAGGAAATTTTCTCTCAGGTAAGCAAGTACCCTGTAGCCATCAGGAATCACGGTGGAGGATATTACAATCACTCTCTATTTTGGGAAGTAATGACACCAAATGGCGGTGGAACCCCACAAGGCAGTTTACTTGATGCAATTAACAGAGATTTTGGCTCATTTGACGCTTTTGTAAAAGAGTTCGAGAAGGCGGCTACAACTTTGTTTGGAAGTGGTTGGGCTTGGTTATCGGTTGATGAATCTGGTAAACTTTTTATTTCTCAACTTCCAAATCAGGATAACCCATTGATGGATGTTGCACCTAAACGCGGTACGCCAATTCTAGCACTTGATGTTTGGGAACATGCATATTACCTGAAATATCAGAACAAAAGGGCAGATTATGTGGCCAACTTCTGGAAAGTTGTTAATTGGAAAACTGTTGAAGACAGATATAGTAAAACCTTGAAATAATCTAAAGAACCCGGTTTGCCGGGTTTTTTTATGCTTCATTGTATTTAACTTCCTAAATATTTATTTTTTTCTGATATTTAACATCTTTTTAAAATATGATTAATATTGTGCAACCAAGTATCTTTGTTTGCTGTAATCTTTTTTCAATGTTAAATAAAAAGAATAAATATGACATCAATAGATCTTTCCATCTATGGTATAATTCAACCCAGCGAGGTTTTTTATAACCCCAGCTATAACCTGCTTTTTAATCATGAAACCTCGCATGATCTTGTAGGTTACGAAAGGGGAATCATTACTTCACTTGGAGCGGTAAATGTTGATACCGGTATATTTACCGGCCGATCCCCTAAAGACAAATATGTTGTAAAGGAACCAAACTCTGAGAACAATGTTTGGTGGGCTGAAAAAGGGAAAAAGAGTTCGGATAACAAGCCAATTAGTAAGGAAGTTTGGGATTACCTCAAGCAAATCAGTGCTGAGCAGCTGAGTGGTAAGCGGTTATACGTGGTTGACGCGTTCTGTGGGGCAAACATTGATACCCGTCTCAACGTAAGGTTTGTGATGGAGGTGGCCTGGCAGGCTCATTTTGTAAAAAATATGTTCATCCGCCCAAATGATGAGGAATTAAAATCATTCAAGCCAGACTTTGTTGTACTGGTAGCTTCTAAAACTTCAAATCCCCGGTGGAAAGAACAAAACCTAAATAGCGAGGTTTATGTTGCCTTCCATTTATCCGAACGGATGGCTGTTATTGGAGGTTCATGGTATGGTGGTGAAATGAAAAAGGGAATTTTTTCTGTGATGAACTACTACCTTCCCCTAAAAGGAATTGCCTCAATGCATTGCAGTGCAAATGTTGGTAAAGATGGTGGTGTGGCCATTTTCTTTGGTCTTTCAGGTACAGGGAAAACGACCCTTTCTGCCGATCCTAACCGGGCTCTAATTGGCGATGATGAGCACGGGTGGGATGATAATGGTGTTTTCAACTTTGAAGGTGGTTGCTATGCCAAGTGCATTGATCTTGATCCGGTTAAAGAACCTGATATTTTCGCTGCCATCCGGCGTGATGCTCTCCTTGAGAATCTTGATGTTGACACCAATGGCAATATTGATTTCAAATCAAAACGTAAGACGGAGAATACGCGGGTTTCCTACCCAATTTATCACATAGAGAATATTGTTAAACCTGTTTCCAAAGGAGGCCATGCAAAACATGTAATTTTTCTTACTGCTGATGCATTTGGTGTACTACCACCGGTTTCCAGGTTAACCCCAGAGCAAACCCAGTACCACTTTTTAAGCGGATTTACTGCAAAGCTGGCTGGTACAGAACGTGGTGTTACCGAGCCACAACCCACATTCAGCAGCTGTTTTGGCCAGGCATTTCTGATGCTCCACCCTACAGTTTATGCCAGAGAGCTTGTTAAGAAGATGGAGAAACATAATTCTAAAGCCTATTTGGTAAATACTGGGTGGATTGGTGGATCTTATGGCATTGGTAAGAGGATAGATTTGCCATCAACCAGAGCCCTAATTAACGCAATTCTGAATGGAAGCATCGAGAATTCGGAGTTTGAAACCATACCAATTTTTAACCTTCAGGTACCAAAATTTTTGAGTGGAGTTGATCCCAAATTCCTCAACCCGCGCAACAGCTGGCCAAATCCTTCTGATTGGGACATTGCAGCTCGTAACCTGGCCGAAAAGTTCATTAAAAACTTTGAAAATTTTACCGATAACGATGCTGGTAAAAAATTGATTTCTGCCGGACCAATTATTTGATAGCCTATACAGCGAATTATAGTCAGAAAATGAATTTTGGCCAAGAAAGTTTGGGTTTGGGCAAAATATCCGTAATGTATAGTGATAAGTTTTATAATTGGTAATATCTATCTGATATACAATTGATCTACTTTGTTCTGAAAAGGGAGACAACTTCCATTAGCGAATCAGCTTGTGCCTGAAGCTCCTGGGCATTCGATGCAAGCTCTTCTGCTGCTGATGCATTTTGTTGTGTTACATCGTTGAGCTGTTGAATCGAACTGCTCACCTGTGTTGTTCCATTGCTTTGCTCCTGACTTAAAGCAGCAATTTCCTGGACTAATTTTGAAGTCTTGGCGATTTCAGGCATTATCGTTTCCATTTGGGCAACAGCCTCACGGGTTATTTTTACACTGGTAGCTGAAAGATTTATTATTTCATCGGCAGCAATTTTACTTCGTTCAGCAAGTTTTCTAACTTCGGCCGCTACCACTGCAAACCCCTTGCCATGCTCCCCGGCACGAGCGGCTTCCACAGCTGCATTAAGCGCTAGAATATTTGTTTGAAAAGCGATATCATTTATTACAGTGATTTTTCCTGAGATTTCACTAATAGATTTCAAACTATCCCTGGACGATTTGTTCATATTTTCAATCCCTTTCTCAGAGATACTCGATATTTTTTGGGTTTCAAGCGCATTATTGGTGTTCTTTTCAATAATTTCTGATATCTGATCAAGCGTAGATGATACTTCTTCTACTGCTGAAGCCTGATGATTTGCCCCGTCTGAGAGATGTTGTGATGTTGTGTTCAGGACTTGACTTGCTGTTGTAAATTGTGATACGTTTAATTTGATATCAGAAATCATGGTGTTAAGTTTTCCGGTCATCTGGGATATACTCTGTAATAGAATTCCCACCTCATCTTTTCTGGAATTTAACTCATTTGAAAGATCAACCCTTAAATCGCCATTTGCTATGTTACTTAGAGAGTCCACAGCATATTTAAGAGGTTTGGAAATGCTCTTGGTTAGTAAGATTGCGGAAATAATAATGAAAATTATAATAATGATGGTAATTATAATTGAATTGTAAAGTATTTTATTGCTTAAAGTAATGCTTTGATCATAAGCAGAGCTTGCATTTTCGAGACTTATTCCTGTAAATTGATCCATGGCACCGCGCATCTCATCAAAAGCCCTGGTGTATTCTCCAAAATAAATTTCTTTAACCTTTTTGTACTCACTATTTTTCAGAAATCTTACTATTTGATTTGTTTGATTTTGTATTCTTGAATAATTATCGTGAAATTTATTATTAATTGCTTTATACTCCCCAAGGTGAAGTATATCTGATACATTTTCGAACTTACTATATCGCTGCTCAACCTGAGCCAGATTCTCTTCAACTGCAGTAATAAGGTAACTTTTATCGCCAGGGTTTATTGTATCACCCAGATTTATCAGCTGACTGATTGCAACGCTTGACTGATATGCATCCCTGTCGGCTTCTATAAGGTACTCCATTCCCATCAAATTAACCTTGTAAATCTTGTCTAGTTCCTGTTTTATACTTCTGGTTTGAAAGGATAAGTAGGCAAACCCTAATGTAGTTACTACAACAATTAGTGTAAACACGATACCAAGCCTTACTCCAATTTTTGTATTATTAATTAATTTCATAAATACGCTTAATAATCTAATGTTTGATTTTTCTCAATATTCAAAAACAAAATTAATTGTTGATTTGGTAATTCTTTCAGTCAAAAATTAAAACTATAAAAACTCATCAACCTGAGATTTAAAAAGTGACGAAAAAGATTCTGCAATAATACTTATAATAATTTTGGGCGAAAAGGGCTAAATTGTTTTTATTTCTGAGGTTGATGAATAAAATGATGTTTTCAATAATGATTTTACAAGGATTTATAATTCAAAGACCTTATTTTGAAATAGATGCATAATTTAATTATAGCATTATAAGTTACCTTATACGAAAAGTCAGGTTGATGTAAATCATTAAATTTATCAAAATCATATTCAATATTTAATCATAATATTTCACTTTGATTCCAAAAAAAATATTCCCTACTTTGCGAAAAAAAACAGGGTGGAAGTTTTTTATAAAATACTCATCATCATTCTGGCTTACCTTATGGGTTCCATTCCAACATCGGTATGGGTAGGCAAATATTTTTACGGTATTGATGTTCGCAACTATGGTAGCGGAAACGCCGGTGCAACCAATGCCATGAGAATGCTTGGCTATAAAGCAGGTCTTTTTGTATTTCTGATTGATGCACTAAAAGGGTTTTTCGCAGTTCGGCTTCTTTACTTAACCGATTTTTATATCCCTGAAACCGGGATGTTTACGAATTTTCAGCTAATACTTGGTATAGCAGCATTGCTCGGTCACATTTTCCCGATTTTTGCCAATTTCAGGGGTGGCAAAGGGGTGGCCGTTCTTTCGGGTGTGGTCTTCTCGCTTCACCCTTTTGCAGCCCTATTTGTGCTGTTAATTTGGGTGGTTTCGCTTTTATTGACCGGATATGTTTCTTTAAGTTCCATGATCGCTGGTTTTTCCTTCCCGATCTTATTAATTTTTGCTTATCACACAACCAACCCAATGCTGATCCTTTTCGCTTTTATTCTCGCATGCCTGATGCTTTTTACCCACCAGAAGAACATTGAACGATTGATTCAAGGTCAGGAGAAGAAGTTCAGGTTAAAAAAGAAGGGGGAGGTTGGTGATACTTCCATTAAAGGATAAAGAAAATAGGGGAAAATAGAAGCACCTATATTTTTTTCTCAGTTAAATATTTCCAGAATCGTTTTGGCATAAAATTTTGCTGGCATTTCAGATTTTTACGTTCTACAATTGCAATTTGGTTAAAGTACGATTTCCACATTTCCTGCCATTTCTGCTCATCAGGATGAATAATTTCCCGGTTCACCTTACCGGTTGCCCTGCTAAATAAAGGGTTATCAATGGTGATCTGTTCCAGCTTAATTTTATCGAAGTAAAATCCATAGCTACGGTTTGTGTCATAAAGCAACCAGGGCTGATTGGCAAATCTTAACCTAAAATGGCCGGTGATCAGCGGGATTACATCGTATTTTGGGTCTAATGGTGCAAACCATATCCCGTCAGCAGTTTGCTCAAAGCGTGCAAACATAAGCATTCTATGCGCTTCGCGCATTACCTTTTTTCCCAGCTGATCAATCCGCAGTACGCACTCAATTGCTAAATTTGTTGAAATGCACCTTTTTTCATTAAACAGGATTCTCAGGTAATCAAAAATCAGCATCTCAATATTTTTATCTCCTGATAGAAATGCATGGAACAATTGCTCACAGGTGAGCATTCCACCAATTTTTTTTATCCCCTCCCAAACCCTTGTGGCTTTTGTTTCATCGGTCTCAATATTCAAGGTTTCACCAAAAACAATTTCACTTGTATCTTTTCCTATTACCTGATTTGGCCATTCCTTGTTTTCGTAGGAGTGGAAAATGGCTGTTAATAAACCCGGGAACGTGCCGTCATAACGCAAAATGATCATAAGAAATAAATTTTAACCTGATAATTCAACCTGGAGCAAATTATAACGGATTAATCCTTTGGTATTCTTTACAAAATGTTGTTAAACCGCAATCGGCGCATTTGGGTTTGCGGGCAATACAAACATATCTTCCATGCAAAATTAGCCAGTGATGAGCCTTGGGGATCAGCTTTTCGGGGATATTGGCAACAAGCTGTTTTTCCGTTTCCAGGGGATTTTTTGCGTTATGGGTTAAACCTATCCTTTTAGCCACCCTGAAAACGTGGGTATCTACTGCCATGGTTGGTTTGTTATAAGCAACAGATGCCACCACATTTGCCGTTTTACGGCCTACCCCCGGTAATTTTTGAAGCTGCTCTATGTCCGAAGGTATTATACCATTAAAATCCCTGAGAAGCATTTTAGCCATCCCAGATAGATGATTAGCCTTGCTGTTGGGGTATGAACAGGTTTTTATCAGCTCAAAAATATCTTCAACTTTACCTTTTGCCAGCTTTTGTGGCGTAGGAAATTTCTGAAAAAACGTTGGAGTAATTAAATTAACCCGTTTATCAGTACATTGGGCGGAAAGTATGGTGGCGACTATCAGCTCATAAGGATTGGTGTATTCCAACTCGGTTTCTGCCACCGGCATAGCTTTCTCAAAATACTCAATAACCTTTAAATATCTTTCCTTTTTGGTCATTCCCGTTAATCATTTCGGATAAATATACATATTAAATTGAAAATGGAGCTACATTTGTCGGGTTTATAAAACGCTAATAATACTGCATTAAATTGGCTATAAGTTATTTACAAGTTGAAGAGGTAAGCAAATCATTTGGCGATCTGGAAGTTTTAAGGAATATCACTTTTGGGATTTCTCAGAATCAACGGGTTGCCATAATTGCCCGAAATGGCAGCGGGAAAACCACACTCTTGAACATAATAAATGGCAGGGATTCTGCAGATAGTGGACAGGTGGTTTTTCGGAATGGCTTAACAGTTGGGTATTTAGAGCAAAACCCTGTTCTAATCGAATCGTTAACCATTCTTGAGAATGTATTCCGATCGGATAATAGCATTGCTAAAGCAATAATCGGGTATGAAACGGCTGTTATGAATGAAGATAAAAATCGTCTTCATTCAGCTATTATGGAAATGGACAGGCTTTCTGCCTGGGATTTTGAGGTTAAAGCCAAATCGATTTTAACAAAATTAAAGCTTGATGATTTTAATCAAGTTGTTAGTACACTGTCTGGAGGTCAAAAAAAGCGGGTGGCGCTTGCTTCTGTGCTGTTAAAAGCGCCTGATATTCTTATTCTGGATGAACCTACCAACCACCTTGACCTTGATATGGTTGAATGGTTGGAGGATTACCTTATAAAGAACCGGTTCACCTTACTTATGGTTACTCACGACCGTTTTTTTCTTGACAGGATTTGTACAGATATCATTGAGATTGATCAAAAACAGCTCTACTGGTACAAAGGGAACTATACCTATTTCCTCGAAAAGCGGGGAGAACGATTAAGTTATCAAAATGCTGAAATTGATAAAGCAAATAACCTGTTAAGAAAGGAATCGGAGTGGATGCGCAGAATGCCGCAGGCGCGTGGTACTAAGGCTAAATACAGAGTTGATGCTTTTTACCAGTTACGCGATAAGGCCAATCAGCGGAGAGATGATTCCGAGGTGGAAATTAACGTAAAAACATCGCGATTAGGGAAAAAGATTGTTGAGGTATTGGGCGTATCGAAAGGCTATGGTGAAAAATTGATACTTAATAATTTCTCGTTTAGGTTCAACCGGTTCGAAAGGCTTGGGATAATAGGTAGAAACGGAACAGGAAAAACAACTTTTCTTAACCTGATTACCAATACAATTCCACCAGATAGTGGATCGGTTGAAATTGGCGAAACAGTGGTATTCGGTTACTACCGGCAGGAGGGAATGAATATTCGCGACGATCAAAAGGTTATAGATGTAGCCCGCGAGATTTCTGAAGTTGTTACCCTTGGCGATGGGAAAACAATAACTGCTTCGCAGTTCTTAACCCTTTTCTTGTTTCCTCCGGAAACTCAGTTCTCATACGTTTATAAGTTAAGCGGAGGGGAGAAGCGGAGATTATATTTGCTAACAATTCTGATGCGCAACCCTAATTTCCTTATCCTCGATGAGCCCACCAACGATCTTGATATTCTCACGTTGAATGTTTTGGAAGATTACCTGCAGAATTTTGGCGGTGTGGTGGTTGTTGTATCTCACGACAGGTATTTTATGGATAAGGTTGTAGATGGTTTGCTGGTTTTCGAGGGTGATGCAGAAATTTATGGATTTCCTGGTTCTTATTCCGAGTACAGGCAATGGGTTGCTGAAAATGAAGTTATCAACAGGAAAGAAGAGAATCTGAAAATTCAACCTAGAGTTGAAAAACCAAGACCTGATCGACCCCGGGAAAAAAAGTTAACTTTTGCTCAAAAGCGAGAGCTGGAGACATTGAGTCGGGAATTGGATGAGCTTGAAATGGAAAAAGCAGAGCTGGAGAAAGCGTTCAGTTCAGGTAATCTCAATCAGGATGAGCTTACTGTTAAGTCTTCACGATTGGGCGAAGTGATTGCTCTCCTTGATACCAAGGGAACCCGATGGTTTGAACTAACTGATCTTGAGGGTAAATAACGAAAAAGGGTGATTTTATGATCACCCTTTTGAAATATCTCGTTTAAATATTAATCTTTGAAATCATCCAATTCGTGCGAGAGTTTCATTATCTTGTATATTCTACCCTCACCATCGGCAATAGGAACGTAAGTTTCAATGAATGTTACTATTTTCCCGTTCCAGTTGATTCTGGTTTTTACTTTTTTGCTAAAGCCTGAACGTAGGTTATCCCAGAATTGGCCATATTCCTTTTTCTGCTTTTCAGTCATCTCGATATTCCCGGAGTGGTGTGTTCCAATCAGCTGTTCTCTGGAAATCCCCAAACGATTCAAGAAGGCATCATTCACGTTTGTGATATTACCATTGAGATCGTAATCAACCATATAGGTAGCTGCGTTTAGCGAATTGATTAGGCCTTCAATTTCACCAGATTTCCGGGCAGCCTCTTCTTGAGTTGCCTGAAGTTCTTCCATGTTTTGCCTCATCTCTTCTTCCTGTGCGGCCATCTCTTCGGCTTGCTGCTGCGACTGTTCTAACAGGAATTTTGTTTTGGCATTAATTCTTACTGAATGGATAGTGGCAGCTATACTCTCTGCAATCTTTTCCAGAAATTCTATCTGGTACTTCTCAATTACTTTAAATGATGCCATCTCAAGAACACCGAGTATAGCATCCTCATATTTTAAGGGTACCAGGATTACGCACCTTGGATTTGCACTGCCCAACCCGGAGGTAATTGAGATATAATCTTCGGGTACATCGGTCATGTAAATTGTTTCCTTCTCCATCGCGCAGGCACCAACCAGCCCTTCCCCCTTTTCGATACGTTTGGTAACGTATTTTTTCCTATCCCATGCGTATGCGGAAATGAGTTCGAAAAACTGATCATTCTTATCCTCCTCATTCCAAAGGAAAATTCCACCCTGGTTGGCTCCCAGGTATTTAACCAGGTTCTTAAGCACATTATCACTAAGAAGTTGAAAATCATTGTTGTTTTGCCTGAGCAGATCGGCGAATTTTGCAAAACCCTCATTTGCCCAGGTTCTTTTCTGATCCTCGATTTTCCGATTCTCTTCTTCGATATGTGCATGTTTCAGACTATTTCGCATATCAATAAGCGATTGGGCCAAAACATCCTGCTCGCTAAGCATTTCCAGCTCACTATTATATTGTCCTTTGCCTATTTCTACTGCAAATGTTGCCTTTTGATTGAGCCCTTCGATTGATGTGTTTAACGCTTGCGCCATTTCTTCAATCTCATCACCGGTATTGATATTCAGGATCAGGTCATTGGAAATTTCCCCCTTGGCGATATGCTTAATAGAATTGGTGATTTTACGGATTGGCCGGGTAAGATTGTCAGAGACAAAAATAAGTACAATGATGATTATAATTAATCCAACCGCCCCAACACCTAGGGAAACATATAATGTTCGGTCAGCCTCACTGGTAATAACGGATGTTGGCGTTGAAAGTACTAACGCCCAGGGTGTAGTAACTTTCCCGGCTGTAATTGGAGCAAAGCAAACAAGTTGGCTATTCCCTTTGTCATCTGTGTTTGTGAAATAAAACTCTTTGCCACCTTGTATTCTTTCAAGAATTTTTTCTTTTTCAAAGTTTTCCGGGAAGATGTCTTTAATGTTTTTAAAAATCAAGTCTTTGTTCGGATGCCCGGCTATGATACCTGTGTTAGAAACTAAAAACGCGTAGCTGCCTTCAACAGGTTTAATGCCTGTAACCATCTCTTGCAAGCTCTGAAGCCGAACATCTGTTCCAATTATCCCGGCAAATTTCCCGTTAACCTTAATTGGCGCAGCATAGGTAATCATCAGGTCATTCGCTTTGGCAAAGGTGGCCTGATCAACATAAGGTTCCCATATCGACTCAACCCCTTTTTTCTTAAACCCTCCGTAAATATTTGGATCACCGTTAAGACTCTTTTCTTCAAATAAATGAACCAGTTTCCCGTTTTCCCAATAAACAGAAATAGCATATCTCCCGTAATCTTTCGGGTAATTTGGAACATAGCTGCTGTACTCCCGACTATCCCAGAGTGATTGGATATGAGGATTTTCGGTAATTATCGGGGTGTACATATCAAGAAATAGGTTTTTCCATTGCTCCTGCGGCATTTGTTTGTACACCAGCAATGCATATGACAATGTTCTTACCAGGGAAAGCTCTCTTTCGAATATTTTTTCAACCTGATCAGCGGAAATTCTGGTGATATTCTGTGTCTTGGTAATGGCATCTCTTGAAATTACCTTCCGCGAACTCATTACTATATACCCAATGGCAACCACATAAAGGGCTGCGGAAACAGTTAAAATATACAGAAGTATCTTTTGACGGATTTTGAGTTTCATAGTGGTGTTTTTTTAGCGCCCTAAACTTAACCTATTTTGATTAAAATAACAACCTGTTAAGGGTTTTTGTGCAAAGATGATATCTATATGTTATCTTTTTGGAAAACTGAATTGGTTCGAATTACATTAACTTTAGCGGAGTTTTATTTGGATGAACATAGTGGTTTAATAATTCAAAAACCCCTTGTAAATCCTGATGCAGGGATATTAAACAATTGTTGCTTTTAAACTTTTTGGAATAGACAAGTCTAAATAACACCTAACAATTTCAAATTTAATAATATGAAAAAGACGAAATTTTTAATCCTTCTATTACTGTGTTGTTCAATACTTCCTGGCTTATATGCACAGGATTACAAGTATGAATCAGTACCGGGCGATCCGTTGAATGCAAGAATTTATACCCTGAAAAATGGGTTAAAGGTTTACATGTCGGTATATAATGATGAACCAAGAATTCAAACACACATCGCTGTGAGGGTTGGTAGTAAAAACGATCCCAAGGAGACTACTGGATTAGCTCACTATTTTGAGCACATGATGTTTAAGGGAACTCCCAATTTTGGAACCCAGGACTGGGCTAAGGAACAACCCCTGGTAATGAAAATCGATTCTCTTTTTGAGGTTTACCGGGTAGAAACTGACCAACAGAAACGGGCTGCTATTTACCATGTTATTGATAGTATCTCCTATGTAGCATCAAAAATTGCTATTCCAAATGAATATGACAAAATGATGACTGCAATTGGAGCTCAGGGAACGAATGCATCAACCTCTAATGATGTAACACAATATCAGGAAAATATCCCAAGCAACCAGCTGGAGAACTGGGCGATGATTGAAGCAGATAGGTTTGAACATCCTGTTCTAAGAATATTTCACACTGAGCTGGAAACGGTTTACGAAGAAAAAAACATGTCGCTTACAAATGACAGCCGTAAGGCTTCGGAGTTGATTTTAAAGGGATTATTCCCAAATCACCCGTACGGACAACAAACTACACTTGGTGAGGCGGAGCATCTTAAAAACCCTTCGATGAAAAATATCCGTGAATTTTACGCCAAATACTATGTCCCAAATAATATGGCCATTGCTTTAGCTGGCGATTTTGATCCCGATGCTGCCATTAAGGTAATTGATAAATATTTTGGAAGACTTGTTCCACGGGAAGTGCCTCCTTTCACATTCAATGAAGAGGAGCCCATTTTAACCCCCAAAGTGTTTGAGGTTACTGGTCTTGAGGCAGAAAATATATCCATTGCCTTCCGTTTTAGAGGTGCAAATTCGGAAGAATCGCTTTATGCCGATTTGATTAATGCCATCCTTTACAATGGGAAAGCTGGATTAATAGACGTAAACATCAATAAAAAACAATTAACTCTAGGTGTACGAACATTTGCCCAAAAATTATCAGATTACACTGTGCTTAACCTTAGTGGAAGGAATAAAAACGGCCAAACCCTCGATGAGGTCCGTAAACTCATTCTCGACCAGGTAGAATTACTTAAGAGTGGTCAGTTCCCGGACTGGATGCTTACTGCAGCCATAAACAACATGAAATTACGTGAGATGAACATGAATGAGTCTATTGGGGGTAGAGCCAGAATGATGTATATGAGTTTTATTAACCGAACCGATTGGAGTGATGCTGTAAATAATATTTCCCGGCTTGAAAAAATCACCAAGGATCAGCTGGTGAAATTTGCCAACGAAAACCTGAAAGATAACTATGTTGTTGTTTATAAACGCAAGGGGAAACCTGAAGATGTGGCTAAGGTTCAGAAACCGCCCATCACCCCGATTTTTATAAACAGGAATGCAGAATCTGATTTCCTTAAGAAAATCAAAGAATCTAAAGTACAACCAATTAGCCCGGTTTTTATCGATTATCAGAAAGATATTACTAAATCATCTCTAGCAAAGGGTGTTGATATCCTGTACAAGGAGAATACAGAAAATAAAACCTTTAACCTGGTTTACTACTATGATTTTGGCAGCAACAGCGACCCGATTTATGCCATCGCAACTCAGTACCTGCAACTCTTAGGTACAAATAAACTTTCTGCAGAAGAGCTTGGACAGGAATTCTATAAAATTGCCTGCACATTTAATGTGGTAGTTATGCCAGATGAAACAAGATTTATGCTTTCAGGGCTAAGCGATAATGCTGAAAAAGCAATATCCTTAATGGAAGAGCTTATCAGTTACCCAAAACCCGATAAATCAGTTTTAGACAGTTATATTGATAATTTACTCAAGGAGAGAAACAATGCAAAACTTACCCAACAAAATGTTTTTGCAGGAACAGTTGCCTATGCGACATTTGGTGCTAACTCAACCTTCACAAATATCTTAACTGCTGAACAGCTGAAAGCGTTAGATCCTGATAAGCTTGTTGGAGTTGTTAAGTCGTTTATAAGCTTCCCACATAAGGTTATCTACTATGGTCCTGAAAAACTTGATGCCTTTAAAAAGATGATCAGCAAATACCACAAACCATCAAATAATTTGGTTCCGATACCTGCTGAGAAAAAATTCACTGAGCTGGAAACAAATGCCGATAGAATAGTTTTTGCAAATTATGATGCAAAGCAATCATACCTGCAAACTATTTCAAGGAGCATAAACTATAATACTGATCTTTTACCCATTGTAAGGTTGTACAACGATTACTTTGGTGGCGGAATGAATGCTATTGTTTTTCAGGAGCTGCGCGAGAAGAGAGGGCTTGCTTACACTGCTCGATCAACCTTTAATATTCCAACCTCACCTGATAAACCCTTTATGAATACGAGCATGATTGCTACCCAAAACGATAAAGTCATTGATGCTTTTAACGCCTTTAACGAGCTTTTCACACAAATGCCTGAATCTGAAACTGCGTTTAAACTGTCTAAGCAATCCTTAATTTCTGATATTCAGACTCAACGTATTACCAAATTAAACCTGATATGGAATTACCTGAATGCCCAAAAGATGGGTTATAAAACCGATATCAGGAAGACATTGTACGAGAAGATTCCTACCCTTACACTAGCCGATATTAAGAAATGGCAGGAACAATACATTAAAGGCAAACCCAAAACTTATGTGATTTTGGGAAGAGAATCAGATATGGATTTCCCCAAATTGGAGAAGCTTTACGGCCCTGTTACAAAGCTAACGTTAGATCAGATCTTCGGGTATTAAACATTTATAATTGTCCATTATTAAAACAAAACCAACCCAGCGGGTTGGTTTTGTTCATTAAATCGAGAAGAATAGCTTAAATAGTTATTGCTGCCATCAGCATTTCAAAAACATATTGTTTACGCTCAGAGATAAATTTTTCTATCCCGGAGTTGTCGAACTTGTTCCTATCGGCAATCAGGGGTTTAATGGCAAAGGGGAAAAGAATCAAGGATATCATGCTGATGTAAAAGTGTTCAGGATCAATCCGTTTAATTTTGCCTGCATCGGCTTCCCGGTTTAGCTGTGCGCAAAAAATGTCGGTATTATAAAGGTAAACCACTGATTTCATCTTAGAGATCTTCTCCGGGTTCCTGTGGATAATGGAAAGTACAAAAGATACCAGAATGGGATCAGAGGAGAGAATATCAATATACTTAAACACGTAGTCCTTAAGCTTATTCTCCAGCGGCTGGTCGGAATTTAATATCTCCCTGAGCACGGTGGCTTTTTCTTTAATCAGGATATCAAAAATCGTTTCAAAAAGGATTTCCTTGCTCCTAAAGTAATAGTTCATCAACGATAAATTGATGCCGGCCTGTGCCGCTATTTCCCGAACACCCACCCTGTCCACACCCTTTTTTAAAAAGAGCTCTTTAGCGGTTTCTATGAGTTTATCGCGGGTTGAATTGCCTGATGTTACCATGGACTTGATTTGATTTTATACAAATGTAAAAATAATTCGATTTGAAACCCATGTTTAAAACAAACGTTTTAGAGCATTGAGCAATAAGTGTATGATAATAAGAATTTTATGCCAGGATGTTGATTTCTATCTGATTTTTATAATGTCAAAATCCTTGGAATACTGGATTAGGAAAACCGATTTATTCTCAAACCCGCCCGATGGGTTTACCTGAATAAAATCGTAATCGGATTGAAGCAGGTTGGTTTTATTGTTATTGATACATTTCCGGAAATCTTTCCCGTATTTTTTTAGCGCGTTCAGGAAAAATAATCCGGTATCATAACCCTGGAATGAGTATTGTGTAGGTTCAGATCTGTACAAATCTCTGTAGTTGGCAGTGAAGTTTATAATTTCCGGTTTGGTGAAATCAAGGTACACCTGTGTAAAAAGGTGAAGGTTAAGCTTGTAGTAGTATTCAATCGGGATATTTTTAAATTTTTGCCATTTGGGGAAGCCATATACCCTGACATTATACCCATAGTAGGTTGTTAAAGCAAAAAGGTGACTCAAAAAATCCGATACAAAGGCCTCATTGTCAGAGGGAACAAAAATGATATTTTCTTTCTCCAGCGTTAAACTTTGGTTGATTTTGTCCTTGGTCTCAATATTGTTGCCACCGGGTTTGTAGGTTATCTCTTTAAAATGGAGCTGTTCGGCATTTGAGCATTTGCTAATCTTAGTATTTAGATGCTCCTTGTATTGCTCAATCATTCTAAAATTTGTACTGTCATCTTCATAAACCACCATCAGGTTGCCAGGGTTACAAAGTTCAATTTGACTTACAAATTCTCTAACTTGTGTTTGAAACGATGGAAAAACCTGGTAAACATAAGGGTTGTCATAAAGCAGATGGTTGGCTGATGAAAGAGGGGAAATCATAATCTTACTATTAGCCCGGGCAAACTCGGCAACAGGTTTAAGCTCTTCCGGGTAGATTGGCCCGATAATAAGATCGGCATTTTTTAGTGGGGCAGATGCCAGAATGGAGTTAACCCGTTGTACCTCTTTTTGGGTATCGAAAACGGAAAGGTTAATGGAGAGGCCATTCTTTTTCAGCTGATTTATGGCCATAAGTAAACCCTGGTAGAATTCAATGATTGAAAGTGATTTGGAAATCTCAGGCCGATCCAGTATGGCTATTTTATCGGCTACGCTCATGTACGAGGTGAGCAAACCATTGAAAATAGTGTCCGCTTCTACCTTGTCGGTCTCAAACGGTAATAGTAAGGAAACATTAAAGGGAATTTTGTACTTCTGATAGTTGAATGTATCGCATAAAGTATTTGGCAGCGACGAAACTACAGGGGTAATTGCCTCCTGCTTGTCCTTGGAAATGTTTTGAACAACTTCATATTTTGGGAGTAAAGATGTATCGGCCGGGTTTTTGGGAATACGGAGGATGCTCCCGTATTTCAAACCATTTATCAACAAATCGGCATTAAATTTCTCAATCACTTTTTGGTTAATATTGTAAAGTTTGGATATTGAATAAAGCCCTTCTTTTGGCCTGACCTGATGAAAGTAAAACCGGATAGAATCGGGTATTGCCTTTTTACCAAGAGTATTCAGCTTATCTTTGGGTATCCTTAATACCTGACTCAGCATCAAGCCGGATTGAACATCAGGGTTAACGCTCACAATGTCATTTATTTCCACCTGGTACTTCCTGGAAAGGCCAAAAAGGGTTTCCCCTTTTTTTACTATATGATAGATGTACAGCTCATTCTGATTATCCTCATTAAAATCCTTTATCGGGATTTTTAAAGCCTGATCAACTTGCAGACCAAGATAGATATCAGGATTTTCCATGGCAATGTCTATCTGGCTAACCTCGTAGAGTTTACTTATTGAATAAAGGGTTTCTCCCTTTCTAACAATGTGGATGTAGTAGTATTTCCCTTCAATTTTAACCTTATCGGTCGATTTTTGTAATATTTTTCCAGGTTCTTGTGAGTACAGAACTATTGATAATAAGATAGTTGTAAAAAGGAATATAAGTTTTTTATAATTCATCGTCGAATAAATTTTGTGCCTTTGCAAATGTAAAGAATCCATTTAGTTTACCCATTAAATTACCCTGATTTTACCAGCTAAACTATGTTACTGTTTCAAAATAAACTCATAAAACCCGGTTTGAAAATCTTAACTATTAGTTCATAACATATAATTTAAAAATCGCAGTAATGAACTCATCACTATAGAATTATCTTGGTCTGTATTTAGAGATACGTTTTGCCAACCTCCGGAACTTAAATCTTTCCATATACCTCGAAATGTATGGTAGAATGTTTGTCCATAGTATAACATAAAATACACCCGTCATGATCCAGATCGCTAAAATATTGAACCAGAATGTGGAAACAAATAATGAGCCAATTCGTTTTTCCGGTGCGAATAAATGAGCCCTGCCATAAACTGAAGTTGGAGTGGCATATACTGGATCATACCTTCTGATTAGCCTTGAATCTACTTCTTCTATTTTATTTACCTCGTTTTTATTTAGCAAGAGTGATTCCAAAGATTTGTTGGAGTACTCCCTTTTCAGCTTATAAAACGCATCGTAACCACCAACCTTTGCAGAGATCGACTCATATTTTAAATCGCGTTGTCTGCTTATTGTTCGATACTGAGAGTTGAAATAAGCTTTTAGGTTATCAAACAGCAATTTGTACATTTTCAGCGTGCTGGAGTCAACTTTTGCGATTGAAAGCAGCGCGGTATCAGGGTAAAAAATTGATTTAACGGGATGATCCCTTTTTAGTAAAGCCACCTCATTTTTTATCAGCTGCAGCTCGTTTTTATAGGTTGATAAATCATTCTTCAACCTGATGTCCCTTTCTATCTCGTCAAGATGGAGCTGTAGCCTGGGAATTACAAAAGAAGCATAATAGGCATTGTCGCTGAGCTGTTTATTGTCGCTGAAAAACTCTTTTTCAAACTTATTCCCGGAGAACTGGTGAACACAAAGTGCTTCATAAGCCCACCGACTTACCATTATATCACCTAGTACTGGAACAAACTCAGGATTTGTAACTGATTTATGGAATTTATTAAAGTTAACTATTACGCCGCTAAAAAGCAATTGGGGAACAAGAATTAGCGGAATCATAACATATATTGCCACCACGGAATTCAAGGCGGCTGAAATGTTTAGTCCAATCAGGTTTGAGCAAACAGCAGTTGAAAAAAGGATCAGCCAATGGCTTAAAAGCATCCCCTTGATGCCCAGAATGTAATTGCCAATTGCTACAAACAGGAATGTTTGTATGGCAGAAAAAATTATGAGTACCAGTACTTTTGAGTTGATGTAGCTGAAATAGTTAAGGTTAAGAAACTTTTCCCGTAATCGAACCTTCTTGTCCCTGAAAATATCCTCAGCACTAATGGTTAACCCTAAAAAGATTGTGGCCACAACACTCATAAAAAGGTAGCTGGGAATATTCTCGTTATCGCTGTAAACGTAAGCATTCGGATCCCCGGGTATTCCGCTGATGTATTTTGTGAAAAAGCTAAGTATCAGGGCAAGGAATGGGGCAGCCAGCAGGCTGATATACATAAACTGCTGATTTACTATTTTACTTCGCAGATTTCTTTTAAAAAATATCCACATCTGTTTTCTCCGGGAAGGAATGCTAAAGCTGTTTTCAGGGAGAGGTGCTTTGCCCTCGCAGCGCATTATGTTGATTTTACTTTGAATTTTCTTTAAATACAGTTCATACCATTCCTGCGATGAGCGTTTGCGTTTCCGGGTAACTTTGCCATACTCATTAACCAACCGGGCTTCAACAATTCTGAGGATAAGTTCTGTATTTACATTCCCGCAGGTTAAGCATTCGCTCTCCTCAGCTTTCAGGTAGTGGGCAATTTGCTTGAAGTAAACCACAGCATGCATCGGGTTTCCCTGAAAGATAACTCTTCCACCCTGATCGAGAATGATAATTTTATCGAACAGCTTAAAAATATCCGATGAGGGTTGATGTATATTGGCAAATACAACTTTCCCTTTAAACGTTTGCTTTTTCAGCATCAGAACAATCCGTTCTGAATCCATAGAGGAGAGACCTGAGGTTGGTTCGTCAACAAACAGAACAGCAGGTTGACGCATCAGCTCCATCGCTATATTGAGCCTTTTCCTTTGCCCTCCGCTGATAAATTTATTTATGGGGTCGCCCACTTTCAGGTTTTTAGCCTCGGCCAGCTCAAAATCCAGCAAAGTTCTTTCAACGAGTTCTTTTATCTCCTTTTCGCTGAAATCCTTGAAGCAAAGTGAGGCGCTGTAGTAAAGATTTTGATAAACGGTCAGCTCCTCAACCAGCAGATCATCCTGGGGAACATAACCAATTATACCCTTTAGGGATTTTTTTTCATTCTGAATATCATACCCGTTAATGTGAATGTTCCCGTTTACAGGTTTGAGATTTCCGTTGAAAAGGTTTATCAAGGTTGATTTTCCAACTCCGCTTCCGCCCATTATCCCAACCAGCTGGCCTGAATGTGCGCTGAAGGAGAATGGGTATATACCATCTTTGCTCCCCTTATGGCGGTATTCGATATTTTCTGCGGTAAAGGTGATAAATGATTTGCTTAAATCTTTTATAAATTCACCCGAAACCTTACTATAATATATCGGGTGAATCCTTTGACCCCTTATCACTGCACCTACCCCAAAAATGTAAGCTCTCCCTGGTATTATGTTTCTGCTATTCAAAAAAAGGTCGCTATCGCCAAAGTATTTGATAAGATAGGTATTTGTGCTGGAAATCCTCAGAACATAAATCTGGCCTTTCAACAACTCGTTATATAAGTGCTTAATCTCAGGAACCGGGTTATCCTTGTTATTATCTATCAATAAAATTTGTTCATTCCAGGGCATTCCCGACTTATCTTCACAAAGAATAAAATCTTTCCCGTTGTTGAATTCAAACTCACTGATGTTGAATAGTCTGGCAACTGATTTAACGAATTCAAGCTTATTGGAGCTGTTTATCCTGCTGTCGCCAATAAACTCGATCAGCTGCAGGATAAGCCAAACCTTTTGATGTTGCTCAAACTCTTTGTTTATGCTATGTCCCAGTTCGTTAACCCAGTCATTTATCGGGTAATTGTACTCATCACCCTGCTGCTCTTTTCTTTGTTCAACCGGGTGATACTGATAGATGTATTTATCAAACTGGTCCAGGTACACTTTAACCTGTTCTGCCCCAAATTCGTTTTCCAGGTAGGCTTCAACCACCTCGCGAGCCAAGCCGGAAGTACCATACCGATCTACATCCGCAATGATGGCGAAAAGCTGCATCAACGATTTTAGAATTGACTCGTTCATCTCTGAAAAATGTTACCAAAAATAGTATTTTTTCCAATTAGAGGACTAAAAAACAAGTTCCCGGACATTTTTCAAAAGAGTTATTTAGATGAAGCATCTGTTTTTTAATTAGTGTTAATATGCTTTTCAGTTTACATGTTTCTTAACATATACTATGTAAAATTCTATATATTTGAAAATTGTAAAACTTACTTTAATCTTGTATCGTTTTCTCAAACATTTGAATATAAATTAAATATCAGATAATCAATTAATAAACGTAAAGGTATGAGCAAGATGACTTCAAAAGATTACATTGCACGCGAGGACAGATTCGGTGCCCACAACTACCATCCACTCCCAGTTGTGCTGGAAAAAGGGGAAGGTGTTTACCTATGGGATGTTGAGGGGAAAAAGTATTTCGATTTTCTTTCTGCATACTCTGCAGTTAACCAGGGTCACTGTCATCCAAAGATAGTTAAAGCATTGACTGAACAGGCAAAAGTGTTGACCCTGACTTCGAGGGCATTCTACAATAATGTTCTGGGTGAATACGAAGAGTTTGTAACCAAGTATTTTGGTTACGATAAGGTTTTGCCAATGAACACTGGAGCTGAAGCCGATGAAACAGCATTGAAACTTTGCCGGAAATGGGCTTATAAAGTTAAAGGCATCAAAGAGAACGAAGCTAAGATTATTGTTTGTGAGGATAATTTCCATGGTCGAACCATTACTATTATCTCCATGTCAACCGACCCGGATTCTTACGGTGGTTATGGTCCTTACACTCCCGGTTTTGTAAAAATACCCTATAACAACATTGCTGCACTGGAAAAGGAGTTGCAGGATCCCAACGTAGCGGGATTTCTTGTTGAACCTATCCAGGGCGAGGCCGGAGTATTTGTACCCGATGAAGGGTATCTTAAAAAAGCGTATGAACTATGCAAGAAGCATAATGTACTTTTTATTGCCGATGAGGTTCAAACCGGTATTGCCAGAACAGGCAAAATGCTTGCCTGCGATCATGAAGGGGTACGTCCGGATATTCTTATTCTGGGGAAGGCAATTTCCGGTGGTGTTTTCCCGGTTTCCGCAGTACTTGCTGACGATCAGATAATGCTAACTATAAAACCAGGCGAACATGGCTCAACTTTTGGCGGGAACCCAATTGCCGGTAAGGTTGCAATTGCAGCCCTCAACGTGATTAAAGACGAGAAACTTGCTGAAAATGCTGAAAAAATGGGGCAAATATTCCGTGATGAGATGAAAAGCATTAAGAGCAACATGATTGAACTAGTTCGTGGTAAAGGGTTACTCAATGCTGTGGTAATACGCAACAAGGAGGGAAAAACCGCCTGGGATGTTTGCATTGCAATGGCCGAAAATGGTGTTCTGGCTAAACCTACCCATGGCAATATCATTCGATTTGCACCACCGCTTGTTATTAACGAAAAGCAGCTTCGCGAAGCTATTGATAAGATTAAAGCTGCATTTAAGCAATTTGAATAAAAAACTAAAGGGTGCTATCAGGCACCCTTTAGTTTTTATCATCAATATACAAGATTATAATACCAGCCAGTCTTTAGCCTCATCTAAAGTATCAAAAGCTTTTACATTCAGTGATGTAAAAACATTGATTATATCAAGAAATGTTTTTTTTTGCCCCGGTGATACCAACAACAGCAGTTCTTTTGGTTATATCCTGTGTGAGTTTTCCGGAACGCTTAATTTCCGCAAATGCCTGGCCGTAAACATAGCTGTTGGTTGTATCAACAAGCATTAAAAGATCCTTTTTTCCCATGCTTTTCACTTTTTCACGAAAAGCATTGGTGCTTTTAA
Source organism: uncultured Rikenellaceae bacterium (assembly GCA_964552655.1). Taxonomy (GTDB): domain Bacteria; phylum Bacteroidota; class Bacteroidia; order Bacteroidales; family Tenuifilaceae; genus CAZKHG01. The sequence goes on from CAZKHG010000011.1 coordinate 75,482, forward strand.
TTGCAGCCAGAAAATCAGCTTCAACTTTAAGGTTAGTGTAGTCGATAAAATAAATTTCCTTGCCTTTATGCATTATGAACTTTGCTCTTTCCATAGTATTAAATGTTTGTAGATATTGAGTTTGCAAAAGTATCAAAATTTTAATTACTAGTTGTTTGAACCTGAAAACATAAATACAATTTGGGTTAAAAAATTGATCAATAAATTAAACATTACGTCCAAATTTCGGTTTACATTGACATATAAAGTCTTTTGTTGTAATTTGTTCAGAAAAAAACTATGGCGATAAGTGAAACTAAGATCATTCAAACCAGGGGAATGATCATAAAGGAAGAGCGGGTGAAATCGCTTACCGATAGGTTATTGAACAATACACTTGTGCTCGAAAATTATGAACCTTTTCCGGGGTATTTTGGGAATAACCTCCCTGATGATGTTAGGCCGAAGTCAATATTTCTTGCCTTGGCAAAGGAGATGGATGAAATTAAGTTGTCAAGACTTTTAAAAGCTTTAAATAAGGAGAGATCCCATAAATGCAATGGAACAACCGGATGGCTGGAATTTAAGGGAAACCGGTTTCAATGCATACGTATTAACAATCTCTCCTGCTATGCAGAGATACCTCTTATTCAGGAAAGCCTACAGAAAAAAGGGGTGGAATTCATGCGATATAAACATATTGATGAAAATGTATTGATACTCCTCAATAAAACCTTTTCTGTTGAAATGAAAACCCCTGAGATTTTCTACGATCTTTACGATAACTCCATGTTTTATTTTACAATCAATCATGAGCTGAAATGGGGCGATTTTCTGCACATCAATAAGAACGTCAAGAATAACGTTGCCAATAATAGCTATGATGCTGCAATTGGCTTTTTCTGGACATTTGAGGGGCCGCTGGATGTCATCAGGATTTACGATAAGACATGCAGTATCGATCGGATTAAAGAATTATACGACAAGTATAACCAGGAGATTGAAAGGTGGTATAGAGAGCACCACTAGTTGATATTTATTCAATCTGCCAGTCAATCTCAATTTTTCCCAATGATTTAAGGTACTGGTTTGTTTTCGAGAAATGCTTACACCCAAAAAAGCCCCGGCTTGCCGAAAGCGGGGAGGGGTGAGGCGCTGTAAGAATCAGGTGCTTTGTTTGATCTATTATTGCTGCTTTGGCCTGGGCATATGCACCCCAAAGCAAAAAAACAATACCCGATCTTTTCTGCGATAAGGCCATAATGGCGGCATCCGTAAACTGCTCCCATCCTTTCTTCTGGTGTGATCCGGCCTGATGTGCTCTTACCGTCAGGGTAGCGTTAAGCAACAAGACCCCTTGATTTGCCCATTTCTCCAGGTTCCCGCTTTTAGGAATTGGTAACCCTAGATCACTCTGAATTTCCTTGAAAATATTAACCAGCGAAGGAGGCTTTTCTACCCCACCAGGTACCGAAAAGCAAAGCCCATGGGCTTGACCCGGGCCATGGTATGGATCCTGACCAAGCAGTACAACTTTTACCTCGTTAAATGGAGTATGATTAAAGGCTGAGAAAATCATCGATCCAGGGGGGAAAACAATATTTTTTTTCTTTTCTTCTAACAGAAAATTTTTAAGGTTAAAGAAATATTCTTGCTGGAACTCAGTTTTTAAAACTTCTTTCCAGCTCGCTTCAATTTGTGGGTTGATATGGATTTCAGTCATATTTAGCGGAATAAAGTGGCTGAATTAAAAGTCAAATTCAGATGTTGATACAATGATAATAACATCTTTTTTAATTAGCAATTGCCAATCCTGCTGTTAATCATGATAATTAACCCTATCAAAGAACAATTTTAATGAAATTCTTGTTTAGCTTTACAAAGTCATTAATTCAATACTTATGAAACTTTCATATCTGTTAATTTTTCTCACCATTGTAATTGGGGTTTATACATCGGTAAACCTATATATTTTCTACAAATCACAGCTATTGTTTAATGCATATCCGGTGTTAGCTTTTTATATTAAACTGATATTCTGGGTGATTGTGGCCTCCTACCCTTTAGGTCGTATTGTTGAAAGATTCTGGACCAACGGGTTAATTGATTTTTTGATTAAGACGGGATCACTTTGGATGGGTTTTATGCTTTACCTTTTCCTGTTTTTACTGCTTTTCGATATATTCCGTTTGATTATCCATTTTCTCCCATATCAGGGCGCAAAGGGAATGATTAATGCTGATATAAAAACGCTACTTATTAAGGCGATATATTTAATTACAATGCTCATTATTCTTGTAAGTTTTATCAATGCAAGAATTCCCAGGGTAAATCAATTTTCAATACAACTCAATAAATCGCTTAAATCAAAATATAAAATTGTCGCCGTATCGGATATTCACCTTGGCACTATTATATCAAAAGCCAGGTTGCAAAAACTTGTTGATCTGGTAAATGCTCAACACCCTGACATAGTTTTACTGGTTGGCGATGTTTTTGATGAAGATATCAAACCTATTGTTAATAATGGTATAGGAGAGCTGTTCCCTCTTATTAATTCGAAATTTGGAGTATTTGCGGTAACCGGAAATCATGAGTTTTTTGGAGGTGTTGAAGGGAAAGTAAAATACCTGGAATCTCATGGAGTTGGGGTTTTAAGGGATTCCTCTCACCTGGTAGATAACCAGTTTTATATCATTGGACGGGATGACCGTCAGGTTAAGTTTACCACAGGGAGAGATCGGAAACCTCTCGACTCACTTATATCTGATCTGGATATATCTAAACCCTTAATTCTTTTGGATCATCAACCTTTTAACCTGAAAGATGTGGCTGATAAAGGAATCGATCTCCAGCTTTCAGGGCACACGCATCATGGCCAGCTTTGGCCTTTTAACTACATCACCGCTGCTATTTATGAGCTGAGCAGCGGGTATCTGCAAAAAGGAAATACACATTTCATCGTTTCAAACGGTTATGGTTCCTGGGGTCCACCGCTAAGACTGGGCAACAGACCAGAGATACTGGCGATTGAAATTTACGGTAAATAACAAACATCTGTTTAACAAAGGCATTCATTTTTCTATTTAAACTCGATGGCTTAATTGGAGTCATACTATTTTAACATCAACCCAAATTGCTATGAAAAAGTTTATTTTCCTTGCTTTATTTGGCATTTTACCTGTATTATTAAATGCTCAGAATTCAAAAAAAACCATATCCCATGATGTTTACGATAGCTGGAACGATCTGATGAATCCGGATATCTCTCAGGATGGGAACTGGGTTACCTATGAAATTAACCCTCAGGATGGAGACGGGAATTTGTGGTTAGTTGGTCTGCAGAAAGGTTTTAAAAAGTCTTTTAGCCGGGGATATAAGGCTGCAATTTCACCTGCAAATGAGTTTGTTGTGTTTCAGATCAAACCTGAGAAAAAAATAGTTCGAAAGGCAAAACTTGATAAAAAGAAAAAGGATGATATGCCTAAAGATTCACTAGGAATTTTTGTTTTCGGAAATGGCAACGAGACTGGCTTCAATAAGGTGAAATCATATAAAATGGGCGAAACAGCAGGTACCTGGGTGGCAATATATACCGATGAATTAAAAAAGAGTGATAAAAAGCAGGTAGATTCAACCAAAAAAGCCGAAACAAAACCGGTGAAAAAGGCAAAACCTGATGAGCAGGAAAAAACAGGTCGTTTAATGCTTGTAAATCCCATTTCGGGTCAGCAGTACCAATATGAAAAAGTTGCCGATTATGCAGTATCAAAAAATGGCTTGCTCTTTTCATTTACCACAAAATCAGGTGATAGTTTAAAATTAGCCCAGGTTCAGATATTCGACACCCGAAAACCCGATGCAGTAAAAATATTTGAACAGAAAGGAGAGGTGTTGAATTTGGTTTTTGATGAGATTGGATCCCAATTGGTTTTCCAGTTTACAGCAGATACCGGGAAAGTTAAAATTTATGATTTGTACTACTGGAATCAAAAGGAGAATAAAACAGAAAAAATTATCAGTTCCCAAACTTCAGGTATGATGAAGGGTTGGGTTGTAAGTCAAAATACTATACCATTTTTCTCTAAATCTGGTGGAAAATTATACCTCTATACCATGCCTAAACCAGTTGAGGTGCCTAAGGATACGTTAACTGATGATGAAAAGGTGATCCTTGACCTATGGAGCTATACCGATACGCTTCTTCAATCTCAGCAAAAAGTTAACCTAAAAGAGGATGAAAAAAAATCCTATCTGGCCGTTTACCATTTTAAGGATAAAAAAATAGTTCAGCTTGCCGACAAAGCAATTCCCAGGTTAAAGGTTCCTCTTGAGGGTGAAGCACCTTACGCGTTGGGTGAGTCAGAACTCCCGTATCAATTTACAATGACATGGGATTCCCCAACCAAAAGCGATTTTTACCTTATCAATACAAAAACCGGTGCACGGAATATTGTAGTTAAAGGAAATCCTTTCAGGGTTTTTCTGTCACCTTCCGGCAACTTTGTAGCCTATTACCAGGTGAATGAAAATGCATGGTATTCGTGGTCCTTAAAAGAGAATAAATCAACTTGTTTAACTGCTGGTTTAAAAGTAAATTTTTATAACGAGGAGAATGATGTACCTCAGATCCCTTACCCTTATGGTTTTGCTGGTTGGGTTGAGGGCGATAAGTATTTGCTGGTTTATGATAAATTTGACATCTGGGCCCTTGATCCTACAGGGAAGTTAAAACCGGTATGCTTAACTGGTGGAAAAGGGAGGATTGGTAAGAATGTATATCGTTACCTGCAAACCGATCCCAAAGAAGAATATATCACTTTTACCAAACCAATTCTTCTCTCAACTTTTGACGAAGTAAGCAAAAAGGATGGGTTTTCAGCTATCAACATTAGTAATCCGGGAGAAATAAATATTTTATTAACCGGTGATTTCAAGTACACTTTTGCAAAGAAATCAAACCATTCAAACCAAGTTATATGGCAAAGAGAATCATTTAAAGAATACAGAGATCTTTGGGTCAGCAATTTATTATTTGAAAATATCATCAAACTATCTGAGGCTAATCCCCAGATGGCTGATTATAAGTGGGGTTCGGTTGAGCTGGTAAAATGGGTTGATTTTAACCGCGATAGCATTCAGGGGTTATTGTACAAACCAGATGATTTTGACCCCGGCAAACGTTACCCGATGATGGTTTATTTTTATGAAACTCACACTGATAATTTACATAGCCATTTTGAACCCAAACCTGGACGCTCGGTTATTTGCCCAACTCTTTATACCAGCAACGATTACCTTGTATTTTTTCCCGATATCAGGTATCGGGTTGGAACTCCTGGTAAAAGTGCATACGATGCAGTTATCAGCGGAACGATGGCTCTGATTAGCAAAGGGTTTGTCGATAAGGATCGAATCGGGGTGCAAGGGCAAAGCTGGGGTGGGTATCAGATAGCTTACCTGGTAACGCAGACTGATTTGTTTAAAGCAGCATCTGCTGGTGCTCCGGTTTCTAACATGACAAGTGCATATGGTGGCATACGATGGGAATCGGGAATGGCAAGAATGTTTCAATATGAACATACGCAAAGCCGAATTGGTGGTACTCTTTGGGATAAACCGTTAAATTTCATTGAGAATTCTCCCATTTTCTATGCCCCAAGGGTTAATACACCTCTCTTAATACGGCACGATGATGCCGATGGCGCTGTACCTTGGTACCAGGGAATTGAGTATTTCCTTGCGCTACGCCGACTGGGGAAAACAGTTTGGATGGTAAACTACAATGATGAGCCACATAACCTGGTTCGTAGAGCAAACCGGATTGACTGGGCAATACGGATGCAACAGTTTTTCGATTACTATCTAAAGGGTGCTCCAATGCCAGTATGGATGAAGGAAGGAATTCCGGCAATCAAAAAAGGGAAGACGCTAGGATATTAGGCTTTAATAAATCAACTATCATTAATTTATTCGGGTAATCGCCCGATATGTAACTCCTTTTGAGCCTCCGACAGGTAAGAGAAGATTGGAAGATTTCGCATTTCGTTAATATCTTTTTGTTTATTAACATTAACGATTACCACATTCCCCATACCCTTGCCAAATTCTCCTCTGAAATCGTAGAACCCTGCCATAATGGTGAGTTGACCTGATTGGACTTGTTCCCTGTATTTTTTAAAGGCGATGTTCACCTGGTAATCAAGGTTTTTCTCAATTACCTGGGTGTGAAGACGATCACCATTGATTGAGGATTTAATGGAGGTGATTATGGGCCTTAAAAAATCCAATTCATGTTTAATACCATAAGTTTCTTCATCAAACCCGTTGAGATATGCCTTTATTGCCCCACAATCTGAATGTCCAAGGAAAAACAGCAACGGGGTTTTAAGGTGGAATACACCATAATCAACAGACCCCTCAGTTGATAAAATCTGGTTGCCTATGTTCTGAATCGAAAACACCTTATTAGAGGTATCTGGCATTAAGGAATTTAACGGAACGCGTGAATCACAGCAGGTTACAAGAGTTATGTAGGGTTTCTGTGCTTTCTTGAAGCTTTCGAAATACTCTTTTGGGTGTGTTTGGGTAAAGTAGTTATTGCCAAGTACAATTTGGGAGATGATTTTAGATAAATCTTTTCTTTTCAGTTTTTCTTTAGCCTGAATAATGTCAGGTTCTCTTTCACCAATTGTAGTTAAAATTACATCGTTGAGCGAATCCCTTCGGCCTATATGGCCAAGCAGGTGTTCTATACCTTCACTTCTTAGAATATCCCGAACTTCGGAATGTGCCTCAGCTACCTTGAAAATTATTCCTTTAGCTTCTAAATTCTGGTACAACCTTTTAATTAACCTTGCTCCGCTGGAGTCAATAGTGGCAGATGTACTTAAATCAAATATTACAATTTTAAGTGAGGGCCCGTACTCCTGAATCCTTTTCCAAACGGTTTGATAAACATTTGACACATTGAAATAGACCAATGTTGATTCCACCCTGAAAAGTAAAACCCCGGGTATCAGCTCGTTATGTGGATGCCTTTGAATGTCTGTGTACCTGTTAGTCCCTGGAATACGACCCAAAAAAGCTACATGTGGGCTTGATACATTCCTGATAATAAGAATCAAGGAGAACAATGCTGCAATGAGCACTCCTTTTAAGATTCCAAATACAATTACGCTTATCAGAGCTATCATCGCTATAATAAAATCAAAACGGTTTACTTTATATAGCCTTTTCATCTCTTTGATATCAAATAAACCCAATATTGCCACAAGTACTATAGCCGCCAGAATAACTGTGGGTAGATTTTTAAGTAATCCTGTTAAGAACAATAGACAAGCCGCAATACTAATTGATGCAACTATTAGCGAAACTGGGGTTTTGGCACCTGCTTTATCATTAACTGCAGATTGTGAAAGTCCTCCACTTACAGGGTAGCCCTGACCTAAAGAAGTGGCAAGGTTTGCAGCACTGAGGGCAAGCAACTCCTGCCCGGCATCAATCTCGTAGCCGTTTTGTTGAGCCAGTGTCTTTGCTGCTGAAACACTCTCTATATAAGCTAATAGAAAACAAGCAAATGCAAGCGGAAGAATACTTCCGATATCGCTAAGGTTTAAATCTGGTACCTGAAATTTTGGTAATCCGCTGGGAATTATACCCACAGTTTTGAATCCCATTGATCCTAGCGGGGTAAAAGATATAATTAGTATGGAGAGAGCAACAACAAAAATTGCAACAGGTTTGCCAGGAAACAATTTTTTGCCAGAAATAAGTAAAACAATGGCTACTAAACCAAAAATTAATACATAAACATTGGTATTTGGTAGCTGGATAATAAGTTCGGACAATCTCGAAAAAAAACTTTCTCCGCCTGATGCCACACCAAATAGTTTGGGCAACTGGGTCATGCCAATCAGCAAGGCAGCTCCTGCCTTAAACCCAACCAGTACTGTTTCACTGATGAAATTGATAATGCTACTTAATCGTAGTATGTAAGCTAAAAAGCTGATTCCTGCAAAAACCAGTGCAGATAGCGATGCAAGATCTACCCAACGTTGAGTATCCCCATTTGATAGATTGGCAAGAGTAACCCCAATTAACATTGATATAGCTGAGGTGGGTCCGATAGCCAGCTGCTTACTGGTTCCAAACAAGGAGTAAAATAGCCCTCCAAGGAGATACCCATATACGCCGTATTGAGGTGGCAACCCAGCTATTGTTGCATAGGCCAAAGAAACAGGTATGGCATATGCAGCCAGTGTTATTCCTGCAATGGTATCGCTGCTTAAAAATCCGGAGGAATAGTTTTGTAGCCATTTAAGAGCGGGTATAAAATTCTGTAATTTATTCAAAAGATTATTTTTAGTGCTCATAAACAACGATTTTTAAGCCGAAACTAATGTAGTAAAAATTAGTTGAATAACAACAGAACAGTTTGAAATTAGGTGTAACCAAGGAATACCGACTTTTTTAAAAATATCTACATCATTTTGTCTAGACATTTTAGGACGTGTCACGCTTGCTGCTAACGTTTCCATGGTTAGGCACGCTGGGGCGTTAGCAGCAGCGTCCTTATCCCACGTTAAACTTTTACTAAAGTACTAAAAACTTGCTTATCTGCGCATCAGCCCCAATAGTTTTTGCCATGTATTATGCAATGTTATTTTTTTATTCTAAATACAATATATTCTGTCGAATCTGGTTTCCCTGGAGAAATCCTGAGTTCGCTATATCCATTGCCAAACTCCATAATCGTAGAAACAAAAGTATTGCTATTGCAGATTGGTTTTTTAGAAAGAGCATCCTTAATAGTCTTCAAACTAATGTGCTGATTATTTAAGATTATGTTTTTTATTGATTCTAATCTTTCGTCCGAGAAACATATAGATTCAGGAATTGAGCCATACAATGCTTGTAAATAATCCAAATAAGCAGGATGATATGAATTATTTGTAAGTGGTCTATTTGCATGAAAAGTGTAATTTTTTGTTGAATCCGGCCAATATTCCTTTACCAAGTCAGAAGCACATTCCAACGATATTATATCATGATTTGAGCCAACTATATAATTCTGACCAGAGGCATGCTTAATAGTTTTTATAAAATTCACAGCTTCTTCAAACGAAGTTTTTTCTAAAACACCTCTTGCAATGCAGCAGACAGGTAATCCATTGAGTGAACTCTTTAAGTCTGATAAAGTATTCTCTGTAATACCAATATTTTTGTTTAGTCCATTTGCTCCTATGTATCCGGCAAAAGTTGTCACAAGCTTTCTCGAATCCGTATTTTTATCCTTTATGTCCAATAGAATTTCAAAATCATGATAAAATGGAGTAATGTCAATATTTTGCGCAATATAATTTGGACTGCCGTCTTTTTTATAATTGTTAATCCCAACAGAAGTACAATGATGTGGTATATTTATCAATCTTGCGTTTGTCCAAATCTCATCAATGAGTTGAAACGCTAATATGGTATTAAAATCTATTCCAGAGCCGGCACTAATCCCTTTAATCTCTTCCAATAAATCTGGTGTCCATTTTTTAATAGAAGGAATATAATCAGTCGAGTCGAGAAAGATTGTAATAAATTCATCTGCGGGTATTTGATATTTTTTTTCAATGTCTTTTTTCCATAATCCAACGAGTTCATGAATCCTGCTTTTCATAATCTGTCCGTGTTGTAATCCATTTTCATACGGAGTGCCATTTAAATGAAGAATTGGCAAATTTGAATACGTTGTATCAAGGATTATATCTTCCTGCGTGTCACTTTCTATAATCTCTGATGAAATGAAAAAGAGTGATACTGTAATGGTCAGAATGATTATGAGAATACTTTTCACTTGTTTAAGTTCTATTTGAATTTTCTGTCATTCGGGGCTGTTTTTTATAATTCTGCATAACGTTCTCGCGCTAAATATTCGGCTGGGGAGGATGACCGCGTCATAATCCCCCGACGAAAACCAGAATAAAGG
>CAZKHG010000012.1:0-81979 GCA_964552655.1 uncultured Rikenellaceae bacterium
GGGATTCGAACCCCCGGTCCAGTCGCCCGGACAACGGTTTTCAAGACCGCCGCATTCGACCACTCTGCCATTTCTCCGGGCGCAAAGGTAACTGCTTTTTTAAATTTTCAAAATTGACCTGTTAAAAATTATTTAATTTTTTCTTGCCATTTCCTTTGCTTTTTAATTGTTTTTTTCAATAATTTAGCGTTAAGATTATTTGATAATTTTTGGAAGGGCAAAAAAATTAAGGCTTTTAGAAACTTTTTTCTTTGATAAATTTGCAAAACCCAATAAATACGCTATCTTTGTAATGAGATGGTCAACTAACTATTACTAACCCTAAATTTTTAAAATTATGAACAAAGCTCAATTGATCGATTCAATTGCTTCAGAAGCAAAAATTACTAAGGCTGATGCTAAGAAAGCGCTTGACGCTTTTGTAAAAACCACTCAAGTTGCTCTAAAAAAAGGTGACAGAGTTGCTCTTGTAGGTTTTGGTTCATTCTCTGTAACCAAGAGAAGCGCACGTACAGGTCGTAACCCACAAACTGGCAAACCAATCACTATTAAGGCTAAAAAGGTGGTTAAATTCAAATCAGGCAGCGACCTTAATGGCATGGTTCAATAATTGAATTATTAGAACAGGCTAAAGGAGAATCTTTTGATTCTCCTTTGTTTTTTATAGTAACCCTTGATTTCTTGTACCGGATGAATAGTAGCACTATTACAGATAATCCATCTATAAGAAAGGAGTTTATTGATTACCTTTCAAACTTTGTATTCGATCGGAGAATCAGCCAGTTTAATAAGGTTATTGAAAGCAGAACAAGGTATATTAATGTGATACTGGAAGATATTTATCAATCACAGAACGCCAGCGCCGTTCTTCGGACTTGTGACTGTATGGGTATTCAGGATATTCATATTATTGAGAATCGAAATAAATTCACTTTAAACCCGGATGTTGCCCTTGGTTCGTCAAAATGGTTAAATCTTTACAAGCATAAAAAATCACCAAACAATTCGCTAAAGGTCATAGAATCATTAAGAAATGCTGGATATAGAATTGTAGCAACAACACCCCATAAAAACGATATTCTGGTTGATGATTTTGATATAAATAAGGGAAAGTTTGCCCTTCTATTTGGGACCGAACTTACCGGTCTATCTAAGGAATTAATTGATTCTGCAGATGAATTCATTAAAATTCCAATGTATGGTTTTACCGAGAGTTTCAATATTTCAGTTTCCGCTGCAATAATATTATATACTTTAATGGAAAAACTCCGTGCATCAACTATAAATATATCGCTAACCCAGGATGAAAAAGAGCTGGTTTTATTAGCCTGGTTAAAAGCAACCACCAAAAGTTGGAAAATGATCGAAAAAAGGTTTCTGATTGAACGTCAGATTTATCATGAATAAAAAATTAGCAGATGCTTGATCGTTTTTGTTAAAATAGTTATATTCGGTGAAAATATTTTTTGAGTATGAATTGTATTATTGTTGATGATGATGAGATGTCGAGAAGGGTAGTTGAGGAATATACCAAGCGAACTGACTTTCTTAACCTCGTTGAATCATTCTCAAGTGCAGTTGAAGCTATTAATTTTTTAAAGCAGAATGAGGACATTCAGCTCGTTTTTCTGGATATTGAAATGCCGGAAATGACGGGTATTGAATTTCTAAATTCCTTAGACCTGCCACCGCAGGTAATAATTGTATCTTCAAAAGAAAAGTATGCACTTCAATCGTACGAGTACAGTGTAACCGATTATCTTCTTAAGCCCATTACCTATGCACGTTTCTTTAAGGCGGTAAGTAAGGCTTATGAACATTATAACAGGAACCGATCACCGGTTGATGGGGAAAAGGAGATTTTTATAAAGAAGAACAGCTCTCTGGTACGCATCAAGTATAACGATATTCTTTGGGTTGAAGCCCTCGAAAATTATGTTGTAATAAATACCCCTATCGAGAAGTTCACCATTCATTTTACCATGAAATCGATTGAGAACCAGTTGCCTTCAGTCAAATTTAAACGGGTTCACCGATCATTCATTGTGAATATCAGCCGGATAACCAGCATTGAAGACAACTCTGTAGTTATCAAACTTGCCGATAGCCGGAAAATTATACCTATTGGAAAATCATACCGGGATAAGCTTTTAAAGGAAATAAACCTGATGAATAAATAAACCATGATCAATTCCAGGCAGCTGTTTTTAAATTATGTTGCCCAGACCTCCGACTCACCCCTTATGCTTGAAGTTGAAAGAGCAAAAGGGGTTTACCTTTTCAGTGCTGAAGGGAAAAAGTATTTCGACCTGATCTCCGGCATTTCTGTAAGCAATGTTGGGCATTGTCATCCCAGGGTAGTTGATGCCATTGGCAAACAGGCCGCAAAATATATGCACCTTATGGTCTATGGCGAGTATATTCAGCATCCACAGGTAGCCCTTGCCCAAAAACTGGTTCAGCACCTCCCGGAAAAACTCAATAATATATTCTTTGTAAATTCCGGGAGCGAAGCGGTTGAAGGAGCTATCAAACTGTCAAAAAGATTTACTGGCAGGAGCGAAGTTATTTCATTTAAAAATGCTTATCACGGGAGTACACATGGTGCTTTAAGCCTTATGGGGAATGAAGAGCAAAAGAGAGCATTCAGGCCTTTACTTCCTGATATCAAGCAATTAAACTTTAACTCTATCGAAAACCTCCAGGATATTTCACACAGAACTGCATGCGTAATTATTGAACCCACTCAGGGAGAGGCAGGTGTTATTGTTGCTGATATTGATTTTATCGGGAAACTTCGTAAAAAATGTGATGAAACGGGCACTCTTTTGATTTTTGATGAAATGCAAACCGGCTTAGGGAGAACCGGACGAATGTTTGCATTCGAAAAATATGATGTTATACCCGATATATTGCTTCTGGCCAAAGCTCTTGGTGGAGGTATGCCACTTGGCGCTTTTATTTCATCGAAAAAGATTATGAGCACACTGTCATTCAACCCTGCACTGGGACATATCACCACTTTTGGGGGGCACCCGGTTTGCTGTGCTTCTGCATTGGAATCATTGCAAATTATGATTGATGAAAATTTAATAGAGCAGGTTCAAACCAAGGCAATGATATTTGAAAAAATTCTAAGAAATCATCCTTTGGTTAGAGAAATCAGATCGAATGGCTTGTTGATGGCGGTTCAACTGGATACCTTTGAACAGGTACAAAAAATAATAAAAACCGGTTTGGAGCTGGGTGTTGTTCTGGATTGGTTCCTTTTTTGCAATACTGCTTTCCGTTTAGCACCACCATTGATAATCACAGAAGATGAATGCAGGGAATCTGCAGAAATCATTCTCGAAGCCTTGAACCGTATTTAAGTTAATTATAATATTGTCATTTCTGGCTTTATATTTGCAAATCTTGATCTTAATTTATACCAATAACATGAAATTTCGTATTCTATTGTCGATTTTGCTGGTGTTTTCCGCTCCAGTTTTATTAATATCTCAGGATCATAGATTTAGCAGCCTTAAAGTTTACGAGGATTCACTTCAAATTTTACAGGAAAGCATATATAGCGATAAATCAATAGCTATTAGGGAGCTGGAATGTAATCGATTTGTTTCACTTTTTAAAGATGCATTAAATACAAATGGATCATTTCAATACCCCTGGGATTCATTAAAACATATTGGTAAGATTACTTCAGATGATGGCAAAGTTAGGGTTTATACCATGAATTTACCATTACCAAATGGGGAACAAAAATACTTTGGCTTTATTCAACATTTCGTAAATAAAAAAACAATTCAGCTATTTGAACTTAAGGATAACAGGCAATTAGTTTCTGACCCAATAAACGAGATTTTAACCCCAGAGAAATGGTATGGATCGCTTTACTATTCAATAATTAGTAAATCAATAAAAGGGGGAAAGACTTACATTCTTTTGGGCATTGATTTCAATAATCTTTTTTCATCCAAAAAGCTGGTTGAGGTTCTTAATTTTAGTAAGGCTGGAGAGCCTGTGTTTGGTGCACCTGTATTTAAGGTTGGTCAGAATAAGCTTAATAGAATTGTATTTGAGTACTCTGCAAAAGCATCAATGATATTAAGGTATAACGAGGAGGATGGAGTAATTGTGTTTGACCATCTATCACCTTCCCGTCCCGATTTTACTGGAAACTATCAATTCTATGGTCCTGATTTCACCTATGATGGGTTTAAGTTTGATGGTGAAAATTGGGTTTATATTCAAGACTTGGACCTGAGAAACCCCAACCGCGAAAGGAAAAAGGTTACCAACACCCCTGAAAAACTTCCAGAACCTGGTTTTTTATATAAAAGTAATGCTAAATATTAAATTTTATTCATTTGATTTTTTTCATGTCAAATTGTAATTCAAAAACTAATATTAGTTATAATTTTGTACTAAAAAATTATTGCCACTTACAATTAATCACAAATGAAGCACATATACATGATAATAGCAACCATAACCATAGCTGGTTTTGGGCTAACCGGCTGCAAAGAAGATAAACAGGAGAAACCCTCGTTTAAATGGAATATTGATCAGTTTGCTGATCTGAGAATTATGCGTTACCAAATCCCTGCATTTGATTCGCTGAGTCTAAATCAGAAGATTCTGGTTTACTACCTAAGCCAGGCTGCCCTTTGCGGAAGGGATATTATTTATGATCAGAACTTTAAATATAACCTTGCTATCCGAAGAACCCTAGAGGCCATTTACCAAGGGTATAATGGAAATCGTACAAATCCTGATTGGGATCAGTTTATGATTTATTTAAAGCGGGTATGGTTCTCGAATGGCATTCACCATCATTACTCAAGCGATAAAATTACTCCAGGTTTTTCGAGGGATTACTTTGCACAGCTAATTTATAATACACCTGAAGCAAACCTACCCAAAGATTTGGGGAGTAAGGAAGAATTGGTATCAGTGTTGTCAAAAATTATCTATGATCCTGCTGTTGCTGCCAAGAAAGTAAATCAAACCCCTGGCATTGACATGATTAAGGCCTCTACAGTAAATTTTTATGAAGGATTAACGCAAGCTGAAGCAGAGAAATTCTATTCTAAACTTCAAAACCCAAAGGATCAAACTCCGGTATCTTATGGCTTGAATTCAAAGCTGGTAAAGGAAAAGGGTAAAATATTTGAAAAAGTTTGGAAAGTTGGTGGGATGTATAGTCCTGCAATTGAAAAAATTGTTTTCTGGTTGGAAAAGGCCACTTCAGTTGCTGAAAATGAAAATCAGAAAAAAACCATCGAAACCCTTATCGAGTATTACAAAACTGGCGATTTAAAGAAATTTGACGAGTACAACATACTTTGGGTAAGTGATCTGGAATCAAAGGTTGATTTTGTGAATGGATTTATTGAGAACTATGAGGATCCACTGGGATATAAAGCGACGTGGGAATCGGTAGTTAATTTTAAAGATGTTGAAGCTACGAAACGTACCGAAATAATCAGTGCAAATGCACAGTGGTTTGAAGATAATTCTCCGATTGATAAGGAGTTTAAAAAAGATGCAGTAAAAGGCGTATCGGCAAAAGTAATAACTGTTGCTACGCTTGGAGGTGAATGTTACCCGTCAACACCTATTGGGATAAACCTCCCCAACTCTGACTGGATTCGCAAAACCCATGGTTCCAAATCGGTTACCATGGATAATATTACTCATGCTTATGATCAGTCAGCAATAGGAAATGGATTTATGGAGGAGTTTGCATGGTCCAAGGAGGAGATTGAGCTCAATGCTAAGTATGGTCATCTTGCCGGCAATCTACATACCGATTTACATGAATGCCTAGGTCATGGTTCCGGTCAACTTGCCCCAGGTGTGAAGGGCGATGAGCTTAAGAACTATGGGTCAGCGTTGGAAGAGGCTCGTGCCGATCTTTTTGCCCTTTACTATATTATGGATCCTAAAATGGTTGAACTTGGGATTATGCCTACCTTAGATGTTGCAAAAACTGAATACAGTAATTACATCCGGAACGGTTTAATGACTCAGCTAACCCGAATTGAATCTGGAAAAAATATCGAACAGGCTCATATGCGTAACCGCCAGTTGATCTCCAGGTGGTGTTTAGAAAGAGGACAACTTGACAATGTTATTGAGAAAAAGGAAGTTGCTGGTAAAACATATTTTGTAGTTAATGATTTTCAGAAATTGAGGAGTTTATTCGGTGAGTTGCTAAAGGAGATACAACGGATAAAATCAACCGGAGATTTTGAAGCAGGAAAGTCCCTTGTAGAAAATTACGGAGTAGTTGTTGATCCTGACTTACACAAGCAGGTTTTAGAAAGATATGCAAGGCTGAACCTGGCTCCCTATGGCGGTTTTATTAATCCTAACCTCATACCGGTTATGGAGGCTGATAAAATTATTGACATCAAAGTTGATTACCCTGACGATTACTTAAAACAAATGCTGGAGTATTCGCAAAAGTATTCATACCTGCCAACTTTTAACTAGTTTTATTATAGCCTACAACCCCTCATTGCATTGAAACAATGAGGGGTTGTATTTTTAAATGAATTGATAAAAGGTGTCGATAATTATTATAATTTTGAATAAAACTACAATACTCACCATTAATGTTAGAAACACGATCAAGAACTCATATTTTTCTGGTAGATCATAACCCTGAATATACAAATTCAATCAAGAAAAGCATTGAAAATCAAGAAGGTTGTGATATTTTCACTTTCACATCAGGTGAGAAATTTATCAGCTTCATTAGCGAACGTTCTTTTAGAAAAAATGATATTTACATTGCGTTTCTGGGTTACCAGTTTGTAGATGAAGGCAACCAAACGCTGATGAATGGAATAGAGATTTTAGAAGCCACTAAGGTTATACATAGTGATTTCGAAGTGGTAATGCTTACCGGAGAGAACGAGGGGGAATACGGTTCGTATGTGATGAAAAGCGGCGCTCATTCATTTATTCCTAAAAATGAGAACATCCACCTTCGCATCAATAACATTATCATGTCAATCATTAGTAAAAAACGATTGGCACAGAAAAAACGTGCTTTCCTAATTGCTCTTCAGATACTTATCGCCTATATTGTTCTGATAATCGCCGTTGGTGTAATCTACACCCTATTCTTCAGCTAAATCTCGATGACAATTATTTGTTTGGCTTGTGACTTATTGTCATTCTTTCACCAATATTTGTGAATATTTACATGTATTTGAATATCAATATTATATACAGATGATTCTTGAATAATCGAGTAGCGGTTGGTCAATTTTGACTGACAATTTTTATTGGCATTTGGTTTGAAAATGGGCTAACCGATAAAACAAGTAAAACTTAAAAATTATATAACCATGCAAAAAGGAAAAATTGGCGTAACAACCGAGAACATTTTCCCAATTATCAAGAAGTTTTTATACTCCGATCACGAGATTTTTTTGCGTGAGCTGATATCAAACGCCATAGATGCAACGCAGAAGTTGAAAACATTGGCTTCAGTTGGTGACTATAAGGGAGAACTGGGCGATCTTACCATCAACGTTAAGGTTGATAAAAAGGAAAAAACCATTACCATTTCCGATAAGGGGATTGGAATGACTGCTGAAGAAATTGAGAAGTACATCAATCAAATTGCTTTTTCCGGTGCCGAGGAATTCCTGGAAAAGTATAAGAATCAAACCAATGCCATTATTGGGCATTTTGGCCTGGGTTTTTATTCATCGTTTATGGTAAGCGAAAAGGTTGAAATTTTCTCTAAATCCTACCAGGATGGTACAAAGGCTGTGCAATGGTCATGTGATGGAACTCCCGAATATTCTATCGAAGAGATAGACCGCGAGCAAAGGGGAACAGATATCATTCTTCATATTAATGATGAATCGAAGGAGTTTTTGGAGGAATCCAAAATTAAGGAACTTTTAACCAAGTATTGCCGCTACCTTCCAGTACCTATTGCTTTTGGTACTGAGAAGGAATGGAAGGATGGGAAAGAGGTTGATACCAAAAAACCTAAAATCATCAACGAAGTTAACCCTTTATGGATGCGTAAACCCGTTGACCTGAAAGATGAGGATTACATGAAATTTTACCATGATCTTTACCCGGTTGCCGAAGATCCTTTATTCTATATTCACCTTAATGTTGATTACCCATTTAACCTTACAGGCATTCTATACTTCCCAAGAATTAAGTCGAACTTTGATATCCAGAAGAATAAGATTCAGCTGTACTGCAACCAGGTCTATGTAACTGACTCGGTTGAAGGTATTGTGCCGGAGTTTTTAACCTTGTTGCATGGAGTAATTGACTCACCGGATATTCCGTTAAATGTATCACGCAGCTATTTGCAGAGCGATTCAAATGTTAAGAAGATATCTACCCACATTACCAAGAAAGTAGCCGACAGGCTTCAGGATATTTTTAAAAATGACCGGACTCAATTCGAGAAAAAATGGGATGACCTCAAGCTGTTTATCACCTTTGGAATGATAACCGATGAGAAGTTCTATGAGCGTGCCGATAAATTTGCTTTGTTCAAGAATGTTGATAGCAAGTATTTTACTTTCGAAGAGTATGAGAAGCTGATCAGGGAGAATCAAACTGATAAAAATAAAACGCTGATTTACCTGTATTCAAGCGATAAGGTTGATCAGCACAGCTACATTGAGGCAGCACAAAACAAAGGTTACGATGTACTTTTGTTGGATGGGCAGCTCGATCCACACCTGATAAACAGCCTCGAAACAAAATTTAAGGATTCACGATTTGCCCGCGTTGATTCCGATGTGGTTGAAAAGTTGATTGTAAAAGAGGATAAAAAGGAAGTTGAACTGGCAAAAGCAGAGCAGGATGAGCTAAGAACTGTATTTGAGGGTGCTTTGCCTGAGGAGTCACACTACTGGGTTTCCTTTGAGGATTTGGGTGAATCAGCTTCCCCTGTGGTGATCACCCGTTCAGAGTTTATGCGCCGCATGAAAGATATGGCCTCCATGAGCCCAACTGCAGGTTTTTATGGAAATATGCCAGATAGCCTCAACCTTGTTGTAAACGTTTCGCATCCTTTAATCAAGGCGGTTTTAGAATCGAAAGGGAAAAAGCTTGGGAAAAAACTTGAGGATATTAACTCTAAAATCAAACCACTGGAAACCAGTGTTGAAGAGTTGAAGGGAAAAATTAAAGGGAAAAAGGACGAGGAAGTTGACCAAAATGACAAAAATGCCATAGAAGAAACGGAAAAGGAGCTGGATAAACTTAATGAAGATAAAAAGGTTATCCTTAAAGGGTTTGGAAAAGATCATAAGCTGGTAAAACAGCTGATTGATTTAGCCCTACTCTCGAACAATATGCTTAAAGGTGAGGATTTGAGCAGGTTTGTGAAACGGAGTATTGAACTTATAAAAACTTAAATTTTATTTAAAAGCTCCCTATAATGAGATGACCCTCAAAAGTTTAATGTCTAACTTTTGGGGGTCACTTTAAAATTGTGGCTTTATAATTTATTCCTTAAATTAGTAATAATACTGTTTCAGTTAAAATAATGCAACACTCAAAACATCTCCCTTACCTCTTTCTTCATGTAGCTAATAGCTAGGTCAATTGGGTTTGATTCAAATTCAACCATGGTTTCCAGAATTTTCTGGCTTAAGCTTATTGAGGGGTCTTCGGGGTTGATTTTATCTGCGCATATATTTATCAGCTTAATTACATTGCCCTTGGCATTTTTAACCAGCTCCCAGGCTTCAACGCTCACGTAGAGTTGTTGAGAAAGGTTATGCTCCCACTCGGCACGAATTGTCCCAAGCATAGCCGATTGTAGGTTTTGCACTGTCATACCAGGTTTGTTTGCTCTTAGAATTAGTGAATCAGGAGAAATTCTCTCCAGGAGCAAGGTTAACCTTTCGTAGGCTTGTAACCGCAATGGGAGAGTAATTTTCTGATTATTTTTCAGGTATTCAATTTTTCTTCTTTTGGTCTCATTCTGGAACATGGTGGATAAAGTAAGGTATGTAGCCAGGAAAACCAGAAGACCGGGAATTGTTATTTTAAGTATTTCGCTAAACATCGTGATAAAAAATTTTAGGTTAATGGATTATTTATCCCTTTAAAATGTAATTTTAGCCTTTTAAAATCAAAAAATGAAATTTTTAAGATTGTTATTAAACTAAAGTTTATGTGGATATGGAAAAAGTATCAGCAAGAATAGCAGCTTTAGCTGAATCGCAAACCCTGGCTATGTCTCAAAAATCAAAAGATTTGAAGGCACAAGGGATTAATGTTATTGATTTGAGTGTAGGCGAACCTGACTTCCATACACCCGATTTTGTTAAGGATGCCGCTAAAAAAGCCATTGATAATAATATCTCATTCTACTCACCCGTTCCCGGGTTCAGGGATCTGCTTGAAGCCATTTCGAACAAATTGAAAAGGGAGAATAATTTGGAGTATTCCCCCGATCAGATTGTTGTTTCCAATGGGGCGAAACAGAGCCTGACAAACATAATACTTTCGCTGGTTGATAAAGATGATGAGGTAATTGTACCTGCCCCTTACTGGGTTAGCTATGTTGAGCTGGTTAAATTGGCCGAAGGGAAAAATGTAATAATTGAAACTTCAATAAAGGATAATTTCAAAATTTCTCCACAACAGCTTGAGAATGCCATTACCCCTAAAACCAAGATGATAATACTCTGTTCGCCATCCAACCCAACCGGAAGTGTTTATACCCGTGATGAACTGGAAGTAATTGCGAAAGTGGTAGAAAAATACCCGAATATATTTGTAATATCGGATGAGATATACGAACACATCAATTTTATTGGTAAACACGAAAGCATTGCCCAGTTTAACTCAATTAAGGACAGAGTTATTATCATCAACGGGGTTTCGAAGGGATACGCTATGACCGGATGGAGAATTGGTTATTCGGCCTCACCCAAATGGATAGCCAAGGCTTCCGTAAAGTTGCAAGGGCAAACAACTTCCGGTGCCAGCTCCATAGCGCAGAAAGCTTCAGTGGCAGCAATAAATTCCGATGGTTCCTACCCACGGCAGATGTGTGAAGGGTTTGAGAAACGACGAAACTTTATGGTTGATGCAATCTCTAACATTAAGGGATTCAATGTTAATATGCCACAAGGGGCTTTTTATATTTTCCCTGAGATATCCTATTTCTTTGGCAAATCCGATGGTTCCTCTACAATTCATAGTTCCGATGATTTTGCAATGTTCCTATTGAATACTGCTCATGTAGCCATTGTTCCCGGTAGCGCCTTTGGGTCACCCGATTATATCAGGTTTTCCTACGCTGCTTCGGAGGTACAGCTTAAAGAGGCAGTTGAACGGATTGCTAAAGCAGTTGAGAAACTGAAATAATCCTAAAGTTGGTTGAAGTTTTCATTCTTTTATTGAATGTTCATTGCTTATAAATTAATTATAGTAATGGTCGTTTCAATTAATAGACAAAACCCAATGAATGATCAGTAAAAAAGGTAAAAGGAGTAAGCAAAGTTTCTTCGTTGTTGCAATTATTGCCCTTGCAATGATTTCCGTTTTTGGTTACAGGTATTATATCCGGATGTATAAACCTAATGTAAAAATCCACGATGCTGAATACCTTTATATTTTTACCGGATCGGATTTTACTGCAGTAACAGATAGCCTTGTGGCTAAAAATCTTGTAATTGATATTGAATCTTTTAAGAAAACTGCCAAAGCATTAGGCTATACTGATAAAATCCGGCCTGGAAGGTATAAATTCTCTCCAGGGATGAGTAACCGTGAAATTGTTAAGATGTTGATTAATGGAATACAAGCCCCGGTTAGAGTAACATTTAGCTATGCTCGTACCCCAGAGCTGCTGATGGGGAAAATAGCTAAACAGATTGAACCTGATTCATTATCATTAATTAACTACTTCAGAAATAGCAATACACCCGTTAAGTATGGTTTTACAAATGAAACGTTGATATCAATGTTTATTCCCAACACTTATGAATTTTACTGGAATATCACCCCTGAGATTTTCTTTGACAGGATGAAAAAAGAGTATGATTTTTTCTGGAATGATGATCGCAAAGAGAAAGCCAGGGAGGTGGGATTATCCCAGGCAGAAATATCAATTCTGGCTTCAATAGTTGAGGAGGAAACCATTAAGCGTGATGAGCGACCAAAAGTTGCAGGTGTTTATATGAATCGACTTAAGAAAAGAATGTATCTGCAAGCCGATCCAACCGTGAAGTATGCTTTACACGATTTCACCATCCGAAGGATTCTTACAAAACACCTTGAGGTTAAATCGCCATATAATACCTATAAAAACTACGGGCTACCCCCAGGTCCAATTAATTGCCCTTCAATTTCATCAATAGATGCAGTATTGAACTTTGAGCATCATCAATACCTTTATTTTTGCGCAAAGGACGATTTTTCTGGCTACCATGTTTTTGCCAGAACCCTTATTGAGCACAACCGCAACGCGGAGGCGTACCGGAGAGCACTTGATAAGGAGAGGATTTACCGGTAGTTTATAACTCAGAATTCAGAAGTCAGAATATATTGCAAAGAGCAATGAATACGGAACAAGGATCGCTCAACTTAATGAATTATGTCGTTATCAAAAGAGACACAAAAAGACCGGTGGGTTGGAATTGCTATTGGGATAATTATTGTATTAATTATCTCTTTCATACCAATTAGTTCAGCCAGTTGGTTTGAGTTTCACTGCCCTCACAGGTTACTCTTTGGGTTTGGGTGTCCGCTTTGTGGATCCACAAGAGCTTTAATATCAGTTATTCACCTTGAATTTTATAATGCTTTATTGCTAAACGCGGCTGTATATTCACTGTTGCTTTTTGGTGTGTTCGAAATGGTAAACTTATTACTCTCTGGAAAGTTTGAAAAGGCAAGGCGATGGTTGATAGCATCTGTTATTATTTCTTACCTAGTTGTTTATGGATACCGGCTTGTTGTTTTCCTGTTAGCTCACTTTCACAAATAGTTACTAGAACCATTAATCTGCTTTACCTCTTGATTATCAACTGAAAACTCAGACCAGGCAGATAAGTTCTAGGCATTCAGTTCGTTGCCTGAATTATCCACTGATGTCAAATTTTCTTTTTGCTCTCTGATACTAAAGTACTGGAGGGTAATTCCGATTAAGGGAATAGTGTAAAGAAGATTGCTGAAAAATGTTGTTAATACGGCGATTATGGTTGAACTGGCTTTGAGAGATGAAGTAACTTCCTGCCCCTGAGCACTGTGTAACATGGAAAGCCAGGTAAGAATCATGTTGGGTATCGAAAATACCATACCTAAAACCCCCGTTATTATTGAGCAAACGATGATAAGCAGGAAAGTCCACCACCATGCCTGATGGCTTAAAGAGAAGCTGCGGTTGAATGCATCACCGAATGATTTTTTTTCAAAAAATAGTATCGGGAAAAAGAGTGAAAGCGAAATTGAGAGGTAGATCCCCGGAATTATACAAGCCACAACTCCAATGACAACTAAAATGCCCAAAGGTATTGAGTAGATCAATACTTTTAAAAAATTTTGAAACACCGACTGTCCGAACTCTTCGTTAGTAAAGCCATTTTTGCCTTTTTCGTGGTAAAGCTGCATGTAGGTTACAACAACCGACGTAAGCATTGAGTAGCTTAACCAGATACCTAGTAGAATGATAGAGTAGCTTTTTAGGAAAATGTTAAAAAAGGTGTTGGGGTCATCCTTGGCCCATTTCATGATATTGGTAAGGTCGTTTAGATAGTTGGCCATTGCCAACCCGGAAACTAAACCCAATGGTCCAAAGTAGATCAGGAGTTTTATTAGCAATGGTTTAAATTCCTGCTTTATGAATAAAAAAGTGGTGTTCAGAACTTCACCAAAATCACGTTTTTTCCTAAGAATTATGCTGTTTTCCATCTTTTAATTCAATTTTGATATAATATCTGGTTGGGTGTAAAAGTATAATGTTCTTACGATTATTGAAAGGAATTGATAAAAATTTAATGCCACTATGGAAATGCTTATAATGTGTTGTGCTTGAGAGTTAATAATAAGATAAAATTAATTCGGATTAACTATTGGAAATAAGCTACACTGCTATTTTCCTGATAAAAAACCAGATGTTTTATTGACAATCAGGTTAATGTATCGTAGCTTTATGGCAAACTTAAGATCATGCATCAAAAATCTTTTATACTGATCATACTACTTTTCCTTTTAACAGAATGTGGACCAGATGTGAAATTTACAGCTCCACAACCATCAGGTAAGCAAAATCTAATGGCCATTCCCGATCTTTTTCAAGGTACTTTTCAGAATATGGCCGATAGCACTATCCTGATTATTGATAAACAGGCGATATTCAAGGTATGGAAATCGAATGAGCAGATGCACCTGGATAGCTTAATTAAGGATTTGAAATTACAGGTGAAAAAAGATACTGTGATATCGCTTAACGATGGGTTTAAGGTTGAGGTTAAGTTTACCGACAACCCCTCAAAAGTGTTAGTTAGCGCCCGGGAAAAACTTTTTGAAATTTCCGATTCCGGTATTATCAGAAAGTATAAAAGTGTTTGTTTTTTGAACTATCAAACCCGGGATGGCTTCTGGTTGGTAAAAATTTTAAAGCTGAAAGGTGAATACCTTCAATTTACAGATTTTATTGATTCAAAAGAAATAGATTATGTTGAGGGTTTTACAAAGGTCACTGTAATAAAAGATACATCAAACTCCAGCACCCAGGAATACAGGCTTAGCCCAAACCTTCGGCAAATCAGGAGAATACTGAGAAGTAAGGAGTTCAAAAAAGAGTATATCAGACTAAAGCTTAACGGAGGAACCGGTGTTAAATAAAAAAATCCCTGGTAAACAGGGATTTTTTATAAGTTTTCAGGTATGGTTTTAGTAGTCTGACCTTCTGCCACCACCGCCTCTGCGGTCGCCACCACCTCTGCGGTCACCACCGCCTCTGTTGTAGCCACCACCACCTCTGTTATAACCGCCACCCTGGCTGTTACCACCACGGAATCCACCACGACGTTCACCATCCTTTTTTTCTTCTGAAACATTAACAACAATGGCTCTGCCGCTAATCTCTTTACCATTCAATGCTTCAATTGCTGCTTTAGCTTGATCATCATTGGGCATATCAACAAACCCAAATCCTTTACTTCTACCAGTGAATTTATCAGTAATTATTCTTACCGATGAAACCTCACCGTATTCTTCAAATAAATCCTTAAGTACAGATTCCTCTAGGCTATAAGGAAGACTACCTGCAAAAATGTTCATAAACTATAATTAATTTAATTAGTAATATTTTACAAATGTATTCTTTTAATTTAAAAACATTGTAAAATAGGTTGATAACTTATGTGAAATTAGAAAATATTTACTTCGAAGTCCAAATGTATTCCAAATTCAGTAAGAACGGAACCCTGAATTTGTCTCGCCAAGTCAAGTATTTCAGCTCCTTTTGCATTGCCCAGGTTCACCAGCACCAAAGCTTGATCTTTATGTACCGCACAGGTTTTTAATTCTTTACCCTTCCAGCCGCATTGCTCAATTAGCCATCCGGCAGGAATTTTTACCTGGTCATCTGATAATGGGTAGGAGGGGATTGTTGGGTACCTGGACTTAATCAATTCAAAAGAGGAGATATTAATAACTGGGTTTTTAAAGAAACTTCCGGCATTGCCAAGTATTGCCGGATCGGGCAATTTTCTTTTCCTGATATTAATAACGGCATCCCTTAAATTTTGTAACGATTTTTCTCCAAGTTTTAAAATTTCCTCTTCCAGATTCCCGTAATTGGTTATAAGGTTGACTTTTTTACTAAGCTTAAACCAAACGTAAGTGATGATGATCGTCCCCTTCATCTCTTTTTTGAATATGCTATCGCGATAGCCAAAGCCACACTCAGAATTTTGAAGTTCCAATGTTTTTTTAGTGGAAACATTTATGCCTTCAACTTTTAGAATTGTATCCTTCACTTCAACACCGTAAGCGCCGATGTTTTGAATAGGTGATGCACCTACACTACCGGGAATAAGCGATAAATTCTCCAACCCGTAAACCCCTCTGCTCACAGTCCATTCAACCAATTTGTCCCAATTCACACCTGCGCCAACCCTAATTGTTATTGCTTCATCGGTATCTTCCATAACATTAATTCCGGGGATTAAAGGCTGAATGATTACACCATCAAAGTCCTGGGTGAACAGAATATTACTACCTCCCCCTAACACCATAACCGGTAGGTTGTTATACGAGGCAAAGTTAAGGGCAAACGATATTTTTTCAATTGTATTGGCAATGGCCAGATAACGGGTTTTAGCTTCTATTCCAAATGTATTCAGGGATTTTAGCTGAACATCTTTTTTTATTTGAATCATTTTAGGGGAATTTTATACAAAGATATATATTGGAGAACAAAATGGGCGAGTTTATGTTATATTTCTGGGATATTAATCAACACCAAATTGAAACGAATAGTTCTCATTACCACAACCGATGTATTTTTCGATCAACGGGTTGACAGATCTGCCGGATCGCTGCATAGAGCAGGTTTTAAGGTACTTGTAATCGGCCGGAGGTTAGAAAATACTCCAAAAAGTTTTACCAAAGATTACAAGGTAAAACTTATCAGCATGTATTTTAAAAAAGGGGCATTATTTTATCTCTTTTTCAATTTAAGGGTTTTCTTTAGGCTCTTATTTTCCAGGTTTAACCTGTTACTGGCAAATGACCTCGATACGCTTGTAAGCGCACGATTGGCATCCCTTATTCGTTTCAAACCCTTGGTTTATGACAGCCATGAGCTTTTTACTGAGATCCCGGAATTACTCAACAGGCCACTCATCCGCCGAATCTGGTTAATAGCTGAAAGGCTTTTTATCAAGGGGGTTAAACATTCTATCACAGTTTCTGAAGGCGTTGCCAAAGAGTACGAGAAAAGGTATGGCATTAAAATGGCCGTAATCAGAAATTTACCACTTTATAAGGAGTTAAAATCTTTTAAAACCAAGCAGCCAACCATAATTTACCAGGGAGCTTTGAATAAGGGTAGGGGAATTGAGCTGGCCATTGATATGATGAAATATCTAAACTGCTATAAATTAATTATTTTTGGTTCAGGTGATCTGGAGCTTCAGCTACGGAAACGAATGGTAGAGCAACAGCTGTTTGATAGGGTGGAGTTCAGAGGAAGAACCCCAATTGATGAATTACATAAAACCACATGTTCAGCATGGCTTGGCCTGTCGCTCGAGGAGGATTTGGGGTTAAGCTATCATAATGCCCTACCCAACAAAATCTTCGATTATATCCTTGCACAGGTTCCTATTCTGGTTAGCGATCTTCCTGAGATGAAAAAAATCATAAACCAATATGGAGTTGGAATTGTGGTAAATACCAGAGAACCACAAGAATTAGCCAATATGATCGCTGATTTCATTGAGGACAAGGAGGCCAGGAAAGTAATTGCCGAAAACCTGGATATCGCATCCAAAGAGTTGATTTGGGAAAAAGAAGAACCAAAACTATTAGAAATAGTTAGTAGTGCACTTTCCTAGCCACTTTTCATTAAAAGGTGAACCCAACCACAAAGAAAACGTTCTTCTTATCGGGGTTTACAATAAATGAAGCATTTACAGGGATTGAGAAATTTTCGTTGAGTTTCAATTCTTTCGAAATGGTAACCCCTGCATTCACAATTGCGGCCTTGCTGGCATAATAACCATCTTTTGGAGTGCCACCTAGAAAAACTTTAACAGGGTATTCACCAATTTGGCTGTTGTACCCAACTTCAAGATATGTGGAGAATAGATTTGAGCCATCAATATCCCTGTCGTTTCCATAGAAGAAAGTCGCGGCAGTTAAACTGACCGGGAAAGATTCTGGTCCCTCGTAGGAAAGAACCCCTTCAAGGGCATGGGCAGTCAAATCTTTATGCCAGTCAAAGTAATTATTAAATTCAAAATCCGGCTCATCCTCATTAAAATAATCATTTAGGGTAATTGTAAAACTATTCGTTGTGTACGATAAGAAAAGATCAACCTCGGCGTAAGGAACAGCAATTCCGTAAGATGCCCATGCACCAAACGCAAACCCTTTATAATCGAGTTCACCGTAGGGCTGAATGTTCGGATTTGAAGAAAGCGGGAGGCCCCTCCAAATGTAACGGCTCACAAAATCTGCATTAAAACTTACAGAAACCCCACTATTTGAAGTAGAGTCAGTTAGAATGCTTCCTTTAGAAGTGTTCACAAACATTATTGCAAATAGAATGACAATTGAGTATCTTTTCATTTTATTCTCAGATTAAATTTTTTACAAATATAAAATTCCCATTCTTTTGAATTACAAAGGTTGACGTAAATCATTTTGACATCATTGTTAATGCTAATACTAAGTGCTGAGACATTGTTTTAGAAATCTATATATAGCAAAGCGCAAGAAAACATTAAATTGGGTGTCTAAACAGAAAATTTTATACAATCTGCATGGGAGATATTGAGCTAATAAAGGAGATTGTTGATAACAATAACTATACTGCTTTTAAGGAGCTTATTGACAGGTATCAGCGATTGGTGATTACTACCTGCAAAGGGTTTGTGAGCAGTTATGCTGATGCCGAAGATATTGCCCAGGACGTTTTTATTGAGCTCTTTGAATCACTGCCAGAATTCAGGTACGAATCAAAGCTATCCACCTGGATTTATCGGATTGCTGTAAACAAATCGTTAAACTTTATCAGGAAAAAGAAGCGGGAAGTATTGATGAGCAACTTTTTTGGGACTTCTAAATCGGGGCAGTTCAATAGAAATGATGAGACTGAAAGGACCGATAATGCTGATTATCAAATCGATTTCAGGGAACAGAAAAACGCCCTTAAGATGGCAATTAACAAGTTACCGGAAAATCAACGGATAGCTTTTATCCTGGCAAAATACCAGGATTTAACTTATAATGAAATATCTGAAGTAATGGGAGTCAGCCTGCCCTCAGTTGAATCATTGTTGTTCAGGGCTAAGGTTAACCTGCAGAAATATTTGAAAAATTTCCGAAAAGCGGATAGCTAAGCGCAAGTTTTATGAAAACCGGTTGTCTATTAACTATAAAATGGGAAAAGATGAAATGCAAAGATTTTAATAAAATGTTGATCCTTTACCTGGATGGAAATATTGCCCCCGATTATAATGAGGCATTCCAGGAACATCTTAATACCTGCAGCAAATGCCAAAATGAGTTGAGCGTACTTAAATCAGTTTATGAGAGCATTGATGCAGAACGCAAAGAGTATAACCATAACCATTTCTTTGCAACCCGGGTTTTATCAAGAATTCAGGTGAGAAATCAGGGTGTACCCAGGCATGAATCCATTCAAAGGTACGTTTCATTAACAGGTTTGGCAGTAGCCGCAGGAGTGATGGGAATTTTAATTGGAACTTTTTTCGCAAGAACTACCAGCACGTTCGATTCCACATCAACCCAGAGCTGGGAGCAGCTGGCTGATGACTATATGCCCGAGTATGATAGCAATCCTTATCAATTTGTAAACGAAAATAACCAATAACAATATGAACTTCTTCACAAAAACCAGAGTTCTGGTATCCATTATAGTAGTGTTAGCCGCATTAAACCTGGCTACTCTGGGAACAGTAGGATACCATATAATTAAAAGCAGATCTGAAAAGATTCCTGAAATGAACAGGAGAGAGCAACCAGGCAGGTTTATGGCCAGGCAAATGCAGATGACCGATGATCAGTTTAATGACTTTGAACGCTCCAGGGCAGATTTTATGAAAAAATCGAACGAGGTTATGAACGAGATCAGGAAAACCTCCAGGCTTATCCTCGATGAAATCGGCAATGAAAATCCCGATAAACAAAAACTTAACGAATACTCGATAACCTATGGGAACTTACACATGCAGCAAAAACAAATGATGATTGATCATTTACTAGAAATAAAGGCGAAGTGTACACCCCAGCAACGCGATCATTTTAAACAATTCATCAAACGAATGGAAAATGCCGAAATGATAAGGGGCAGAAGATTAAGAAACAAAAATAACTAGAACGAAACTAATTATTAATCAATTAAATATAAAGAAACCATGAAAAGTAGAATTTTTGTAAAAAGTTTAGTAGTTGTAGCAATTACAGGACTAATCACAACAGGGACATTTACTGCCAAAGCCCAGCCAGGTCCCCGTTGGGCAGATAAGGGAGTTCAGGAGCAAGGGTATTACTGCAGAATACCAAACCTGACAGACGATCAGCAAAAGAAGTTGAACGATCTAAGAACAAAGCATTTAAAAGAGGTTACTCCTCTAAAAAATGAGCTAAATGAAAAAGTTGCCCGTTTGAGAACACTTGAAAGTGCAGATAAACAGGATATTGATGCAATCAATAAAACCATTGATGATATCTCCGCATTAAAAGCAAAGCTGATGAAGAAGAGGGTTTCGCACAGGGCAGAGGTTTCGCAAATACTAACCGATGATCAAAAGGTTTATTTTAATGCTCAGGGTGGTCAACGAGGAATGGGTCAAGGATTTGGAAAAGGAATGGGCTACGGCAGGCATAGGATGAACCGCGGAGGAGGTTTTCCAAATTGCCCGATGTCCAACTGATTTTAAACAAGATTTTTTTAACATGGAAGAGGTCTGAGAAGGCCTCTTTTTTATTGTAACTGAGTTGAAAAACGAGTTGAATTTATGCTTAATACGGGTTCATTTTCAACAAATTTTGAAGTTTATTTGATAAACACATGAATTTCAGCTTTATAATATGTTAAAAAATATGTTAAAAAAATAGGTAAAAAGGGCTTTAAGAATTTTTTTTTTCCTAAACTTGCAGCGAATTTTGAAAAACAAAAAATTAACGTT
Source organism: uncultured Rikenellaceae bacterium (assembly GCA_964552655.1). Taxonomy (GTDB): domain Bacteria; phylum Bacteroidota; class Bacteroidia; order Bacteroidales; family Tenuifilaceae; genus CAZKHG01. The sequence continues at coordinate 20,904 of CAZKHG010000012.1, forward strand.
ATCGAAACAAAGAAAGACCAGTAACTCAGAATATCCAAACCTGACACGGAGGGAATTAACCCGATGGGGAAGGTAAGGTATATAAGAGAGGTGAAAAACAAACCCTTTTAATCCTTACTAAAATGAAAAAAAACCTTTGCTCTCTGCTCAGCCAACTGGTAAAAGCAACCGCCTACGAAAAGGTATTCAAGTTATTTGTACTATCAATACTCCAAACGGTCTTTACTATCCGATTAATTTGATATCCCTTTATAAAATAAGAATTTAGGAACGGGAGATCCTAACTTACAGGCTAACATATTTTTTGGGGCTGCACGGCTTACCAGAAAAACAGAATTCTACTATCAACAATGTGACTTAACAATTTATAAAACAGATAACAAGAGTATTAACCAACTTAATTATTTATGTGCAAAGATGATAAACCGTAATTACAACCAGGGTTCATTTCCTGCTGCCGACTTTCTGGAAAGAGAATTGCAGGGAATAGTTATTGGGAACAGAATTCCTCAGGATTACTTTGAAACCAAAGGTATTGGAGAGAGCGATATCGCTATTCATGCTGGTTCCTACCACTTAGCGCTAAAAGCAGCCAATATTGAAAAGTTTAATATTATGACCTATTCATCAATTTTACCGGGAATAGCCCATAAAATTGATCAGCCAAAGCATATCGAGCATGGCGCAGTATTAGAATCTATAATGTCAGTTTGTACCGCTAACAAAGGGGAACGCGCCACTGCCGGTATAATTTATGGTTGGCTTTATGACAAGAAAACCAAAGATAAATTTGGCGGACTTGTTTGTGAGCACTATGGAGACCATGATGTTGACGGGATTAAAAAACTCCTCCGTTCAAGTATTGATGAACTTTATTTTAATGGTTTTTCTGAGGATTATCAGCTCAATGATATCACCTATTTAACAGAAAGTTTTGTACCTAAAAAGACCTACGGTACAGCCCTGGTGGCATTATGTTTTACATCTTACTATTACCCTGTAATTCAGGTAAGATAATTATTCCTGATATAAATAATGATTGCATACGGCGATTTACCAAGGCAGTATATCTCTGAGGAAAACTCCAAAGTAGTTATACTGCCTGTTCCTTATGATGGAACCAGTACCTGGGTTAAAGGATCGGATAAAGGTCCAGAGGCATTGCTGGAGGCTTCTGCCAACATGGAGTTGTACGATATTGAAACCGATAGTGAGGTATATAAAATTGGAATCTTTACTGCTAAACCTGTAAAAGAAAACAAGAGCCCTGAGCGAATGGTTCAAGCAGTAAAGAAGGCTTCGTTAGAATATATTCGTAAAGAAAAATTTCTGGTAACTGTTGGCGGGGAGCATTCGGTAAGCATTGGTGTAATTCAGGCACACGCACAAGAATATAAAAACCTGAGCATTCTTCAGCTGGATGCTCATACTGATTTAAGAGATTCATACGAAGGGAGCAAGAATAATCATGCATGTGTAATGGCAAGGGCTAAGGAGCTTTGTCCTATTGTTCAGGTAGGAATCCGCAGCATGGATATTGGGGAGAAACCAAACCTTGATCCCCAAAGGGTTTTCTGGGCGCATAAAATTAACGGCAGCAATGAGTGGATGGACCAGGCTATTGATTTGCTTACCGATAATGTTTACCTAACCATTGACCTTGATGGCTTCGATCCTTCCATAATGCCTTCAACCGGAACACCAGAACCTGGAGGAATGCAATGGTATCAGGTTTTACAATTAATAAAGAAGTTGATTGAACGCAAGAATCTTGTCGGGTTCGATATAGTTGAACTTTGTCCGAACAAGCTGGAAAAATCATCGGATTTTCTTGCATCGAAACTTTTGTATAAGATTCTCTCGTATAAGTTCGGGGAAAAGTCCAAAACAATACTAATTGATTAGCTATAAATTAAGCAAAGATGAAGAAGAAGGAGATTTTAAAGGAAACTATCAAACATATTGATATCAAATCATTTGATGCATCACCGATAATTGATGCCATGCGCGACATGTCGTTCACCTCAAGGGATACAGCAGTTGCAGCAGATATTTTTAACCGAATGATCAAAGATAAACAGTGCACAAATATTCTTACGCTTGCAGGAAGCACAAGTGCCGGGGGTTGCATGCAGGTGTATGTGGAGATGGTTAAGAATAATATGATAGACGTTATTGTAGCAACAGGTGCATCAATTGTTGATATGGATTTTTTCGAAGCACTTGGATATAAGCACTATAAAGGAACTCAGTTTATTGATGACCGGATTTTAAGAAAAAATTATATTGACAGAATTTACGATACATTTATTGATGAGGAGGAACTCCAGCATTGCGATGGTACCATAAAAGTAATTGCAGATTCCATGAAACCAGGTGTTTATAGCTCCAGGGAGTTCATTAAGGAAATGGGTCGTTACCTTACTAAGCACTCTGTGAAAAAGGACTCGCTGGTTCAGGTATGCTATGAGCACAATGTTCCCATATTCTGTCCAGCATTCAGCGATAGCAGTGCCGGTTTTGGTTTAGTTAAACATCAGGTTGAAAAGCCTAAAGCGCATGTTTCAATTGACTCAGTGAAAGATTTCTATGAGCTGACCAGAATTAAAATTGAGGCAAAAATAACCGGGTTGTTCATGATTGGCGGCGGTGTTCCTAAAAACTTTACGCAGGATACGGTTGTTTGCGCTGAAATTCTGGGTTACGATGTACCAATGCACAAATATGCTATTCAAATCACAGTAGCCGATGTTCGTGATGGAGCATGTTCCAGTTCAACCCTGAAAGAAGCTTCTTCCTGGGGGAAAGTGGATACTACCTATGAGCAGATGGTTTACGCAGAGGCAACAAGTGTTTTACCTCTTATCACAAGTTATATTTATCATAAAGGGGATTGGAAAAAGAGAAAGAAATACGAGTGGTCAAAACTTTTTAAGTAAAATGTGCGGTTATGAATAAATGTAAATGTATTAAGTTGCCCGAGCCGGTAAATGGGAATGCACGGTTCAAGATCAATTCATACTATGAATTTGATTACATCCCGCCGGTAAAAGATAACCCTTCATTTTTCAGGGTTTTTAGCCTGGAGGAAAGTTTATCTCAGAATTTTAACCTCCGGGACTTTAAAGAGTATTTCAAGAAGTATTAGTCAATTCTAGCAAAGGGTGCCGGGAGGCACCCTTCTTCATTTTGTGTAGCTACTCCAATTTCCAACCTTTGGGTAGAAATGTTATTCGGAGTGACTGGTCGTAGGTAAGATAACTCCATGCCCAGTTGATGAAAATGAGGATCTTATTTTTAAACCCAAATATTGATCGAAGGTGAATAAACATCCAAACATACCATGCTATCAAGCCTTGAAATTTGATAAAGGGTAATTCAGCAACTGCTTTATTCCGGCCTATTGTTGCCATTGTTCCATAATCTTTGTATGTAAATGGCTTGAAGGGTTTTCCGCTTTTCCGTAGATTACCCGCTAGATTTCTGGCTTGTTGTATTGCCACCTGTGCCACCTGAGGGTGGCCTTTGGGCCATTTTGCAGTTTTTAAACAGGCAGCATCGCCAATTACATAAATATCCCGGGAACCAATAATAGCGTTAAACTGATCAACAAGAATACGATTCCCTGTAGTTAAAGCACTTGCAGGAATTCCTTTAATCAGGTTTACTTTGATACCTGCTGCCCATATAAGTGTATTGGATCGAATGGGTTCAATACTGCTGAATAGAATCTTTTCCCCATCATAATCGGTTACCTGGGTGTTGGTATAAACCTCTACACCTAATTCACTCAGAAATTTTTCAGCTTTTTTAGAGGAATTCTCACTAAAGCTGTTAAGCAATCGGGAAGAGGCTTCAACTAATACTATTCTTATTTTGCTGCAATCCAATTCCTTGTAATCTTTTGGAAAGATATACCTTTTCATTTCGGCTAAAGCACCTGAAAGTTCAACACCAGTTGGTCCGCCACCAACAATTACAATATTCATTAATGGTTCCAGCTCATCCTTCCTAACTAAAGCATCTTCGAAATTGTGTAACAGGGTGTTAAGCAATTCAAGTGATTCAACAACGCTTTTCATAGGTTTGGCGTACTTTTCGATGTTGCCAAGCCCAAAAAATGAGGTTGTTGCCCCATTTGCCAGCACCAGGTAGTCATAAGGTAAAGTTCCTATACTGGTACTAATAATTTTTTTATCAGGCTCAACCTCGAGCGCCTGAGCAACTCTGAAAAATATATTTTTATTCTTCTGGAAAATTTTTCTGATGGGAAATGAGATATCACGGGGCTCCAACCCTGCTGTAGCAACCTGATATAGGAGTGGTTGAAACTGATGATAGTTGTTTTTATCGAGGAGGATAACCTGGTAGTTGGATTTCTTCAACCTACGGGTTAATTCCAGCCCGGCAAAACCACACCCAACAATGACAACCCTTTTCTGTGAAGTGATTGGTAGATTTAGTTCATCGAAAAGCTGTTCGCTCATAATACCAGTTAATCTGCCTATAATGCTCTATTTAGAATGGATTCAACTTTCTCAGGAGTAATATTTTGCCTCTCACCAAGTTTCCATCCCCGTTTATGAAATCTATCCACTATTGGCTTTACCTGATCTTTATTGATTCCGTAGTCGTGCAGCTTTGTTTTAACTTGTAATGATTGGAAAAATGATTCTGTTTGATCAATTATTCTATCTAATCCCTTTTCGTCTGTTACTTCATTTATCCCCCAAACCTGTTGCCCGTATTGAATAATTTTAGCTTGTTTCTCAATTTTCATCTCCCTGAGTAAAGCTGGATAAATAATTGCCAAAGTGACCCCATGATCCAGCCCAAAAAATGCAGTCAGTTCATGGCCAATCATGTGGGTAGCCCAGTCAGTTGGTACGCCTGTAGCAATAAGGCCATTAAGAGCCATGGTGCAAGTCCACATCAGGTTTGCCCTTACCTGATAATCCAATGGATTTTGTAACGCTTTTGGCCCAACTTCAATTAATGTTTTTAAAATACTTTCTGCAAATTTATCCTGAATAAGAGCATCAGAAGGATAGGTGAGGTATTGCTCCATAACATGAATAAAGGCATCTACTATACCGTTCGAAATCTGATTTAGTGGTAATGAGAATGTAGTTGTGGGATCGAGAATAGAAAATTTGGGGTAGAGAACAGGACTGCCAAAGGCATATTTCTCTTTGGTTGATTCACGGCTTACCACTGCACCTGAATTCATCTCTGAGCCGGTTGCCGGAAGGGTTAAAACTGTTCCAAATGCAACTGCTTTATCTACCTTGATCCCTTTAATCAGGATATTCCATGGATCGCCATTAAAGAGGGCGGCCGCAGCAATAAACTTAGTGCCATCTATTACAGATCCCCCACCAACAGCAAGTATGAAGTTGATTTTTTCCCTTTTAACAAGTTCAACTGCTTTTATCAGGGTTTCGAATTTTGGGTTGGGTTCAATCCCGCCGAATTCCTGAATTTCAAAATCTTTCAGTGCACTCAGCACTTTTTCATAAACCCCGTTTTTTTTGATACTCCCTCCACCATAAGTGATAAGAACTTTTGATTGTTTTGGAACTTCCAACGGGAGCTGTGCAATTTTGCCTTCTCCAAAAAGGATTTTTACCGGGTTATGGTAATCGAAATTGTTCATATTTTTTTATTTCAAAAACATAAAAATATCAATTCTGTTCAAAATTATGAACTTAAATAGTTAACAGGATTGATAAATAAGGTGGGATTAAAAAATAAGCTGGATAACTTTATTTATATCCGTGATGATATCCTCCTCATCGTCAATATTTTCAGGTTTTACACCCAGGTAAAGGTAGTTTTCGTCAGCATTAACAAGCCGTAATAGTTCAAGTTCGGGCATTGTAGCTAAAAGATATTCAAACAAATCCGAATCCCCCAGGAATTCATAACCACCTAGTGCATTATATCTTAATACCAACACAAGATCCTCAATATCTGATTCTATTATGTTTCTGGCGAGTTTCTCGGAAAGGAAATCCCGTACTCTGTTCTTGGATAGTTGAATGTTTTTCATAGATTGAGTTTTAACAACCTCTTAACCGGTTTGTAAAATTAAAAATATTTTAATTCATATTACGTGATAAGGGCATAAATGGTTTATCTAACTTACAAGTTTCAAATTCTTATTCTTGAATCCCAATTAGCACAATGCATCTAAATGGAATGGTTTTGCAATAATTATTGACAAAGTGGTTGATTTGATTACCTTTGAGTTATATATTTTATCAGATATGAAAACAAATGAGAAAATAAAAAAGCTGACACAGCTGATGAGTAAAAAAGGTATATCTGCCTATATAATTCCCAGCTGCGACCCACATATCAATGAGTATCTTCCCGATTATTGGAAATCGAGGCAGTGGATTTCCGGGTTTACTGGTTCATCCGGAACCATAGCAATCACTTCGAAAAAGGCTGCACTATGGACCGATTCGAGATACTTTTTGCAAGCCGAACAGGAACTTAAAGGATCGGGGGTTGAACTTTGTAAAATCGGGGCAGAGGGGACATTATCAATTGAAGATTGGATTATTAAACAGCTTAAAAGAAACGATAAGGTTGGATTTGACGGGAACACATTTACGGTTTCGAGTGCCAGAAACCTGATCAACACCTTTAGGTTGGCCGGCTTTAAAGTTGATTCAACGATAGATCTGATATCGCCTATATGGAATAAACGCCCTGCATTATCGAAAAATAAAGCATTTATTTTAGACCTGAAATATGCGGGATTAAGTGTTACGGAGAAAATAGAGGTAATTCGTAAAACCCTTAAATCAAAAAAGGCTAACTATTACCTGATGTGTGCCCTGGATGAGATTTGCTGGACTTTTAATATCAGGGGGAATGATATCAATTATAACCCTGTGGTTATGAGTTATGCCCTGATTGATCTGAAAAAGGCAACCCTTTTTATTGATTTTGAAAAGGTTGATGAGAATTTTGTAAACTATTTGCATGAGCAAGGGGTGGAAGTGAGGCCTTACAACAAGGTTGAAGTTCATCTTAAAAAGTTGAAAAAAGATGTTAAAATCTTTATTGATCCTGCTCGAACCAATTTCCATTTATACTCATTGATTCCCAAAAAAGTAGATAAGCTGGAGGGTATAGGAATAGTTACAGAGCTGAAATCCAGAAAAAACCCTGTTGAACTTGAAGGTTTCCGCCAATCAATGATACAGGATGGTATGGCGATGGTTGAATTCTGGTATTGGCTGGAGAACAATATTGGTAAAACCAGAATTACAGAAACTATGGTATGTGATAAACTCAGGGAGTTCAGAACTAGTAAAAATGGGTTTATCAGTGAGGGTTTTGCCACCATAACAGGATACCTTGATCACGGGGCAATTGTGCATTATTTGCCTACCAAAGTAAACGAGTATGAGGTAAAACCCAGGGGGTTTCTCCTTATTGATTCAGGAGGTCAGTATTTAACCGGAACAACAGATACAACCCGAACTATCCATTTAAGCGAACCAAATGAAGAGGAGAAGCTGGATTATACTTTAGTTTTAAAAGGGATGATTCAGCTTTCGATGATTAAATTTCCTGCCGGTACAAGAGGTTCCCAGCTTGACACTCTTGCCAGAATGGCGATGTGGGCCAATCATATCAACTATGGTCATGGAACTGGGCACGGGGTGGGTTCTTTTCTTAATGTTCATGAGGGACCAATGCAAATCCGACCTGATAATCACCTGCCAATTGAGGCAGGTGTTGTAATGTCTAACGAACCGGGGATTTATAAAACAGGCAAATACGGGATAAGGATTGAAAACATGATTGCCTGTATCCCAGATGTTGAAAACGAGTTTGGTAAATTCCTGAAATTCGAAACCCTTACTCTATGCCCTATTGACTTGAAGCCCCTTAATGTTAAAATGCTATTAAGCGAGGAGCGGGAATGGTTAAATGCATACCATGAGATGGTGTACAATAAAATATCACCCTTGTTAAAAGGTGAAATCAAGAAATGGCTAAAAGAAAAAACCAGGAAAGTATAGATAACAAACATTCTCAAAGGATAATTGAATGGAATCAATTAAAAACATATACCGGATTGGTTATGGACCATCAAGTAGTCATACCATGGGGCCAAGAAAAGCAGCTGAAGTTTTTTTGTCAAAATATCAGAATGCGTTCCGGTATAAAGTAACCTTATTTGGCAGTCTTGCAGCTACCGGAAAGGGGCATCTGACCGATAAAGCGGTAATGGAAGTTTTTCATAACACAAATATTCAGGTGAACTGGCAACCTGAGATTTTTCTCTCCCGTCACCCAAATGCGCTTAAATTCGAAGCTTTTGACAGTAATTCGAAGTTGCTTGGTGAATGGACTGCTTATAGTATTGGCGGAGGTGCAATAGTTGATGATACAACCAAAACCGAGAGTGAAGAGGTTTACCCATTCTCTACCTTAAATGAAATTATAAAATGGTGTAATAAACAGGGTCAGTCTTATTGGGAATTTGTACAAGAGAACGAAGGGAGGAGTGTATGGGAATATCTTGGTGAAGTTTGGAATGTAATGAAAGAGGCAATAGCGCGGGGATTAGATAACGAAGGGGTTATGCCAGGAGTTTTAAATCTTCCACGCAAAGCAGCAAGTTACCACGTTAGGGCTTCAAGTTTTACTGGCACCCTCAGGAAAAGGGCATTGTTATTCTCTTATGCCCTTGCCGTAAGCGAGGAGAACGCTTCTGGTGGAAAGATTGTAACCGCTCCAACCTGTGGATCGTGTGGTGTTATGCCTGCGGTCCTTTACTACTTAAGCACCGAGCATGGATTTAGCGATACTAAAATACTGAGAGCCTTAGCAACTGCTGGTCTTATTGGAAACATTGTTAAGAAAAATGCTTCAATATCCGGCGCTGAGGTTGGTTGTCAGGGTGAAATTGGAGTTGCCTGTGCTATGGCATCTGCCGCTACAACCCAGCTTTTCGGGGGTACAATTTTTCAGATTGAGTATTCCGCAGAGATGGGTCTTGAGCATCACCTGGGGTTAACATGTGATCCGGTTGCCGGTTTGGTTCAAATTCCTTGCATTGAACGAAATGCGTTTGCTGCCGGGAGGGCTATGAACCATCACGTATTCGCAATTTTATCCGATGGCCGTCATCGTATCAGCTTTGATAAAGTGGTGGAAACCATGAAAAGGACAGGAAAGGATTTACCCAGCTTGTACCGTGAAACATCTACCGGGGGACTTGCTCTATTAAATGGTCAGGCAGATGATTAAGTTTTGTTAAATAAATTCACCTTATTCAAATTAAACTGAGCTGATTATTTGATTACTATTCACTTGTTGATTTATATTTATTAACCTTTTAAAACCAATTAATATGAAAAATTTTGTCATAATCATGTTCGCTGCTTTCGCCCTATCGTGCAACCATAAACCGGTTGAACATAAAGCAGATGCAAATCATGCCAATCATTCTGCCTGTTCCGACACTCTTGTTAAGGATGGGCTTTTTATTCACATAACTGAGAGCTATAAAGACCCTCATAGGGTTCTCATGCCGCTAAAAATGGCAGTGATGATGGCCAGTGAAAAGGATGTACTTGTATATATGGATATTCATGCAGTTGAACTTCTTGTAAAAGGTGCCAAAGACTTAAATTTTGCTGATTTTGAATCCTGTCAAACTTATATTAAAATTTTAATTGATAAAGGTGTTGGTGTTTATGCCTGTCCTACATGTTTGAAGATTGCAGGATTTAAACCCGAAGATTTAATGGATGGTGTTAAGGTGGCCAATAAGGATAAATTCTTCAACTTTACCAGGGGTCGTATTATTACCCTTGATTATTAGGCGAGTAGAACCTTGAGTGGATAGGATTAAGGGATACCCAAGCTATATTGTTTCATTTGAATTTGCAACTCCCGATAAAATATTCAAAATCGGGTGATTGTTGCCTAATAATCAGTTAACTAAAAAACTCCATTTTGATATATTTGAATTTTTTTTAAGGCAAAAAGCTTAAAATTAATTTCTTAACCATCAACAAAAACCATGAGCCAATGTTATTATTAATGAAGTTGCGAGAAATAACGAAGTGGTCATGTTAAAAATGTATTTGAACGAATAATTTGTGAAATTAAGAAGTAAAAAAAATCTGTAACTATCACATTCAATATGAAAAACTATCTTAATAACATTGATCCTCAAGCTATTGAAATGATGTTTAACTCATGGAAAGGCAGCCCGGAATCTGTTGATAAGGAATGGCAAAGATTTTTCGAAGGCTTTGAGTTTGCCCGTACAAATTATAACGCTGAAGGATCGTTAACACTGGATACTGAATTTAAAGTTTTAGGGCTGATAGATGGTTACAGGAAGAGAGGTCACCTTTTCACAAAAACGAACCCGGTTAGAACCAGACGAAAACATAAACCCAACCTTGCTCTTGAGAATTTTGATCTTACAGAAAAAGATCTGGGAACTGTTTTTCAGGCAGGAAAGGAGATTGGGCTTGGGCCAGCCACATTAGCCAATATCGTTGCATTCTTAGAGGAAACCTATTGCAAAAGTATAGGCTCTGAGTACATGTATATTCGCGACCCCGGAGTTGTTACCTGGATTCAGAAAAAAATTGAAAGTTCCAAGAACGCAACTAGTTTCACAGCTGAAGAGAAGAAGCATATTTTTCATCACCTCAAGGTTGCCGTTGGATTTGAGCAATTCATTCATAAGAAATTTATAGGCCAAAAAAGGTTTTCCCTTGAGGGAGCTGAAGCCCTTATACCTGCCCTGGACTCAGTAATTGAACACGGGGCCGATCTGGGAATTAGCGAGTTTGTAATTGGTATATCTCATCGTGGCAGGTTAAATGTGCTTACAAACATTTTAGGTAAACCTTATGAGGATATATTCAGCGAATTTGTTGGTGAAAAGTATGAGGAGGATATTGCCCTGGGTGATGTTAAATACCACTTAAGTTTCAATAACACAATAGTAACCGACAAGGGGCATAAAGTTAAATTAAGCCTGGCACCAAATCCATCACATCTGGAAACGGTTGATCCGGTAGTTGAGGGAATTTCAAGGGCAATTATAGACAATGCATATGGTGGTGATTTTAATAAGCTGGCGCCAATATTGATTCATGGCGATTCAGCCATTGCCGGGCAGGGTGTTGTATATGAAACGATTCAAATGTCGCAGCTGGAAGGGTATAAAACCGGAGGCACTATTCATCTGGTTGTAAACAACCAGGTTGGCTTTACTACAAATTACCTCGATGCCAGAAGCAGCACCTATTGTACAGATATTGCCAAGGTTACAAAATCGCCTGTTTTCCATGTAAATGCCGATGACCCTGAGGCGTTAATTCATACCATCCGATTGGCTGTTGAATATCGTCAGCAGTTCCATACCGATGTTTTTATTGATCTATTGGGTTATAGAAGGTATGGACACAATGAGGGCGATGAACCTCGCTTTACTCAACCCATTTTGTACGACATAATTTCGAAGCACCCAAATGTTCGTGATTTGTACTCCAAAGAGCTTATCGAGCAAGGGATAATGACATCAGATGATGTTAAAACGGCAATAGCTGAGTTTGATAATCTGCTGGATAAAAAGCTTGAAAAGGCCAAGACTTTTAAAGGCGTAAAAGTTCAGCGCTTTTTAGCTGATTACTGGAAAGATTTTCGGTATTCCAAACCGGAAGATTTTATACAGTCTCCTCAAACAGGGGTTAAAAAGGATGAATTGCTCCGAATTGCTGGTAAAATTAATAGTTTACCAGCCAATAAAGCCTTTATCAAAAAGGTGATAAAGATGGTGGAGGAAAGGGCTGGGTTGATCGCTCAGAATCAGGTGGATTGGGCATTAGGGGAACTTTTATCCTATGGTTCTCTGCTGTCAGAAGGACATCCGGTTCGGTTAAGTGGTCAGGATTCGGAAAGAGGAACATTTTCGCATCGCCATGCCGCATTTTTTGCGGAAAACTCTGAGGAAAAGTACTACCCTCTCAGGAATATCTCTGAAAAACAGGCATCATTCAATGTTTTCAACAGTTTACTTTCAGAGTATGGGGTAATGGGATTTGATTACGGGTATTCACTTGTTCTACCCAACTCGCTTACAATATGGGAAGCACAATTTGGCGATTTTCACAATGTTGCTCAGGTGATCATTGATCAGTACATTAGTTCAGCTGAGGATAAGTGGGGATTACGTTCTGGCCTGGTGCTCTTTTTACCTCATGGATTTGAGGGTCAGGGCCCGGAACACTCAAGCGCCCGGATAGAGAGGTTTCTTACATTGGCTGCTCATAATAACATGCAGATAGTTAACCCTACAACTCCGGCAAACCTTTTCCATTTGCTCAGGAGACAGCTGAAAAGGGATTTCAGGTTGCCATTGGTGGTTTTCACCCCAAAGAGCTTACTCCGACACCCAAAATGTGTTTCATCACTCGATGAGCTTTCCAATAGCAGGTTCCGGGAAGTGATTGACGATACAAACGTTGATGTGGAAGAGGTGAAACGTGTTGTATTTTGCACAGGTAAAATATACTATGATCTTTTAGCTAAAAAAGAAGAGTACTCAGCCAGGGACATTGCCCTTGTGAGAATTGAGCAGCTCTACCCGTTCCCAACAGATCAGGTTAATGAAGTCATTGCAAAATATTTCAACACTATTAAATGGCTTTGGGTTCAGGAAGAACCCCAGAATATGGGAGCCTGGAATTTTGTCCGCGACAAAATTGAAGGAGTGGGGCTTGAACCTGTTTGCCGTGCTGCAAGTGGTAGTCCTGCAGTTGGCTTAAGCAAGATTCATGTAATTGAGCAGAATGAGATCATTGGTAAAGTTTTCCGTAAGTGCGATTGTGAGCTGAAGAATGTTTACTGTGGCCTTCAATGTATGGTTGGATCAAAGAAATTTGTAAGGAAACAGCAACATGAGTACCTGGAGGAGAAAGGGTAAAAAAGGAGAAAGGAGAAAACATAATGTCACAAGATGTGATTTTATGTTGAAGGTTTATTGTTTAAATCTAAGTAGATTAAGCATCAAGTAACATAATAGGTGAAATTTTTTAAGTATGATAATCGAAATTAAAATACCAAGTCCCGGAGAGTCAATCTCAGAGGTGGAATTAGCCAGATGGCTTGTTCAGGATAATTCCTGGGTAGAAAAAGATCAGGAGATAGCCGAGGTGGAATCCGAGAAAGCTACGCTTCCCTTGCTGGCTGTTGAAAGCGGAATTATCAGCTTCAAAATCAATGAGGGTACTACTGTTAAGGTAGGCGAGATAGCCTGTTTGATTGATTCAGGAGCCATAAAAACTGTAAATCAGGAAGTACCGGAGGAGAAAAAAACAGCTGGTACTAAGGCAAGATCAGCTCAGCTAAAAACAGAAACAACTGAAGTTGAACCTAAATCTGCAATAAAACAAAATCATGAAATAAAGGATATTAAAATTACACCACTTGCTCAAAGGCAGATGGATGAGGCTAACCTATCTGTTCAGGATATTATAAGCGGACTTAAAAAAATAACCTCCCATGAGGTTGATCTGGTTAAAAATCTATCTGGTAAGCCAAGTATAATTACAGATCGGAAGGAGGAACGTGTGAAGATGACCCAGCTCAGAAAGAAGCTGAGTGAGCGGCTGGTATCGGTAAAAAACCAAACAGCAATGCTTACAACCTTCAATGAGGTTGATATGAGCCGGGTGCAGGATATCCGTAAGTTATACCAGGATCAGTTTAAGGAGAAATTTGGGATAAAACTTGGCTTGATGTCCTTTTTTACTAAAGCTGTAGTTGAGGCGCTTAAACAGCACCCGATTACCAACTCCATGATTGATGGCGATGAAATTGTAACCCCAAACTATATTGACCTCGGAATCGCTGTTCAAACCCCAAAAGGGCTCATGGTTCCTGTACTTCGGAATGCTGATAAACTTACATTTGCCGAAATAGAAAAGGGAATCGCCGAGCTGGCAAACAAAGGCCGTAATTCCAGAATATCTATTGACGATCTTTCAGGTGGTACATTCACCATTACAAATGGCGGTATTTTTGGTTCTATGCTTTCAACACCAATTCTCAATCCTCCACAATCGGGTATTCTTGGAATGCATAACATTGTTGAAAGACCTGTTGCAATAAACGGGAAAGTTGAGATTAGGCCAATTATGTACGTTGCCTTTAGCTACGATCACAGGATAATTGATGGCAAAGATTCTGCTGCTTTCCTGTTCAAGGTAAAAAAATTTATTGAGAACCCTGAAACCATGCTGACTGAGGGACAAAATCCCGATAAGCTATTGATAGGGCTGTAAAAGCATAAAGTTAATTGGAAATAAAAATAAAATGAGAAACGCTGCTGTTTTTGGGGCTACCGGACTGGTTGGGAGCAATCTGGTTGAATTGCTTAGCCAAAACGAGAACTATGACAAAATATTTGCCTTTGCCCGAAAAAAATCAGGATTACCGCTAAACAAGGTTGAACATATCGATTTTTCTGCTGATTCTTTTTCAATTCCTATGGGAGTAAATGATGTTTTTATTTGCCTTGGTACCACAATGAAAAAAGCAGGATCGAAAGAAGCATTTGCAAAAGTGGATGATGATCTGGTACTTCATATTGCCATTAAAGCAAGGCAGGCGGGTGTAAATAAGGTAATTGTGGTTAGCTCCATAGGTGCAAATCCCAACTCATCAAATTTCTATTTAAGAGTAAAGGGGGAAATGGAGGAGAAACTTAAGAAAATCGATTTTGATTATGTTGGAATTGTTAGACCCTCAATGCTTTTAGGTAATAGGAAAGAGTTTAGGTTTGGCGAAAAAGTGGGTATCCTTGTATTTTCCTTGTTTAAATTTATCTTTGTCGGCCCGTTAAGGAAATATCGTGGTATTTATGCATCAGATGTTGCCAAAAGTATGATATTTCTTGCACTTAACGGGAGTGGAAAAGTCACAATTGAATCCAATATTCTGAAATCAATTGCAGATGAATACAAATAACCTAAGTGAGGTATTTCAATATCTTGTTAAAAACCGACAGAGTGACCGGGGGTATAAAAATTTACCGGTAGAGAAGGATAAAATTGATAGGATTCTGGAAGCAGGCCGTCTCGCTCCATCTGCCTGTAATGCCCAGCCATGGCGGTTTATTGTGGTTGATGATCCGGAACTAAAAAACAAGGTTGCCGATGCAACCTCAAACAGAGTTTTAGGGTTGAATCATTTTACAAAGCAGGCACCAGTCCATATAGTTATAGTCCTTGAAAACGCAAATTTCAACTCAAACTTTGGCAGCTTTGTAAAAGGGAAAAACCTTCCGCTGATTGATATTGGCATAGCAGCTGAAAATATTTGTTTGGCCGCTAAGGCAGAGGGACTTGGAAGTTGTATTCTTGGGTGGTTGAATGAACCTATGGTTAAAAAACTTTTAAATATCCCTAAAAATAAACGTGTACCTTTGATTATTACCCTGGGTTACCCCGAAAAGGAGGAGATTCGCGAGAAGAAGCGTAAAGGGCTGGATGAAGTTGTTGGCTATAATAAATATTAGCAGTTAAAGCTTGTTTTCTTTCCGTTCCAGCCTTTTTATTAACCAGTAGTTAAGCATTCCAATGATTACCATACCAAGCAGGAACAAAGGGTATGATATTTTCCAGTTATTGGTGCCGGTCATCATTGACCATTCCGACATTCCACCTATCCCTGCCAGTAAAGTTAATGGCATAAAAATGGTTGAGATCATGGTTAACCTTCTTACAGAGAAATTGGTCTGGTTGGCGCTTTTAGTCATAATATTGTTTATCATGGACATGTGCAGTTCCATCAGGCTGGTAACAATATCACGGTAGGTTTCAGTGAGTTCAAAGTACTTGGACAGGTGATCGCTGATATCTCGAAAATGGTAAATGGCTTTATCGGAGATGTAGGGACAATCCTTTCGGCATATTTTTATCAGGATTTCCCGTTCGTGAAACAAGCTTTTACGAAGCGAAAGGAGTTGACGACGAAGCTGAATGAGCAAGGAGGTATCGAAATTTGAAGGATCGTTAATTAACAAATCCTCCGAGCTGTCGAGGTTATCCTCAAGGATATCAATGGCGTGAAATTTCTTATCTGTTATAAAATCCATAATGGTGTGCAACAGAAAAGCCGGTCCTTGTTTGATATGATCAATTTCCCGTTCAACAATGCTGAAAATCCCCTCCAAAGGTTTTCTACCCCCGGAATTATAACCGCTCATGGTTATCAGATGGTTTTTACCAATGATAAAATCCACTTCATCAATTATCAGGGAATTGGAGTCGAAAGCTAAAGCGTTAAGAATGATAAATGTGTAGTTGGGAAACTCCTCTAACTTTGGAACCAGGTTATCATCGGTGCAATCCTCAATGGTTAACGGGTGTAAATTAAAGGGTTGATGGAGCAACTCAAGTTCCTCCCTTGTTGGCTGGTAATAATCAACCCAAAGGTATTCCCCGTTATTTTTGTCATCGAACTCATCTATTGATCCGATTTTATTTATTTCCCCATTATAGGAAATGGAGTAGATACGTTTTTCCGACATAAGTGCTGTATTTAATCCACCAATATACAAAAGTTCAGCTGAATATAAGAGGTTTGAATCAATGATCTAAAATAGCCGAAAGTTCTATCCTAGAATCAAAGAAATTTGGAAATATATCTGTTTCTTCCCTTGAAAACTATTGATTAAAATATCCTCAAATGATATCTATCAATATAGGAAATGTAACTTAGCTGGCAGAATAAAGAAAAGTGATGGGTAACAGGTATTAAATGGTTAACCCGGCTCTTCTTATAATCTCGATACACATCCGGCCGTTGTGGTATGGACACTTCCAGAATCCAGCCTTATCGTCATGATAGTTTATTGATCCATCGCTCCGGATACTCCAGTACCATTCCCCGTTTAGGTGGTCAATCAGGTTTTCTCTAATAAAGCTATAAGCTTTAACAGCTAATTCGAGGAATTTCGTATCACCAGAAAGCTCGTAAGCATTGAAAAATCCAACCACGGCTTCAGCCTGGGGCCACCAATGCTTATCGTAATCGGTGTGACCAGTTGTATTATTTTTCTCATATATGATGCTTCCATCTGGTTGATGTCCTTCCAGAACAGCCTCTGCCATCCTCAGGCATTTCTTTTTTACATCATTCATAAGCAGCTCATCGCCCAGTTCAGCCGCTGCCTCATAAAGTAACCAAGAGCACTCGATATCATGCCCATAGGATACTATTGATGATTTGCAAACCCAGTTCTCATCAAAAAAAAGGTTCAGGTGTGATGTTCTGTGGTCAATAATTCTATCTAAAAAGATGTAAATTAAATTTCTCAACCTTTCAGCCAGCTTCTCATCATGCCACAATCTGTAAAGGTTGGTGTATGCCTCTAGGATGTGCAAATGAGTGTTCATTGTTTTTTTTTCGTTGGCATCCTTATCGCTTAACCTCAAATCGTCAAGCAGTTGCCAATCCCTGCTATAAGCTTCAAAATAGCCATTTCTCGCTTTATCAAAGCTATTTTCTTCCATCAGGTTAAATAGGGCAATTGCCTCTTCCTGGCATTTTTCATCTCCTGTGGCCAGGGAGTACTCCGATAAAGCATATATAAAAAACGCCTGTGAGTATATCTGTTTTTTTGAATCGAGGGGTTTCCCTTTGTGATCCAGGCTCCAGTATGTTCCACCAAACTGGTTATCAAAAAAGTTTTTTAGGATATAATCTTTTGCCCATGATGCAATTTCAACATAAACGGGATTCTTTAGCAACCTGAAAGAAGCAGCAAAAGTCCATAGTATTCGGGCATTTAGAATCCCTCCTTTGGGGGCATTGGGAATAAGGCGATTATTGCCATCCATTCGACCATAAAAACCACCAAATTTATCATCTTTCATCTTTTCCATCCAGAAGGGCAATATCCCATTTATCAGCTCCGAATGGAGTTCATTTGCCAGATTTTTCGCAATTACTTCACTCATCTGTACTTCCTGCTATTCCTGTTGGGCCAGTTGGCGTTTATTATTCAGCTCTTTGCTTATCTGTTCAATTTTAGATTCATTCAAGGGGTAAAGGGATATAAAAACAACTGAAAGAATTGTCCCAATGGCGGGGAAAATACTTATCATAAGTCGAATTCCGTTTTGTACATCTGATGTTTGAATTACATTGGCCTTAAACCCATAGTAACCGAGCAACCATCCGGTTAGTGCACCACCCAGTGTCCATCCAAATTTTTGCGACATGGATGATGAGGAAAAGATAAGGCCTGTTGCCCGGCGACCTGTTTTCCACTCTGAGTAATCGGCAATATCTGCATACATTGACCACAGCAATGGGAATATGCTACCCGCGCAAATGCTTGTAAGGCATTGAAGTGTCAGAATAAGGGCGATATTATTGCTATGCAGGAAAAAGAACGATATGCTAAATACTGTTGCAAGAATCATTGCTCCCAGATAGGTTGATTTTTTCCCAAATCTGTTAGACAAAGGGGTTACAAAAATGATCCCAACAATGTTGAATACTTGTCCTAGCACTAAATACAAAGTGGTAAGTGTAAGTGAAGTGCTAATGAACGGGAGTTTTATGTTGGAAAATTCCTGTACATAATACTTGAAATAGTAAACAGCAACCCCGTCGCGAATGGAGTTGAAAATAAGGGCTGCTATGCCGGAGCCCATTAGAATCCACCAGGGATTATTCCGTAGTAGGTCTTTTACATCATCTTTCAGTGAATCATTTTTGGTGCTGATAGGTTTTATACGCTCTCTGGTAAGCAGAAAACATCCAAGGAAAAATATCACACAAAGTATAGCAATTACCATAACGCCAAGAGTCCAGCCTGTTTGAACATTTCCGGTTGCAGTGGAGAAGAATTTAACCAGCGGTTCAATTAGTATCAGGGCAATAAAGCTTCCAATAAATGCAAACACCATCCTGAACGACGATAGGATATTCCGATCTTTAACATCACCTGACATTACCCCAAGCAATGATGCATACGGTACATTGATAAGCGAGTAAACCATCATCATCAATGAATAGGTGAGGTAGGCGTAAACGAGCTTCCAGGTGGTATTGAATTCAGGGGTTATAAACATGAGCGTGCCAATAATGCCAAAGGGCAACGCGAACCATAACAGGTATGGCCGGAATTTACCCCATCTGGAACGGGTTCTGTCGCTTAGAACACCAACCACCGGATCAAACAGGGTGTCCCATATACGGGTTATCAGGAACATAGTGCCTACGGCTGCTGCAGGTAACCCAAAAATATCGGTATAAAAGAACAACAGGTACATTCCGAATATTTTCCAGAACATTGATGAAGCCAAATCGCCAAAACCGTAACCTACCTTTTCTTTTAGATCAAGTTTGTAAGTGGTCATATCTTCATTTTTAAGAAAAATAATTTTAATGTAAGTTTGATTAAATTTTTGGAAAGATAGGGTAATATTTGCTGTGTTGAGTGACTACTTTCCTTTCATGAAGGATTTATTGTAATTAATCATTTTCTGCAGAGTTCTGAGTGATGTAGCCGACCGAAATCCGTCGGGAGGTGTATTGATGCAATAATCTACAAGTTTTTCTAAGCTCGAAACAGCAACATGTAAACGGGTATCGGACGATGCATAGTAGATGTAAACGGTTCCATCATCATCGGCAATCCAACCGTTTGAGAAGATAACATTGGATACGTCACCTGTACGCTCCATCCCCTTTGGCGCTATGAAGTATCCGCCCGGTTCGGCAATTATTTTTGTAGGGTCATCAAGTGCAGTCATGTACATATAAAGCACATAGCGCAATCCGGCTGCACAGCCTCTAACACCATGGGCAAGATGAAGCCAACCCTTCGGCGTTTTTAAAGGAGCAGGTCCCTCACCGTTTTTAAGTTCCTTGATGGTGTGATAATAGCGATGGTCAATGATAATCTCATTTTTCGCCTCAGCATTGGTAATATCATCAATTAAAGCCCAACCTATTCCTCCACCTGTCCCAGCATCAATAAATCCGTCCTGTGGCCTGGTATATAAGGCGTATTTTCCGTTTACAAATTCCGGGTGTAAAACCACGTTGCGTTGCTGGCTCTTTGATTTAAGATCAGGCAATCGTTCCCAATTTAAAAGATCGTGGGTTCTTACAATTCCGGTTGAAGCTATTGCTGAACTCAAGTCCCATTTTGGTGCTTTCGGGTCTTTCCGTTCAGTGCAAAAGAACCCATAAATCCAGCCATCTTCATGCCTGATCAGCCTCATATCATAAACATTTGTATCAGGATCGGATGTTTCGGGCAGATTTACCGGGTATTCATGAAAGCGAAAATTATCAACCCCATTATCACTTTCAGCAATTGCAAAGAATGATTTCCTGTCCGATCCCTCCACTCTGGCTATCAGGATATACTTATCGCCAAACTTGATGGCTCCGGCGTTAAAAACGGCATTTATTCCTATTCTTTCCAGCAGCAAAGGATTTGTATCTGGGTTAAGGTCGTACCGCCAGAAATATGGCGTATGATCGGCTGTGAGTATCGGGTACTCATAGCGGCTATATATCCCGTTAAAATCTTTCATTTTAATATTTTTCCGGGCGATCAACTGCTCATATTCTTCTGTTATTTTCTGAAGACGATTTGTAAATATTGAGTTCATTTATGATTACAATTGAGTTATAATAATTTATGATATATTTATATCCCAAGATCTTTCAGGAATAGAGTCTGGGGCAGAATATAGAAGTTCTTGAAATCGGTTTCACTTTGTTGACCTGGGTATGGAACATAGTAATGATTGGGTCGGTTAATAGCATTTCTCCAAAACAAAGCATAGGAAACCGGGTGATCTTTAAGAGCAGGGAATAATACCTCTGTCCACCAGGTAGGGTAGGGTATTTGCTCATAACCAATTTCAGTTATTGCTGGAATTTTATTTTTGGATAAAGCAACCTCCATAAGAATTTTAAGCCGTTCAGTAAGTTCGTTTGCAAAGTCCGGGTTGGACTGCTCAACCCCCTGATAAATATCAAAACCAATAATATCAACAAATTCATTGCCCGGGTAACGGGCCAAAAATTCAGAGCTGTCAGAAATAGAACCATCGGTTGAATATGCAAAAATCAGGTTATGAACGTTTTTTGTGATTGTTAAGTAGTTAAAGGTGTATTGCCAAAGTTTCATGAATTCTTCGGCAGAACAATGATCTTTACCCCACCAGAACCAGCTGCCGGTTTGCTCATGAAATGGCCTGAAAATAACCGGGATAGGTTCACCTTCAACATTTTTTATCGATGAAAGAAAGTTTGATACCTTGTCTAACCATTGATTGAATTCATCATGTTTTATTCCACCGGGCAGGATGCTTTTTACAACCCCCGGTGTTTTTATGTCCCAGGCGTTTCCCCCGGTTAGCGGGTTATTGCAGTGCCAGCTGAAGGTATTTATTCCCCCTTTTGAATCTACCTCAACGGCAAATTTTGCCATTTCACTAAAGGGAACAGAATCTAGATTATAGGCATTACCAAGTTCAAGATGACCTAAATCCCAGCCAAATACAGCCGGGTAATCGGAACAAATATCATATATATCCGATTTGCCGTTTGGAGCCTTCCATTTAACCCCATAAGCCAAATCATCCTGATGACCAATCATAATGCCCTTATTCACAAGTGTTTTTAATCTTGAATAAAAATTTACAGTAGCGGTAGATGCCTTAGGGTCAACAGGTTGATGACCAGATTTCCCATTCTGGTTACAGGCAATTAAAATAATGGACATGATGATTATTAGCCTTTTTAGCAGTTTCATACCGATTAGTTTTTAGTGCAATCGCGCAATTTCTGATTGTATTTTGCAACAATTATCATGGTTGAATCAGTGTTGAACACTGAATTCAGACCTTGTTCTTCGTTAGGCGGGTCTCCAAGGTAATCATCACCCTTAACCCAGAACAAGTGGGAAGGCCTGCCTTCTCCGGCAAAACCCCAGAAGTTACAACCGGCAAGTACATCATTGGTTTTGCAATGCTCAACCACCTGATCGAACGCATTGATATAGTACAAATCCCTGCAGGAGGATTTTTCATTTGGAGAATAACCATGAAAATCACGGGGAAGTCCAAATTCCTCCAGAACAATTGGTTTACCAAGTTTACGTGCAACCAAAAAGTGATCGTTCATGTACTGGTTTGTGTTGGCTATGCTCTTATCAATTGATCCGGGGATGTCCTTTACATTCAGCCAGTTCCAGTTTTTGGGCCAGATATGCATGGTAAGGTAATCTATGTTGGGTAGTGCATGGATTCGTTCAAACACTTCAAGAGAGTTTTCGCAACCCCATTGCCCCTCAGTTCCGGTTGTAATCAGATGATTTTTATCAATACTGCGGATCAGCTCTGCTGTTTTTGCAATATAATTTTCCAGTGCCGGTATATTTTCTGTAGAGAACGCTCTTGGCTCGTTTCCAATTTCCCAGGTCATTATAGTAGGATCATCGGTGTATTTAATGCCTGAGTAACGATTTACCCGGTTTAGCATAAACTTGATATGATCAAAGAATTGATTCTTGCAGCTTTCACAATTCAAAAATTTTCCGGAGAAGCTCATAAATTGGCTCCAGGTGTTGGGTTTGACCATCGGGTATGGAATTGGCCCATACCCATTCCAATTGAGATATTGAGCAAAACCCCCGGACCAATCCCAGCTGTTATTCAGGAACAGGATCGCGTGTTGATCGCGTTTGGCCATTTCAGAAATCAGAAAGTCGAGGCCGTCAAGGAGTTCATCATTATACTTCCCAGGCGATACGAGCAAAGTAGGAGTAACCCTGAAAGGTTCATCATCTGGGCCCTCGGCCCCTGCCTGTATTCTGAGGTTGGTTATGCCATGCTCTTTCATAAAATCGAGCTCTCTTATTAAACGCTCGCGGTTACCGGATGATCCGGATGATGCAATGATTGCACCATACCAGTAGTTCGTACCTACATAGTAGTAAGGTTTCCCATTTAAGATAAATTGTCCTTGATTAACCTGAATGAATGTTGATTTTGACGATGAGTCACATCCAATTAACAATAAAAAAAAGTTTAAAAATAAAAAACCTCGTACCATCAGTTAATTTGTTGATTAATAAGATAAATATCCCTGTGTAAATATATTTTTTAGAGAAATCATTTTTATTATGTAAATATCATATCAAAATGACCCGAATAATTAATATTATTTTATCCTGTTAAAATACTTTTTAATGAATTATGAATTATTTTTTACAGAGTTAAAACCTTTATAAAGTTTATCAATAAAGGGTATTATAAATAGTTAGAAGTATTTGAAAAAAGTATTATTTTTATTGCAGATTTTTTGCTGATAATTATCAGATTCCTACTTTTCAAAGTAAAAAAGGTTAAAATGATTTATTGTTAGTTGAACAGAATCAAGTTGGTAAAAAAAACAAAGCCATGCAAGAAAGTATTATGCGCGAGATAACACCGTTGACTCAAGCAGATTGCTTTACGGTGTTCACCAGAACAAAAAATGACTTCGATTTTCCTTTGCACTATCATGACGAGATTGAGCTCAATTTTATTATGAATGCAGAAGGAGCAAAGCGGATTGTTGGTGATCATATTGAGGAGATCGGGGATATTGAGCTGGTACTGGTTGGATCTAACCTAGAACACGGCTGGTTTGGAGAGGGTTTTAAGGAGAATCAGATTACTGAGGTGACCATTCAGTTTCACCGCGATTTCTTTGAGGAGAAATTTCTGAGGAAAAATCAGCTGAGTTTTATTCGGAATATGTTGGAAAAATCAACCCGGGGAATTCTGTTTTCAACATCAACCGCGAAACACCTGGCTCCCAGAATCTTAGGATTACATAAAAAGCATGGTTTCGATTCGGTTCTGGAGCTTATGTCCATCCTCCATGATCTCTCAATCTCCAGGAATTTCAAGCTACTAAGCGATTCAAGCTTTAATAACTTCGAGAAGTTGTCCTACAGCAGCCGCAGGATTGAGAAGGTTATGAATTACTCCAACCAGAACTTCCATAAACCCATAACCCTAGCTGAAGTTGCCCGCCTGACCTGTATGACCGAAACTGCATTCAGTCGCTTTTTTAAGCTTCAAACCGGGATGACCTATATTAACTGCCTTAACGAAATCCGATTAGGTCATGCATCAAGAATGCTGATTGAAACTACCAATTCCATTTCGGAGATTGCTTACGATTGTGGGTTCAATAATATATCAAATTTTAACCGGATTTTCCGGAAGAAAAAGGGTTGTACGCCTAAAGAAATGCGCATCAGCTATGAACAGGGAACCCGGGTTTTTGTATAACTATTTCTTGTTTTTATTTGTAAGGTGTCTTAAAATCAAGAGCTCTAAGTAATGGGATGTTAAGATCAGACTCAAATTTTTCCTTTGAACCCTTTTTAAAAATTCCAAAACTTCCTTTATAGTCCCATATTGTCCAGGCTATGTTTTTCTCTTCCAGATAATCTTTCACAATTTTATACCAGTAAACCCGATCATCGGCATTGCTGTTGGGAATAAAAACGCCAAATTCGCCACAGAAAATGTTTACATGATGTTTATCTCTGAACTCAACGGCAATGTTTAGTAGCGATTTAACATACTCGGCATTGCCCTGAGTAGGATAATTGTTGAGAGCCTGCTCCACCCAGGTGCCCAGTAAATCTTTTGGGCAGGCAGGCATTTTATCCGAATTATAGGGGAAAGGAACCCCAGATAATGAAACCATTGATGGGGTATTCCAGCTTGCCCCCTGGTGGGTAAACATAAATGGGTCGTAGAAATGAAAGGTATAAATCAGGTTAGAATCATCGTAAATGGGCATTTGGGCCAAGTCGTTATAGCTGTTCCAACCCGATGGGCCAACAATAATTGTATGTTTCTTATCTTTAGATCGGATTGCATTAATGGCCTGCCGCTGAATTTCTCCCCATATCTGGTTGCTGATTCCATGTGGTTCATTTAATACTTCATACATAATGTAACCTGAACGATCCTTATATCTCTCGGCCAGCTGGGGCCATACTTTAACCAATATTTCAACAACGCTGGGACTGGTGCTAGTTGAAGGATCAAATGAGTGATTATCAATTAGTAAGTACAGATTTAACTCTTCTGCCCAATTTATTGCAGAATCAAGGTATGCAAGAAAATGGGGGTCAATTTTAAACTCAGGAGCACCCAGTGTCATATCATGCAGATTGATGGGTAATCGGATAACATCGCAACCCAGGCTTTTTATATCCCTAAAATCTTTTTTAGAGAATTTATTAAACTGGATTTTACGGGCATTCTGTGCCTGGAACCAACCGGTGAGGTTAACACCGCGATGAAAGGGTACCTGTGTTTGAGCAGACCAGATCATCATGTAAAAGATGCAAAAAACTATCAGTTTTTTCATATCCTGTAATTTTGTGGTAACAATTATTTAAGCGAACTTTTTATGTCATCTACGGTTTAAGGCGAAGCAAAATAACGTCGTGCGGTTGAACCGTGTTTTTAAACGGGAGAGCCGTTGTACCGAGATCTTTTCTCAACCAGCAGTCTCGGATTTTATAAACGTTAGCATTAAAATTATAGTTTTTACCTGATACCCCGTCATAGATTGAGTTATCTTTCCATTTGAATTCGAATTCAATTGGCTTCTCCCCCCTATTAAGAAAACAAATTGCAACTTCATTATTGTCCAATGGTTTGGCAAAAACTTCGAAATCACCTTGATGTAACATTCTGAAACATTGAACTCCAAGTGGATCCTGATCTATGGCGATGGCTTCCTTGTTTGTAAGTATTTCCTGGGTTTCTTTTGTCATGTTACGAATGTCGTTACCTGCAATAAGTGGGGCAGCAAGCATACACCAAAGTGAGAAATGAGCCCGATTTTCGGAAACGCTCAGCCCGTTTCCAACCTCCAGCATATCGGGGTCGTTCCAGTGGCCGGGGCCGGCATATTTTCTTAGGTCTATTTGCTTATCGAGAATGCTTAGCACTCCAAATTTCGACCAGGTGCCAAAACCCATATCGCAATCCCAGCAATTGGTTATATCGCCCGTTGTACGCCATAAATGACCAATTTCCGGTGCCCATAGCCAGGGTTTATTGTCGCCCCATTCACAAATGCTAAACACAATGGGCCTTCCAGCAGCAAAAATTGCATCGCGCATGGTTTTGTAAGCTGCATCAGCTTTTAGTCCATCGGTGTTGCACCAGTCATACTTCAAATAATCGATACCCCAGCTGGCATAGGTTATTGCATCCTGGTATTCATGGCCCCTGCTGCCAGGTCTGCTACCACAAGTTTGGCTGCCTGCATCGGAGTAAATGCCGATTTTCAACCCTTTGGAATGAACATAGTCTGCCAGAGCCTTCATTCCTGATGGAAACCTGACAGGATCTTCGTGAATAAATCCTTGGTTATCGCGGGCTCCATGCCAGCAGTCATCAATATTAATGTAAGTGTAACCGGCATCCTTCATCCCGCTGGCAACCATAGCATCTGCGGTTTTGCGAATTAGCTCTTCGTTAATATCACATGCAAAAGTATTCCAGCTGTTCCATCCCATAGGTGGTGTTTTAGCCAGATCGAATTTCTGGGCATAGCTGAGGGAACAGATAAAGATAATCCCGATAGCAGTTAGGTTTTTCATGATGTATTTAGTATTAATGCAATTACTTTTACTGTGTAAATCAATTAACAACACGGAACTTAACCCTTGATAGATCTATAGAACTTGTTCCAACTAATACCTCAAATTCACCGGGTTCAACAACACGCTTCATATCGCGGTTGTAAAACTGTAATTTTTCCGGGGTGATTTTAAACAATACCTTTTTGTTTTCACCCGGGTTTAGCGTGATCCTTGCAAAATCTTTCAGTTCCAGAATGGGACGTGTTACCGAGCTCACCATATCATGGATATAGAGTTGTACAATTTCATCGCCTGTGTATTTCCCTTCATTTGTAACTTCAACTGAAACCATCAGCGATTCATTCATTCTGATTTCCTCCCGGCTGAGTTCAGGTTTACCATAAGTGAAATGGGTGTAGCTTAACCCATACCCAAACGGGAATAACGGGGTCATATCAGAATTGACATAGTTGCGGTTACGTGATGGTTTTTTACTGTAATAAGCTGGAAGTTGCCCAATGTTTCTGGGGAATGTTACACTGAGTTTACCTGAAGGATTTATTTCGCCAAAGATAACATTTGCAACTGCCATACCGGTTTCCTGTCCCAGGTACCATCCTTCGATTATGGCAGGAACTGTTTCAGCCACATAGTTAATTGTGATTGGACGGCCATTGAATAGTAGAACAACTATCGGTTTTCCGGTTTTTACAATTGCTTTAACCAGCTCCTCCTGTCTTCCAAACAGGTTTAGGTCATCGCGGTCGCCGCGGTGATTTTCGCTCCATCCTTCCCGGCATATTGATTCATTTTCACCGATTACTAAAAGGATGACATCACAGCTTTTTGCTACGCTTACCGCCTCCGAAATAAGTTTACGATCGGAGTTTTCATCATTCATTGATGTATTATCGTTTTCCCACCAGGAGCCTGTTGTGGTTGTTATTTTACAACCCTCTGCATAACAAACCTCAAATTTTCCCTTACCAAATTGCTTTATGCCTTCTAAAACGGAGGTTCCAACCCTGGGCTCTATACTATACCCCCCAAAATGTACATCTGCAGCATTAGGACCAATTACTGCAATTTTTTTGATTTTTGATACATTAAGTGGTAGCAAGTTATTGCTGTTTTTGAGTAAAACCATCGATTTGTGGGCAGCTTCCAGGGCAAGATTTTTGTGCTCCTGACAGTTGGTAATGGTTTTCGCCCTTTCTGGATCAGCATAAGGTGATTCAAAAAGTCCTAGTCGGAACTTATTGAGCAGTACATATTTTACTGCAAAGTCAAGATCTTTTTCCGATACAATGCCCTTTTTTACCAATTCGGAAACAGTTAAAAAGTAGGGTTTAACATCCATAATTTCGGAGTTAACCCCCGATTGTAAAGCCAATCGGGTAGCATCATCAGGACTTTCTGCTATGAAATGTTTCCGGTACAGATCCTCAATTCCACCCTGATCGCTGATTACATTGCCATCGAATCCCCATTCATCTCTCAATACTGTTTTGAGTAACCATGGGTTGGAGTGGTTGGGGATACCAGACCACTCGTTGTATGATGGCATTATGCTTTTAACCTTTGCTTCCTTAACGGCTATCTCGAATGGGTAAAGGTGATTCTCACGAAAGTAACGTTCATCGCAAACTACCGGAGCAGTATTGTTGCCCCCTTCTCCTTGCCCATGACCGGCAAAATGCTTTAGTGTAGCTATAACATGCTGGTTGTCAATGGTTGAGGAATGTCCCTGGAATCCCAGAACTGCAGCCTTCCCAATTCTGGCTGTAAGGTAAGGATCTTCACTGATGGTTTCCTCAGTTCTTCCCCATCTTGGATCACGGGCAAGATCAAGAACCGGAGAAAGAGCCTGATGAAAACCTCGAACTCGCATTTCCAATGCTGTTGCAGAATAAATACGTTCTATAAGAGCTGTGTCCCACGTACAACCTAACGCGATAGCCTGGGGAAATACAGTACTCCCAGTAGCCATGAAACCATGTAACCCTTCACCAATATAAGTACACGGAATTCCTAATCTTGTCTTTTCAACCAGTACTTTTTGCAGCTCATTATCGAGGCGTATTGCCTGTTCCATTGGCATTTTAACTTGCGAGAAGGACACGGATCCAATTCCGTCCTTAAATACATCCAGCACCCTTTTTTCATTGATGTTTCCTAAAGAATCAATCAGGTAGTTGGCATTGATAACATGGCAAAGTTGAGCCGCTTTTTCCTCAGGTGTCATTTTGGACATTAGCAATTCAACCCTTTTCTCTATAGGTAGTGAAGGATTATGATAATCCTCATTATTTACACAGGCGTTAATAATGATAAGTGGCAATAAAATAGCTATCAGCTTTTTCATTAGGTTGAGTTTAATTTTTTAATAAAATTCCCGCATTATATTGAAATCCTTTGGCTCAACAAGATGTTATCTGAGGATGAACCAACAAGTATTTCAAAATCGCCCGGTTCTAAAACCCATTTTTTTGCTTCAGGATCAAAGTACTGAAAAGCCCTTGTATCTAAAACTAATTTTACATTTTTGGTTTCTCCTATATTTAGGCCAACCTTGGCAAATCCTTTTAGCTCTTTAAGTGGACGTGGCAATCTGGATTCAATATCTCTTACATATACCTGTGCAGATTCTTTCCCATAGAAACCACCTGTATTTTTAATGTCAAAAGAAATTGTGCAACTGATCTCATTGGATTGTTTAGTTGTTTCAATTTTAAGGCTATCGTATTGAAATCTTGTATATGATAAACCAAAACCAAACGGGAAAAGGGTTTTTACATTTTTAGTTTCGTAATAGCGATAACCGACAAAAATGTCCTCATTGTAATTGACATTCCCATTTTTCCCGGGATACTCGCCATAAACAAAAGGAGGTGTGTCTTCAAGTTTTATGGGTAGGGTATATGGGAGTTTTCCCGAAGGGTTGATATCACCAGAAATAACTTTAGCCAGAGCTGTTCCTGTTTCCATCCCCAAATAGCTGGTAAAAAGTAGTCCTTTGACATCTTTCAGCCAATCGTTCATTTCAACGGGGCTGCCAGCGATTAAAACAACAGCGGTTTTTGGGTTAGCTTTTACCACTGCTTTAATAAGTTGATCCTGACCGTATGGTAGTTTCATATCAAGCTTGTCCGAGCCCTCGCAATCTAGGTTTGTTTCATGATTTAGCCCACCAAAGATTATCACAGCATCCGCATTTGAGGCAACACCAACAGCCTCTTTTATTAGCTTCTTGTTTACTTCTTTTAAATCTTTTGAAATACTATATCCCTGAACAAAATTTATTTTAACTGAGTCACCCAATCTCTTATGCAAACCTTCGAGGGGAGTGATTTCGTATTTTGCCTTAATTTCGGTACTCCAGCCACCATAGGCATGTTTGCGCGTAGCATTGTCGCCAATTACTGCTAAGGTTTTAATTTTCTTAAAATCGAATGGAAGTAGTTGTTCATTTTTTAAAAGTACAACAGCTTCTTCTGCTACATTTAATGCAACCTTAGCATGTTCGAGTGTTCCAAGTCTATCGGCCATACCAGAAGTGTCCGGTTCAGATTTTCCAAGCAGGTTAAGTTTCAGGATCACATAGAGTATTCGTCTAACTTTATCATCAACAACTTTAGGATCAATTTTACCGGCTTTTATTGAATCGAGAAGAGGTTGTCCAAGGTAGTAATTCCCTTTTACTCCATCAATGGGGTACATTTCCAGGTCTAACCCGTTATTTGCAGCTTCCATAGTATTATGTGCTCCACCCCAATCAGACATAACCAGACCCGGGAATTTCCACTCTCCTTTTAGGATATCGTTTAGCAGATAAGCATTATGACAGCAATGTTGACCCCTGAATTTATTATAGGCTCCCATTACACTTAGCACTTCACCTTCCTTCACACTGGCTTCAAAAGCAGGCAGGTAGATTTCACGCAAAGCCCTTTCAGAAGCTTCTACATTTATGGTTCCTCTTTCAAATTCCTGGTTATTTAAGGCATAGTGTTTTGCACAAACTGCAATTCCTTTGGATTGTGCTGCTTTAATAAATTTTACGGCCATTTGTGAGGTAAGGTAAGGATCTTCACTCATATATTCCCAGTTTCTACCATTTAGAGGTGTCCGGTGAATATTCAAACCAGGGGCAAGCATGATGTCTTTCCCTCTGGCCAGGGCTTCTTCTCCATATGCAATACCAAATCCATCCGCTAAATCCGGATTCCAGGTAGATGCCAGAGAGGTGAGGGCAGGAAAATATGCAGAAGCATCGTTAGGCCAGTTTAACACACCCCAGCTATCCGGGGTTTTCTCCTCACGAACCCCGCATGGCCCGTCAGATAAATGCAATGCCGGAATACCAAGCCGGGGGATGGCCGGTGTTGTGAAAAAGGTATTGCCATGTATCAATGACACTTTTTCTTCAAGTGTGAGCTGAGCGAGGATTTCATCGATTTTCTGATCCATTGTTTTTTCATTTTTACAGGAATTCATAAGAATAATTGTTAGTCCTATGAATAAAAGTGGGGTTGATATTCGTTTCATGTTATCGTTTTTTAAATTGCATTTATTTTAATCCAAATCTGCTTCTTATCCAGTTCATTTTCTGTATATAGAAATCCTGTGGCAGACCATGGCCTGAGTTTGGATAAACGATATACTTTTTTTCAACCCGAACCTGATTGTAAGCAGCAAAATTTATATGTGGCGGGCAAACATCATCTACAAGACCTACACCCATTATCAACGGTGCTTTAATCCAAGGTGCAAGGTTTTTGATATCAAAGTAGCTTAAGGTGTAAAAAACTTGTTCCCACGTTTGTTTTTTCTCCACTTCAACATAGTTAACAAATTCATTTCCAGGCCAGGATGCAACCTTGAAATAGTGTTCAAAATCTGATAGGAAAGGCACTTGTGGTGCACAAACTTTTATTCTGGTGTTATTAAGTGCAGCAGTGGCAAAAGTTAATGCGCCACCCTGACTTGCTCCTTCAACGGCTACACGTGAAGTATCAACTTCCGGACGTGAAAATAGAAAATCTACACCCCGAACACAATCCATATAAGCACCACGATAAATATAAAGCTCTTTATCAGTTAAAAAATACTGTAAATAACCCGGAAAGCCTGGATTTACATCATCCTTGCTGTTGCCATGTCCACGGATATTAAGCCCAAAACCAATTATATCATCGCCATAGTTCACATAATCCGGGATGATTGTACTGCTATATCCCTGAACCTGCATTATCGCCGGATATTTTCCGGGTGCAGCGGGTACAGAATACCATCCTCGTATCAAAATATTCCCAAGCGAACGCATC
The DNA here is from genome assembly GCA_964552655.1 of uncultured Rikenellaceae bacterium. Lineage (GTDB taxonomy): Bacteria > Bacteroidota > Bacteroidia > Bacteroidales > Tenuifilaceae > CAZKHG01. Next base: position 52,935 of record CAZKHG010000012.1, read on the forward strand.
TCAACAAGGTAGATATTGCGTTTTGGGGTGCATAAGGAATCAATTTTGATTATTTTAAACTGGGGATCAACAGCGGCCAGCTCTTTTTTTGCCCTTTGCCAGAAGTTTGTAAAATCAGGTTGAGGATTTGGGGGAGAAACAATTTTCTCCGGCTCGTAACCAAATGAAAATGAAACGGTTTTAACAAAATTCTCCCCGTTGAAGGTTACAAATGCTTTGTAAAATCCGGGTTCTATTCCGGGTAAAACTAAGCTGGAGGGAACTGTTTTATTGCTTTTAATAGTGATCTCCTTCTCATTTGTAAGGATTTCTTTTTTAAAATCTGAAATCACTTTTACCTGCAATTTCCCTTTGAAGGGTTTGGTAAATGAATTCTTTATGTTCAGCTGAAGGTTGATATTGTTTGATCCCTTAAAAATCCTGTCGGCTTGTGCAAAAACGGGTTCTATGCTAACCTTATCCATCAGGCCTATTACTGCCAGCTGAATGGGGTCGCTGTATATTCCTCCATTACCCCCTGCATCGTAAACCCTTACTGCTACCGTGTTTGGTTGATCCCATTTAACCAGTGATGTTGGTATTGAGTATTTGCGTGGTGTATCCCACATGCAGATATAATTTGGCGGTAGATCTCCTGTTTTACCAATAAACTCGCCATTAAAATAGGTGTAATCAGCATCATCAATTTTGCCAAGCTGAATTGAGAACCCGCCATACTCCAGTGCATCCTTTTTGTATTTAGAAGGAATGGTGAAGGTTGCCCTATACCATGCATACCCGTCATAAGCCGGATATCCTTGTTGCTCCCATACCATGCCTGGGTTAATTTCAACCCATTTTGAATCATCAAATGATGGGTTTTTCCACTCCAGGTTATCACCTGTGCTAAATTTCCATTTTGTGGGTAAAAGGTTTTGAGAAAAACCAAGGGAACAGGTTATCACTAGGATAATTGTATAAACTATTCTTCTCATAATAAATGTTTTTATTTTACTTCTTTCGAAAATTTTGATAGATCAGCTGACTGTTCTTTACCGTTGTATTTAATGATTAAATCAGGTGTTCTGTCTAACTTTAGCTTTCCTTGCTTAGTTTTATTTACTAAAATGATGTTGAATTGTCTGTTCTCAAGCATACCATTGAATTCCCCTTTACGTTCATTAATTACCAGCGTTTTTTTGGCGTTGATAAAGTTAAGCTTTATTAATGAATATGCCCCTTTTGTGTAGTTGTTATTGGTGTTCTCATCCTCATATAGAGTGAAACTTCCGTCTTTCCCGTCAAAAACAAAAAGTGTGATTGGATCAGCTGGTTTCTCAGTGGTAAATTGAATCTCTGGTCCAACTGGAAGAATTGTACCTTCCTTAATGAATAATGGAATTGAGTTGTATGGTGCCAAAGCATCAATTGTTTGTCCTCCCTCATAATATTTACCAGAGTTGAAATCATACCATCCTGTGCCAGAAGGCAGGTAAACTTTGCGCGATCGTGCCTTATATTCATAAACCGGGTTAACCAGAATAAACGGGCCAAGCATGAATTGATCATCAATATTTAAGACATTTTTATCCTCTGTAAAATCCATTGCCAATGGTCGCATAATTGTGTAATCGTTCAACCATGTCATTCCTGTTAATGAATAGATATAAGGCATCAGACGATAGCGAAGTTTGTCATAAGCAAGCATAGCCTGATAAGCTGGGTGATTTTCAGGTGCGATATTAAACATCTCCCTGAACGGATACTGCCCATGAACCCTAAAGATTGGAGCAAAAGTTCCAAACTGAAACCATCGAGTATTCAATTCTCTCCATTCGTCCAAATCTTTTGCAGATGGGTTATAGTACCTCGATTCAACTGCAAATCCACCAATATCCATTGTCCAGTAAGGAATGCCGGAGATACTAAAATTTAACCCACAGGGAATTTGTGCTTTCATGTCGTGCCAGCGTGCAGCAATATCACCGCTCCAGTTAGCAGCAGCATAGCGTTGCAGTCCGGCGAAGGCTGAACGGGTTAAAATAAAAACGCGTTGATTCGGACTAGTTGCCATTTGTCCCTCATAAACCCCTTTGGCTTGTGCCAATGAGAATGCATTGAAGTATTGTGCAGCAGGACCTAAAACTGTAGGATTCATCAATGATTTGCGTTCGTCCATTGGAAGGTTTGAGCAAATATCAGGTTCTGTGGCATCCATCCACCAGGCGTCAACGCCTTTGCTAAAGAGCTTTGTATTTATCTGGTTCCAGAACTCTCTGCGGGCATCAGCGTTATACGCATCATAAAAGGTTGATACATAGCCCAGCCAATCCTTACGATTTTTTTCTATGTTGAATTTGTAAAGCCAGCCATTCCTGTCCATGGTTTCATAATTCTTTGTACCCATATAATATTTTGCCCACACAGAAATCATTAAACGGGCATTAAGTGAATCGTGCAAAATTTCCATCATTTTTTTAGGATTACCAAACCTGGTGGAATCAAAATCGTGATCACCCCATTTGTCAATTGGCCAGTACTGCCAATCGAGAACAATATTGTCGATTGGAATTTTTCTTTTTCTAAACTCAGCCACAACGCCAAGTATTTCCTCCTGGGTTTTATACCTCTCACGGCTTTGCCAGAAACCCATTGCCCATTTGGGCATCATGGGCGCTTTCCCGGTTAAGGTCCGATACCCGCTAATAACCTCATCCATGGTGTTGCCATAAATAAAATAGTAGTTTATTTGATGAGCCACTTCGGAGTAGAACGAGATATTATTCTGCTCATCATCTGGTAATGGATTCAGGTGTTTTAATGCGATAAAGGATTCACCACCATCTGGGATCCACTCAATTTTGATATCATACCTTTTACCGGCTTCCATTCTTAGATCGAAATGGTTTGATGAGGTATTCCAGCATTGACGCCATCTATCAAATAATAAATTATTATCGATCCACAATTTTGCATATCCGGCCGATGTAAAGATAAATTTATGAAGACCAGCTACATCAGCTACTATTGATCCCTGCCAGGTAACAGCGCCATCGTTAAGGTTAAAACCTTCCGGAAATTTCTTCAGATCTGGGATAAATTGATAGCTGATCTCTTTCTCGTTCCTTGTAGTAAATACTTTTTTAGGATTTTTTTTATCAAAGTATATTGCAGTTAATCCAATTTCTTCCCCGTTTGTATTATAAACTTTCAAGTTTGATATATCCTCATATTCACGTGGATCCCCAAACTTTGTTCTGGAGTTGTTGTCCCATAAAATCCCGTAATTTCTTGTGGATATCAGGAAAGGGACAACCGCTTGAGTGTTATACTGAAACAAATCGGCATCTTTGCCTCTCAGGTTCATATAGCTGGTTTGGTTTGCGCCCAGCCCGTAAAGAGCCTCATCGGGTTGCGATTCAAACTGCTGCCTTATTGCAAGAAAATTTCTGCCATCTAAAATTATGGGTTCAAAGGTCTTACCGCCCCCTTTTTTTTCCGAAATTATTTTATCCCCTTTCAGGTCAGTAAATACTATTCCTCCATTTTTTTTATTTACCAGCACTTTTAGCGATGCTGTTTCAAGAATTATGCTATCATTTATCTGGGTTACTTTAAATTCTTTGGTTGGTTTAATGGTGCTCAAAACCATTAGACTGGTATCAGTAATGAAATTGTCTTCAGGAGTAGCCGAAATGTGTATTATCCTATCAGAAATAACCTGGAGTTTAATTGAATATTCTGATTTTTTATCAGGTTCTTTTATGTTGATAACTATTCCTCCATCAACCCTTTTATAGGAATTTTTATTACACGATACAAAGACCCCCAGGAGGATCAGTATCTCTATCAAATACAACGTGATAGAATGATAATGGAGAGGGTTTCTTTTTTTCATTGCGGTTGAAATTTGATGGTGGTTAAATTTATAAAAGTTACAGAAAAAACGTACTGGAAAGAACAGGCTTAAAGATCTAAAAAATAAAGCCTGGTAAAACATTAATTTACAGATTAACATTTACCAGGCAATATTCCCTCCAAACCAACCTAAATCCTATTTAATGAAAACTATATTATCAAAATAAAATGTTTTGTCGGAACCTTTAATTTGATATGTCACATTATTGATAGTGGTTAATCCGGCCCATTCTGGTGTTGTGGCCAGCTCATACTTGAAGTATGTCCACTTACCAGCGGGTATTGTAAATGATTTCCAACCAGCCCAGTTTAAATTGACTTGAACATCATAGTCAACATCTGCACCTTTAGCCCAAAAAGCAAAGTACTTATAGCCAGCGATATTAATTGAGCCATTATTTCCAAGCTGCATACCGCCCCAGCCACCGGCGTCAAATACCGCTTTCATGGATGAAGTGCCAGTTATAAAATCATCAGTTGAAGGGGTATAGGTACCACCCCACGACCAGCTTTCAAAACCATTTACCAACGCATCCTTGAAAACACAAAGAGCCTTATCAATATTGATGAATTTCTGAGTGGTAACTATAAAACCAGAAAGGTTAGTAATTTTCAGTGAACCATTATCTACATTTGAGGCTGGCATAGTAATTACCAAGCTTTTCTTTGTTTGTGAAACAATGGTGGCTGCATCTGTTGTCCCGTCAATAAGAACCTCCGATACATCATCCAGATTATTACCAGTTAAGGTTACCGTGGATCCAGCCTCAAAATCCGTAGGGAAAACCGCTGTAACCACAGGTAAAGCTATAACTTTAAAGGGCACAGTGAGCGTTTTTCCCTCGCTGTTGGTAAGGATAATATTTTGATTTCCGCCAATTGCATCGGAGGGTACCCTGAATAGAATATGAGTGCTTGTATTCAACGTTGACATAAGAGATGCAGGAACGCTACTCTTTTCAAAAATGGCGCTCCTCATATCACCAAGTCCGGTTCCTGTAATGGTTACCAGTACTCCACCAGCTCCTTCTGCAGGTACAACGCTTTTAAGTACAGGTGTACCCGGTTTATTCTCCGGACTGCCGTCAGTATCCTTTTCGCAGGAACTGGTAATAATGGTCAGTGCGAGTAGGATTGCTGGTAAAAATGAGATTCTGTTTGCAAAAATATTTTTCATTTTCATCATCTTTTATTATTTGGAGTTATAGTAGGGAATAGGATCCTTAGAAAGCTCAGGATCTTGTAGTATTTCCCCGGCGGGGATTGGAAGATACATATACTGTTCAGTAAATGTTACATGAGCTGCAGCATCGACTGAGCCGCGATTCTGAGCCTCAATAATCTGTTTTGCCTTTGTAAAGCCCTGTCTTTGAATGTCAAACCAGTAATCGCCTTCAAAGGCAAATTCAACCCGGCGCTCTTTCAGAATGTCATCCTTGGTAATGGTGAGTTTCTCAGATAAACCTGCGCGTCTGCGTATCTGGTTGTAGGCTTCAACTGCTGCCCCGTTGCTGGTAGAGGCATTTGTTCCAAGTACTGCTTCTGCGTATATCAGTAATACATCAGCATAGCGCATGATCATAAAATTCTGACCTGTATTCATCCCAATAACTCCTTCTCCGCCATATTTATCTCCAGGGCCAACAACGTACTTGGCAATATTGGAACGTGTGGCGTTTTTCTGTCCTCCCTTGCCTACAGCCTGTATGGTATCATAAACATAACCATTGGCCATAAAGGTGTTATAATCTGCATCAGCTGTTTTTGGTTTCCAGGCAGGCATTGACCAACCTTGTTCCATAATGGTAGCAGCACGTCTGATATCGCCAGGTTCAAAAGCTGCTCTCAGGTCTAAAGAGGGTAGGAAAAGTTCCCACATACTGGAAACATCTGTGGAAAGGTTACTTGGACCTCTGTCGCACTGGAGCTGATTGCCTGAACCCCAGGGGTTTTGGGTCAATTGATGCTGAATGGCAAAAATTGATTCAATGTTGTTGTTCATCGAACTTGAGTTGAACATCTTGGCATAATTAGCACTGGATACGAGTTCGTACCTGCCGGAATTAATAACCTCCAATGCTTTAGCTGCAGCATTCTCATAATCCCCTAAGTAAAGGTAGAGTTTAGCCAGCATAGCTTTGGCGGCATATTTAGTTACACGGCCAGGAACATCGGTTTCAGGTAACCCTGCCTCTGCAAGTTGTAATTCTTCTTTGGCAAACCTGAAAACATCCTGTTTGAGGTATCGTGGGATATTGTAATTCCCTTCAATGGCAACTTTCCCCGGATCCTCAATGATTGGAGCCGCACCCCAAACTCTGGCAATATAAAAATATACTGTTCCCCGCATGAAATGGCACTCTGCTATTGCCGGATCAAGGAAAGCCGGATTACCACCAAGGGTTTTCTTCAGTTCAAAAGCTTTAAGCAAAGAACCAGACCATCCAGCCACTTTGTAGAACGATTTCCAGCTATCACTTACGAGAGTAGTTGTTGAGGATTGTGAGAAGTTCACAAATGCCGCATAGTCACCGTTAGAAGGGTAAGAGAATGAATTACCGGCCATAACATCGCCTATATCATCCATCGCACGGCTAAGGAATCCATGCCAGGGGAGTCCGCTGTATAATGTACTTGTTCCGGCTCTTACCTCATCAGCTGTGTTATAATAGTTATCAACAGTTGTACCATCCAGGCTCGATCGCTCCGTGAAATCTTTCTGACACGATGCCAATACAAATAGTACAATTGAAACTAAATATATTGTTTTGCTGTTTATTCTATTTTTCATTTTTTTTGATTTTATGGTTAACACTCCTTATTAATATTAGAACTCACAACTTAACCCGAATGTAAATGTTCTTGGATTCGGATAGTGCCCTAAATCCACATTCATAAGAGTGATTCCATTGTTATAAGCGCCAATTTCAGGATCATAACCGGAGTATTTTGAGAAAGTATATACATTCTGCATCGACATGTACACCCTTAACCCTGATAGTTTTGCCTTGTTGATAATATTGGTGGGCAACCTGTACCCAATGGTTATGTTCTGGATGCGGAGATATGATCCATTCTCAACGTACCTGGTAGAAACATAGCTGTTGTTTGAGTTAGTGGTTGTGAACCGGGGTAGTTTACCATCGGTATTTGTTCCTTCAACATACATATCTGATACTGTTGATAGCTGGTTGTAGTAAGCATTATCCATTTTTTCCAGCTGCCAACGCATAAAGTTGTATATCTCAGCACCATAGCTTCCCTGTAAGAAAATTGAGGCATCAAAGTTTTTGTAGGTAAAACTATTGGTCAGACCAAATGTGAAATCGGGAATCGGGCTACCAATGTAAGTCATATCTGCCTCATCTATCTTACCATCAGGTTGGCCGGTTAGGTTCCCATTTGCATCCTTTCCGTTGATGTCTTTGAAGCGAACATCCCCAAACCAGGTATGGGTTTGGTCAACTGAGTAACCAAACTGAGGAAGGGCATTGTCCAGATCTTCCTGGGTGCGATATAGCCCATCGTAAATCAACCCGTAAAATGATCCAACCGAATGGCCCGGTGCGGTATGGGTTATGGTATATCCATCGTAGTAGACCTTTCCATCAATGGTTGATTTTTCGTTTAACAATTTATCGAGAACATTTTTATAGCGGGAGAAAACTAAGGATGTGTTCCAGGAAAAATCGTTATTTACAAAGTTGTGGCTGGTGATGCTTAGGTCAACCCCGGTGTTGGTCATTTGACCCACATTCCCGATTGGTGCTTTCAGATCGTCCCAGTTGGAACCAATGCCAAGGAACGTTGGACCGGTTGTGAACAGAAGCATGTCAGTTGTGGTTTTCTTGTAAAGGTCAACAGTGAGTTCGACCCTGTTTTTCAGGAGACCAAAATCAAACCCTACGTTTGATGTTATTACCTTTTCCCAGCTTAAGTTAGGATTGGCAATACCATTGATAAAATTGGTTGTTGCGCCACCAATTGTGCCAAACCCAACTGCGCCAGGCCAAAACATAACTCCAGATGTATAGGGTGGGTTTTGAGCTCCGCTTGGGAGGTTCTGATTGCCAACTGCACCATAACCAAGTCTGACTTTCATGTAAGGTAATATCTCTTTTAATGGCTCCATAAATTGTTCTTTGGTTACTGTCCATCCCAACGAGGCTCCTGTAAAGTAACCCCACTTGTTGTTAGGGCCAAAATTTGAAGAAGCATCTGCCCTGTAGCTTACTAACAACGAGTAACGCTCATCGTACATGTAGTTAGCACGGACAAAATATGATTCCATTGCCCAGTTTCCTTTACCTCCACCTAGTTCCCAGGTGGTTTGGGTTGTGCTACCTACATTCAGGTCCAGAATATTATTCTGTAGATCAAGCTTTTTCCCGGTTAACTGTTCCCAGTAAGAGAATTGAGCTTCATGTCCGGCAGTAGCTCCAATGAAATGTTTTCCAAAGGTTTTATTGTAGTTTAGGTAATTTCTTAATGCCCAATAGTAGGAGTTTTGACGATTGTCGTACAGCTGGCTTTGCAATATTCTGGTACCGATATTAGATGCATATTGATATGCAGTGTTATTCTGACCACCAACAGTATAGCTTACCTCATTCTTAAAAGAGAAATCTTTCAGGAATTTAATATCAGCATACAGGTTACCAAATATTTGGTTTTGTACAACTTTGTTGCCCCTGTTTTTACTTTGAGCTACTGGGTTATCGGTGTAGTATTGAACTCCCCCGATTATTTGTCCGCCACCCCATGTTCCATCAATGTTTTTAACTGGAGTGAGTGGACTCTGAATACATGCCAGCCAGATTGTTCCCGAGGGGGCATTATCAGCCAGGGCAACGTTTTGGATGCTTCGGGTGATGTTGGAACTCATGCCTATCTGCATCCAGCTTTTTATCTGATGATCGAGGTTAAAACGGGTTGAATACCGTTTAAAGTCTGAACCTTCCAATGTTCCGGTTTGATCCAGGTATCCGGCTGAGATATAATAGGATGATTTTTCCCTGTTGGCTGAAAAGCTAATAGAATGATTTGCAGTTGCCCCATTTTTGAATATTGCCTCCTGCCAGTCTGTTCCTTCCCCCAGTATGGTTGGATCCTGGAATTCAGCTGAAGGGGTGAGGCCTAGCATTGGGAGAACCGTGTTCTGGTATTTGGCAAAATCCCGCAAGTTCATAAGATTCAGCCTGCTGGCTTGTTGAGCTAAACCAAAATAGCTGTCGTAGGTTATTTTCCCTTCGGCAGCTTTTCCTTTTTTGGTTGTAATCATGATAACCCCGTTGGCTGCCTGTGACCCATAAATTGCCTGAGCGGAGGCATCCTTCAGAATGTCAATTGACTCAATGTCATTGGGGTTGATGGTTGCCAGGAAACTATTTCCGGTTTGACCGTTACCACCACCCATCCCGGCATAACCAGTGCTTGAAATTGTATTTGATCGGAATGGCACTCCGTCTATAACTACCAGCGGGTCGTTACTATTGATAGAGGTTAACCCTCTAACCCTTAAGGCAACACCACCACCAGGTTGTCCGCTGTTATTTGTAATGGTTACCCCGGCCAGCTTACCCTGCATAGCTTGATCTATACCGGTAACCTTCAGGTTCTTAAGTTCTTTTTCGTTTACAGATGAGATTGCTGTTGTAACCTGACTTTTTCGTACAGTTCCATATCCAATTACCACTACTTCGTCCAACACCGTAGTGCTTGTAGTTAAAATAATTTTTAGAGGTTCAGTGGATACCGGAACATCCTGTGTCTGCATTCCCACAAAAGACACTTCAAGAAGTTTAGCAGTCGCGGGGACCTGCAAAGTGAATTTACCGTCAATGTTTGATGTTGTACCTATGGTTGTACCCTTCACAATGATGGAAGCACCAGGTACCGTTGCATTATTTTCGTCGTAAACCACCCCGGTAACAGTGATGTATTCCTGGGCAATTACTGACATTGAAAATCCAAATGCAACAACACAAATTAGAGCAATTGTTTTAAGTATTTTCATTTGCATAGTTGATTAGGTTAGTTACAAAATCAAATTTAGGGCAAGTATTGCCAAATGCTTAATACTATTTTACCTCTTTATTGCGAAAATTTGATGATACTTTACTGAATATCTATTTTATAGATATTGGTAAATACTTGTAAGTATTTGATATGTAATATAATAAGTACGATATTGTAAAATTAACCGGTTCTATATTAATGATTATGTTTTTTTGTTTTGTTATTATTCTTTATGTAGTTAAAATAGTCATTTTTTGTCAGATTAAGCCGTTAAAGTCGCTCATTATGTCAATCAAATCTAATTTTTCACCAGGTTATCTTTAATAAAAAAAGAAAATTATTTTGAGTCCAAAGTTTTTGAAATTAATCTGGTTGAAGATGGGGCTAGCCCTTCGGATTTTGCAGTGAGAGTTATTTCACCAGCTTGTGAGGTGGTTCTTACAATAATCTGCGCTAGGCCATTAAAAACCTTGCACTTCCATTGGGGGGCTGGGTTGTGTATTTTGATTGTTCCTGGGTTTGTGTTTATTTCTTCCCATTGGGTTTGTTTAATAAATGGCTTACCTGCAAAAACAACCTCATTTTCTCCATTCTTGAGAATATTATGGTCAAGAACAAATACCTGATTTGGATCACCCCGTTTTATATTCTTTCCGATAAGTTTGCCATTGATAAAGATTGATTGATCAGCAGCTAAACTTTTTGCAAAAAATGTAATAGCAGTGCTATCATTAAAACCAGAAAGATTAAAAGCACCCCTTATGATAATATTTTTATCTTTTTCATATTCCCCGTACCCTTTTTCAAAAGCTTTAAACCACTCAGAATCATTAATTACCTGTGTAATATCAGAATCATTTGGCATATCTTTACATAAGGTGTACTTTAAGTTTCCAATATAAACCTGATCCACTTTTTCAAGGTATTGTTCTGGGTCATGTGAGGAAGGGTCGCCATTTCCAACTGCGATAATCCGTCCAGGACCATTTAGGGTAAATAGTATTTCATTATTTGCTGTTGGAACAAATCTGTCATTTTTATCTTTTACCTCAACTTTAATAATAGCAACATCTCCACCATCGGCAATCAGGTTCATTCTTTCGGGTGAGAGTAGTACCTTGGAAGGTTTAACCACTGTTTCAACCAGGTCAACGCATAATTCCTTATTTTTTATATATCCTTTAGCCATTAATTTACCGGGTTCGTAGGTAACATCCCATTCCAAATGACCGTTTATTGGCATTTTCTTTCTACCCAGTTTTTTATTATTGAGAATAAGTTCAACCTCTTCAGCATTGCTGTAAACGGTTACATTAATTTTTTGGTTTTTACTTTCTTTCCGGTTTTCCAATCCGGCTGGATTGTTCCAGTGAGTAGATATATGAATTACAGGTTCATTCTTCCACCACGATTTAAAATAGTAGTATATATCCTTTGGGTAACCACAGAGGTCAAAAATGCCATATTGCGTGTTAACCTGAGGCCAATAAATTGGGAAAGGTTCCCCGTGGTAATCAAAGCCGGTCCAATAGAATAGTCCCGACAGGAACGATCGTGCCAAATAAAACCTCCAACCATACTCAGCACCAACACTATCGGAGAAATGATGAATGGCTTTCATGTGGCCATTTTGGCGATCATCAACATAGACACCCCTGGTTCCTATAGTATTTGTCTCCTCTGTTCCAACCCCGCTTTGCCAGGGGAAAAGTTTATGATGCTCATCAATATTACCCTGAGCTATGTAGTTATACCCGATAACCTGCACCGATTTACCGCTACCCCAGTCCCAACCTCCTGATATTGCCACTGTAAAAGCTCTGGAGGAATCAATTGTTTTAGCGAACTCCTGCATGGTTCTGGTGATTCGTTCCCCTTTCTCGTTGCCTTCGATTTTCCATTCCTCATTTCCCAGTGACCAAAGTATTACGCATGGATGATTTCGGTCGCGGATCATAAATCGCTTTAGCAGTTCAAAATGTTCCTGGTTTATACCCATGAGCCTGTTTTCATCCAGAATGAGCATTCCCAATCGGTCACAAATATCGAGAAGTTCCGGTGTGGGAGGGTTATGCGATGTTCTTATTGCATTGCAACCCATTTCTTTAATCTTTTTCACCCTATATTCCTGCAATGCATCAGGAATTGCAACCCCAACCCCGGCATGGTCCTGATGATTATTCACCCCTTTTATTTTGATATTTTGCCCATTTAAAAAGAACCCTTTATCAGGATCAAAATTGATAGTGCGGATCCCTATAGTAGTTTTGTAAATATCAACACATTTATTCTCAGATATAATCTGTGTTTCAAGCGTATATAGGTAAGGTTTCTCAATTAACCATAAATATGGTTTGGCTAATTGTAGTTTTTTAAAGTAAGTTTGGCATAAATTGGCTCGAAGAGAAATGTTTTCTAGTGAAGCGGTTGCTACCGGTTGATTATTAGCATCCCGCAAAGTTTGAACTATCGAAAATGTTGAGGTTTTAGAATACTGGTTTTCAATTGTAGTTCTTATCGTTATTTCAGCATCCTCCCCTTTAATCTCTGAGGTAACAAATGTACCGTAATTTGCCACATGCAACCTGTCTGTTTTGTTGAGCCATACATGACGATAAATTCCTGCGCCTTCGTAAAACCAACCCTCTTCAATGCTGGCATCAACCCTTACTGCAATCACATTTTCACCTCCATAGTTCAGGTAATCAGTTATATCATAGTCAATGCTGGCATATCCGCTAGGTTCATTCCCGAGGTAAAACCCGTTAATCCAAACTGTTGCATCGCGGTAAATCCCATCGAACTGAATGGAAATCTTTTTTCCAAAATCGGAGGTTGGAATACTTAACCTTTTGCGATACCAACCCACAGAGGTTTCCGGATATTTCCAGCCAATGGTTCTGTACCCATGGCTTTGGCTGGCGGTACTTGAAAAAGGGAGTTCCGCCGCCCAGTCGTGCGGTAAATCCACCTCACGCCAGGTACGATCCTCAAAATCCGGGGCAGCAGCGCCATCGCCATAACCGGCTTTGGCAAAATAGGTGAAGTGACTTGTCCGGTTTTTAAAATCCTTTTCAAAATCCGATGCATGGCCTAAGGCAAATCGCCATCCCAGGTCCATCAGGATATGTTCTCGCACTGGATGATTAGCGTTATTCTTGATGTCCTGACTTATACCTGAATCTATTCCAATAAGGAGCAGTAAACCAATTAATATACTTTTAATACTTTTAGGTATCATAGAAAAATATTATCAATAAAACGACAGTTGCTATGAATAACATCATCTCCGCATTAAGGGGAAAGTTGTAATTCTTTAGTTGATTTTTATAAATAATTGAAGATTTTTTCGCGCCAATTTTTATAGCTTTTTATCAACAACCAGAATCACTGCACCTCTTGCCGGCACCCTCACTATTATTCCACCAGAGGTGGATGCCCTGCGGGCACTTAGTGTGCTATAATTTGACGGACCACCAGCTTCTCCGGCAGGACCAATGCCATTCACTAAAACCTTTCTGGAAAATTCACCATTATCTGTTCCACCTTCAAGGGAATACCAGTAGTATTTCTCGCCTTTCCTGAAGTTTTTTGTTTTCACTTCAACATTAAAAGTCATCGACGAGGTGTTAATCAGGGTTACATTCATTTGACCCGAAGTAAAAGTTGAAGCATAGGTTTTTATATAGGTGTTACTTGTTGACGAAACAAGCCTGTCGCCTAGCATTTTCTGGAAAAAGTACATATAATAAAAGCTGGGTCGAGGGCTCCATTTGGCCACACCTGGTTCATCCCCTGCGCTAAAAAGACCGTGATCATTGCCATTGCTCCACCCGTTCAGCAAATCCCACCTAACGGTCATGCCATACTTGTTTCTAATAGCCTCACCCCAGACAATAAGCGCAAATCCTCCGCTAACATTAGAGACTTGTTGTTTCGATCCCAGCGCCCACATATTCCATTCATCCATAACGATTGGTTTAACAGTTGCACCATACTGTTGCAATGCCTGGGTAATATAGTTTATCATTGTTTCAGGAACAGTTAAGGCGGATGTAAAGATTGTATTTGCGGTGGAATTTTCGTTGTAGGGCGTAAAGTAGTTATGAACAACATAAAAATCGGCCTTGTTGTTTATTCCGCCCATCATCCCTGCATTCCATGATGCCCCTGATAGGGATTCCGCGGCAACGGCACCAATGTATATTTTTGCCCCGATTTCCGCTGCTGCTTTTTGCATTGAATCAACAAATACCTGAAAGTGCTGTGCATACAATGCTCCGGTAATATATTCCGGTTGATTATCCTGATTCTGTGATCTGTCAATACGATACCCCCATTCCCAGCTTCCAAAATTCTCGTTACCAATTTCCCAATACTGAGTTCTGCCGTTGTCGTATCGTACCCAATCTGCGGCCAGATGCGCAGCCGAGGCAACAGGATTTGGGCCAGTTCCATACCTGGCATATCCGTAATTTATAGTGATTATCCCCTTATTCCCGGTTTGCTGAAGCATTGTGTAATAGTTATCCAGGTTGCATTGCCAGTTATAGTTCGATTTCCCGTAGATGTAACCTGGAGCCTTTTTAACCCCGTTTTCATCAGAAATCAATGCAGGGGCATCAGGTGGGTTAACCCCTTGTTCAGCGTTCCAGAAGTAAACATCGCTGGTGCTACCTCCTGGGAATCGCAGGATATGGGGTTGCAGGTTTGAGATGGGTGTTATAAAACTTGGTAATCCGGCAACCGGTCCCATCCACCATACGGCGTTATGCCCAAACTCCGATAAGGGTATCTTTGTGATTATTTCCGAGGCATCAACCTCAAGTGTATAGGAAATAACCGTTGGCGGTTTATAATCTACGCTGGTGGGCGGGTTAAATGTTTTCTCCTGCCAATCATCCAGAAAATAACCAATAGTATTGGCTACCTGTGGATCCACACCTGGAATTACAGTTGTATCTTCATCAATTGGTTTTGGCCCGTCAATATCTTTTTTACACGATGAAAAAGTAATAAGTATTAAAAGTATTGCAATTCTGAAAACGGATTTGTCCATAATGCACTTTTTTTGCCCTCGTTTGACATTTTTTTTACTAATATCATTTTTAAACTTAACAATTTTCAGATAAAATAAATTTAGATTTAAGTTTGAAAACTGAATATCAATAAAATAGAAAATAGTTATTCGGATAGTTCCACTTATCAAAGTTAAGGCAAAAAGCATTTTAAGGCTAATACTTTTTTACCCCCTTTTTGTGTTTAATAATTTTTCTTTGTACGTCTTTATATTAGGAAACAGAGAAGGCATTCCATTCAAAATATCTCTCGCTGGTTACCCTGGCAATTTCCCGGGAGCAGAAAATGCACCCGGTTGAGTAGGTAAAAAGAATTTTTGCCCTGTTTATCGCATCGCGGCCATTATCAAATTCACCCAGGTAAACCCGGTTATCCTGTTCTGGCAGCAAGGGGCAGCTCTGCTTATGCACAGCATGAAACCCGGTGAGCTGCGATTTCTTCCCAACGTAGTACTTTGGCATCCGGTTTTTTATTTTATGGTTTTCTTGTTTCTGCTGTTTAATGGGAATCGATCCCTTTTTGTTACTTTTTTTATATAGATAAATACCTGACATTATATTTTGATGCTGATATAAGATATTCTATATCAGATAAATAATAGAAATATTATTTTTTTTGGTATAAAAAAAATAACGTTTTGCCATCGATTGCCATTAAACGGTATAAATTAACCAATTAATGTTTACTACTATGAAAAACTTATTTGAAACATCAGAACTGATCAATAGCAATGATCAAACCAGCATGAATTTTTCCGAACAGGAAGTGCTCAGCCCAAAAGAGATGAACCATATCCGCGGTGGGGATGGGGAGGATAATGGGGGTGGAAACATAATAATTATTCCTACTTTAAAGTAATTATTTTTTTTAAATCACTGAAATAGAATATTGGCCGGTCATAAATTGACGGCCTTTTTTTATTTAAATTGCGATGATTTAATAAAATTATTCTATGCGATTAAGAGTTTATGTTTCTATTATATATTTACTATCATTTTTTAATTTATATTCACAACAGGTTGAAGTTGAATCTCATTTCAAAAATTTTGCTAAGTACTATTCAACTGGTGATCTGGTTTTAGCAGAAAAATCTTTGCTATCAATTTTAAATTTAAAGGACTCAATCCCAGTTTCCTACTTAGTAGCAGTATATAATAATTTAGGTGTTATTAACAATTTATTTGGCAAATACAGTGAAGCTATATTTTATCTAAATCAAGCACAAAATTTAGTTCTATTTAATAATAACTCTGCATTTGAGCTCGCTGATATATATATAAATAAATCGAGAATATTTGGGATAAATAAAGAGTACAACTCAGCAATAAATTATCTTGAAAAAGGTCTTCAAATTTATTTAAATATTCAAAAAAAAAGTAACACATTATTTTTTAGGGTATCGACTGTTTACCTTAACCTTGGTTTAACCTACTACGAGAAATCCGATTACACCAATGCGCTGCTCTACCTGAAAAAGAGCGAATCTTTAAAATTAAAATATAACCTTTCAGAGATAGCTCTTTCCTACCTGAACCTTGCTAAGGTTTATGTAAAGTTAAACGAGAAAGTTAAAGCTGAGGATTATTTTAAAAAGAGCATTGCTGCCTTTGACAAGGAGTTTGGTGCAGACTACTACCGGGTTACCAGCGTTCTGTTCGATTATGGCCTGTTTCTCCGCTCATCCGGTCGGTTAACGGAAGCGCTGAGCGTTCACCAGAAGGCGTTGAGCATTTGCCTCAAAAACTATGGAACCAAGCACCCGTTTGTATCGTTGGCGTATAAACACCTTGGTGACCATTACTTTTACATTAATGATTTTGCAACCGCCCTTAGGTACTATCAGCAATCGTTAATTGCCATTGTAGGCGATTTTAACAACGATGATATCTCACAAAACCCATCGCTTACAAAAGTTATTTTCAATATTCGGCTGCTCGATAACCTCAAAAGCAAAGCCAGGGCGTTGGAGATGTTATCATACCAGCAAAATAATCCGGTTGAAAAGAAAAATTTCCTTGTCAGTTGCCTTGAAACCCTGGAGCTGGCTTTGCAGCTGGTTGACAGGATCAGGAGCGATTATAACTCACCAGATAGCAGGATTTACCTGGCCGAGCATGAGAAGGAGACCTACCTGTATGCAGTTCAGGTGGCCAGGCAGGCTTATGAGCTTACCAAAAGCATTGAGTACCTGAATAAAATGTACGAAATTACCTGTATGAGCAAATCCGCAGTGCTTCGGAATGAAATCATGGAGAATGAGCTGGTCTATGATCAGGAGAAACCAGACTCAACTTTACAGAACAGAAAAAAAGTACTTTTAAACATCTCTTCATACACCAAACTGATTAATGATGAGTACCAGAAACCTAAACCCGATACAATTAAAATTGCGTTTTGGAAGGATGCGCTCTTTGAGCTGAACCGGGATAAGGATCGCCTGGACCAGGCAATAAAAGATCTTTACCCGCAACTTGGGAATCTTTACCAGAAAGTTAATCCAGCCAGAATTGCTGACATCCAAAAAAACCTGAAAAGGGACGAAACAATTATTGAATACCTTGCTTCCAACCAGGTTGTTGAAGGTAAACGGGATCTCTATATTTTTGTGGTTTCCCGTAACAGGTTGAACTACCTTAAAACTACCCTCGATTCCTCATTTTCCTTCAATCTGGGAAGGATTAATAGTGGTATAAATAACAGCTCTGATTACCAATACACTCAGTATGTAAATGCCTTGTATTTTATGTACGATAAGCTTGTAAAACCCATAGAACCCTTATTGAGCGGATCCAGGCTGATTGTAATACCCGACGAGGAGCTGAACTATTTACCCTTTGAGGCATTCGTTGCTCTAGAACCAGATTCAGGGCAAACCGGTTTTGACCAGCTGCAATACCTTATTTACCGTTATTCGATAACATACGCCTATTCCTCATCCCTCCTTTGGGGAGAAAAAAAGGGAACAATTCACAACCCTATGGTTTATGCGTTTGCCCCTGATTACCGGAATTTGAAGAATACCCAAAATGGAGAGGATGTTGAAATGTTACAAGGGGCAAGGAATGAGATTAAATCCATTAACCAATGGTTTGAGGTGACTGATTTTTCTGATCAGCTTTCAACCAAGTTAAATTATATAAATGTGGCGAACCAACCGCGGATTTTTCACCTGGCGATGCATTCACTGTCCGATTCGATCAACCCGGCTTTTTCCTACCTGTTATTCCTGAATTCCAACGATAGCCTTGAAGATGACAAATTGTATAACTATGAGATAAGCCTTTCCAGAATGCAGTCCCCGATGGTTGTTTTGAGCGCCTGTAACACCGGTACAGGGAACCTGTTCAGCGGGGAAGGGGTGATAAGCCTAACCCGCGGATTTTTTCTGGCAGGAGCCTTATCGGTTGTTAACACATTGTGGGATGTTAACGATGATGCCGGCGCAAAGGTGATCACCGGTTTTTACCATTACCTTTCCCGGGGCGAAGAGAAAGGGGTCGCCTTACGAATGGCCAAACTCGATTATCTTAAGAATGCCCCACCTACATACTCCAACCCGCAATACTGGGCAGCCTATAGGGTTAT
Source organism: uncultured Rikenellaceae bacterium (assembly GCA_964552655.1). Lineage (GTDB taxonomy): Bacteria > Bacteroidota > Bacteroidia > Bacteroidales > Tenuifilaceae > CAZKHG01. The sequence goes on from CAZKHG010000012.1 coordinate 71,514, forward strand.
GGGGGATAAATCACCGGTAAAACCGCGGAACACAATGTGGTTTTGGATTGCCGGATTGTTTATAGCTGTAGTTGGATATTCCTTTTACATTTCCTACAAAAGAAAAAAGTACCCAAATCCAATCAACAAATAAATTTTTTTCCTATAATCTGATTCTAAGTTCATATTCCACAAGGTCTTAACCCTTATAAATAAACTATACATTTATTCTTTGTAAAGCAAAAAAATAACGTTTTGCCATCGATTGCCATATAACCATAATAAGGCAGGTTCATTTATTTACCTGTTTTGATAAAAATATTAATGACCCTTTTTAAAATAGTTGAATATCAGTTATATGTAATTAATAACTTGAAAAACTTAAAGAACTAACGAGAAATATTTACTGCTATGGATAAGAATATTGTAAACTGGACAAAGATCAGGGAGCAGGGTTTGGCGATTTTTCTGCTTAAGAACAACTTCGAGAAGATCAACTACTTTGAATCCGATAGTACCTTTACTTATCTGGTGCTCGAGGATGGATCGAAGGTGCAGGTGGACATATACCTTCACCAGCTGGAGAAAGTCTTGCCTCCTGCCGTTTTTTACCGCTGCGGGTGGTCCTACCTGGTGAACCTGAACAAGGTAAGGGAGTACTGGATGCTGGAGTACCCGTTCCTGGTGATGAGCAATGGCAATATCATACCCATTTCCCCACCTGACAAGCTAAAGGTTAAGAAAGCCCTCAGGAACAAGGTGGAAATCATTCATGAGTAAGGGCTTTATTTAAGTGATGCCCTTGTTCGCACATACACGATTTCAGTGTGTGAGAGTAATCTTATTTATAAGAATTTCTAGAAAATGGTTTCTTAGGAAACATTTAATATCATTTAGATTAATGTGCTGTTCTTACACCAATTTGATTGCTCTACAACCAGCATTTGAAAATAGCTATTCGTACAAAATATCGGTTACTTTTCCACATTACCTCAATTATGGAAAATGAAAAACTAAAATATGAGAGTTTGTCAGTATTTGCATTATTTATTGCAATTGCACTCCTCATACTCGAGTGGGAGTCAACTAAAAAAGCAGTTTATGATGCTTGGAATCTTATCTATTGTCCACCAATGGAGAAGACAAAATAGATACAAGACTTGATTTAAGAAGCGACAATTGCACTCTTTTTGAAATTTCACAAAATTGGGTATTGGATAATATTTTCCTGACACCCGATTTTGTTTTTTTATATTTATTAAGAAATGAGTATTTTGTAAAAAAAATTATGGTAACTAGATTCTTTTAAACAAATGCCTTTCCCCCATTACCTCCAACCCGATGCCATGGACTGCGGCCCAACCTGCCTGAGAATGATTGCCAGGCATTACGGCAAGTTTTACAATATACAAACCCTTAGGGAACGTAGCTATATTACCCGCCTGGGGGTAAGCATGCTGGGTATAAGCAGGGCTGCCGAGAGCATCGGGTTCAGGACTATGGGCGTAAAAATCAGCTTTGAGCAGCTGATGAAAGAAGCCCCGTTGCCTGCTATTGTTCACTGGAATCAGAACCATTTTGTGGTGGTTTACAAAATAACAGGCAAAAGCGGGAACGAGGTAGTTCATGTTGCTGACCCTGCTCATGGGTTAATCAAATACCCACGCGGGGAGTTCATCCGTTGCTGGACCTCAACTGTTGAGGATGGGGAGAAGCGGGGCACAGCCCTGCTGCTTGAAACAACACCGGATTTCTACGCCGCCCGGGACGAAAAACCCAACAAGAAAAAGTTCGGGTTCCTGTTCAGCTACCTGCGGCCTTACAGGAAACTCGTTGTACAGCTTTTATTAGGGTTGGTTCTGGGGAGTTTGCTGCAGCTGCTCTTCCCATTTCTCACCCAGAGCATTGTTGACCAGGGCATCGGGAACCGGAATATCGGGTTTATCTACCTGGTGCTGATAGCCCAGCTGGTGCTAACAATAAGTAGAGTATCAGTAGAATTTATTAGAGGTTGGATATTGCTTCATTTGGGAACAAGAATCAACGTTTCGTTGATTTCCGATTTTCTGGTTAAGCTTATGCGTTTACCCATGCGCTACTTCGATACCAAGTTGACCGGCGACCTGATGCAGCGCATCGGCGATAACCGCAGGATAGAATCTTTCCTTACAGGGACAACCCTGAACCTAATGTTTTCGCTTGTAAACCTGATTATTTTCGGGTTGGTGCTGCTGTATTACAGCTGGTTGATTTTCCTGATCTTCATTACCGGCAGTGCGATATACACCGCATGGGTTTGGATATTCCTCCGGAAAAGGGAAGAACTTGATCACCGTAGGTTCGCCCAGCAATCGGCGAACCAGAGCAACCTGATCCAGATAATCCAGGGGATGCAGGAGATCAAGCTGAACGGCTGCGAGCAGCAGAAGCGATGGGAATGGGAGGGGATTCAGGCTAAGCTTTTCAGGGTTGGCGTAAAAGGGCTTGCCCTTAGCCAGTACCAGCAGAGCGGAGCGGTATTAATCAACGAGGTTAAAAATATTGTAATTACCGTGATTGTTGCCAAAAGCGTTGTGGACGGAACCCTTACCCTGGGTATGATGATGGCCGTGCAGTACATCATAGGTCAGCTCAACAGCCCGATTGACCAGCTGATAGGTTTTTTCAACACCACTCAGGATGCAAAAATAAGCCTCGAAAGGTTGGGGGAGATTCATAACCGGGAGGATGAGGAGTCAGTTGATGATATTAAAATTAAGGAAATTCCTGTTAGCAGGGAAATTGAAGTGAAGAATCTTACTTTCCGGTACGAAGGACCCGACTCGGAGCTGGTGCTGGATAAAATCAACCTGAAAATACCAGCCGGTAAGCAAACAGCGATAGTTGGGACATCGGGAAGCGGTAAAACAACTCTCATCAAATTGCTGCTCGGATTTTACCCGCCAACCGGCGGTGAAATCAAACTGGGTGAAAACAGCCTCGATGCATTCAGCATAAGTGAATGGAGACGGAACTGCGGCGTTGTGATGCAGGACGGGTACATCTTCTCCGATACCATTGCCAACAATATCGCACCTGGGGTTGAAAATATTGATAAGATCAGGTTGCTGCAGGCAGCCCGAATTGCCAATATCGAGGAGTTCATCAACGAACTGCCACTTGGTTACAACACAAAAATCGGCAACGAGGGGCATGGGTTAAGCCAGGGGCAGAAGCAAAGAATCCTGATTGCCCGCGCGGTTTACAAGGATCCGGTGTATATCTTTTTTGATGAGGCCACCAACGCCCTTGATGCCAATAACGAAAAGGTGATAATGGAAAACCTGCAGGAGTTTTTTAAAGTGCGGACTGTTGTGGTGGTCGCACACCGACTGAGCACAGTTAAAAATGCCGACCAGATTGTTGTACTGGAAAAGGGTAGAATCGTTGAGGTGGGAACCCACGCAGAGCTGAGCAAAAACATGGGGGTGTACTATACTCTTGTGAAAAACCAGCTGGAACTTTAAGAATATATGGAACACAAACAACACAGATTTTGCAGTTAAAAACGGATTTATATGACAGAATTAATTCATAAAGATTTATCAGAAAGAATAATTGGATTATTTTATAATATTTACAATTATCTGGGATATGGTTTTTTAGAGAAAGTTTATGAAAATGCATTTGCGGTTGAACTAAAATCTTCAAATATTAAATTTAAAACACAACAACCAATTGATGTTTACTATAAATCAGAAAAAGTTGGTTTTTTTATATTGCTGATATTGTTGTTGAAGATAAGATTATTATTGAACATAAAGCTGCTGAGAGTCTATGCCCTGAACATGAATATCAACTTATAAATTACCTAAAAGCTACAAATTTTGAATTGGGTTTTTTATTTAATTTTGGAAAGAACCCACAGTTCAAAAGATTAGTATTTGCAAATGAAAGAAAGAATCTGCGATAATATTAATAAATCTGCGTTTTCTGCGGTCAAATAAATATGAAAACGAACAATAGTATTAATTTGCGCTCCGATGAGATAAAGGAAATTATGGGGATTCCACCACGGTGGATTGTCCGTTGGGGTATTTCTGTTATATTTGTTGTAATTGCCCTGGTTATCGTTGGCAGCGCTTTCTTTACCTACCCCGATATAGTTACAGCACCGGTTATTATTACCAGCCAGAACCCCCCATCATCGGTAATTGCCAGAGTTTCCGGTAAACCCGATATAATCTTTTTTAACGATGGTTCACTGGTTAACACCGGTGACACCCTGGCAGTGATAGAGAATCCGGCGAAATACAAGGATATATTCAACCTTAACCGGTTGATTCTGAAGTTTGATATTATTAATGTTGATAATTTTCTTTCAGGAATAGATACGGGTAGCCTGATTTTAGGCGAAGTACAACCAGCGTTCATCAATTTTTCAAAAGCATGCAATGATTACTCAATCTTTAAAAATCAAAAGCTCTACGAGCTGAAAATTCGCTCCCTGGAAGAGGAGCTCAGGCAAACCGGAACCCTTTATGAAAGGTTATTGTCACAAAAAAATCTGGTTTTTAAGGATCTAAAGTTAACCCAGAAACAGTTTGCCCGCGATTCCCAACTTTATAAAACAGGCGTAATTGCCGAGGTTGATTTTGAAAAGGCTCAATCGCTATTGATTGGTAAACGTCAATCGTACGAGAATATCAGGTTAAGCCTTTCCAACACTACAATTTCAATGGAAAGGTTAAAGCAAAGCATCACCGATGCAAAGCTTGAGATGGAATATCAGCGTAAGAAACTCACGGAAGATCTTCAGAATTCGTTTAACCAGCTGAAGAGCAGCTTATCCGGCTGGGAGAAAACCTATCTGCTTATCGCACCATCATCTGGAAAACTAACCTATATGTCGCTATGGAGCAAGTTACAGGAGGTGAAACCCGGAGAAAAAGTTTTTACCATAAACCCCGAAAACCGGGGCGAGATCCAGGCAAGAGTGATAATCCCTTTTGCAAGGGCAGGAAAGGTTAAACCAGGGCAAAGGGTTAATATGAAGCTTGATGCCTACCCCTTTTTGGAATACGGGATGGTAGAAGGGGAAGTACTATCTATCTCAGGCGGTTCTGTTGATGCCGGTTTTCCGGCAGTCATTTCACTGAAAAGGGGAGCGGTTACCAGCTATGGGAAATCAATTGATATAGAACGGGAACTCACCGGAATTGCCGAAATAACCACCGAAAATTTAACCATAATACAGCGTTTGATCAGCCCGTTAAAGCATCTATTCAAAAATTATACGAACTAGATAGATATCAAGATAAGTGGCAAAAACATGAAAGAATTGAGGTGGTTTTAAACCTTCCTGTTAACAATAGAAATGGAAAAAATCACCAGTGTTTGATCTTGATTGTCAGGGAATTTTTATTTCAACTTTTCCAGAATTTTCTTAGCCTGATTTTGATAGTACCCCTTGGTTTTTGCAAGTTCCCGGAATTGCTCAATAGCCTGTTGGGTATCGTTGGTTTTAAGGTAGGCTAGGCCTAAATACCACTGAGCCTCTTTTTTAAAATCGCTATTCATTTCTATTACCCTGCGAAAATTTATTTTGGCCATATAGTATGACCCCAGTTCAAGCTGGGATAACCCGGCGTAATAATACGGGGTAATAGCCGATGGGTTTTCCAGAATTAATTCCCCGAAAAAAGCTGCCGCTTTATTGTAATCCTTTTGTTTGTAACACGCAATGGCATCGGCGAGTTTAATGGTTTGGTTGCTGTTGGCATTTCTTGTTACGGTGGTAAATGCATCAAAGGGTTGATAGTACGAAGTATAGAGCTGATCGGGTTGAACATCCTGGTTCACGGTTCTGATCAGTAGTATTGATGCCAGCATTGCAGCAGCTGCATACCCGGCAACCCTTACAATAAACCTGGTTTTTGGTTTTGGTGTATGAATTGCCGGTTTGGTATCTTCCTTAAGGGATGATTTGATGAAGTTTATTCTTTCCCGGGCGACTTTATTTTCAGAGTTGGTTTTATGGATACTGCCCTTCCAATCGTTTACCCATTTGGCGGTAAGCTGGTTTATATTCAGCTCTTCGGCTTCTTTTTCAATTTCTTCAAGTTTTTCAAAAAGTTTTAGCTCCTCCCGGGTGAATATTTTTTGATTTATAATTGGTTTTTCGGTAATAACAGGTTTTGATGTGTTGGCGGTAATAGGCTGGTCGTCTTTAACCTTTTCCAACGATGATTCTATAAAGTCGCGGATATTTTTGTACTTATTCGGATTGTTCCGGTATTCAGCAATGATATGGTTGGCCACAGAATCGGCATCTATAAGGTCGGGGTCCTTTTTTATATCCTCCAGGTCGAGTTTCCCCTTCATGAAATTATTGATCTGAATGAACAGCTTATACTCATTCCTGAGGTTAGCATTTCGGGCAAGCTCCATTTCAAATCTTCGGCGTTTGTATTCAGACAGGTTACCCTCAGAGTAATCAATTATATATTCTGTATAGTTCCCCATAAGCTATTTATTTAATTGGCTATCTCTTATATTTCTCAGATGATATAGTATTTATTCCCTGACCACATGTTTGATATTCTCCTCCGATTCTTTTATAAATTTATAATCCGGGTGATCCTGCATTCTTTTTGTCATCAGCTTCTGACATTCGCATCTTTTCGTTCTCACGTAGCTGCTGGTGTAACCCAGTTTTTCTGCAATCTCCCGTGGGGTGAACTCCTGCCAGTAAAGTTTAAGCATTTCCTGGCAAACCGGGTCGAGAGTGGAAAATACATCATAAATCAGGTTCTCGTATAGCTTGTAGTCGTAATCCTCGGTAAAATCATCGTGGGTTGTGTCATCCAGCCTGCGGTTAAGGTAATTTTGGGCCGATTGGCGTTTGTCAAGTGTATCCCGCCACAGGTTAAAGCAAACGCTGAATAGTAAGGTCTTGAACCGGGAGGTTAAGACAAAATCGGGGTTATCCAGCTTCTCCAGCATAATAATCAGGCCATCCTGAAAAACATCCTTGGCATCCTCGCTGGTGCCGCCGTACTTGGTCACCATCAAACGGATCATGGACAGATACTTGTCCGATAGGTATCGGACAACGTAGCTCTCCCGGTTTCTCAGGCACTCGACTATTTCCTTATCCGTAAACTCCCGCATAATAGAAGGGTTGTGGTTGACCGTTTTTACTTTAAAACAAATTTATACAAAACATTTAATAGTTTCATATCTATACTGCAAATCTTTTTCCTAAGATTTTTTCTATAATTATACGGTTGATTTAAGTTTTAAGTTGCTTAGATATTTTTAAATAATCGTTACAAGTTGGCTAATCCTATTTTTGGTGGAGGAATTTCTTCAATTTATCAAACCTTTCTTGCACGAATATGTTGATTGTTAAATCGATTTTAGACGGTTTGCAGGGGCTAATAAACAAAAAAGCCCCGGTTACTACCAGGGCTTTTTGCGGTCCGGACGGGACTCGAACCCGCGACCTCCGCCGTGACAGGGCGGCATTCTAACCAACTGAACTACCGAACCTTTTTAAAAAGCGATGCAAATATAATTGATCATTTTGGATTTACAATAGTAATGATAAAAAAATCTAAGGAGTAAAAAAGCTAAAGTTCACGCTCCCATACTCCCGCTTTTGCTTAAACCTGGGATGATTCTCAAAATTGTACTTTGAAGAGTGCTCAAGGATAAACCATCCGCCATCCTTCAGAATGGGTTTCTCAAAAACCAGCTCGGGGATAATCTCAAGGCCGGCAATATCGTAGGGTGGATCGGCAAATATGATATCATACGCGTGGTGACAGTTTTTTAGAAACTGAAAAGCGTTGAATTTTATGGTTCTAACCTGCGTTAAACCCAGCTCTGATATAACTTTCGATATGAACTTCAGGTGGTGGAAATTAATCTCTACCAGATCAACCCGTTTTGCCCCGCGTGAAGCGAACTCAAAGCTGATGCTTCCTGTTCCGGAGAAGAGATCGAGCACCTCTACCTCTTCAAAATCGAAGTTATTTGCCAGGATATTGAAAAGATTCTCCTTGGCAAAATCTGTTGTTGGTCGCGCTGTAAAATTTTTGGGAGGTGAGAAGGTTTTCCCTTTAAACCTGCCGCTGACTATTCGCATTGGGAGATATTGAAAAGATTCCAGTACTCGGTTTTATACCTATCAATGGAGTAGGAGTAATGATCGCCCATTAGCCCTTTATCCAGGGTAACTTTTTTAAAGAATTTTGAGAGGAGTAGAATAAAATCCTGCTGGTCGTTCCCTACTCCGGTTAAAACCAGGTTCATATCTCCGGCTGTTAAATCCTGCTGCTTACAGCAGTTAACCAAGTGGTAAATAATATCATCAATGGTATGGTAGGGGTAAGGGGTTAAATTTTTTAACACCTTGCCCTGGGCGGTTAAATTCACCACAAAATTCTCGGAGATATTTGCTGCAATTACCGTTTCTGCCGATGTCGCCATGCTCATAACAGCAAAATTAACCAATGGGGTTGGGTGGCCAACAAGAATTAAACCTGGTTGTTTTAGTTTTATTTGGGCAATCAGCGTAGTTGGGATTGCAAATAGCAGCACCATTTTATTTATCTCTTTATAGTGCAGCTCAAATTGCTCGGGTAAATCCCACACAATGCTAAACAGCTGTTTCGCTTTTTCAGGAGTAAAGAGTTCGGCAGGAACTAGGGTGAAAAGCTGGGATTCAAAGGATAGAAATACTTTCTTAAACCTTTTGCTTAGCAATTCATGCTTGGTAAACATATTCTTGACAGGCTCAGTCCAATCATCATCGGGTTTAACCTCATTGCTAAAAGGAGAAGCGTTAAGCACAATAAAAGAATTTTTAACGGTATCTTTTACCGTAAACGAATACCCTTTTGGTGAGATCTGGATGGATAGAGTGTACGATTCACACCTGTCTATATCGAAGGTCTCATCAAAAATATTTTTGTTTTGTAGTTTCATATTCCAGCTAATTGTTAGATAAAATCCCAAATACAATTTTAATAATTGCAAAATTAAGAACATATCGCTAATATTAAAGTTGTTTATAATAAACTTACCCGGTGATTCAGGATCGTCTTAAACAAGCCATTATCAGGAATATTGGATTTGAGCCTACACGGGGGCAGCAGATCGCCGCCGATGCCCTTGCCAGCTTTGTGGTTAGCCGGTCCGAGGGGAAGTGCATCCTTCTTAAGGGGTATGCCGGTACAGGTAAAACCTCGCTAATGGCAGCCCTGGTAAAAACAGTTTCTGTTTTTAAGATTCCTTTTATCCTGTTAGCCCCAACCGGTCGTGCCGCCAAGGTGCTTGGGAACTATTGCGGGTTTCCGGCCAACACCATTCATAAAAAAATATACCGGCAAAAGGGAACCAAGGATGGAATCGGGAAGTTTGTACTGGATTTCAATGCCGCCAGCAACGCCATTTTTATTGTTGATGAGGCATCCATGATCCCCGACAGCTCCTATGAGGATAGCATTTTTGGCTCGGGGAGGCTGCTCGATGACTTAATCGAGTTTGTAAATCAGGGGAAGAATTGCCGCCTGATTTTTGTGGGCGATACCGCCCAGCTCCCGCCGGTTGGGCTGGATATCAGCCCCGCCTTAAATAGTGAAGTGCTAAAGAGTAAAGGGTTTGAGGTGGCTGAAATCACGTTGGATGAGGTAGTGAGGCAGGCTGAGGGTTCAGGGATTTTGCGGAACGCAACCATCCTCAGGGAGCTCCTGGAAACGGACAGCATTGAGATTCCCAGGTTCGAATTATCGCCTTATAATGATATCCAGTCCCTTTCCGGGGCCGATCTGATTGAAACGCTGGTTTCCGGGTACGAAAGCCATGGCCGCGAGGGCAACGTGGTGCTGTGCTACTCCAACAAACGCGCCAACCGGTACAACGATGGCATACGGAGCAGGATACTATACCGTGATGAGGAGCTGGCTGCCGGCGATTTCCTGATGGTGGCCCGCAACAGCTACTACTGGGTGGACGACAAACCCGATATCGGGTTCATTGCCAATGGTGATATTGTTGAGGTGGTAAGAATCAGCAAGTACTACGAGATGTATGGCTTTCGCTTTGCCGATGTTACCCTGAAGCTGATTGACTACCAGAACCAGGAGGTGAACGCCCGTATTTTTCTCGATACCCTTCGCCTTGATGGGCCATCGCTCACCATGGAGCAGAACCGGGACCTGTTCACCCGGGTGATGGACGATTACAGCCACATTAAGACCAAACGGTCGCGGATAAACAAGGTGAAAGAGGATCCGTTCTTCAACGCCATCCAGGTAAAATTTGCCTACGCCGTTACCTGCCACAAGGCGCAGGGCGGGCAATGGAAGAATGTATATATAGATCAGGGCTACTTCACCGACAGCATGATCTCCCGCGAGTACCTGCGCTGGCTCTACACCGCCATAACCCGAGCCACCGATAAGGTTTACCTGGTAAACTTCGATAAAAAATTCCTTGAA
>CAZKHG010000013.1:0-10707 GCA_964552655.1 uncultured Rikenellaceae bacterium
CAGCGTAAACTAGTGATTGTAGAAAGAATGTCGTCTAAAGGGATACTTGAGAGATATACTAACTATACAGATCTATCTTATGCTAAAATCGGCACAAAGAAAGGCATAATTAAATCAATAACCAAATTATCAGGAAATTAGTTCTCTTTTGGTATGATAAACTATTAAGAATGATTTACTGAAAACCAACAGGGATAAGCTTCTTGTGATGTTTTTATTTATAAGAATAAAGTGTTGAGTTCTTATATTAAATATGCTAACTTTATCAGATGTTTTATTTTTATGATGTTTAAAAGATGTCTCAAAAAAAGCAAATCGGACTTTTCTTCGGATCATTTAACCCAATCCATTTTGGTCACTTGATTATTGCGGGATATATCCTGGAGTACTCTTATCTGGATGAGATCTGGTTTGTTGTGAGCCCGCATAACCCATTGAAAGAGAGGGAAACCCTTGCGCCAGATAGCTTGAGGCTGGAAATGGTTAAAAAGTCCATTCCAAAGGGGACAGGTAAAATAAAAGTCTGTGATGTTGAGATGGATATGCCAAAGCCTTCCTATACCATAGACACCCTGAAAGTTTTATTTAAAAGATATCCAAAAAATGAATTCACAGTGATAATGGGTTCCGATTCCAACGAGAATATCTCCAAATGGAAGGATTATCTTCAAATTCTCGATTCCTATAAAATTATGGTTTACCCAAGAAAAGGATTTAAGAATGGCAATCAGAAATTATCAAAAAACATTGAATTCATTGATGCCCCGATAGTTGAACTCTCCTCAACCATGATACGTAATGCAGTTCGGGAAGGCAAAGATATCTCATTATTTGTTCCGGCTCCTGCTGCAAAAATAATCAGGGAGAATAATTTGTACAGATAATTGATTGTTAAATACAACTGCCGCTTAGCGCCTACCGGCAAAGCAGGGTTCTGGTATTGTAAACGATAGATTGTTCTGGTATTTTTCCTCGAAGAGGATAAACAGGATTTCAAGTAACCGGGTACAAAGGGGGTTCAACCCCTACGGGGTATCCACTTAATCTTCGCCTATTTTTACAATACCCAATGCCCTACGGGCAATTTATTTACAAAGACTAAAATAGTCATCATAAGCGATACAGCGTAGCTGTTAAAGTATTGTAACATATCATGATAAATTGAGGACAATTCCCCGTAGGGGATTAACATATTAAAGACTATAAAATATTAAAGGGATGTGTAAATACACTAAAAACACAAAACCCCGGTTTCCCGGGGTTCATTTTGATGGTCAATTAAACTATTCTATTGATTTAACAACTCAAATTAATGAAATGTGTTTTTTGTTTTCTTCTAATTCTTAAACTCTTAAATCAATAATTCTAAAATCTTAAATCGTAAATCCAACATCGTACATCATTTCACCTCCTGAATAACCTCCATCCCTTTGTAAATAGCCTGTTCATTCATAGGTATCAGGTGATGATGCCTTTTAGGCAATGATTTCTGAAGCCCTTTAACCACATTCTCCAGTTTCACAATCGGCTTAATCTTCAGATAACCACCGAGCACAATCATGTTAAATGCTTTGGCATTCTGCATTCGGGTTGCCTCCTCAGTGGCTTCAATCTTATAAATTTTTATGTCTTTTCTGGTTGGGTGATGGGTAATCCCATTCGGATCGTAAATCAGTATTCCACCAGGTTTTACCGTTTTCTCAAACTTATCCATCGATTGCTGGTTCAGGATAATGGCGGTATCATACTCCTGGAGAATAGGCGAGCTGATACGGCTATCGCTCAAAATTACAGTAACATTGGCAGTGCCTCCACGCATCTCAGGGCCATAGGATGGCATCCATGATACCTCCTGATCTTGCATTATGCCCGAATAGGCGAGAATTTTTCCCATGGAAAGCACACCTTGTCCACCAAAGCCGGCTATTATGATTTCTTCTGTCATGATAATCAGTTATTAGTTAATCTATTCATCTTTTAAATCGCCCAACGGGTAAAACGGGAACATGTGCTCCACCATCCACTCGTTTGATTTTACCGGAGTTAACTTCCATCCAGAACTGCAGGTTGATACAACCTCGATAAAGGAGGTTCCCTTTTTATTGCCTACGTTTTCGAATGCTTTTTGAATGGCTTTTTTGCATTTTCTTGCAGCGGCAGGGGTATGAACAGCCTGTCGTGTTACATAGTTGGTGCCTGGGAGCTGAGCTATCAGCTCAGTGATTTTCAAAGGGTTTCCGTTGATTTTTGCTTCCCGCCCATACGGTGAAGTTGAGGTGGGCATTCCGATCAGGGTTGTAGGAGCCATCTGACCTCCGGTCATGCCATATATCCCGTTGTTGATAAAGATTACCACCATATTTTCCCCACGGTTGCAAGCATGGATAATTTCTGCTGTACCAATGGAGGCTAAATCGCCATCTCCCTGATAGGTGAAAACATACTTTTCAGGGAATAACCTTGAAACAGCAGTTGCAAGAGCAGGAGCACGACCATGAGCAGCTTGCTGCCAGTCAATATCTAAAAAGTTATAGGCAAGAACAGAACAACCCACCGGGCAAACCCCAATGGTTTTTTCCTGGATGTTCATCTCATCAATTACTTCAGCTAGAAGCTTATGAACCACGCCATGGCTGCAACCTGGGCAGTAGGACATGATATTGTCGGTTAAAACCTTGGTTTTCTTGTAAACCAGGTTTTCCTCTTTCATTATTTCGTTTATTTCAGACATGATCTACTTTCCTTTAATGATTTTTTCTTCCAATGCAGCAACTACCTCGTTTGGGCTGGGAATCATCCCGCCTAAACGGCCATAGTGTTCAACGGGAACTTTACCCAAAACGGCTAACCTGACATCTTCAACCATTTGTCCGGCGCTCATTTCAACCGTCAGAATTCCTTTTATGTGGCTTAAAGTCTCCTGAATTGCTTTAGTGGGGTAAGGGAAAAGGGTGATTGGACGAAGTAACCCCACTTTAATGCCCTTGGCACGTGCCAGCTCAATGGCTTTCTGGCAAATACGGCTTGAGGAGCCGTAGGCCACAAACAGGTATTCGGCGTCATCGCATGCTATTTTCTCAAATCGAACCTCATTCTCCTCGATCATCCTGTACTTCTCCTGGAGCTTGAGGTTAAACTTTTCTTGGCGGCTTGAGTCCAGTTCAAGTGAGGTGATAATATTGCGCTTCCGGTCCGGAGTTTTCCCAGTGGTAGCCCATGTGCCATATTTTTTAATGATTTCTTCTTCGGTTAATCTGGGTTTAATTTCACTCAGTTGGACCTTTTCCATCATCTGACCAATAACTCCATCGGAGAGGATCATGGCAGGATTTCTGTATTTGAAAGCCAGCTCAAAACCTAGATCGACAAAATCATTCATCTCCTGAACTGAGGCTGGAGCAAGGACAATCAGCTTGTAATCTCCATGTCCACCACCTTTTACTGCCTGGAAATAATCGCTCTGGCTGGGTTGTATGGTACCTAGTCCAGGGCCACCGCGAACAACATTAACAATTAAGCAGGGCAGCTCAGCGCCTGCAATATAGGTTATTCCCTCCTGTTTCAGGCTTATCCCCGGACTGGAAGATGAGGTCATCACCTTTTTCCCGCATGAGGCACCTCCGTAAACCATGTTGATTGCGGCCACCTCGCTCTCGGCTTGTAGCACAACCATACCAGTCTCCTCCCAGGGTTTACGAAGCATAAGGGTTTCCATTATCTCTGATTGAGGGGTGATTGGGTAACCAAAATAGCCATCGCATCCGCAGCGAATGGCTGCTTCGGCTATCACCTCGTTCCCTTTCATTAATTTATAATCTGCCATTTTATGATGATATTTTTAGATTAATACTGTTAAGCCTCAACGGCTGATTTAACCCGGTAAACGTCGATAACCGTATCGGGGCACACAATCGCACAGTTTACGCAACCGGTGCAGGCATCAGGGTTTATCATGTAGGCGTAGTTATAACCCTTGCCATTTACCTCTTTTGCCAAAGCAATTACTTTTGATGGGCAGGCTACTACACACAGGCCGCAGCCTTTGCACTTCTCAACATCAACTTTTATTGCTCCTTTAACCTTTGCCATAGTAAATAATTTAGTTTGATGATTTATTAAAATTTGATTCAAATGTACCTATTTGGTTTGATGATGCTCCCTGAATTTTTTTAGCCTATACTCCAGATCAGGGAACTGATCGCGTTTAACCTGCGAAACACAGGCCCTTAAACCTTCTGTTCTGTCGCTCCCGGTTATAGCCAAGGATATTGCACTTATTCCGTAGTAGATCAGCTCCTCAATCAACTCCTCCCCGCTCATCCCGGGATAGGATATGGTGAAATAAAACCCATCTGCTAAGGGCTTGTCCTCATCCATGTCGTAAACTATTTTAAACCCATTGTCGGTGAACAGTTTCTTCATAATTTTGGCTTTCTCCCCGTACTCACGGACAGTTTCAACAAAGTTGAAAGTACCATCGTTTGCTGCCTTTAACATGGCCGCCAGGCCATACTGTGCCGAATGTGTTGCCCCTGATGACAAAGAGTACACAGCGCCATAAAGCATGGCATAACCGAATTCATCTGAGGAGAAGTATTGTTTCAGATTTGGGAAACGTCGTTTATAGAGTTCATTATTAATGACCAAACAGCCGATTCTTTGTCCGGCATACGAAAAAACTTTTGAGCTGGAAATAAGCATTATCCAGTTGTTGGTGTAGTTGGCAACCGTTGGTTGAAATGGTGGTTTCCCTGGTTGCGACAGATCTTTTCGAAAATCCATGGCAAAATAAGCCAGATCTTCAATTACTACCAGGTTGTATTTGTTCGCCAATTCGCCAATTATTTGCAGTTCAGCCTCAGTGAAACAAATCCATGAGGGGTTGTTGGGGTTTGAGTAAAGAATTGTTGAGATATTCCCTTTCTCCAAAAACGATTCAAGTTTGGCTTTCAGCTTATCACCCCTATGATTGTAAACATCAAATGTTTCATATTTCATACCCAGAACCCTCAGCTGCTGCTTTTGCACCGGGAATCCGGGATCGATAAAAAGGATCGTATCTTTTTCCTTGTAACACCTGTTGGTTAATAGGAACGATGCCATGCCTCCCTGCATTGATCCTACAGTGGGGATACAACCACGTTCATCTACATCTATATTGATAAAATTCTTAACAAACCTGGAGATCTCTTTCTTTAATTCAGGAATCCCATCAATCATAGGGTATTTAGAGGCTACGCCATTTCTCAACGCCTGAATTTCAGCTTCGGTTCCTACAGCAGCAGGCTCCAACCCGGGCACGCCCATTTCCATCCTGATGAACCTAAGACCCGTGGCTGCTTCTATCTCGTTAACCAACCTGACAATTTCGCGAATGGTTGACCGTCCGATTTTCTGAAGACCGGATTCAACTATTTTTTGTTTTACAATTTCGAATGGGATAGGGGTATCTTTCATGGCTGATTTTTAAATAAATGAGTTGAAATTAAGTAATCAAGACCATACATTTTTTCAATGTACAATTATAAGAAATGTTTTATTATTTTAAAAGTTGTATGCCGTTTTTTTATAATAAACTGTTACCTAATGAAGCATAATAACTATAAACACTAAGGTGAAAATCGCTTTTTGATTACGAATTGAAATTATATAATTTAGAATCATTCCATTCAAAGAAGAATAAGATTAGACTAATCAATATCGTTACTTTGTAATCTTTACAAAATTTTTAAGGTGGTTACCCCGCAGGTTTATTACTTTTGTGTTTTAAAATGTAGATAAATGAAAACTGTGATTATTCGTGATTACCAGTCCTCTGATTATGATGCTATACTTAAGCTTTGGGGCTTAACAGGTTTGGGAGGTAGCCAACGGGGAGATAATCAGCAAATTATTGAACAGAGTATTGGTATGGGTGGAAAAATGCTGGTTGTAGAAGCAAACGGTTGGGTGGTTGGCACTTCGTGGATGACCTTTGATGGCAGACGAATCCATTTGCACCATTTTGGGATTCATCCGGACTATCAAAGAAAAGGATTAGGGATGAGACTTGTAAAAGAATCGCTCAGATTTGTTAAGCAAAAAGGGTATCAGGTTAAGCTTGAAGTACATCAAAGCAACCTCCCGGCAATTGAATTGTATAAAAAGGTTGGGTTCATTTACCTGGGCGATTATGATGTATATATTATAAGGGATTTAGATGCTATCAGCGGTTAGCCAAATGCTTACTGCATCTGAAAAACCAGAGTCGTTGTTTGACCTAACCACCCTGTAATTCTTTTTCAGCTCGTTGGGCGCGTTGAACACTACAAAAGAATTGGTTGAAATATTTAGCATATCTAGGTCATTATAATCATTGCCCAGCACCATCACTTTTTTTTTATGATTTATACCCAGCTTTTTACACAACCACTCAATGCCATGTGCTTTTGATACATTGTTTGGAAAAATCTCCATCCATATTGATTTACCATCCAGCGGGGAGGTGGTTCTGATCACTTTAAGATCTGCCAGTTTAGCGTTGATTTTTGTAAATAAATTGATATCCTCAGGGAGTATTGCAATCAGCTGTGTGGCGCCATCAGGAAAATCAACCCCGGGAATGAACGGGCTGCAATATTGATTATAAAGTGCAATCCGTTCCAGAAAATCTGTACCCACATGATTCCCGGAATGATGGTAAAAAAAGTGATGGTTCAATGGGATTGGTTCATGGATCATAAAATCCAGATTGAACGAAAGGAATTGCGAAATCAACTTTCGTACTTCATTGGGGGTAAACTGGTTTTTATGGATGATTTCCTTGCTACGCCAATCCAAAATCCCGGCTCCGGTTGAGAAGATCAGGAAGTCAATGGGAAAGTTATCGGGCAGTACTTTATTTACCGAGAAGAGGGAACGCCCGGTAGCAACCACCCTAACAACCCTTTTTTCCCCAAGATATACAAGAGTGTCTATATCTCTGGAACTGACATTTTTTAAGCCATCCAGGAGCGTGCCGTCCAGATCGCTTACACACATCCCATTCCCGTAACAAACCCCTTGTTTTTCCATTTCCGATTATTGAAAATTGCTCATTGGTCTGATAAAGTGTGATTTAGCTTTAATTATACATTATTTTTTTAATCGGTGATTAAGATTATGTGAAATTATTTTTAATTCCAATAGTCTTTCCTTAAATTTAGACCTCCTAAGTATCCTTAAAATTGCATTATATATGACAAAATTAATCACATTTAATGAGTTAAGGAGGATTAAAGATAATCTTCCTTCAGGTAGTATGCAGCAGATTGCAGACAGGTTGAACGTGAATGTCGAAACAGTTCGCAACTATTTTGGCGGGTGTAACTATGTAAAGGGCGAAGCTGTTGGCTTTCACGTTGAACAAGGCCCCGATGGGGGGATTGTTACATTGGATGATACCACAATTCTAGATTTGGCAAATGATATAATTGCTAAGTCGAAGGAGCTGGTGTAAACAACATTATTTTAAAATACTGAAAAAGCAGGAGCAAAATTGTTGTCCTGCTTTTTATTTTTTACGAACTTGCCAAAAAATTACCCTTAGCTATGGAAATCCTCCTCGAAAAAATCAACAGTTCTGAACAGAAATGGTTACGCCCACTCTATAGTCATACCAAAAAGCTGTTTGAAAAAACCAACCTGCCATCACACGATGCAGAGCACCACCTTAGGGTTTGGTTGTACTGCCGGGGTTTAATAATTGAACTCCATAAAGCCGGAATAAAAACCACCCTCGATTCCATTGATAACTGCATTGTTGCCTGTTTCTTCCACGATGCCGGTTTAACGAAGGATAAAGGAGAATTGCATGGTTCGTTGGGACGTCAGATCTGTGAAGATTTCTTTAAAAATAACCCGGAATATCATGTCCCGGATTTGCATGAGGTGCTCGATGCTATTGAAAAGCACGACGATAAACTTTCAAAGGAGGTGCCTGCCTCTTCATCCTATTCCATGAAAACCACACGCCGGTTGGTTTCTGCCGCTGATGATCTTGATGCGTTGGGATATATTGGTGTGATGAGGTATATAGAAATTTACCTTAAGAGAGGCATTGATGATCTGGATATACCTAAGAAGGTGATGAACAACCTCCGCACCCGTTTCTCCAATTTTCTTACCACCTATTCCAAATTACCCAGATTCACTGAAAAGCAAAAAATCCGATACAAAGAAACTTTCGATTTTTTCTCCGATCTTGATGCTCTTTTTTCATCAAAAAAAGAGATTGCCGATAGCCAGTTAACAGTTTATCGCCTGATTAAAGAGAATATGTTTCAGAATAGCTTGGGTGTAAATGAAACAATCGAGAAAGTTTTGAAAACCAATACCAAAGGGTATGCATTATGGTATTTCAGTAAGCTGAGAAATGAGTTGGAAGTTACATCTGCTCTGCTATTGGAGTAATCTTTAACTTTTCCCGATTGTAATTTAAAAACTGTAAGGTATTTTGAAAAATGCCTTTTTTCTAATCTCCAAAAAAAAATCATTTGACAGTAAAATTTGATATTGCGGTAATAGGAGCCGGACCTGCCGGGTTATTAGCTGCCGGAAGCGCAGCAAAATATGGGGCTAAAGTTGTTTTGCTCGAAAAGATGGAAAAGCCAGCCCGAAAGCTGAGAATTACGGGGAAAGGCCGCTGCAATATCACGAATGTTAAAACAATTGATGAATATTTAGATCAGATATCGCCCGATTCCCAATTTCTCACCGAGGCTTTCTCCACATTTTTTCATGGCGACATAATCGGATTACTTGGAAGAGTTGGCGTTGAAACAGTTATAGAAAGAGGTCAAAGGGTATTCCCTAAAAGCGGTAAGGCCTGGGATGTAGCCGAAGGTCTGGTTAAGTGGGTAAAAGCATTGGGTGTAATGATTATAAACCAATCGGAGGTTGAGAAGTTAATTGTGGCGGATCACACTATATCGGGAGTATCTGTTAAAAATCGTAAATCTGGACAAAAACATATCATAACCGCCAAAGCCGTAATTATAGCCACTGGTGGTAAATCTTACCCATTAACCGGTTCAACCGGCGATGGCTACAATTTTGCCAAATCTTTGGGACACAACGTCACCGAGTTGTACCCATCACTGGTTGGTTTGGAAACCAAACCGGTTATTCAAGATGCAGCAGGGTTAAAACTTAAGAATGTACAAATCAGCCTGTATGTTGATGAAGAATTCATTCAGAGGGAGTTTGGGGAGCTGGACATTGCTGAATATGGCCTGGACGGACCAATTATTTTAAAAATCAGCCGCAAGGCTGTTGTCTCAGTAAAAAATAAGAAAAGAACATTCCTGACATTGGATATTAAGCCCGCTCTCAGCAATCTTAAACTTGAGAACAGGCTGATCAGGGAGGTTGAAGCAAACCCGAAAAAAGATTTTATATTTCTGATAAAGCAGCTGGTTCCAAACCAGCTGACTGGTTCGATTGTAAGATTATCAGGCATTGATCCTAAAAAAAGATTAACCACCCTTACTGCAAATGACAGGAGCAGGGTTGTTTCAGTTTTAAAAGGTATTAAGTTTGAAATAACCGGTTACAGGGGTTGGGATGAGGCAATTGTTACAGCCGGGGGAGTTGCTACCCGGGAAATTGATTCCGGCACCCTGGAATCAAAACTAATTAAAGGACTTTACTTTGCAGGCGAGGTGCTCGATTTGGATGCAAATACTGGTGGATATAACCTCCAAATCGCTTTCTCAACAGGATGGCTTGCCGGTGAATCTGCTGCAAAAGCGATTCAAATTACTTAACAAAAAAATCAAGCATCAGGGTGTCGTTGAGGTAAGCTTTAAGCCTGTCCCCAATTGCAACAGGACCAACACCGGCAGGTGTTCCAGTAAACATCAGGTCGCCAGTGCGAAAGGTGACAAACCTTGAAACATAGGAAATCAACGTTTCAAATTTAAAAATCAAATCCTTTGTATTCCCATGCTGAACCACTTCCCCGTTTTTTTCCAGCCTGAAATCAAGGTTGTAAACATCACCGAGTTCACTTTTCTTGATAAAATCGCTAATGGGCGCAGAATTATCGAACGATTTAGCCATCTCCCAGGGCCATCCTTTTTCAATGCATTTCTGCTGAAGATCGCGGGCGGTAAAATCAATTCCCAACCCGATTTCAGTATAGTAGCGGTGAGCAAATTTTTCGCTGATATTCCTTCCCAGCCTGGTGATTTTTAGCACCACTTCAAGCTCGTAGTGCAGATTTTTTGAGAATGCCGGGTAAAAGAACGGGGAATTATTTCGAAGGATAGCCGTGTCGGGTTTCATGAAATAAAGGGGAACTTCGGGCAAAGCATTGTTCAGCTCCTTGGCGTGTTCCAGGTAGTTTCGGCCGATACAAATGATTTTCATATAGGATTGTGGTTAATGATTAATGATTATTCTAGTTCAACGACCTTCAACATTTAGCCATTTTGTGTTCTTCCGGATTGTTCTTATGATAAAATAGAACAATGCAGCAAAAACACTAAATCCAAACCAGAACCAACCTATCGGGCTAAGGTCAAAATAGTTATACCCGTTTAATATGACCTCATGTGAGTATTCAAAAAGGAAAAACAGGAAAACGATTAAAAACAGGCCGGTTGTTTCTCTTTTTAACACGTTGCGGAACGAGAAAAAAACCGGAGCAGGTTTCCAAAGCTTAAAATTTGGGATAAATGCGGGAAC
>CAZKHG010000013.1:10717-72690 GCA_964552655.1 uncultured Rikenellaceae bacterium
AATGTAATTTTCGCCAAACTTTTCTCTAAGGAAAGCCTCTTCGGCAAACATAATCCGCTCGTAGTACACCCAATAAACCAAACAGAAAGTCAGGGTGAACCAGAAGCTGTATGTAACCATAGCCAATCCGAGCCACATAAAGAAATTGCCAAGGTAAAGCGGGTGACGTACAATGGAATAGATTCCTGTGGTATTCACATTGTCAGCAACTTGTTGCTTGGTATTTCTACCCGAGGTGTTTTTAGGAGTGTAACCAATGGTTACTGATCTTATTACCAAACCCAGGAGGCTTAAAGCAAAGCAGATGAAATAGTAGTAGTTACCAGGCAATTCTGCCTGATTGAAAAAATGAATATACAAATGAAATGCAATACCTATTAAAAGGAGAGGTACTGGTAAAAAGCTGCGATTACGAAACAGAAAGTTCCCCTGTTTCTGCATTTCTTCAATAAGTGCCATAATTGATTAAATTTATTTATGTGACAAAGATATTTCTTTTACAAAGATCATAAACTATTTCTGCCGCATCTTAAGGTAAATATTGGTAAGTACCCTTTTTGTGTATAGCGGAAAATCACCATTCATCATCCAGGCATAATAGCTAGGTTCTTTCTCAAGAACTTCTGTAACCGTTTTACCTTTGTGTTTGCCAAAGTTAAAGTATTCCACCCCTTTCTCATCCAGGATGATTCTCCCGGCAAAATCAGCATTTCTGGTTTGAGCGCTAAATTCAGCCAGAAAATCCACGTCATTTTTCAGATCAGGGTAACGGTCCAGCTGCGATTTTAAGACTTCAAAAGTTGCAAATGAATCGGCTCCGGCGCTGTGGGCATCGCTTAGCTCCTTATCGCAATAGAATTTGTAGGCTGCAGATAGCGTTCTTTTTTCCATTTTATGGAAAATGGTTTGCACATCAATGAATTTACGCTTTTTCAGGTCGAAATCGATATCGGCTCTTAGGAATTCCTCCGCAAGCAAAGGAAAATCAAACTTATTGGAGTTGTAGCCTGCAAAATCGCACCCCTCGATAAAGTTGGCCAGCGATCTGGCAATCTCCTTAAAAGTTGGTTCGTTTTTTACATCTTCATCAGTTATGCCATGTACTGCCGATGCCTGTGGGGGAATGGGTATTGTTGGGTTTACTCTTCGAATCTTTAGTTCCTCTTTCCCGTCAACATGGATTTTTAGCACAGCTATTTCAACAATCCTATCATTGATAATGTCCAGTCCGGTAGTCTCGATATCAACAAATACGAGGGGGTTTTTAATTTTCAGCTCCATCAATTTTAAGTGTTAAGAATAATAAAGGCTGTCGTTAGTTGATTTCAATTCAAGTAAGACAGCCTTTTCAAATATAAGAATTATTTTATGCGCTTATCATCATTGGCATCAGGAGCATGAGAATTTCCTCGTCGGGATTCTCGGTGCTGAGCGGGAATATCAACCCGGCTCTAGATGGATCGGATAGTGAAATTACGATATCAGAGGAAGAGATATTGGCAATAATTTCGATCAGGAATACCGATTTAAACCCGATTTCCATATCATCCCCTTCGTAGATGCTGTTGAGCCTTTCGTAGGCGGATATTGAAAAATCGAGATCCTGAGCCGATACCATAAGCTGATTTCCTGACAAGCTGAGCTTGATCAGGTTGCTTGCCTGGTTGGCATATACTCCTACTCTGCGTAAGGAGTTATATAGTTCAACCCTGTCAATGGTAAGCTTGTTGGGATTATCCGAGGGAATAACAGAATTGTAATTTGGGTAAGTTCCTTCAACCAATCGGCAAATCAGGGTGTAATTCGCAAGGGTAAACATGGAGTTTTTATCATCAAATTCAATGATAACTGAACCTGTTTCCTTGGCCAGGATATTTTTTAGTAACGATGCAGGTTTTTTGGGTAGGATAAACGAAGCAGTAGTATCTGCCTGTACATCTTTTCTTCTGTACCTCACAAGTTTATGAGCATCTGATGCTACAAAGGTGAGGTTATCAGGCGAAAGCTCCATCAGGATCCCATTCATAACCGGCCGGAGCTCGTCATCGGCAGTTGCAAAAATAGTTTTGGTGATACCGCTCAACAGAAGTTCGGCAGCAACTTTTACCGAAACTTTCTTTTCTGGTTTAATCTCTGCTTTTACAGGAAAATCCTCGGCTGGTTGACCAACTATGTTAAACTGACCATTCTCAGAGTTAACCACGATGGCCAGAGTTTCGGTGTTAATATCAAAGGTCAGTGGTTGCTCTGAAAACTCTTTAAGAGTATCAACAAGAATGCGGTAAGGAATGGCAATGGTGCCCCCTTTTTGTACATTCTCAAGTTGAATTCTGGTTGTAAGCGTGGTTTCCAGATCCGATGCTGTGATCTCCAGCTCTTTCCCTTCGAGTTTGAAAAGGAAGTTATCCAGAATAGGCAGGGTGTTTTTACTGCTGATAACCCTGCTTACAATGCTCAGGTGGCTTAATAGCTCAGTGCTTGATACAACGAATTTCATCTGTTATAAGTTTTTTAAATATTTATACTCATTTTCTTAAAACCCCTACCTCCTGAATTCAACCTGTTGCAAGAAATATTGCTGAATTTTGTCAAAATCATCAATTTTAAATTTCTTCAGCGTTGATTATCAGAAGAGTAATTTGTAATTAATGGAACATCAATTATACAAATTTTTAATATGAGGACAAAACACAAAAACTCTTTTTATATAATATATAATTAACTGTATGATAATCCAATTATTACAAAAGATACACTTATTTCATTTTTTATAAATTGATTTGCTATATCTTTGAAATGGTGCAATAGTTAAATTATTCAATAAATATGAAAACTTGTATTATCCTTGTTTTTCTTTGTCTGACTACCATAGCAATGTCTCAAGAAGCGAAAATTATCACTGATGATAAATTAGTGCAAAAAAACCTTGAAGACTGGCAGAACCTGAAATTTGGTCTGTTCATGCACTGGGGAACCTATAGTCAGTGGGGGATTGTTGAAAGCTGGAGCTTATGCCCTGAGGATGAGGACTGGACACAAAGAAAAGGCCCATATTCAAATAGCTACTTTGAGTACAAGAAAGCCTATGAAAACCTTCAAACAACTTTTAACCCCGTGAATTTTAACCCGAATCGCTGGGTTGATGCGGCAAAAATGGCTGGGATGAAATACATTGTTTTTACCACAAAACACCACGATGGGTTTTGTATGTTCGACACAAAACAGACTGACTATAAAATTACCGATTCAAAATGCCCCTACTCAAATAATCCTAAGTCAAATGTTACGAAAGAAATTTTCGGTTCTTTTCGGGATGCCGGGTTTAAAATTGGCGCCTACTTCTCCAAACCCGACTGGCACAATGAGAATTACTGGTGGCCTTATTTCCCTCCTAAGGATCGGAATGTCAATTATGATCCCAAAAGATACCCTGAACGCTGGAGCCGTTTTAAAGATTTTACTTTTAACCAGATAGAAGAATTGATGAGTAATTATGGAAAAGTTGATATTCTTTGGCTGGATGGTGGCTGGGTAAGGCCATTGGCTTCGGTTGACCGCAATGTTGAATGGCAAAGGGGTATTGTTTACGACCAGGATATTGACATGAAACGCATTGCCACAATGGCCCGGGAAAAGCAACCGGGTATTATAGTTGTTGATAGGTCTGTCCCCGGGGAGTTTGAGAATTATACCACACCCGAGCAGGAAATTCCTGATAAACCACTCGATTACCCTTGGGAAACCTGCATGACAATGGGTAACAGCTGGAGCTATGTGCCAGGTGATACCTATAAAACTGCACATCAGCTAATTCATCTCCTGGTGAAAATAGTTTCCAGGGGTGGAAATTTCCTGCTTAACATTGGTCCAGGGCCCTATGGAGACTGGGATCCGGTTGCTTACTCAAGGTTAAAGGAAATTGGTGAATGGATGAAAATCAATTGCGAGGGAATTTACAATACTAGGCCAGTCGCTCCATATTCTTCAGATAATATTTACTTTACCCAAAGCATGGATGGTAAGAAAATCTATGCATTTTATTTATCAGAGAAGGATGAAGTGCAACCTGGCAATTCTGTTACAATGAAAAACCTTAAGTTGCAAAAGGGCGCTAAAATTACTATGTCTGGATTTAAAGGAACTTTTAGCTGGAGATCACTAGGTGACGATACCATTGTGGAAATCCCCAATTCGCTTAAGAGTAAAGTGATCGGAAAACATGCAGTGTGTTTCGTAGTAGAGTTAAAGTAAATTTATTTAAAAATTGATATGTTGATGTTAAAAAAGATTAATAAACAAATAGTTAGTATTTTTTTTGTAATGTTTATGATATCCTATTGGGGATGTGATGACAAAGAGCAGATTAACTTGTTTGTAAACCCCAAAACCCTAGAGTTTTCTCAGGAAGAGAGTGGCACTAAAATGGTGATCAATACCAATGCATTGCAATGGGATATCAGCATCAGCGCTGAATGGTTGCAAGTGAACAAGACAATGGGTGGCAGTGGCAATACTGTTGTAAATGTTACTGCATCAGAAAATCCGGATAACGAACCAAGATCCGCCATTATCACAGTTACCACTGGATCTAGCCTGGCTGTTCAGATTCCTGTATCACAGGAAAGTGGTTTATACCCAAGTTACAATACATCAAGGATTGAACACGACCCTACTGGGATGAGCAGTAATGCAAACGCTCTGGCTGGTAAAATCAAATTGGGTTGGAACATTGGAAATTCGTTGGAGGCTATTGGTGGAGAAACCGCCTGGGGAAACCCCAGAATAACCAATAACCTGATTGATTTGGTTAAACAAAACGGTTTTAATGCTGTTCGTATTCCCTGTTCCTGGAACCAGTATATGGCTAATAGTTCCACTGCACTACTGCGTTCGGATTGGCTTGCCAGGGTGAAAGAAGTGGTGCAATGTTGTATTGATAAAGACATGTATGTTTTACTAAATATCCATTGGGATGGGGGATGGCTGGAGAATAATTGCACAGTTTCCAAACAGAGAGAAAATAAAGCAAAACTGAAAGCTTTTTGGGAACAAATTGCCACTAACCTACGCGATTTCGATGAACATTTGATCTTTGCAGGTGCTAACGAGCCTAATGTTGAGAATGCAGAACAGATGACAGTTTTAAATTCATATCACCAAACGTTTATCAATGCGGTACGCGCCACCGGCGGGAAAAATGCCTATCGCGTTTTAGTGATTCAGGGACCATCTACTGATATAGGAAAAACAAACGAGCTGATGCTATCATTACCATCTGATAAAATCCCGAATCGCATAATGGTTGAGGTGCATTACTATACGCCTTGGAATTTTTGTGGCATGTCAGAGGATGCAAGTTGGGGTTATATGTTCTATTACTGGGGGGAAGGCTACCACTCATCAACAGATATTATTCATAATGCAACATGGGGAGAGGAGGAGACAGTGAATGCCAATTTTAATAAGATGAAAGTTCAATTCGTTGACAAGGGTATTCCTGTTGTATTAGGTGAATATTCGGTATTGCGGCGATCTGACTTAACCGGAGAGGTTCTAAACCGGCATCTGGCATCAAGAGCATATTATTTAATGTATGTAACCAGACAGGCCAAGGCCAAGGGGTTGTTACCTTTTTACTGGGATAATGGATGGACTGGAAATAATGGTTGTGCCATTTTTAACAGGAATACAAATACCGTATTCGATCAGCAGGCCCTTACTGCATTGATTCAAGGGGCAACGGAATGAGAATTAATTAAGGTTTAAGTATAATTCCTGGAAATTAATTACATCAAAATAATTACCAGATATAAAAACTAGGTGATTTTTTTTCCTCTTGCCAATGAAGCAAACACTCCAACCAGGCAGAGAAACGCAAAAACAATGAAAAGAATTGAAATCAGTTTCAGAAACTGATCAAGATTATCTGTTGATATTTTGGCTTTTCCAATGAAGATATGAATAAATAGGGTTGCAATACCCATGCTGATCATTTGACCTGTAAGCCTCATTGTACCGACGGTTGCCGAAGCAATTCCCAGGTACCTTTTATCCACGGAGCTCATTACAGAATTGGTATTTGGCGATGTAAACAACCCGAAACCAATACCAAGTATTATGAGTGCAATGGTGATGAATTGAATTGTTGAGAACTCATTAAGAAAAGAAAGAGTTATAAGCCCAATCAGTGTAACCATCATTCCGCCTGATGCCAGGATTCTTGGATCGTACCTATCTGATAATTTGCCGGAGAATGAGGCAACCAACGCCATTACCACCGGCTGTGTTACCAGGATTATTCCTGTTTCCCGTGGTTGGAATCCCTTAACATATTGGAGATACAAGCTCAATACAAATGTAACAGCAAAAGTTGTTGCGTAGTTAATTAAAGCAGCCAGGTTGGAGTAGGCAAAAACTTTATTATGGCTGAACAGTTGGATATTAAGCAATGGGAACTCCACTTTGAGTTCAACTTTAATGAAGAGTAAAATCCCGATTATTCCAACAAGGGTAAGGATGATTGCATGAATATCCGGGATCTTGGAGAATCCATACATGAATGAGAACATGGAAATCATGTAAACCACCGATCCTTTATAATCAAACCTGTCCGATTTTGCCTCAGCCCACTCGGTTTTGATAGCCAAAATAAGTATGCCAATAACAATTAACCCAACAGGAATTGGCACCAAAAATAAGCTTCTCCAGCCAAAAGATTGTATAAGGAAACCACCAATAAGCGGTGCGGCTGATAATCCTAAATACACTGCAGTTACATTGATACCTAGGGCTTTCCCACGTTCATGGGGTGGAAAAACTGATGTTACTATGGCCATTCCGGTGCCAAACATCATAGCGCTTCCAATGCCCTGTAGCACCCTGTAAATAATCAGGCTGACCCCTGATTGCGCAATAAAACAAAGCAATGAGCTGACAACAATAATAACATTACCTACCAAAAAAACTTTTTTTCTCCCGACAATATCGGCCAGCTTGCCAAAAGGCAATAGAAAAATTGATGAGGTAACCAAAAAAGACATGGCTACCCAGCTCATGGTAACTGCATTTAGAGAAAATTCATCGCTAATTTTAGGTAATGCAATATTAACCGCTGCTCCAAGAAATGGATTAACAAGTGACGTAATAATAACTGTGGAAAGAAGAAGGTTCTTGTTTACCGGAAAGCTTGACATAACTCAATTATTATCATTGTAACATGAAGACAAATATCAATAAATAAATTGTTGAACTGTAAATCGGATTAAAATATATATCAGCACTTATAATGATTTTTATAAATGAATATTTTCATTTAATTTATTATAGCAATATATATTATTTCTAAGGTTTTTAATGTTGACACATTTGGTATTGCAATAAACTATTCATAAGTTTATTAGTCGAATAGGACATAGTTTAGCTTGAGTTAATTGTTTTATCATTTAAAACCCTAAAATTTATGAAAAAATACATTGGTTTATTTTTGCCAGCCCTCATTTTGCTGGTTTATTCCTGTTCTAACAAATCGCAGGAGTTGAAGATTGATTACGAAAAATACACCCTTAACAACGGGCTGGAGGTAATTCTACATGTAGATAAATCGGATCCTATTGTTGCTTTTGCGGTTCAGTACCATGTAGGTTCGAACCGTGAGAAGACCGGTCGCACCGGTTTTGCCCATCTTTTTGAACACATGATGTTTCAGCAATCTGAGAACGTTCCCGAAGATCAGTTTTTTAATCTTATTCAGAATGCCGGCGGAACCTTGAATGGTGGAACAGGCAATGATGCTACAACCTACTTTGAAGTAGTTCCTAAAAATGCCCTTGAAATGGTGTTGTGGATGGAATCTGACCGGATGGGATACATGATTAACACTGTAACTACGAAAGCTTTTGCCAATCAACAGAATGTTGTGCAGAACGAAAAAAGGCAACGTGTGGATAACCAACCTTATGGCCATACAGGCTGGGTAATAGGCAAGGCACTTTATCCCGAAGGACATCCTTACAACTGGCAGGTAATTGGGGAAATGCAGGATTTATTTAACGCTACCATTGCTGATGTTAAGGAATTCCACTCAAAGTATTACATTCCCAACAATGCCACTGTGGTTTTAGCTGGAGATTTTGACATTGCAGAAGCCAAACAGCTCATTGAAAAATACTTTGGTGAAATTCCAAAAGGTGCCGATGTTAAAGATCCGGTTCCCATTCCGGCCAATCTTAACGAAACCAAAAAGTTATACCATGAGGATAACTTTGCAAAAGCACCTCAGCTAACAATGGTTTGGCCTACTGTGCCACAGTTCCATAAGGATTCATACCCGCTTCAGTACCTCGCACAGCTTCTCTCCGAAGGTAAAAAAGCCCCGATGTACAAAATCATTGTTAAGGAGAAAAAGCTCGCATCATCAACCCCAACCTACAATAATAGCCAGGAGATTGCCGGTGAATTCCAGGTTAATATCACCGCATTCCCGGGAATTAAACTCAATGATGTAGAGCAGGCAGTGTTCGAATCGTTTGATAAGTTTGAGAAGGATGGAATTACCGAAAATGACCTGGAGAGAGTTAAGGCAAGCCTTGAAACTGAATTTTACAATGGAATTTCCAGCATTTTAGGCAAATCGTTCCAGCTGGCTACCTATAATGAGTATGCTGGTGATCCTTCCTTTTACAAGAAAGATCTGGCAAGTCTGAAATCAGTTAGCAGAGACGATATCATGAGAGTCTATAATACTTACATAAAAGGAAAACCTTTCGTTGAAACCAGTTTTGTCCCTAAAGGACAGGTTAACCTTATTGTTGATAATTCGGTTAAAGCCAATGTTGTAGAAGAGGACATCACCAAAGCGACAGAGGTAAAACTTACCAATATTCCAGATGAGAAAATTGAGAAAACCAGAACTAACCTTGACAGATCAATTATGCCTGCTCTGGGTGAAGATCCCAAGCTAAACCTGCCTCAAATTTGGGACACCAAATTAGCCAACGGTATGAGGGTGTATGGTATAGAGCAGAATGAGCTGCCAATTGTACAGTTTGATATAGTAATAAAGGGTGGCCATTATCTGGATAAAATGGAAAAACCCGGCGTGGCTTATCTTGTTGCACAAGTGCTTAATCAGGGTACAAAAAATAAAACCCCCGAGCAGCTTGAGGAGGAGATTGAAATGCTCGGAGCACGAATTTGGGTGAATGCAGATAATAATGATATAGCAATTAGTGCAAATACGCTATCACGAAACTTCGATAAAACATTGGCGCTTGTTCAGGAGATGGTTTTAGAACCACGCTGGGATTCTGTGGAGTTTAACCTGGCTAAAATAAGCGCATTAAACAGGATCAGAAGAAGCAAAGCAAACCCGGGCTACCTGGCAAATAATGAGCTCAATATGCTGGTTTATGGCGATAAGAATATTCTTTCTGTTCCAGTTGAGGGAACCGAAGAATCGGTTTCTTCTATATCCATTGACGACCTGAAAGAGTTTTACAACAGCTACTTTTCCCCTGCAGTTGCCGATTTTCATATTGCCGGTAATATTAAACAGGAAAAAGTACTTAACGCATTGATAGGACTTGAAAAGAATTGGGTTGAAAAAGAGGTTAAGTTTCCGGAATACCAGCTGCCTGCCCAACCTCAAAAATCAAAGATTTACCTGGTGGATGTACCAGGGGCGTTTCAATCAGTTATAAACATTGGTGCTCTTTCAATCCCGGCAACAAACCCCGATTTTTACCCTGTTCAGGTTATGAACTATAAACTTGGTGGCTCATTTAGCGGGAAAGTTAACCTGGTGCTCAGGGAGGAGAAAGGATATACCTATGGTGCTCGTACAGGTTTTAGCGGGAATGAGTATGCCGGGATCTTTTCTGCCAACTCTAGTGTAAGATCATCAGCCACTGCCGAATCTGTAAAGATTTTCAAGGATATCATGACTGATTATCGCAACGGGATTACAGATGAGGAGCTGACTTTTACTAAGAATGCCTTGTTGAAGTCAAATGCCCGCCGGTTTGAAACATTAAGGTCGTTAATAGGAATGCTACAGGATATTAGCGCCTATAATAAACCAAAAGACTATGTGAAACAGGAAGAAAGCGTAATTACCAATATGACAAATGAGCAGATAAAGGAGTTGGCACAGAAGTACATCAACCCTGAAAAGATGTACTACGTTGTGGCTGGCGATGCAAAAACACAGGTTCCTGAGTTGAAAAAGTTAAAAATTGGCGAAATCGAGGTGATTAAATAAATAGATAATAAACCACTATTTACCCCATCAACTTTTTTTGTTGATGGGGTTTTTTAATTTGATGATGAATCTCATCTTATGGTAAGATTATGAATGTCAATTCAATACAAATAATTATTAAAACTCCCTTAATTTTTTTATAACAATTTTGGGATGTTACGTATATGGTTGTGTGAAACATATTTTTAATTAATAATTTTTTCTTAGAGGGGTAGATTAATGCAGAGATTTCAGCCAGTGGTAATTACACGTTCTTACCGTTTACTAAACATCCAACTTCAACGCTCAGGTTTTTACAGTTTCCTTTACAAAAATATAATCAACCTAATCCTTACAGTAGGTATTTTATTAATCCTGTTCATCTTGTTGAATAAGTATATTGTTGATTTTAAAGATTTTATTGAAACAGGCATTGGTAGCATCAATTCATACCTCGTTTTTGGCAGCTACTATGTTTCGCAATCTTTTTTTGGGTTTTTGCCCACCAATATTTTTGTAATCTGGATAGATACTTTTAAACACCCGGCTGCAATGCTGCTGGTGTTGTCATTGTTATCTTACGCCGGTGGTATTACCTCCTACCTGATTGGTTTCTATGCCGGGAACAACAAGATAATCAGGAGGGTTGTGGATGGACATAAGTTGAATATTCCTGAAAAAGCAAATAAATGGGGTGGGCTACTGGTAATGATTTCTGCTATATTCCCATTGCCCTTTTCGCTGGTTTGCGTTTCGTCAGGTATTGTTCGACTGCCAATTCAGAACTTCATGTTTTGGTCACTTGCCAGAATTCCTAAGTTTTTTCTGTTAGCATGGTTGATGCACCTGGTGTTGTAATTCTGACTTGATTTGATAGCAAAGAAACAAGGTTGATGGGAAATGGTAAAGTTCATTGGATTTAAAAACATTAAATCTTTTGGGCCATCAGCTTTGAATTTTGATTAATGGGTGAATCCAGTCAAGAATACCTTTTCTTTCTATAAATTACCCAGGCTAAGCCTCCAATTATCAGGATTATAGAAGGAAGAATGGTGTTAATCAGTTGCCATTTAATCCTCGATTCTAGCACTTTCTTTTTATCAAGCATTCTCAGCTTAAAATCCCGGTTACGAAGGTTTAAAATTCCGGTATCATCATTAAGATACTTTACCATGTTCATCACAAGGTCTTTATTGCCAAAAGTTTGATTTGAATACCTGTCAAACCCCAGTGGTGTAACGTATGCTCCATCGGGTCTTCTCCTTACATCATTCCTTATTATGTCGGCATCGGAAACCACAATCATTCTGGTTTTTAGACTTTTCTGTGAGAAATGGAACGGGTTTCCATGGTTGTACAATGAGAGCGGTCGGTTAATAAATACCGATTCGAATGTTCCTTCAAGAAGCACAGCAACCGGAGCAAATGCGATATTAAAATCTCTTTCCAGCGGACTGCTCTTAATCTGTTCCAGGTTAACAAAAAGAGGAACTTGAAG
This sequence comes from uncultured Rikenellaceae bacterium, assembly GCA_964552655.1. Taxonomy (GTDB): domain Bacteria; phylum Bacteroidota; class Bacteroidia; order Bacteroidales; family Tenuifilaceae; genus CAZKHG01. The sequence continues at coordinate 22,453 of CAZKHG010000013.1, forward strand.
TAATCTGCTATACTGAGAGGTTGTAAGCAGTATTTTTTTATGTATTTTACCATCACCACCAACTGTATCAATTGGGCTGATAAATTGTGATTTGATTAAGTTGATATTCCGGGTAATTGGGTCTTTTGAAGATGGTATAAGTAAAGGGTAGTAAACCCAGGGTGCAGGGACAAACCTGGGGGTTTGGCCTGATAGCGCAACATTCACTGGAATAAAAGCGCACTGCATATCCTGTATGAGTTTGTAGTTTAGCCTAACCCCATAACGGAAAAGCATATCATCCAGGTTGATATCATTTGCATAAGCCAGGGTAGTCGATCCTTTCGATAAGCTATCAATGCTTACTTTTACTGGGTCAATAAACCATAGAACTTTTCCTCCGTTCATTATATATTGATCGATAGCCAGCTTGTCTTCCTCTGAATATTCTCGGTTTGGTCCGGCAACGATTATAAGAGAATATAATTTGAGGGCGTTTATATCCCCGTTTATTTCAATTCGATCTACTTTAAAATATTCTGAGAGACTAAGCTGAATATCTCCTGTTTCGAATTCATCCAGTTCTCCATGGCCCTGAACGAATGCGAGTTTTGGTAGGCTATCAGTGCTTAGCTTGTGAATTGCATCAACCAGCTTAAATTCAAAATTTTGTATGGATAGGTTGATGTTCTCATCGCCTGAGAGGTTCGGGTTATTATTCAAAAAATTAAGGGCGATCTCCTTCCCGTTATAATTCAGAAGCGCTCCCGGGAAGATAAGTTTTTGTGAACTTCCGCCCTTGTCATCTTTTTGTTGGACGTTAGTTGGTTGAATGCCCTTCTCGTAAAGTGCATCAAACACTTTTTTCTGTTCGTCGGGGTTTGAACTTTTTGATGGGTTTATCAGCTCATAGCTAACTTTCTTGTGGGAGTAAACCCTGAATTCATCGAGAGTTTCTGTGATGGCTTTTTGCATTCTTTTAAAACCAACTGGCAGATCACCATCAAGAAATATCCTGAGGTAAACCTCATGGTTAAGGCTGGAGAGCTCATTTTTGGTGATATCAGAAAGGGTGTAACGTTTATCGGATGTTAGATCTATTCTTAGATAATACAAACCCGACAGGTAGCTTAAAACAATAATTCCAACAATAACAATTACCAGTTGGCCTATATTTCTCTTTCTGGTATCTTTTGACATTTATTTGTCTTTTTATTTCTTTATCAATGCTTTAACCGATTGTTTACCATTTTCTCGATTGCAGAACTGTTCTTGTTGCTATCAGAAAAACGAAGGAAAGGCCGAGAAAATAGAGCAGGTCTCTGGTGTCAATTACGCCCCGGCTCATCGAGTTATAGTGTTCGTTAATTCCCAGGGTGATGATAAAATATTTCATCCCCGAGAAGGAATTAAGGGTGGCTATCGAATCAAAACCCAGCAAAAAGATAAAGGAAATTACCATGGCTGAGATGAATGAAATTATCTGGTTATCAGTTAAACTTGATGCAAAAATTCCAATGGATGCATAAGCTGATGCTAAGAAAAATAATCCGATAAATGATCCCCAGGTTCCTCCGGTATCAATATTGCCAAACGGATTGCCGAGCAAATAAACAGATAGGTAAAATATCAATGAAGGAATAAGGATTATCAGTATCAAAATAACTGAAGCAAAATATTTACCCAAAATAATATGAATGTCACTTACAGGTTTTGTAAGGATGAGCTCCAGAGTGCCAGTTTTTTTCTCATCCGAAAAAGCCTTCATGGTTACGGATGGAACCAGAAACAGGAAAAACCAAGGAGCCAGATTGAAAAAGGGATCAAGGGTTGCGTACCCGTTATCCAGAATATTGAACTGTCCAGGGAAAACCCATAGAATAAGCCCGAAAAGTATTAGAAAAACCATGGCAGCAATATAACCTGTCAGGCCCGAAAAAAAACTTTTTATCTCCTTAAACGCTATGGCAATCATTGCTATAACATTAATACCCTTGTTTTGGAATTACACGGGATGTATCAGCTACATCCAGGGAGTCAACAGGTTCTACAACTTTCAGCTCAGAAAAGTTAACAATCTTGACCCCTTTGTAGTAGTAATTTATTATTTTATCGTATTTCCAACCTCTGCCGGCCATGCTCATTGCCCCTTCCTGGCATAAACCAACGCCATGCCCATAGCCCCTCCCGGATATTTTTACATTGTTTTTAACCACCTCAACATCAAAAAAGGCTGATCGGAACTTAAAATACTCTCTAATCTGGTTCATCGGGATTTTAATATCGGCAATTGTATAGTAAACAGGACGGGTTTTAGAGCTGAAGTTGTATTGCTTAGGATCTTTCACCTTGGCGCTATCTAGACCTTTAGAGATCAGATATTTAATCCAGCTACTTAATGGCATTCGTACCTCCCAGGTGGCATTTCTGCCTGAAAGGCAGTATTTATCCTCAACGGATTTAAGGTAAGGCAAAGGTTTAAGCCATACATCTTCGGAGTTTGCAGTCCATCCCCCGCAGTTAGAATGGAATGATGCAGTGATCAGCTGCATTTCCCCATCAACAATAACTTGCCCTTTGGTATCCAATGTTGCCTGATAAATGCTCTTGTCAAGCCCCGATTTGCCTTTGTAAGCCTGACAGTGGACCCCATCGCACAGGTTGAACCCTTCGCCTTGGTGTTTGTTTAGGTGGGCAAGGGCAAATGTTCTGACTATCAGGGATTGGGCTTTATAGAACTCACTCTCTTTCTTTGGCCCGGCCTCCGCTTCAACAACTACAGCAACATATTTTTCCTGATCAATTAGGTTGAGCGCCATTATTCGCTTGAAATCAACATAAAAGCTAAGGTTGTCGTCATACATTCGGGCTGGGAAGGAGGGAAGGATTGGCTTAACCCGAATCTCATCCTCGCCGGTTTGCCCTATTAATGTAACCCTCGACCATTTGCCAAGATTAGAGTTGGCATCCCTTACCAGAATTGAGTCGCCAACCTTGCTCAGGTAAACTATTTGATTTATGGCTAAATTAAGTTCCTTGGTACCATTCATTAACTTGTAACTTCCTTTGGTTGGCGTAACCAGAATTGTTTGAAGTGATAGTTCATTGAAAATGCTAATGCTGATCTTTTGTGCCGTAGATGCCCAGGCAATCAATACAAGGGAAAAGATAATGAGCGATTTCATTGTTGATTTGGTTGTTTTTGTTGATTAAGTAAGGATACAATTTTTGCACCAACTCTTGCAGATGTGCCTTTTTTGCCCAGCATATCATTTAGTAAAGTAAAATCAGCAAGCATCTCCTCACGTTTTGGTTCTCCGGGTAATAGTTTTCTAGTCTCTTGTATCAGATTTTTAGTATTCAGGTCGTATTGTTTCAACTCCTTTACTACTTCTCTTCCCATTATTAGGTTTACCAAAGAGATGTATTTAACTTTGATAACCATCCATGCGATGAGCATGGAGAAAAAGCCACCCCTATAACAAACAACCTCTGGTGTTTTTAGCATGGCCGTTTCCAGTGTGGCTGTTCCTGAAGTAACCAGGGCTAAAGTGCTGTTTTTTATCAGCTGATAGGTCTGGTTAAAAACCAGGGAAACAGGTAACCCTTTTTTAATGTGTTTATTATATACCTCTGGCTTGAGGGAAGGAGCACCTGCTATTACAAACTGGTATTCCGGAAACTCTACAACCAGTTTTAGCATTTGGGGCAGGTTATACTTAATTTCCTGTTTACGACTTCCGGCTACGAGTGCGATTATTGGTTTATCCATTAGTTTATTAACTTCAATAAAATCGCCAAAAGACTTAATTTTTAGCCCACCGGCAATCGAATCGGTTAAAGGATTTCCCTCATAAATCACATCAATACCATGTTTTTTAAAGTAATCAATTTCGAAAGGGAATATGACAAAAAGCTGATCTACATATTTTTTCAACACTTTTACTCTTGATTCTCTCCAGGCCCAAACCTTTGGGGCGATATAGTAAAAAACTTTGAACCCCGATCGTTTGGCAAATTTTGCCATCCTGAGGTTAAACCCGGGGTAATCAACCAGTATCACCACATCGGGTTTGTAGCTGAGAATATCCGATTTGCAGGATTTGAAATTTTTTGAGATGGTTCCAAGGTTTTGTAAAACCTCAATAAAACCCATAAAAGCCATATCACGGTAATGCTTAACCAACACACCCCCCTGGGCTTTCATCAGATCCCCCCCAAAATACCTGAAATCGGCACTTTGATCACATTTTTTAATCCCTTGCATCAGGTTGGATGCATGAAGATCGCCTGATGCTTCGCCTGCAATGATGTAATACTTCATCTTTTTACTGAACCGAAAAAATTTCGTTAGAAGAATATTTTGATGGCAAAAACCAATATGGCGTAGCCAACTGTGGCGCCAAGTACTCCTTTTGCCGATCGCAATTTATTTGTCCATATAAAAATAAAGAAAATTGCCAGGTTTGCAACTACTGCTATACTAACCACCCGGGTGAAAATTTTTTGTAGCCAGATAATTTCGAAAAAAGATGAAAAACTTTCGCCGGGATAGCTGAATAGAAAAATTGCATATAGCGCAATTAGAGGCGCTATAACCCCGAGTACAGTGCCAAGCCAAAGATTGTCAAATTTTTGTTGCATGGGTTTGTCTATTGGTTGAAGAAATCCAACTTTTTATTTTGTCGATCTCCTTGTATGCAGTTATATCAATAGAAATGGGTACAATGGATATATAACCATTGTTAAGTGCCCATTCGTCGGTATCGGTTGCCTCTGGTTCTTCGTTATGAAAATACCCGGTTAGCCAAAAGTAGTCTTGCCCGCGTGGATCTGTTCTTTTCTCAAATTCTTCCTTCCATGTTGCCTTGTTCTGGCGACATACTCTTATCCCTTTTATTTCATCGGTTTTTAAAACAGGGAAGTTAACATTCAGACAAGTTCCTTTGGTTAAGCCATTTAACAGGGTGTTTTCAACAATTGTTTGCCCAAATTTTACTGATGCAGAAAAGTCGGGGTTTGAGGCGTAATCAAGAATGGAGAAACCAATCGAAGGTACTCCATAAAGACATCCCTCAATAGTGGCAGCCATTGTTCCGGAATAGAAAACGCTTACCGAAGAATTTGACCCATGATTGATCCCAGAAACAATCAAATCCGGTAGGGTTTTGAAAAGCTGATTGATGGCAAGTTTAACACAATCAACCGGGGTCCCGTTAACCGAGTAAAAATCAACATCATCGTTTCGGCTATGTTTTTTCAGTCGTAAAGGTGTTTTAATGGTTATCGCATGAGACATGCCGGAATTACCCTCATCAGGGGCAACTACTACTATTCTTCCGTAAGGTTTAACTATATCGATCAACGCCTCCAAACCAGCAGCTCTATATCCATCATCATTGGTAACAAGAATTACAGGAAGCCTCTCTTTACTATTCTCCATCACATATGTATTTTGAAAGGCAAAGATATTAAATAATGTAAAATGAATAATCTAAATTTAATAATGATGATTGATAAGGGGTTAAAAGAAGTTAAATGGATTAAAACCCATAACTTGCTTTACTTAAAAATTTGCACATTAGATTTTCCAAAATGAAATGGTACTCTTTTTTTCTTAATTTTGCTACCTTATTAAGATAAAGGATATAAAAAATGAAGATTTCGTATAGTTGGCTTAAACAGTACATAAACATTAACCTTGAGCCAGATGTTGTTTCTCAGATACTTACTTCCATTGGATTGGAAGTTGAAAGTCTTGAAAAGGTTGAATCTGTGAAAGGGGGACTGAATGGCGTTGTAATTGGTGAAGTGCTTACCTGTGCCAAACACCCCGATGCTGATAAGTTGAGTGTTACAACAGTTAATATCGGGAGCAGCGAGCCACTTCATATCGTATGCGGTGCACCCAATGTTGCGCAGGGTCAGAAGGTGGTTGTGGCAACAGTAGGAACTAAACTATATTTTAACAATCAGGAAGTTGTAATAAAGAAAGCTAAAATTCGCGGGGAACTTTCGGAGGGCATGATATGCGCTGAGGATGAGCTCGGTCTTGGCACCTCTCATGCTGGAATTATGGTGCTGGAACCATCTGCTTTGCCCGGGAAACCCGCCAAGGAATATTTTAATTTGGAAGATGACTTTGTTTTTGAGATTGGCCTTACCCCAAACCGGATCGATGCTGCGTCGCATTATGGCGTTGCCAGAGACTTAGCCGCTTATCTTAACCTCAAATCTTCAACTAAAACTGTTAAACCATCTGTTGATGATTTTAAGGTAGATAATAACAGTTTATACATTCCGGTTGAGATAAAAAATAATGATGCATGCATCCGTTACTCGGGAATTACTATTAAAAATATCAAGGTTCAACCATCGCCCGATTGGCTTCAGAAAAGAATCCGTTCCATTGGGCTAAACCCAATCAATAATGTGGTTGATGTAACTAATTTTATTCTTCATGAAATAGGTCAACCACTCCATGCCTTTGATGCCGATGCTATTGAAGGGGGAAAAGTAGTTGTTGGAACTCTTGCTGATAACTCCTCTTTTCTTACACTTGACAGTGTTGAAAGAAAACTTTCCTCTGATGATTTAATGATTTGTAATGCCAATGCCGGGATGTGTATTGCGGGCGTTTTTGGCGGGCTTAAATCGGGAGTAACCGAATCAACAAAAAACCTTTTTATTGAAAGTGCCTGCTTTAACCCTGTTTGGATCAGGAAAACCGCCCGTCGTCATGGACTTCAAACCGATGCTTCGTTTCGCTACGAAAGGGGTACCGATCCCAATATTACCATCTGGGCATTAAAGCGGGCTGCTTTACTAATAAAAGAGGTAGCAGGTGGAGAAATTTCCTCCGAGATTGTTGATGTTTACCCAAACCCGGTTGTTGATTTTAAGGTTGAATTAAACCTTAAACGCGCTGCATCTTTTATCGGGAAAGCCATTCCCGAGGAAACCATAGACAAGATTCTCCATGGATTAGAGATTAATATCGAAAAGAAGGTTGGTGACACCTGGTCGCTTAAAGTTCCGCCCTACCGGGTGGATGTTCAACGGGAGGTTGATATCTATGAGGAAATACTCCGGATTTATGGTTTCGATAATATTGAGGTAACAGAAAAACTCCTTGGTACTATCAGCTACTCAAAACGTCCGGATTCTCATCAGCTTATTAACATGGTTTCAGATGTGCTGACTTCGAACACGTTCAACGAGATAATGTGCAACTCTCTCACCAAAGCAGCTTATTATCAGAATCTTTCTTCTTTTCCAGCTCAACATTCGGTTAAAATAATGAACCCGTTGAGCAGTGATCTCAACAGTATGCGCCAAACCCTGTTGTTTGGCGGGATGGAAGCCATTCAGCGAAATACCAACTATCGTAATAGCGACCTAAAATTCTACGAGTTTGGGAATTGCTATAAATATGATCCACAGGCCAACAGAACAAATGACCCGTTAAAATCATACAACGAGGAGTTGAGGTTAGGAATTTGGGTTACTGGTAATAAAACCCCTGAAATTTGGATGCAAAAACCAGAAAAAGTTGACTTTTACTTTTTAAAGGGATTTGTCCATACCATTTTAAACCGGTTTGGTTTTGAAGCGGAAAACCTGGATAGTGAACCCTCTTCGACTGATATTTTCAGCTATGGCTTGACTTATATGAATAATGATAAACCTTTTGTATGGTTTGGATTGATTAATCGTAGTATCAACCAGATGTTCGATTTAAAAGCGGATGTTTTTTATGCTGAAGTTTGCTGGGATGTTTTAATTAAGCAAATATCAAAAACAAAAATATCATACCAGGAATTACCCAAATATCCTGAGGTTCGTCGAGATCTTGCCCTGTTGCTTGATAAGAATATCAGCTATAGCCAGATAAGAAAAATAGCATTTGCAACAGAAAGGAAGTTACTTAAAAAGGTTAATTTATTTGATGTTTATGAGGGTAAGAATCTTGGGGAAAACAAGAAATCCTATGCCGTTAGCTTCATTCTACAGGATGAATCCAAGACCCTGAACGATTTCCAGATTAATAAAACGATGGAAAACCTGATAGCTGCATTTGGTAAAGAGCTGAATGCCCAAATCCGTTGAAAAATGGGTATTATTGAATTGCTGAAAGGGGATATAACCCAGCTTGAAGTTACAGCAATAGTTAATGCTGCAAACCAAAGTTTACTTGGCGGTGGTGGAGTTGATGGTGCAATTCACAGGGCAGCCGGTCCTCAATTATTGGAAGAATGTAGAGAAATTGGGGGTTGTCCTACTGGCGAAGCTCGTTTGACCAAAGGGTATAACCTGCCTGCAAAATATGTAATTCATACAGTAGGGCCGGTTTGGAGAGGTGGAATTCATAATGAGTTTACATTACTCAGAAATGCTTACTTCAACAGCCTGACCTTAGCATTTGAAAACAAGATGGATTCAGTGGCATTTCCCAACATCAGCACAGGTGTTTATGGATTCCCTAAAAATCAGGCTTCAGATATTGCTGTTAAGGCAGTGAAGGATTTTCTATCAGGAAATAAATACCCTCATAAAGTAATCTTTGTATGCTTTGATGATGAAAACTTTTCAATTTACAGAAAAATCCTTGCCCTCTATTAAAAAAACCGAGGCATAACCTCGGTTTAAGGTATATTTTAACACTCAATGTTAAATATCAATATTTGCATATTTGGCATGCTTCTCTATAAATTCCCTGCGGGGTGGAACCTCATCGCCCATAAGCATTGAGAAGATACGATCTGCTTCAGCAGCACTCTCAATGGTAACCTGGCGTAGTAAACGTGTTGCAGGGTTCATGGTTGTTTCCCACAGCTGCTCGGCATTCATCTCTCCAAGACCTTTATATCGTTGGATATGAACTGATCCTTCACGTCCCTTTCCAATTTCCTCTACAGCCTTAACTCGATCCTCCTCATTCCAGCAGTAGCGTTCCTCTTTCCCTTTCTTTACAAGGTAAAGTGGCGGTGTTGCAATGTAAAGATGCCCTTCGTTAATAAGATCGGTCATATATCTGAAAAAGAAAGTCATAATCAGCGTGGCAATATGGCTACCATCCACGTCCGCATCGGTCATAATTATTATTTTATTGTACCTGAGTTTTGAGAGGTTAAGAGCTTTGCTGTCCTCTTCGGTGCCAATTGTAACGCCCAGAGCGGTAAAAATATTCTTGATTTCCTCATTCTCAAATATTTTATGCAGCATCGCTTTTTCAACATTCAGGATTTTACCCCGGAGAGGAAGAATAGCTTGAAAACTCCTGTCACGTCCTTGTTTTGCGGTTCCGCCGGCCGAGTCTCCCTCGACCAGGTAAACCTCGGTTTTAAAGGGATCTTTATCTGAGCAATCGGATAGCTTACCCGGAAGTCCTGACCCGGATAGAACAGATTTACGCTGAACCAGTTCCCTTGCTTTACGGGCAGCATGTCGGGCTTGTGCAGCAAGGATAACCTTTTGAACAATGGTTCGGGCATCTTTTGGATTTTCCTCCAGGTAGTTTGTCAAAGCCTCACTTACAGCCTGATCAACGGACAGGCTTACCTCAGAGTTTCCCAATTTTGTTTTGGTTTGACCTTCGAACTGTGGTTCTAATACTTTGACCGAAATAATGGCGGTTAACCCTTCGCGAAAATCATCCCCGTTGATATCAAATTTTAGTTTGGTCAGCATCCCCGAATCCTCAGCATATTTCTTGAGTGTACGGGTTAATGCTCTTCTGAATCCTGTTAAATGCGTACCCCCCTCTACGGTGTTGATATTGTTGACATATGAGTGGACGTTTTCGGAGAATGAGGTATTGTACTGCATGGCAACCTCAACGGGAACATCATTCTTTTCGGATTCAATATAAATGGTTTTTTCAATCAAGCTTTCCCGGTTAATGTCAAGAAATTTAACAAATTCTTTTAACCCGTCAGTCGAAAGAAACTGATCACTCCTGTAATGCTTACCGTTACCATTCTCTTCAATTTCCCTTTTGTCTGTTATGGTTAAGATTATGCCCTTGTTCAGGAAGGCAAGCTCGCGTAATCTGGAGGCTAAAACCTCGTAATGGTATTCAGTAGATTGATTGAAAATTTGCTCATCGGGCATAAAGTATATAGAGGTTCCGGTTTTTTCAGTTGTCCCAATAATTTCAACATCAGAAAGAGCTTTGCCTCGGGAGTACTCCTGCCTGTAAATTTTACCATCGCGATATACTTCTGCTATAAGTGTTTTGGATAATGCATTGACGCACGAAACACCAACACCATGCAATCCCCCGGAAACCTTATATGAACCCTTGTCGAATTTGCCTCCTGCGTGAAGAACGGTCATCACAACTTCAAGAGCAGATTTTTTCTCTTTCTCATGGTAGTCAACGGGAATACCTCTTCCATCGTCAACTACGGTAATTCCGCCATCTTCGTTAATGATTACATCAATCCTGGTGCAAAAACCTCCTAGTGCTTCATCTATTGAATTATCAACCACTTCATATACCAAATGGTGAAGCCCCTTTGTGCCGGTATCGCCAATATACATTGCTGGTCGTAACCGGACTGCTTCAAGCCCTTCGAGAACCTGAATACTGTCAGCTGAATACTCGGATTTTTCGTTTGTGGAGTTTAAATCTTTTACATTTTCTAATTCATTCATATCTTAAACCTTTCTAACATCACTAAATCAACATTATAATTTGTAAAAATCTGAAAATTAATTACATAGCTAATTCGGGAACAAAGCATACAAAAGTAGCAAAAAAATACGACAAACTGCTATTCCTTATTAGTATTTTATGATTTTTAAATAATTGATAAACAATATGTTGAAATATTTTTTTAAATGATTTTGATCATTTTTTGATAACCTAATAAACGTCTGATTACCAGAATGGTATAATCCAATCGGATTGGGTTGATAAGTAGTTTAGAATGAATAAGTTAAACCAACCTTTGCGTTGAATTGTTGCATAGGGTATAAGTACCAGAGGTCATATTTAGAGGATGTAATATTATTCAGGTTTATGAACACTGAAAATCTTTTAGTATAACGATACTCAGCCCCAATATTCAAATCAAGTAAACCTTCCAGTTTCTTAACAGGCTCAGCGGGGTTAAATGTTTGAACATAGCGCTTACCTGAAAGATAAAATTCAAAATCGAATATAAATTTGTTTTTAACATTATATTTTAAAAGTGCGAAAGCGTTATAATCTGGCAGATGCCAGGGTTTTTCGAGGTTATTCAAGGTGTAACTGTTAAAATCGGCTTTCATGATAAGGGTTATCTTTTCATCTACCTCATAGGCAATTTCCCCAAACACCTTTTTATGTACCATATTGTCCGATACAACTTTAAACCGGTTTAAAAGCGGATTTGCCGGATCAATGGAATAGTTTACGAAGAAGTACATGCTATCAACCAAAGAGTAGCTAGCAAAAACATTATACGAAACCCTTGAACTGAAATTCCCTTTGATTCCCCCTTTAAGAATCAGCTTATGGCTGGTGTTCCAAACCTTAGTGCCTGGAGCAATCCAGGGGTTTTCCATTGATATTTTGGAATAAGGATTTTCTTCCAGGTACCCATCAATCTCAACGTAGGGTATAAAATAGTGGCTGATAATGTCATACGAGATCAACCCTTTGGGGTAAAAAAACGGTTGTTTGCTGGTTGAGTAGGCATCATAGAGGTAAGTAACCCCGGCAAGAACCCGCCATTGTTTACCAAAAAGGTTAATCCAGGGCGAAATGGTAATAATGGTATTGTTTGCAGTATCCAGCGAGGAGTTATTCATGTAATGTTTAAAGGTAATATCGCCGCCGAAATGCTCAGATTTAAGAAACTTGTTGATGCTGAAGGATGATTTGATCAGGCTCTGCGCCATGTCAAAATCATCGGCGAAATGGTTAAAACCTGCTAAAAAGTGATAATTTACATGGGTTGAATCTGTATGAGTGGAGTAGTAGCTGATTGAAGAACCAAACGAATTATATTTTTGAGTATATGGTTTATCACCGGGGTTATAGCTGATGGTTTTTGGGTAACCATAGTAGGAAACAAACCGGTTCTCAAAATCAGCCTGCGCTGATAGTACTGATTTTTCAAAAATCCGTTTCCCGAAAATTGCAAGATCTGTTTTCCCTAAATCGGAATCCACCTTGTTCCCATTGTTCAGTTTAATCTTGCCAAACGATGAATTGTGCATCAACCAAGCTCCGTATGAGTATTCTTTGCTCCTTTTATTGTTAAAATAGATCTCGGCCAGAGGTGATGTGTAGTTGCCAAACCCCAGTTTTATGTATGAACTCAGCAAATCGGTTTTTGGTTCAGGTAACATTTTTGCCGGTGTTATCGGATTTACCGAAAAAAAGGTATTAATGGGTCGCTGGGTAATGGTATAGGTAATATTCGGAACAATTTTCAGGGTATCTTCAATTTTGGGGAGCAGGTTGATCTTAAATGCATCAGAAATTGAGGGTTCGTAAGGTCTTACAACATAAACCTCCTTCTTTAGATTATCATCCTGACCAAATAAGCTCATTGCTGTCAGCAATATTGCTGAACACATTGTAAACCTGATGATTAATTTCATTAACATACTGAACTTTTTATTCTATAGCTATACTATTTAACACGTGTAGAATCGGAATTAATTTTGAGCTGCTTATTTTTTTCTGCCTTCACCAGAATATTCAATTTTTCCAACGCCAGATCTACAATTCCATCATCGGGAACTGAGTACCCATCAATAACGCTTTGCAGGGTGGCTTTTGCCTGGAAAAAGTCATCCTTGTTGGCGTAGATATCGGCAAGAAGAATGAAACTTTTGGCAAGCCAATACTGATGCGGGGTGTTCTTTTCTGCGAATGCAAAAATTTCCTTTTCGGCTTTATCCAGATTCTTCTTGTTGATTAAAATTTCAACCATTCTGTATTTGGACTCTGCTCCTTCGCGGGTTTTAAGGTTACTGGCAATCCTGGAATATTCATCAAAGGCCTCATCCTCTTTATTAAGGGCCATTAGTGAAGTTGCTCGTTTGAACCGGGCTTCACGTTCCAATTCAACCGGAATCTTTTCGGTTTGTAAAACTTTACCGGCCGATAATATGGTTTCTTCATATCGTTTTAAGGCGAAAGAACAGCGTAGCTTTCCGATACGTGCTTCGAGCAGGTTGCTTTTCAGTTCGGCTAAATTTTCAAGCTGGTCATAGTTCTGGAAAGCTTCATCGTATTTCATTTTAGAGAAGAGGATCTGCGAGGTATAGAGTAGAGCCTGTTCTGTAAAATCGTTTTTCTGTCGTTGAATCACCTGGTTGAATGCGGTTAGGGCTTGGTCAGGGTTTGATGTTTTATAGTAACAATCGCCAATGTAGTAGCTGGCATTCAGGATGAAGCTGCCTTTTGGGTAATTGTCTAAATAACCCTGAAGTGCAGGAATTGATTTGTTGCAATCACCGGCCATATAAGTTTTTTCTGCAGCCATGTAAGTTAATGAGTCTTTTTCAGCCAGTCCGATGTTAGCAAAATTTCCCAGTTTTGATGAATAGGTAAAGTATGATTCCACATCGCCTTTATCAACATAAATGTTTCTGATCCCCACCAGGGCATTTTTTGATTCTGGCGTTCCGGGGTACTCTTCAACTACTCTTTTATAATATATTGCAGAGCTATCCAGATTATCCTGGTTGTAATATATTAATCCCAGCTGAACCATTGATTTTACGTAGTAGCTGCTTCCGGGATAGTCCTTCACTATTTTCTGGTAGAATTTCGCTGCATCAACCGGTTGGTTCAGTACCATGTAGCTTTCCGCCAATTCGTAAAAAGCATCATCAAGGTAGTTGGAAGTTTTGTAATTGTTGATAAGCCTTAACAGGTACTCATTTTTCTTGAGTGGGCGTTCTACCAAACCCAGCGAAAACCCACTCTGAAAAGTTGCATAATCGGCATCAATAGTGTTAATTGCTGCGGCTTTATCGTAGTAATCAATTGCAGCCCAGTATTTTCGTTGAATGAAAAATGAATCACCAATTCGGTTGAACGCATCACCAACAAATTGTGTTTGTTCGTTTTTGCTTAGGGTAGTATATTTTCTGAACCATACAATGGCATCATCGTACAATTTCTGTTTAAAATAACAGTACCCAAGGTTGTAATGCGCCAGGTTGAATTCCGGTAAGCCAAATGCACCGGGCGATAGGATAAACTGGTTGTAGTTTTCGGCAGCCTTATCAAATTTTCCCAGCTTATAATATGCTTCCGCCTGCCAGTATAAGGTTTGTGCAAATATAGTTTTATTAAAATCGGGGTATTTCAGGGAGAGGTTAAATTTTTCAATTGCTTCTGTATAATTCAGGTTCTGAAATAGTTCTAACGCTCTGAAGAAGGCCACTCTCTGGTAGGCCTGTTTTGTACTTGCATCCTTATTCTTCATTTTTTCCAGCGATTCAAGAGCATTCTGATAGTTCCTGGTATTCATGTATGCAAGAACTAGATAGTTGTATGCCTCATCAATTCTTTTGCTATTGGGGAAGAGCTGGATGTATTCCTGAAAAGCCTCAATGGCTTCGTTGAATGGGGAATATAGAAGTTCGTAGGTTATTTTAGCAAAATTGAAAAGGGCATCCTCCTTGATTATTTGATCGAAATTGGTTTTAGAAGCCAATGAAAAGGCTTGCCGGGCTTTGTTTTTATCTTTTAAATTCAGGTAGCAATCGGCAAGGTGGTAGTTGGCGTTCTGGCTCAGGGAATCCTCAAGGGTTGAAACTCTTTCCAAAAATTTTGCAGCTTCTGCGTAATTTTGATTTTTGTAGTAAACAAACCCGATAAGGTAGTAGTCGTCACGCGATATCTGAGGCGCTTTTTGCTGGTATTGTTCAAGGTAAGGTATTGCTTTGTCGTACTGTTTTAACCTGTAATACGATTCGCCAATTAAACGGGCAATTTCGGGGGCTCTTTTAGTTGTGGCTGTTTCCAGAAGTTTTGGTGCATAGCTCACCACTTTTTCCCAATCCCTTTGCAGGTAAAAAATCTGGGAGATATAATATGGGACAAGCGGTGAAAAGGTTGGGTCATCTTTCAGGTTTTCGAAACCTTTAAGTGCTGTGGCATATTTTTTTTGATGATAAGCAATATGCGAGTAGTAATAGGTTGCAGGGGAGGAATATTTGTTATCAGTATCCTTGATGTCAAAAAAGAACTTATTGGCCGATTCATAATCATTTAGGCTGAAATAGCAGTAACCGAACATAAATTGCAACTCCGATTTTTTCTCCAAGGATAACGCATTTTTATCAATGTTTTTGAACCAATACAATGCATTTCGATAATCTTTATCGGTGTAACGAAGTTTGCCCATCTCAAAGTAGGCAAGGTTAATTTTCTGACTTTCAGGATAGTTGTTAATGAAAGAGCCTATAAGATATTCGGCATCATCATTGGTTAATTCAATTGCGCATATAGCTCTGTAAAATTCGGCATCTGATTTTAGCTGGTTGGAGTTTATATTGGGATCAGCGGATACCTTTTCAAAAACCTTTTGGGCATCCCCTAATTTTCCTTTATTGTAAAGCTCCAAGCCCTTTCTGAAAAGTACATCAGGTTGAGTGTAAATTGATGACTCCTGTGCAACGAGGTAAACCGGACCAAGAAACAGTATTAATCCTGCAAGTAGCCTTATAAGTTGTTTAAGCATAAATCTGATTTAGATTAATCGGTAAAAATAGTAAGAAAAGCCCAATGGGCATTATCATAATAAACTCTTTTAATTAACATTTAACTGTTAATAAGTTGATTTATTGTGAGAAGTTGGCTAAGGATAAAATAAATCTTAACTATTTTTATAGGTGGGGAAGGGGAGTAGTACGTCTATAAATGATTCAGGTGGTTACTAATAATGTATTTAAACCAGTAGGTGAATTTTTCCGGGGAATGGTTTATTTCTTTTACCAGTTCAACCATGTTTATCCAACGATAACTTTGTACTTCATCCGGGTTAGGGTTTGGGGTACCTTCGAAAATCCCCCTGTAAACCCAATCAATCTCATTCTCAGTTAACCCATTATCGAAGTTAACATGGTACTGAAACTTGAAAATTTGCTCCAAATGGCAGTCAAATCCCATTTCATTGATCAGGCGGTCATGAATTATTATATCCATTTCGGTATCTGTCGTTAAATGGCTGCAGCAGGCATTGGTCCATAAACCCGCTGAGTGGTATTTGGATAAAGCCCTTTGTTGAAGGAGCATTTCCCCCTTTGAATTAAAAATAATGATTGAAAAAGCCCTGTGAAGCAGCCCTTTTTGATGCACTTCGGTCTTGTCTGAAAAACCGGTTATATTATCCTGCTCATCAACTAAAGCGATTAATGAAGACATTGGAGCGTTTTAATTAAATTAAGTAAAGGTTGTTTGAATTTAATAACAACTCATTATTGCGGGTTAAATTTTATGAAGGTTTTGTTATGGAATTCATTAAATGCAATATCAAGTTCCTCCTCAGTGTTCATCACAATTGGTCCATTCCAGGCAATGGGCTCATTAAGGGGTTTCCCACCAATAACAAGTAACCTGGCACCATCGGCACCTGCTTTCAGTTCAATATAATCGCCATGATTCAGAATTGCGCATTCTTCTGATCTAATGAAACCATTCCATCCGGCAATTTCCAACACCCCATCGTAGCAGTAAACCATATAATTGTACTCGTTTTCAACCGTGAGGTTATATGTAGATTGTGCCCATAGTTTAACGTCAGAGTAATGAATATCGGCGAATAATTCCTGTACAGCACCTGATGTTTTTTTGTATTTCCCAGATATCAATTTGATTCGGGCCTCTGGCTTTTCTATCAAGGGAATATCGCTGGTTTTCACTTCCCTGTACCTGGGGTTGGTCATCTTATATTTTCTGGGCAGGTTTACCCATAGCTGAAAACCATACATCAGGTCGTTGAGCGGTTTAGGCATTTCCTGATGGATGATACCACTCCCGGCAGTCATCCATTGAACATCTCCCGGGTAGATTGTGCCTGTATTCCCTAAGCTGTCGGAATGATCAACCATTCCTTCAAGCATATAGGTAACGGTCTCTATGCCACGGTGAGGGTGCCAGGGGAATCCGGCAAGGTAGTCCTTTGGGTAGTCTGATCCAAAGTGATCCAAGAGCAGAAACGGATCGGTTTCAAACCTGAACTCATACCCAAAAACCCTCTTAAGCCTTACACCTGCGCCTTCGGTTACCGGTTGGGCCCTGATTACCCTTTTTACAGTTCTGAGTACAGCCATTTTTTCTTACAAGTTAAATAAATTAAACATAAAATCAAACAATCAGCCGGTATTAATAACTTAAATTTACTACTAAACCAGAACAGCTAGTTCAACCATTAGAATCTACCAGTGTTATTAACAAATGTTAATAACTTATGTTTACAACAGGTGGATATCTAGCATAAAAAAAACTTGCAAATAGGTAATTCTCAATGTACTTTTGACTCATCAGGTAAGCGATAAAAGGCTTGCTCCTGAAAAGTAAAAAACCCTAGTAGTTTCACCGTAAAAAGTAAAACAAAAAGGTTTGAGGCTACGAAGGAAATGACCGCAAGGAAATGGAATGAGTGGTCAACTGATCGGGAGTGGGGGTTCAGGGAAAAGGCGCCGTAAAAAGCAAGTTGAAACTGGATCTGGATCCTGAAAAACTACCCGCAAGGGGAAGATTCAGCATCAGCCAAAATAACAGTAACCTGACACTTCATCGGTTCGCCGAGAAAAGTGACCGGGATTTGTTCGACCAGAATGAATCCCGGTTTTGTATTTTTATAATTTGATATTCCTCAATCGCAGGCTGTTTGACACCACTGAAACTGAACTCAAGGCCATAGCAACCCCTGCAATCATCGGGTCGAACTGGAAGCCAAAGAACGGGAATAGAATGCCTGCTGCAATCGGAATACCGATGATGTTATAAATAAACGCCCAAAACAAATTCTGTTTTACAATTCGCATGGTTTGTTTTGAAAGCATTATGGTTTTGGAGATTAAGGATAAATCCGAGGTAATCAAGGTAATTTTAGCTATATCCATAGCCACATCAGAACCTTTTCCCATAGCAATGCTAATATCAGCCTGAGCAAGCGCGTAGGAATCGTTTATGCCATCACCAACCATGGCCACTACCTTTTGTTGTTGCTGCAGCTCTTTAATTATTCTAGCCTTATCGGCTGGAAGAAGGTTGGCCTGGTAATTACTTATCCCGGTTTCATTGGCAACCGTTTGGGCGGTTTTTTCGGAATCTCCGGTTAGCATCCATGTTTCAACCCCTAAAGTTTGCAATTTATGGATCGCCTCCCGGGATGTAGATTTAATTTTATCCGCAATGGCAATTACAGCCAGCAAAGTTTTATCATCGGCAAAAAAAACCAGGGTTCTTCCTTCGCCTGTCCACTTTTCAATTTTAGCTAAGAAAGGTTGAGCGATATCAATATTGTTATTGTTTATTAAACTAATACTGCCTGCCAGAAAATTTATCCCGTTAAAAGCTGCCATTACCCCCAACCCAGGAATAGATTGAAAATTATCAATCCCAACAGGTTTTAATTCATCTTTTTTAAAATATCTTGTAATTGCTTCGGCTAATGGATGTTCTGAGTACAACTCAAGCGTAAAAAGAATAGAGCTGAACTTTTCCAGGTCATATTGAACATCCCAATAAATATCAACCACTTCTGGTTGCCCTTCTGTAATAGTACCAGTTTTATCAAGTATTACAGTATTAGTCCTATTAGCGATCTCAATACTCTCGGCATCCTTAATTAAAATATGATTTTCGGCGCCCTTGCCAATTCCAACCATTATTGCTGTAGGTGTAGCAAGTCCAAGTGCACAGGGACATGCAATTGCCAATACTGTTACCATGGCTTGCAAACCCATCGTAAACCCATCATTCCCACCAAAAATCAGCCAGATAATGAATGTGATAACTGCTATAACAAGTACGGATGGGACAAAGATTCCAGCAATTTTATCGGCCAGTTTTTGCACCGGGGCTTTGCTTCCCTGAGCTTCTTCAACCATCTTAATTATCTTGCTAAGCACTGTTTCAGAACCAACCTGTTCGGCTTGTAACTTGAAACTCCCTTTTTGGTTTGATGTTCCGGCAAATACCTTATCCTCAATTTTTTTAAGAACAGGTATGGGCTCTCCAGTTATTGAACTTTCATCAACATAGCTGATGCCTTCAACAATCTTTCCATCAACAGGAATTCTGGAACCGGGTTTAACCAAAATGATATCGCCTACCTGAAGTTGCATTGCCGGCATTTCTACCAATGAATCACCCCTCACTACGATAACCTTATCGGGTTGTAAACCCATCAATTTTCTGATAGATGATGATGTTTTTCCCTTGGCTCTTTCTTCAAGCCATTTACCAAGCAAAATAAAAGTAATAATCACAGATGCTGATTCGTAGTAAACATGAGGATGTAAACCACGTTCAAGCCAAAACTGCGGGTAAAGGGTATTAAATACGCTGAAAAGGAAAGCTATTGATGTGCTAAGTGCCACAAGAGTGTCCATATTTGCCATTAAATGGCGGGTTTGTTTTACAGCATTGACAAAGAAAGTCCGACCGAACCAAAAAATAATAACCGAAGACAGGAGCATTGAAATCCATTTGGACATGTACCAGTCCATGAACACCATTCCAAGTAAAACAACAGGCAGGGTGAGCGATGCAGAAAAAATTGTTTTAACTTTCAGTGAGTGAAGGTTTCGTTCACGCATTTCAATAGCTTGTTTTTCTGATTGAGACTCATCAATCAACAGGTCGTAACCGATTGACCTAATCGCCTCCTGTAATTTTGTTGGGGTTACTAAACTCTCATGGAAATTCACCCAGGCAGTTTGGTTAGCCAGGTTAACCCCTGCATCAACAACTCCTTCCTGCGCTTTAAGCATTGATTCCACACTGCTGGAGCAGCCAGCGCAGGACATTCCGGTAACAGGATAAATTTTTTTTGTAATACTCGAATCTGTTGAACTCATTTTTAAACACCATTTGATCAAACAAAGAAACAACAAACTAGCTAGTATGTTAAGTTATCTTCTCATTTTTAAATTTGAACTGATTAAATTGTACAAAATGAAAAAAATATATTTTCAATTGAATTGCATTTTTTTTGCTTTTTGGTTGATTTTGAGGTAATTTTATAAGGTAATTGTTCTTTGGTATTTTGCTACTGGACGCTTAAAAATTGAATTTTAAAAATAACCAGTATGACCCAGATTAACATAGTACAATACCTTATAGAAAGGCACAAGGAGAGAAACAAACCTTGCCCCGAACCGGGGCCTGTTATAACCATTTCAAGGGAAATGGGTTGTCCGGGTACCCGCCTGATGAAGCTGCTTGTTGATGAGCTCAATAAAAGGTATCAATTCAACGATGAGGAAACTCAGTGGAAGGGAATTGGTAAAAATGAGATACAGGAAGTTGCTGCCCGGGAGCTAAATTTACCGGTTGAGGAAATTGAGTATTTATTTGATGTGAGAAAGAAAACGATGATGGACGAAATTCTCCAGTCCATGTCCAACAAATATTATAAGAGCGATAGAAAAGTCAGGAATGTTGTCCGGGATGTAATCAGATCTATTGCCTGCAAAGGAAGAGTTGTAATACTGGGAAGAGGTGGAGTTGCCATTACACGCGACATCTCACGGTCACTCCATATCCAGCTCCAGGCACCACTTGAATGGCGAACCCTAAGGGTTTCTGAAAGGTTTCAGATTGAATTGAAAGAGGCCGAAAAATACATTATGGAGATTGACCGGAAGAGAATCGAGTTCATCAACTTTTTCGGGGGTATAAATACAGATTATACCCGTTTCGACATTACTTTTAATACCATGACACTTTCTGTTTCAGAGATTGTGGATATTATAATTAAAACCATGGAAATGAGGAAATTCATTTTTTAAAACCTCTCGATTTTATAAAAAATACAATTATAATTTCTTAAATTTTTCAACCCTGATAAAAATAAATAAATTACATTGGTCAATATTTTATGCAGGTTTAACAAAATATTTATCAAGATATTTACCTTTTCAATAACCTTTTCTAAATTCGATAGTAAAAATTAACAGTTTAACTTTATAATTAACAAATTGGATATTATTAGCTTACGCAGATTTTCAATAAATCTTACATTTATTCTTCTTGCATTACTTCCTGGTAATTTTGGTTTTACTCAAAACCAAAAAATAATTCCTGTTGATAAAAAAAATAAAATTGAGGAGTACATTAAGCTGGGGCAGGAATCGGAAAAGAATAATGATTTCAACCAGGCGGCTTTCTATTTTACACAAGCTGCCAATCTGAACTGGAGTTATAGTCAATATCAAAGCGCCATTGAGGAATTCAAGAAAGCTCTCGAGATGACAGAAAAACTTGGTAACTTGAATGGTATGAGCGTAATTAGTACCAATTTAGGTATGATCACCTCGGAGATTAAGGATTTTAAAACGGCCAGGATTTACTTTCAGAACAGCCTCGAGCTTGCCAAACGAATGGGCAGAAAACCGGATGCTGCTTCAGCATTATTCAACATAGGCAATTCCTACTGTGAAACAGAGAATTTCAGCGAAGCTATACCTTACCTTGAGGAATCTAAACAAATAGCCCAGGAGCTCTCCGATGCCAAAATTCTTAGAAATTGTTACTCCCTATTAACAAATGCCTACGATAAGACTGGCGATCGGAAAAAATCGTCTGAGTATTTTACTCTTTTTGCAGCCATAACCAAAAAGATTCAGGAACAGGACGTTAAACGAAAAGAAGAGGAGGCACGTCTGATGGTTGATAGTGCCAACAGCCGTGTAAGAGAAATATCTTCAATTCAGCAGGCAACGAAAAAGGAGCTTGATGTAAAAAGCAATGAGCTAAAGGAGAACCAGGAGAACCTTAAGGTTGTAGAACAGATATCCAACGAAAGGCAGATGCAGATTAACCTGTTAAATAAGGAAAAAGAGCTTCAAAAGGCCATAATCAGCAGGCAGAAATTGATGCGTAATGTTTATATAATCATAATTATTTCATTCCTCCTTATTTCCGGAATCTCAACCTTTGGTTTTTTTGTTATTAAAAAATCCAATAAACTTTTACGGGAAAAAAATATTGAGATCAGTACCCAGAAAGATGAAATTGCCAATCAGGCGTTGGAGTTGAGAGAACTTAACGCGTTAAAGGACAAATTGTTTTCAATCATCTCTCACGATCTCCGCAGCCCGCTATTCTCCTTAATCGGGATGCTTAAACTTGCCAAAGAGGGCCATTTTACTGTTGCTGAACAAAAAGAAATTCTCGATGATCTTTCTAAAAACGTTGAGTACAATACAGATCTGTTAGAAAATTTATTGAAATGGGCCAACAGCCAGCTTAAGGGATCAACTATTAACCCTGTAAAGTTTGATATCACTGATGTTGTTAAAACCAAGGTTGAATTGTATTCAAAATCAGCAAAGCAAAAAGGGGTTACGCTTAAAAATCTTGTTTGTGATGGGTGTAATGTATATGCCGACAGGGATATGGTTGAACTGGTTGTGCGAAACTTAATAACCAATGCAATTAAGTTCACCGAGGCTGGGGACGAAATAAAAATTTTATCATCACAAAAGAATGGCCACCTGGAACTATGTGTTGCAGATAACGGGGTAGGAATTACTGCTGATATATTCCCGAAATTATTTGGCAACCAGGTTATTACATCCAGAGGTACAAACAATGAGAAAGGAACTGGCCTTGGGTTAATCCTATGTCGTGATTTTATCAGGTTAAATGGCGGGAGTATTTGGGCTGAGAGCGAGGTGAATGTTGGCAGTAAGTTCTATTTCACGCTGCCTGTTTCGAATTAATATCAATTTTTTCTTTTAAAATAGGTGTTCTAGGGAAATTTTCACCCCAATTGCTATCAGGATTAATCCCCCGATAATTTCCATCCTTTGCCCCAGGTGTGAACCGCTTTTTTTGCCAAAGAGTATTCCCAGCATCGAAGCCAGAAAAGTTACCAATCCAATCACCAGAACTGCTAAAATCAGGTTAACATCAATCAGTGCAAAACTTACCCCAATGGCTAAAGCGTCTATGCTTGTTGCCAAAGCCATTCCCAAAACCACTTTTATATCCATGGGATTGATCTTTTTCTCCTGCTCCTTCTTAAAGCTGCCGATTATCATCTTCAACCCCAAAACTGTTAGTAAACCCAATGCGATCCAATGATCTACCGGTTCAATCCAATTTTTAATTGTAAGACCACCCAGCCATCCAAATATGGGCATAATTGCCTGAACAATGGCAAGGATTAAAGCAATTCTTACTGCCTGCCAGAAAATGATCTCTTTCCTCAGCAAACCGCTTGAAACGGATACCGCAAACGTGTCGAATGATAAACCAATTGCCAGAAAAAAAAGGGTGATGAATTCCATCAATATTAATTTGGGGTAAAAATAGCAATTGAATTCAAAAAACCGCCAAAGGTTTAAAAGGAATTAACCTGATGGTAAAACTATTGAAAATGTAGTACCCAAATTTGGCTCTGACTTTACAGCAATGGAACCACCGTTCCTGTCAATAAACGTTTTCACTAGCTTTAGACCTAATCCAGAACCTTTCTCGTTCTCAGTTCCTAAAGTGGTGAAATTGAATTTACTATCAAAAATATTATTAATCTGATCAACCGGAATACCTTTGCCGGAATCTGCTATGGCAATTATTGTTTGATTGTTTTCTGATTTTCCGGTTATTGTGATTTTACCCATTTTAGGGGTAAACTTGATGGCGTTGGAGAGCAGGTTACGTATAACGGTTTTGAACATTTGCCGATCGGCAAATACAGCAAGGTTATTCTCAAGTATCGTCTCAATATTAAGCATTTTAGGCGTTACCATTCCGGATAGTAATGAGATGGATTCATCAAGTACTTCACTTACATTGACATGAACCGGGTTATAGCTGCTTTGCTTTTGGCTTTTTGCCCATTCGAGCAGGTTTTCAAGCAAACTATACGTTTGGCCAGATGTGTCTTTAATTGAATTAAGGATATCTGTCCGGGTTAAAGTATCGAGTGTATCGATATTATCAACCAGATATGATGTTATTTGATTTATGCTGCCAATGGGGCTCCTCAGATCATGTGCTAGAATAGAAAAAAGTTGATCTTTAAGTGTATTTGCTTCCTGCAGCATTATTTCAGCCAGTTTCCTGCTGGTAATGTCAAATGAGAGTCCAACAATTCGGTTTACAGCTCCCTGTTCTTCGAAAGACCTTCCACGGATCAATAAATGATTGATGGTTCCATCCGATTTAAGGTGTCTTAGCTCTGCCTCAAATTTCTCGCTTGATTTTAATGCTTTCTTGTAAACCTCATTCAAGATCTTAACATCCTCGGGGTGAATAGTTTTTATGTAATCATTAAAATTTGATATTTTATCATTGGATTCAACGCCAATAATTTTATAGGCATTTTCGCTCCACCTGATCTGCCTTGTTATTGGGTTAAGTTCCCAGTTGGCAATTCCAGCTATCTCCTGGGAATCTTCAAGCAACCTCCTGTTCAGGCTTAACTCACGCTGTATAATTGCTTTCTGCTCGATTTCTTCTAGCAATTTTACATTTAACGACCGGTAATATTGATTTTGTAATTGAACATCTTTTTCAATATTCCTGTACCCTTCTTTTAGGGAGGCAATGGCTTGATTCTTTTCGGTGATTATTGCATGAACAAATATAGATAAACCAACTCCTGTAAAAACCAAATACTTAAAATATAAAATATTGATGAATTCGGTATGCTCCTTTGGTAAAATACCCATGAAGAGCAGGACTGTAAATAACAAAATATTGAACATTAGTTGTTTGAAAGGTACCAGCATTCCTGTAATGACAATTGCTAAGAGAGTAGCTACTGCAATAAACCATAAATCATTGCCAAATGGTTGAAAAAATTTATAAAGCGAGATGAGCACCAAAATGATTATGAATGAAATCAAAACATACCTGATATTAATATCTTTAAACTTCGAGAATTCCAAATGTTTTATAGAGAAAACCAGCGAGGAAATAAGCAGAAGTAGTATGCTGAAGCTCAAAACATAATTTTGAAAAACTTGTATTGATTGTTCAGAACTATCATTTTTCAATAAAAAAAATATTGTAAGTATTACTGACTGGGGTATTGAAGAAAGCAAAGATCCAGCTATTAGAAGTACCGCACCCTCCTTTTGTTCAACAATAGCGAGTGGCTCGAAATACCTTTTAAGCAATCTTACAAAAATTAAACCTGAAGCCAATTCAGCTATAAAAAAAAATATAAACTCAAAATGGGCTAAACCCCAGAGAATATCAATATTAAAGAAAGATAAAGAAAACCATGAAATAACTGCAGCTAATAAACCAGCTATGCCATTTAACCTCTTGTAAAACAGGATCAAACATATAGTTGCAGTAGATGGAAGGATATAATACGGGAATTCATAATTCTCAGCTAATATGAAGTTTAAAAGTAACCCTGTAAGGTATAAACCAAATGATATTAAAAAACTGGGTAAATGGAAAACTTTTATTTCCCTTATAATCTGCATAATAGGTTTTTGTTGATATAACAATCAATGTAAGGTATTGTTGATTCAGTCTTTCAAGTGCATCTATTATACATTATTATTTATTTTAATTACAGTCATTATTGTGAGGTATTAGCTCATAGGTTGCATCAAGCCTGAATAAGTTGAAAAAAACAATTCTTCCATTATTATTTCTGGATGATTTTTCTAAATATGTTAAAAATACAACTCTGTAATCTTAAAATCAAATAAATGATTAACTTTGAGTATAATGAACAAGTAACGATTTTGCAATGACCCTCGAAATAAAAGCCATTATTGTTGACGACGAGTTCAGTTCAAGGGAGATTCTTCATAGGTTATTGACTATTGAAGGCTCAGTTAGTGTCATTGCAAAATGTCAGAATATTGATGAAGCATTAATTGCTACAGCACAACTTAAACCCGACCTGGTTTTTTTGGACATTGAGATGCCCGGCGGCAATGGGTTTCAATATATAGAACGGCTTAAACCTCTGGGCTCAAGCCCAGAAATAGTTTTTGTTACCGCCTATAACCAGTATGCAATTCAGGCAATCAAATCAGCTGCATTCGACTATTTATTGAAACCTGTTGATATTGATGATTTAACAAGTTGCCTGAAACGTTATAAAGAGTCTATAGTAAAAGAAAACTTTACTGACAAGACAGATATATTATTAAAGCATCTTAATGATATTGGCAAGGTGCGATTTTACTCAAAAGGGGGGATAATATTTGTTGATCCACAGGACATTATCTGGTGCCAGGCCAGCGGTAGCTACACCATCATCCACTTTAAAGGGGGAAAGAACGATTTGGTCTCCATCCCATTGAAAGAGGTTGAGGAATTGCTTCATGATTATCATTTTTTCAGGGCTAGTCGCTCAGCCCTGATTAACCTGCATTATATAGTGAAACTGGATAAAAAATCGCGAAATTGCATTGTTCGTTGCGAAGAAAAAATTATAGAAATTCCGGTTTCCCCTCAGCAATTAAAAGTTTTTGATTGACATTCAAAAGCTGAAAACCTGCTTTGAGAAGCTCATAATATAGTTTCAGAAGCTTAGTTTAATTTTTGATGAATGGGTTATTACTTTTCTTGGATTGTTAGGTTTGGTTTTTTATTTTCATGCCAGATTTTTTGAGTATTCTTTATGGTATCAGCATCAACAAATTATTTTTGGAAAGATAAACTCTTCCTGATAGTGGATGATGATTCTGCCAGTTCTCTCCTTTTAGAAATTATTCTTTCCCGAACAGGTGCCAAGCTTATGTTTGCTGATTGTGGCGAAAAGGCTGTTGAAATAGTTCGTAATACCAGGGGAATAGATCTGGTATTAATGGATATAAAAATGTGTGGCATTAACGGGCTGCAGGCTACATCGCTTATAAAACAGATTAACCCAGATCTGCCTGTTATTGCACAAACAGCATGTGTTGTTTCCGGCGACAGGGAAAAATGCCAGCAAGCCGGATGTTCGGCATACATCCCAAAGCCAATTATAGCAGAAAATCTATTAGAGATAATTAATAACACCTTGAATAAAACCTTTACCCAGAAGGTGATTGACAGACCTTATTTCATCAACTAAAAAATCATTTCTCATTTTAAGTTTATCTGAGGCTTTTTGTTATATTTTTAAGCCATTAATTATTGCATTCCAGCATGGATTTTAAATTAATATCCGATTACAAACCCACAGGCGATCAGCCTGATGCTATTGATCAGCTAAGCAGGGGCATTCTTAATGGCGAAAAATTCCAAACATTGTTAGGGGTTACTGGATCAGGGAAAACATTTACGATTGCTAATGTTATAGAAAAAATTCAAAA
The DNA here is from genome assembly GCA_964552655.1 of uncultured Rikenellaceae bacterium. GTDB lineage: Bacteria > Bacteroidota > Bacteroidia > Bacteroidales > Tenuifilaceae > CAZKHG01. The sequence goes on from CAZKHG010000013.1 coordinate 49,903, forward strand.
ACCTACCCTGATTTTAAGTCATAACAAAACTCTAGCAGCTCAACTTTACGGGGAATTTCGTCAATTTTTCCCTGAAAATGCAGTGGAGTATTTTGTCTCGTATTACGATTATTACCAGCCAGAGGCATACATGCCGGTAACAGATACTTATATTGAGAAAGATTTATCTATCAACGAGGAGATTGAAAAACTTCGTTTAAGCGCAACATCATCCCTGCTATCGGGCAGAAGGGATGTAATAGTCGTTTCTTCAGTTTCCTGTTTATATGGAATAGGAAACCCTCAGGATTTCTATAATAGCACCATACGGGTAAAAGTAGGGCAGAAAATTACCCGGAACAAATTCTTACGCCAGCTGGTTGATAGCTTATACCAAAGAAATGAGGTTGAATTTAAACGTGGAACGTTTAGAGTTAAAGGGGATTCAGTTGACATATTTCTTGCATACGGTGATCATGGTGTCCGTATTGTTTTTTGGGGGGATGATATTGAAAATATCGAGACTTTTGATCCTATTAATGGTCATGTTATGGAGTCTCTGGCCGAAACGGTGATTTTCCCTGCTAATATTTTTATTGCAGCTAAGGACAGGATGAATGAGGCTATTATTCAAATTCAGAATGATCTTGTTAATCAGGTTGAATATTTCAAGGGGATTGGGCGTGACTTCGAGGCTAAAAGAATTTTACAAAGAGTAGAGTATGATATCGAAATGATACGGGAGTTGGGGTACTGTCCCGGAATTGAAAATTATTCAAGGTATTTTGATGGCCGCCCTCCCGGAATGAGACCTTTCTGTTTGCTCGATTATTTTCCAAAGGACTTTATGGTGGTTATTGACGAAAGTCATGTAACACTTCCGCAGGTTCGGGCAATGTATGGCGGCGATAACTCCAGGAAGCAAACGCTCGTTGAGTATGGATTCAGATTGCCTGCAGCTGTGGATAACCGTCCTTTAAAATTCGAAGAATTTGAAGGACTTATTGGTCAAACCATATTTGTTAGTGCAACTCCGGCAGATTACGAGTTGAATAAATGCGAAGGGGTAATTGTTGAACAGCTCATCAGACCAACAGGATTGCTCGATCCTGTTATATATGTAAAACCAAGCCTTCATCAGATTGATGATTTGATTGGTGAGATCACCCAATGCACAGAAAAAGATGAACGGGTGCTGGTAACTACCCTCACCAAAAGAATGGCCGAGGAATTGGTTAAGTATCTGATAGATATCAATATTCGTTGCAGGTACATCCATTCGGATGTTGATACCATTGAGCGGGTTGAGATAATTGAAGGATTACGGAAAGGGTTGTTTGATGTGCTTGTTGGGGTAAACCTGCTGCGCGAAGGGTTGGATTTGCCAGAAGTTTCACTGGTAGCCATTATTGATGCTGATAAGGAGGGCTTCCTTAGATCGGCTCGTTCGTTAACCCAAACAGCCGGCAGGGCTGCACGCCATATTAACGGGAAGGTGATCATGTATGCCGATAAAATTACTGATTCCATGCGCTTTACCATTGATGAAACAAACCGGAGGCGTGAGAAACAGCTGAAATATAATGAGAAATATGGCATCACGCCAAAACAGATTGTGAAAGCCAATGTTTCAATTCTGGGCAAAGAAGTTGCAAGGAAACAAAAAGGGTTTAACCCTTACACAGAACCTGAAAAGATTGATTATGCCGCTGATCCGATTATTCAGTACATGACCGTTGATGCCTTACAGAAAACAATCGAAAAAACAAAGAAACAAATGGAACAGGCAGCCAAGGAGTTGAATTTCATTGAAGCTGCAAGGTTCAGGGATGAGATGTTCGCATTACAGGAATTGTTGAATAAACGGAAGGAGGGGAGATAGTTTGTATTGTTGAATTAATGGAGTGACAGAGGGATTATCAAATCCAATAAACTATCACTCCATTAATCTAGTGATTTTTAGAAAAGGAAGTTTAACCCGATATAAGTCCCAGCGATACCATCTTTCTTATCCATTGCCCTGCCGTGATCAACAGCAATAATGAAATTCTGGTTCATTACAATCCTCAAACCAGCGCCATAGCTGAAGTGCAGATTTTCACCATCAGCAGAAAAATACTCAGGATTATCTCTTCTAACAATAGGATCAATCGGAATAGATTGTATAACTCTGCCTCCATCAAGAAACGTGTTGAATGACAAGTAAAAGTTTTGCTTGATGAAGTAGAACTTTACAAATTTCCATCGGAGTTCAATGTTCCCATAAGCCAGGCCATCACCCATCACCCTGTTTCTCACAATACCCCTTAAAGTTTCAGATCCACCTAACCCTTCACTTGTAGAACCACGCAGGAACAGCGTGGTCATATTGGGTTGAAGGTAAAATGGGCAGGTTCCGAATAAAGTTCTTTGATAGCCAAGGCGGTAAGCAAATGAGAGTCTTTCAGCAACCAGTGTGAAATACTGTCTGTGCGTAATGGTGAGTTTTGCGTGATCATACTTACTGCCAATACCCAGGAATGAAGGTGCATAGGTTAAAACAGCCTCTGTCCAGATACCCTTCATGGGGTTAGGCTCGTTATCGCGAGTGTCAATAACAAAACCTGCTTTTAAATAAGTGGCAAAACCGCCATCCCGTTCATCGGCACTGATTAAACCCCAATCAACATATTGCTGGAAAAGGCCTCCGCCAATGTAAGGCAGTTTGTCCGCATCGCTTTTTCCTTTATTTAGCTTATTAACATCAACCGTATCGATCTGAAAGTTATATAGACCAATTCCGGCCACCCAGCCAAAGCGTTTATCGCTGAGTTTGCCCTGGAAATCGGTGGTAAATCTTGTTAATTTTCTATCGTATTTATAGAATGCCCTGCTTCGATAATCGGTGTTTGTTGTGGCATCATCTATCCAATCCTGGTTAAATACTGATTCGTACCCATTAAAACCGTAGAAGTCGTATGTTTTGTCCGTTAAATAAGCAAGGTCGGCAGTAACACGCAACCCGGGGATTAAATACTTGGAATCGTAGAAAAGACGGTTTATCCCACTGCCTTTTGTATATCTGGAAATCTCAGCATAGATGGAGTGTTTGTACTGCGGATAGGTTGATCCATCGCCGTAGTTGAAAAAATTAACCAATCCTCCGTATTCAAAACCCAAATCGGTATCGAAGGCTACGACGGGTAACCCGCCAACATTCCATCCTGTTTTGATTTTTTCTTTTTTATCGTTTTGGGTTTGTGAATCATCCTGAGCATAACTCATTGAAACAACCAGCATTAAAGCCAGTAAAAAAGATAGGTTCTTTTTCATAAGTTTAAGGGTTTGAGTAGCAAATGTATAATTTTTATTATTAAAAAAAAGGGGACAATAACATTTTGCCCCCTAATCAGCCAAAAATAATGAATAAATTTAGAACCCGTTAAGTTTCAAATATATTGTAGGGATTAGCAAGAGGAATGCAACAAAAATGAGTATCAGCATCAATGGCAGGAACCACCTTACCCATTTATTATAAGGTATTCTCGCAATACTTAGAACGCCAACCATTACGCCGGAAGTTGGGGTAATCAGGTTTGTAAAGCCGCCTCCCAATTGAAAAACAGTGACCGTTGTCTGTCGGCTGATACCAATCAGATCAGAGAATTGTGCCATAAGCGGGATAGTTAGGGCCGCTTTTGCTGATCCTGAAGCAATTATAAAATTCAATAGGTTGTAAAAAACAAACATAATAGCAACCGACATCAGCTTCCCGTACCCTTGCATCGAATCTGAGGCATAGTAAAGTAAAGAGTCTATTATTTTACCCTGTTCCAGAATCACCACAATACCACTAGCCAATCCTACAACCAGTGCCGCTGTCATTATATCTTTGGCACCGTCAATAAACGATCTGGCAATTTGGTTGGCATTTCGCCCGAATGAGATCCCGGAAATCAGCCCCATTACAAGGAAAAGTGTTGCTATCTCCTTGATATACCAACCGTAGCCCATCACCCCAACAATCAGGAAAATAATAGTAAAAATCAGAATGTTAACTATAAACAGCTGAACAGAATGGCGCAGAGCCAGAATCCCTATTATTATCCAAATAGCCGATAGAATAGGAATTAATGGAGCAGAAATGGATCCGTTGCCAATTACAAGATGCGTTACTGGGTAGTAAATTGAGAAAAGGATAAAAACTACAGAAAGACCAATAAAAACCGCCCAGGCTTGTTTCCCTGCCTTATCTTTGGTGCCATTACTTTCGGTTTCCCCTTTTTTTCTCCAGTATTCATCTATCTCGTAAACTGGTGATAAAGTTGGGTTTTTCTTGATTTTTTTTGCATACCAAAGCACATAACCAATGCCAATACTGTTAATCACCAGCCAGATAATAAACCTATACTCAATACCAGAGAAAAGCTGAATGCCAGATAAACCCTGGGCAATACCAATTGTAAAAGGGTTAAGCAAGGCGCTTGCAAAACCGAGACCAGCACCCAGAAAGCAAAGGGAGATGCCAACGATTGAATCGTAACCCATACTGATTGCCAAAGGGACAAATATCACCACAAAAGCAATTGTCTCTTCGCTCATTCCAATTACTGCACCAAAAAAGCTGAAGCAGATCATAATTAAGGCAATTACCAGGTTGTTTACACCTATTAATTTCAGGACTTTAAATCGTTCAATCCGTTTGGTGAAGTTTAAAAATGAGAAAATAGCAACGTCCAGCGCCTTGCTCTCGTTCATCAGCCAGAATGCACCGCCAATCATCAGGATATAAAAAATGATATCGTAGGTTCTACGCATCCCCTGAAATATGGAAGTAAAAACCTGCCAGGATTGGGGATGATTATCAACCTGTTTAAAAGATCCCGCAACAATTACCTCACGTTCTATCCCGTTTATATTTTTCACCTCTCTGGCAAACTCTCCCCCAGGAACTACCCAGGTAAGAATTGCGGCTATAATTATTATCGAGAATATTATAACATAAGTATGGGGAAACTCCCTTTTTTTCTTTGCTTCTTCCATAATTATTAAATTCTAAATCATTGCCAAGATAAAAAAATTACTTTCAAAAACTTAGGAATATAAAAATGTTTAATAAGAATTTTATCAGTTAGCTGAAACCAATTTTCAACCGTTTGTTTTCAAATCGCTACCAAATTTGTAAATTCGACCTCTGATAATTTACCAACCATTATGAGAATCCTTATTAAAAACATAAAAAAATTGGTACAAGTGGAGGATAAACCCAAGCTACGGGTTGCTGGTAAAGAAATGTCTATGTTGGGTACTATTGATAATGGATTCCTGATAATAAATAAAGGTATAATCGAAGATTTTGGATCATTAGGTAAACTTCAGGTTAATGATACACAATTCACTAAGGTTATTGATGCTTCCGGGAAAATGGTTTTCCCATCGTTTTGCGATTCTCATACTCATCTTGTATATGCCGGGAGCAGGGAATTAGAGTATGTTGATAAAATCAGGGGGTTGTCGTATGAGGCAATTGCCAAAAGGGGAGGGGGAATTCTGAATTCGGCCAAGTTGCTTCATCAAACACCTGAGGATGAATTATATTATCAATCTTTGCAAAGAGTGAATGAGGTAATTGAACTGGGAACCGGTGCCGTTGAGATTAAAAGCGGGTACGGTTTATCTACTGAGGATGAGCTGAAAATGCTTCGGGTTATCCGGCGGTTAAAAGAAACAACCCCATTGACCATCAAAGCTACTTTTTTAGGTGCTCATGCTGTTCCATCAGAGTATAAAGGCAATCAGAAGGGCTATGTTGATCTGATTATCAACGAGATGATCCCGATGGTAGCCTCTGAAGATCTTGCTGACTATATTGACGTTTTTTGTGATAAGGGATTTTTTTCCGTTGAGGATACTGAACGAATCCTGATGGCTGGAATCAAGTACGGGCTGAGGCCTAAAATCCACGCCAACGAGTTGGATTTTTCAGGTGGGGTTCAGGTGGGTGTTAAGTATAATGCATTATCTGTTGATCATCTTGAGTTTACAGGAGATGATGAAATAAAATGTCTGCTTGGTACAGAAACAATGCCAACACTACTGCCGGGAGCCGCATTCTTTTTAGGAATGATTGATCCTCCTGTCAGGAAAATGATAGATGCAGGATTACCTGTAGCTTTGGCCACTGATTTTAACCCGGGTTCTTCGCCCTCGGGAGATATGAAATTTATTATGTCGTTAGGCTGTATTAAAATGAAGATGCTCCCTGAGGAAACTATTAATGCAACAACTATTAATGGTGCGTATGCCATGGGAATTTCCGAAACTCATGGCAGTATTGCCAGAGGTAAAGTTGCCAATCTTTTTATCACGAAACTTATTCCTACAGTTGAGTATTTCCCTTATGCCTACACAACAAAACTTATTGATACAATAATTCTAAATGGCAATGTTATTTAGTTTTAATCAACTTTCAATAAAAAATATTTCATTTTGATTTTCTATATTGATAAACAACACTTTAATAAAAACAATATGAATAAAAGAAACCTGTATTTACCGGTCTTAATATCAATGGTATTAATTTTTGGGGTTAGCGTAACTCCTTTATATTCTAACTCTGATATTCAGAAAACTCAGAAGCTGAAAGCAGAAGATGTTGCCAAAGGGTTAATTGAAGCGCTAAAAATAGGAGCAAAAAACTCAGCTGAAAAGGCTTCAAAAGTCGATGGGTTTTATAAGAACCCTGAAATTTTTATTCCATTCCCTCCCGATGCCATCAAAGTTAAAAAATCATTAGAGAAAGCGGGGCTTTCCAAAAAGGTGACTGAATTTGAACAATCAATAAACCATGCTGCTGAGGAGGCAAGTAAGAAAGCGCTCCCCATTTTTTTAGAGGCCATTAAAGGGATTTCATTTTCCGATGCCTTTGCAATTCTCCGTGGATCCGACAATGCAGCAACCACATATCTAAAGGACAAAACTGCAGATCAACTTAGAGTTGCATTCAAACCGGTGGTAAAAGAGGCTATTGCCAAAGTTCAGGTAACCAAGTACTGGGAGGAAATGGCTAAAGCCTATAATAAGATAAATGTTTTATCAGGTGGGAAACCTGTAAAACCAGACCTGGAAGGCTATATAACAGATAAAGCAATAGATGGGCTTTTTGTGCTAATTGCAAAGGAAGAGGCCAATATCCGCAAGGATCCGGCAGCAAGGGTTTCAGATATACTCAAGAATGTTTTTGGGAAATAACAGTTATACCTTATATAATATATATAGATTAAAATGGTGATTTGAATGGAGAATAATAAACTTATTGAATGTGTTCCCAATTTTAGTGAGGGTCGCGATATGGCAGTTATCAAACAGATAACAGATGTCATTGAATCGGTTCATGGTGTAAGGTTAATAGACGTTGATCCCGGAAAAGCCACTAACCGAACAGTGGTTACTTTTGTAGGCACCCCCGATGAGGTTTGCGAAGCGGCATTTTTAGCCACAAAAAAAGCAGCCGAGCTGATTGATATGACACGGCATACCGGAGCCCATCCACGTTTTGGAGCAACTGATGTTTGCCCACTTGTGCCAGTAGCAAATATTACCATGGATGAAGTGGTGGTTTATGCCAGAAAATTAGCAGAACGAATCGGGGATGAATTGCAGATTCCGGTTTATTGTTATGAGTTTGCTGCATCCGATGAAAAACGCAGAAACCTTGCCAATTGTCGGTCGGGCGAGTACGAAGGGCTTGCAAAGAAATTACAGGATCCGGATTGGAAACCCGATTTTGGTACCGCCAGATTTGTCCCGAAAACAGGCGCCATAGCAGTGGGCGCGAGGAATTTTCTGGTTGCCTATAATGTAAACCTTAATACAACTTCCACCCGTAGGGCTAATGCAGTTGCCTTTGATATCCGTGAAAAAGGAAGACCCAAGAGGGTTGGCAACCCGGTAACCGGAAAAATTGAACTTGATGAGAAAGGCAATGAGATTTGGATTCCAGGCTCATTAAAAGCATGTAAGGCAATAGGATGGTTTATTGAGGAGTATGGGATAGCTCAAATTTCGATAAATCTTACAGATATTACAGTTACTCCAATGCATATAGCCTTTGAGGAAGCGTCTAAAAAGGCCAGTGAGAGGGGAATGCGGGTTACCGGTTCCGAACTTGTGGGAGTCGTTCCATTAAGTGCTATGCTCGATGCCGGTAAATATTTTCTTAGAAAACAGGAGCGATCTGTTGGAATATCAGATAAAGAGATTATCAAAATTGCAATCAAATCTTTAGGCCTTGATGAGCTGTCACCTTTCGATCCTGAAAAGAAAATTATAGAATATATCCTACAGGATAAGAGTAAAAAGAAACTGGTTGATTTATCAGTCAGGGATTTTGCAATTGAAACTGCATCAGAATCACCTGCCCCCGGAGGTGGCTCTATATCAGCGAGTATGGGAGCATTTGGCGCAGCCCTGGCCACAATGGTGGCCAACCTCTCAGCTCACAAACCCGGATGGGACGATCGCTGGGAGGAATTTTCAGCCTGGGCAGAGAAAGGTAAAAACTACATGGATCAGCTGGTTAAACTGGTGGACGAGGATACCATTGCTTTTAACAGAATTATGGATGCATTTGGTTTACCAAAGAGCACTGAAGAGGAGAAAATTCAAAGAAAAAAAGCAATTCAGGAAGCAACGCTTTATGCCATTGAAGTACCTTTTCAGGTAATGCAGTTATGCTATCAATCCATGGACGTTATTAAAGCAATGGCTGAGATGGGCAACCCCAATTCAGTAACGGATGCCGGGGTTGGCGCTCTAGCTGCACGATCAGGGGTGATGGGAGCTTACCTTAATGTTAAAATTAATTCAGCCGGTTTAGAAAACAGGTCAATTGCCGAAACATATATTACAAATAGTAAGGAAATTCTTTCGAAAACGATTGAAATGGAAGAATTAATATTAAAAATTGTTGAAGAAAAAATTTCAAGGTAGGTTATTATATTAAAAACATAATATTAATATGAAAGGGGTGGTTTGAAAGTCAGACCACCCCTCAATTTTTTTAAAAAATAACAAAGTTATAATTTTGAAAACATTATCAAAATAACTCAAAAGAAATTTATAAACCCTGCCAAATAACATATTTAGAATGTTAAATCGTTTGCATTTGGAAAATTTATTATTTATTTTAGCCGTGTTGAAAAAAAATTTAACCTCTATTAGTAAACCTAAAACTTGTTCTATGAAAAAACTATGCATTTTTCTTGCATGTTTTGTGCTGATGGGCTTTAACTTGGTCCAAGCACAAACAGTGCGGATTACCGGAACTGTTACAAGTTCTGAGGATGGAATGCCAATTCCAGGTGTATCGGTAGTTGTAAAGGGTACTACCACAGGTGGTATCACAAACATTGATGGGAAATATGAACTCAATGCACCTACCAATGCACAAACCTTAATGTTCAGCTTCGTGGGGATGAAAACCCAGGAGGTTGCCATAAACGGTCGAACCGTTATCGATGTTGTTTTGCTATCTGAAACCAAAGAGATTGAAGAGGTTGTAGTAACAGCATTGGGTGTTACTAGACAAAAGAAAGCTCTTGGCTATGCAGTACAAGACGTTAAAGGTGATGAACTTGCAAAAGTTCGTACTCAAAACGTTGTAAGTTCACTTTCTGGACGTGTTGCCGGGGTTCAGATTACTACTGCAACTGGTCAGATGGGTGGTGGTGCCAAGATCAACGTTCGTGGAAACACTTCTCTTACAGGTAGTAACCAACCATTGTTTGTTGTGGATGGAGTTCCTTTGGATAACTCAGACTTTTCCTACGGCGCAACCGGTGGCGGTGGTTACGACTATGGTAACCTTGCATCCGATATCAACCCAGATGACATTGAGTCTGTATCAGTACTAAAAGGTGCAAGTGCAACTGCACTTTACGGTTCAAGAGCTGCTAACGGTGTTGTAATGATTACCACCAAAAAGGGAAAGCAAACAGCTGGTAAATCTGTTGGTGTTGCTGTTAACTCAAGTGTTACCATGGAGCAGGCTAAGTACTACCCAAAATACCAGAAGTTATACGGGGGTGGCTATGGCGATTTCTTCGATTTTACCCTCAACGGACATACCTACCTCTATCCTGACTATGCAACCGATGAGAGCTGGGGCCCAAAGTACGATCCAAATACTAAAGTTTTATTTTGGAATGCCTACGATGCATGGGATACAGAGAACTACCTTGTAGAAAAACCTTGGGTTTACCCAAAACACGACTATACTTACTTCTTTGAAACCGGGGTTAACTACCAGAACAATATTGCTATCAATGCTAGCAATGAGAATAGTGCTCTCCGTTTATCATATACCAATATGGATGTTAAGGGTATTTACCCAAAAAGTACCATGAAGAGAAATACCATTAACCTAAGCGGTAGCTCAAAGATCAGCAAATACCTTGATGCGTGGATTAACACTAACTATGTACAAAACTCTGCAGTAGGTCGTCCAGAGACAGGTTATGGCGATCGTAACCCAGTACAAAAGATGTGGCAGTGGATCCATACAAGTGTTGATTACAAGGAATTATCAAAGTATAAAAACCCTGATGGCACTCAACGAACCTGGAACAGAAGCGATTGGAATGATCCAACACCTGCTTATACCGATAATGCATACTGGACTCGTTATGAAAACTACCAGAACGACCAGCGTGACCGTGTTTATGGGAACTACGGGGTAAATGTGAATTTTGCACCATGGTTGAAACTCACTGGAAGAATGGGTGCTGACTTCTACAGGATGTTTGCAGAAGAACGGAGTGCAATCGGTTCACAAGCTCAATCTGAATACTATCAAAATGTTAACTCCAACTTAGAGGTTAACTCAGAGTTCTTCTTTACAATCAACAAACGTTTTGCAGAAGATAAAGTAGGATTAACAGCTCTGCTTGGCGGTAACCGCTCCGATAGAAAATACTGGAGAAATGGCGGTATTACTGTTGGCGGCTTAATTGCCCCAAAACTTTATAACCTTTCCAACTCATTAAACAAAGCTACTGTCCTTGATTATTATTCATGGAAACGGGTCAATAGTTTATATGCCAATGCCAGTTTGGATTTTAACCGTATGCTATTCTTAGAATTAACATTCCGTAACGATTGGTCTTCTACACTACCAAGTAATAATCGTTCTTACCCCTACCCATCCGCTACTTTAAGCTTCATTTTAACGGAGCTTGAAGGGCTTAAGAGCCAGGATATTTTGTCATTTGCAAAGGTTCGCGGCGGTGCTGCTAAAGTTGGTAACGATACAAGTCCTTATTCATTACTTGATTACTTATCCATTAACTCTACATTTATGGATTCTGAGCTGGAGCAAAATCCCAGGATGGGTTTTTCAAGTAGGTTGAATAATAGCAAGCTAAAACCCGAAACAACTACCTCCTGGGAGGTTGGTGCCGAGTTGAAGTTCTTCAAAAACAGAATCGGATTAGACCTGTCTTACTTCTACAAGGCTACTACCGATCAGATCGTTCCAGTTAGAGTTTCAGGGGCAACTGGATTCGATACACAGGTTATCAATGCTGGTAAGATGACAAACAGAGGGCTTGAACTTGCTTTGAGTGCAACCCCTGTTGCTACTAAGGGCTTTACCTGGGATATTTTATTAAATATTGCAACCCTGCAAAATAAAGTTGATGAGTTAGCTCAAGGTCTTGACTATCTAACACTGGGTAGTGGACCTTTCAAAGTTCAATCCGGTGCATTTGTAGGGAAAACTTACCCAATTATTTATGGGACGGATTATGTGGTTGATGCTGATGGCAATAAAGTGGTTGGACCAAGTGGGAACTGGTTACCATCTGAGATTAAACCCTTAGCAAACGTAACTCCCAATTTTACTGCAGGTTTAACCAACACCTTCACCTATAAGGGTTTTGAGTTCAGCTTTTTGATTGATATGCAACGCGGTGGTAACATGTACTGGTTATCATACATGTGGGGAATGTACTCAGGAATCCTAGAAGAATCTGCTAAAACAAACGAGCTAGGGAACAACATCCGTGATGACATTGCCGATGGTGGTGGAGTTCTTCTAGACGGTGTTTACGGTTCTTACAACGCTGTTACAAAAACCATTACCTATCTCAACGCTGACGGTACAGTTAGTGCTACTCCAGTAAAGAATACCACAAGACTGGATGGTCAGGCATGGGCAGAACACCATTATGATGGACCAGACAGACAAAGCATTTTCAAAACAGATTTTATTAAGCTGCGTGAAATCAGATTAGGATATAATGTTCCTACAAAATTCACTGGTCCTGTAAGCGGTGTTAAGGTTTCTGCCTTTGCACGTAACATTGCAATATTTGGTGCCGACAATCAGCATTTTGATCCAGAGTACCTGCAAATGGCCGGTAGCAATGCACAAGGTATAGAGGGTGGATACCTGCCAAGCACAATTACCTTCGGCTTTGGTCTTAACTTTAACTTTTAATTTGAGGAAAAATTATGAATACTTTAAGAAAATATAGTCTTATTCTCACAGCCCTAGGCCTGATGTTGCTTACAGGTTGTGAAAAGGATTTTGATAAAATCAATACAAATCCGAACCAAACCCTTGATGCTGCTACACCTGCATTACTTGCTCAGGCTATTCGTGATTTAGGGTATAACGATTTTACCACATTCAACCTTGGACGCCAGTCTTCTGTAGCTGCTCAGCATTTTGCTCAACGAAACTACACTTCCGAAGACAGGTACTCATTCCGTTCTGGTACTACTGATGCGTTCTTTAGAAATAATTACATTTATATGCAGAACCTTCAGAAAATTATAGACCTGAATACTGATCCGGCTACAAAAGATAAATATGCAGCGCTTTATGGGGATAATGGTATGCAGATTGCATGTGCTGAAATATTAAAATGCTGGGTTTTCCAACTCTTAACAGACTATTTTGGCGATATTCCTTACACTCAAGCTTTAAATATTAAGGAACATCCTCAACCCGTTTATAATACCCAGAAAGAGGTTTATGATGGCATGATCGCAAAATTAAACGCAGCGCAGAATGCATTAATTGCCTCTACCACAGGTGGTTTTACGAGTGGTGATCTTTTTTACAATGGGGACCTTGACCAGTGGATTAAGTTGGCTAATTCCCTTCGTTTACGTATAGCCCTTAGAGCATCAAATGCCGATCCAGCTTATCTGGCTGAAGCCAATGACGCAATTGCTGATGGTGTCTTTGATAGCAATGCAGATAATGCAGTTTGCCCATTCAGTACTACAGGTGCACCCAACGAGGCTCCTTGGTATAATGGTTTCTATGTTAGTGGACGTAACGATCTTTCCTTTACAAGAAGATTTATGGAACTAATTAAAGGGAATAACGATGGTATTAATGATGCCGCTCACCCAGGTTACTTTACTAACCCATTCCCAGGCTTAAGGGATCCTAGATATACTGTGTTTACATCCTATACTACAAATAGAAATGGTGTGCCATATGGAATGACCGATGGTGTTACTCAGGCCTGGTGGAGTCAAAACTCAGGTACAAGGGTTAGTTTATATGCAAGAAACCCTCTTATACTGCAACCCAATTTCCCATCTACTTTTCTTGATTATCCAACCGTATGTTTCATGAGGTGCGAGGTAGAAGGATGGGATGCCGCTTGGTTCCAGGAAGGTATTGAAGCTTCTATTGAACAGTGGGGTGCTGCCCCAGATCCTGCATATGTTGCTTCAATAGTAGCATTATTCAATGCCGGAACTAATGAGCAAAAGAAAGAGTATTGCATTACCCAAAAGTATATTCACTTACTTATGCAATCACATGAGGCCTGGTTTGAGTACAGAAGAACAGGTTACCCAAAATCATTGCTAAAACCCGGCGATTTTATTATCAACTTCTCAGGTGCCGACAGATTCTTTGTACCTGTTCCAGGTAGTGAATCAGGTGCTGATGTTGTTGCACGTTTCAAATACCCAAGTTCAGAGTACACATTGAATAAGGTTAATGTTGAAGCTGCTGTTGCCAGAATGGGAGAAGATTCCCACAGACAAAAAGTATGGTGGGATGGTGGCGGAACCCAATAGTAGTCAATTTTTGAAAATATAATTAAGTAGGGGCTGTCTAAAATAGAAGACGGCCCCTTTTTTTTATCAATTCTGGTAAAATGAAAAAAAAGTAATTTACCAAGAGTTTTTCTTTATTTAAAAAAACGCTATATTGGGAACGAAATTTAATTTAAACCTAAACCTAAATTTTAATCTATGAAAAAACTATGCGTTTTCCTTGCTTGTTTGCTGCTTGTAGGCGTTAACATGCTACAGGCACAAACTGTGCGGATCACCGGTACGGTTACCAGTTCAGAGGATGGTTTACCAATTCCCGGGGTATCCATTATTGTCAAAGGAACCAATCAGGGTGTTACAAGTGACCTTGATGGGAAATATGTATTAAATGCACCTGCTGGTGCTACAACTCTTGTGTTCTCATTTGTTGGGATGAAATCCCAGGAGGTTGAGATTGCAGGCAGGGCAGTTGTTGATGTAGTACTTGAACCTGAATCCAAAGAAATTGAGGAGGTAATCGTTACGGGTTACACCTCCCGGACAAAAAACAGCATTACCGGTTCTACCGTTCAGGTAAAAGGAGAAACCCTGAAGAACATATCTGTTAGCTCAGTTGATCAGGCTTTGCAGGGTAAAGTTGCGGGTTTGGTTATTTCCTCGTCTTCAGGTACTCCCGGATCAATCCAGGATATCCGAATCAGGGGCGCCGGATCTCTTACCGCAAGTAATGATCCTCTTATCGTTATTGATGGAGTTCCTGTTATCAACGGAAACTTTTCAGGTTCTACCGCCGTTACTTCACTTAGCGCTTTATCATCAGTAAATAATGATGATGTTGAATCCATCTCTGTTCTTAAGGATGCGTCTGCAACATCTGCTTATGGTGCACGCGGATCAAACGGGGTAATTGTTATCACAACTAAGAAAGGGAAAGTTGGTAAAACAAACTACAACCTTTCCGCGTACTATGGTTTTCAGAATAAAGCTGCTGAGGGCCCAAAAGTGTTAACCGGTGCCCAAAGGGAAGAACTTTACATCGATGCCGTTTACAACACCTATGGCGTTGCCAATGGATTTACTAAGGATCAGGCTGAAGCATGGGCGCTATCTCACTTATCGGCTGGTAATACCCTTAGATTAAATAACTGGATAGCTGCTGGCAGGCCAAATAATGACTGGGAAAAGGCAGTTGCAAACGAGAATGCACCGACTCAGAACTATATGTTTTCTGCATCTGGTGGAACCGCTGAATCATCATTTTACACCTCTTTAGGTTATAATAATACTGAGAATATCATTCTTGGTAGTACTTATAGAAAGATTAACGGTTCATTCAATTTTACAAAGAAGTTTACCGATAAAATTAAGTTCTCTACCAACAACAGCGTATCTAACGTATTGCAGGATGGCTTGTTGCTTGAGCAAAGCGCTTACTTTGGCAGCCCGATTGCCGGTAAGTATTTTATGAGTTCATTTGTGTCCCCAAGGAACCCGGATGGCACACCAAACTTAAATACCGGGAGTACCTATAACTGGTTATACCTAAAGGATCACAACGATGTTTATAACAACCTGACCCGTGGTATTACCAACTCATTTGTTGAAATAGAGGTTATTAAAAACCTGAAATTTAAATCGTTGGTAGCAATGGATTACACCTTAACCGATTACAAGAGCTACTATAACAGAAATTACGGGGACAGCCAACCGGAAAATGGTACCAGTGAAGCATCCGTTGATAGGAATTTCAATGTGGTAACACAAAACTCACTGTCATATAATCTTGTATATGGCAACCATAACATCCAGGCAATGGCTTTGATTGAGTACCAGAAAAATACAGAGAAATATCTATACGGTTACGGCGAGAATTTTGCAACTGATGGTCTTACTAATATCAGTTCTGCTGGTGCAAACTTTGATGCGTCAAGTTCATTTAACGATTGGATGAATGCATCCTACCTGGGAATGATTAATTACAGTTTCCTTGGCAAGTATATCGTAGATTTTACTTATCGTCGTGAGGGTTCATCACGTTTTGCCAAGGGTCAGAGATTTGGTAATTTCTGGTCAATTGGTGCTGCATGGAACCTGAAAGAGGAGGAATTCCTTTCAGGTATAAGTCTTATTAATTCCTTGAAACTTAGAACTTCGTATGGTGTTAGTGGTAACTCTGGTATAGGGTTAAATACTTATCAGTCACTTTTAGCATACGATGCTGATTATGCCGGTGCAGGTGCTGTTTACCCATCAGGTTTTGGTAATCCAACACTAACCTGGGAGAAAAACCACAACTATGATATTGGTCTTGATTTTGGCATACTCAACAATATGTTTAGCGGATCAATTTCTATGTTCAATAAGGTAACCTCAGATTTGTTACAGGCAGTACCTCTCTCCCGTACAACAGGACACGATAGCTACAACAGTAATGTGGGTAGTGTTACCAATAAAGGTATTGAGGCAATAATTAATGTTCAGGTTGTTAAATCAAAAGATTTCAACGCAAGCCTGTCGTTTAACTTCGCTACTCTAAGCAACGAGGTAACTAAGTTGGCTAAAGATGGCGCAGGAAATAATATTGTAATCGAAACCGGAACTACTAAGATTGATGTTGGCCATCCTATTAGAGAGTGGTATATGCGAAAATATGCTGGTGTAAATCCTGATAATGGGAATGCTCAATGGTATATTAATGGCAAGGATGATGCTGAAGGCATTACCGAGGATTATTATGCTGCAAGGGTTAATTTCCAGGGTTCAAGTGCAATACCCACTTATAGTGGTGGTACTTCGGTACACTTGGATTATAAAGGATTCTATTTTGATGCCAGCTTGTATTTTGCAGGTGGTCACCAGGTATTTGAGGATTGGTCATTCTATACCAACCATGCTGGTACCTACACTATTGTTAACTATCAGGGAGTTGCCAAGTTGATGAAAAGATGGCAGAACCCTGGCGACATCACCGATGTTCCCAGACAGCAGTTTAGTGCTACCGCAGGCAATGCATCCAGAACATCTACACGTTTCCTTTATGATGGAGACTACATGAGACTTAAAGATCTTGTGCTTGGTTACAAGTTTGACAAAGCGCTTCTTACCAAGATCGGATTTAGCGGAGATGTTACCATCTATGCAAGAGGGGCAAACCTATTCACCTGGGTGAAGGACGACAGGCTTGAGTATGACCCAGAAGTTAGAGCTGATGGGTTCACCAGGCTTACCAACCCTCCACTTAAATCTATCACTTTTGGTTTAAACATTAACTTCTAAAAAACAATGAAAAAATATATCTTACTATTTACTCTTGCGTTAGGTGCGTTCATGTACTCTTGTAACGAAGACTCACTTGAACCAACTCTGGCGCAGAACAAGGATGTTGAAACAAGCATCACGAGTGTTCAGGATCTCCAGGGTATTGCCAATGGTATGTATAACCGAATGACACAAACCGCATACTATGGTCGTGACTTTATCCTATACGGCGAAGTTCGTTCAGATAACTGCTATTCAAGCGGGAACTCAGGCAGAATTATTACCCCTGCATCAATGGATATGGGTACAACTGATGCCCATGCTACTGATACATGGACTGCAATTTATCGTGTTATTGCCTCTGCAAATATTATCATTGGAAAAGAGAATGCAACCATTTCAGGTGATGAGGCACAAAAGAAACAGATCATAGGTCAGGCATATGCCATTCGTGCACTTGCTCATTTCGATCTGCTTAAACTTTATGGACAGCAACATGTAACCGGAGGTAACAATGTTGGAATTCCTTATGTTATGGAATATAAAGGAACTAACTTAACACCTGCCCGTAACACGGTTGATGAGGTTAAAGGTTTTATTTATGCTGATTTAACCAAGGCTTTAACCTTAATGAGCCCCACTCTTAACCCTTCATCAAAACAGTTTATTTCAACTTATGCAGTTGAGGCTATACGTGCCAGAGTGGCTGTTTATTTTGGCGATTGGGCTATTGCTAAAACTGCATGCGAAAATGTTATCAATTCTGGGCTTTATCAAATTGTCACAGCAGCTAACTTCGTTGCTTCCTTTGATACTGATAACCCTGTTAATTCGATTTTTGAGTTGGCGTTCAGTTCAACAGACAACATGAATATTAATGGATTATCACAGATTTTCAGAGGAACTGCTTATGGCGATGTAAGAGTACTGGATAACCTGCTTACTATTTTTGATGCAGGCGATGTCAGGGGTTCTGCTGCAATGATCGGAAACGATCCTGCATATCCTACAACTCCTTTACTTACTAACCTTGGGAAATACCCGAGATCCGACTACTCCAGCGAGGTTTATATTTTAAGGTATGAGGAATTAATCCTAAACTATGCAGAAGCTTTGTTTGAAATTAACAACGCTGATGCAAATGCCCTTACCACTCTTAATTTGGTTCCTGCACAACGTGGGGCTAACCCCTATGCTGCTTGCACAAAGGACAATATCCTCCTTGAGAGAAGAAAAGAGCTATGTTTTGAAGGGTTCAGATTTGATGACCTGGCAAGAACCCATAAGGATATGCCTCTGGTTGATGCCTTTAAACAGAGATTTGGTACTGTTCTTTATGGCAGCTATAAGTATGCATTCCCAATACCAAGGAATGAAACAAACTCTAACCCCAATTGTACACAAAATGTTGGGTATAACTAGCAGTAATAATTAAATTTTTAGAAAAACCCCTGTCAGGATTGACTGGGGTTTTTCTTTTAAAACCCCAGATAGGGTAATTCATTTTTCAGGTATCTATTTAATTAGAGAAAAACAACCTGTTTAACTTTTAAAAATTGTTTCTTTTTTCTCTATAATATGCAGAATCATTTTAAAAATACACTATATTAGGTGCAAAATATTTTGGTTATACCTGAACCTTTAATTCTAACCTTAAATTCTAATCTATGAAAAAACTATGCGTTTTCCTTGCTTGTTTGCTGCTTGTGGGCGTTAACATGCTGCAGGCACAAACTGTACGGATCACCGGAACGGTTACCGGCTCTGCCGATGGGCAGCCAATTCCCGGTGTATCCATTATCGCAAAGGGTACTACCATTGGGGTTACCACAGATTTAGATGGTAAGTACACTTTGAATGTTCCTGCTTCTGCTACCACCCTTGTATTCAGCTTTGTGGGCATGAAAACCCAGGAGGTTGAAATTGGGGGAAGAACCGTTGTAAATGTTGTCTTAGAACCCGAAGCCCTCGAGATGGAAGAGGTAGTGGTTGTGGGCTACGGGGTACAACGTAAAAAGGAGGTCTCTGGGTCTGTTGCAACAGTCAGAGGCGACAACCTGAAAACAATACCTGTACAGTCTTTTGACCAGTCTTTGCAGGGTAAAGCTGCAGGGGTTAACGTTACCATTCCAAACGCTGTGCTTGGTAATCCCCCTGTAATAAGGATTCGGGGTTACAACTCAATATCAGGTAGTTCAAGCCCCTTGATTATTGTTGATGGTGTACCAGTATTTACCGGGGATCTGTCAAGGTCTGCCGCAACATTAAATGTTATGGGAGATATTAACCCTTCTGATATAGCCTCTATTGAAATTCTAAAAGATGCCTCCGCTACTGCCATTTATGGATCACGGGCAGCCAACGGGGTAATCCTGATCACAACCAAGAAAGGTATCGAGGGGAAAGTTAACGTTACCTATGATTTCTCAATGGGTTACACCTCTGCCTATAACCTTTTCGAGGTGATGAATGCAGAGCAGTATGTTTACACTAAAAACCTGGCCAGAGCTAATTCTATACAATTAAGTGGATCTGGTTTAGCACCTGCTTACTTTTTAAATGTGGATGCCAAGGGAAAAACCATTGATGTTAACTGGAATGATTACGTTTACAGAAGGGGTTTCCAGCAAAATCATGCCCTTTCCGTATCAGGCGGGAGCAAAACCACTACTTATTTTCTATCTGTTGGCTATTCAAAGAACGACGGTATAATTGTTACTAACAGCTATGACAGGAAAAGCGTTAGAATGAATGTTGACCATAAGTTAAATAAGGCGATATCACTTGGAGTGAATGCCACATATACCAACTCCTTTACAAACGCACCTCAAACTGGTTCAATTGCTGGGGCAAACTTTGCTACCTCAGGGGCAGGGCGTCTGGCCTTTGTAACAGCCCCAATAGTTGGCCCATACCTGAATAATGGTCAATACAATATTGACATACCAAATAACAGAATTGGACTATTAAACAATACCCAACCGGTGGGATTTGTTAACCCTGTTTATATTTTCGACAAGAATTACAATGATGCCCAAAATGATCGGGTTATTTCAACCATCTACGCCAATGTGCAACTAATTAAAGGGCTATATTTCCGTACAACCTATGGGATGGACAATAGCCAGGTTGAATCCCGTACCTTCTGGAATGGTGTACATGGCGATGGCAGAACCAATGGTGGGGAAGCATTTAACTACTTTGATCGGAGAAACCGCTGGAACTGGACAAATACTTTAAATTATGATTTATCTTTGATGGAAAAGATAAACATTAAAGCCCTAATAGGTTCTGAACAGCAGTACACTACCTATAATGGCTGGTCAGGAAGAAGAACAGGTCTATCTGATGAATTTTACGAATCATACCAGGGATCATATACTACTCCTCAACAACCACCTTCATTGACTGAATCTGAAAACTATTTCACTTCAACATTTGGTCGTCTGAATTTTAATTATGATAAGAGGTACTTTGTGGAGCTAAGTGCTCGTAGGGATGGGTTCTCCGGGCTAGCCAAAGGTAATAAGTATGGTAACTTTGGTGGTGCATCACTGATGTGGAACATTTCGAACGAGGAGTTCATTAAGAACAGCTCAGTTTCCAACTACCTATCAGACCTTAGGTTTAAAGCCAGCTATGGTAAGGTTGGTAATATTTCCGGTGTTGATAACTTCGCATCGCTTTTCTTATATGGTGGTGGCGTTTATAATGGCAACCCGACTTTATCATTTACCCAGGCAGGTAATGCTGATTTGCAATGGGAAACAAGTAATAAGTTCGACCTTGGACTATCTTTTGGATTCATGAAGGATCGTTTCCAGGTTGATGCAAACTACTTTAAGAATGATATCAACGGGTTGATTCTTAATGTTCCTCAATCTCCATCAAAGGGTATCCCGGGAAATACTTTGCCAATGAACGTTGGTTCTATGTATAACAAGGGTGTTGAGCTAACTTTTACCAGCTACAATATTTCCAAAACTGATTTTAAATGGAGTACAACCCTTAACCTCAACTACTTAAAAAATGAGGTAACTGAATTGGCTGATGGTGTCCCATATATCGCTGGTGTTACATCGCTTGAAACCACTAACAGAACAATGGTTGGGTATCCAATTGGTATGATCTGGGGGGTTAAAACCGCAGGGGTTGACGAGGCCACCGGAAGAAGAATATTTATCAGAAAGAACTACGATGCAAGCGGAAATTGGGATGGAACAACCTCTAAAGTTTATTACAACCACAGCGCCAATATGCCAACCTCCGGATGGAGGAATGAGGATGGTACCGTTTCGCGTGCCATTGATATCACCAACGATGGGTATGCATTAGGCAGCGCAATTCCTAAATACTTTGGAGGGATTGACAATAATATTACGGTTGGTAACTTCGATTTTAACCTTGGCCTTACCTTTGCCCTCGATTTCTATGTTTACTTTGGATCAAAAGCAGGCTTGAATGACCAACGTTACTGGAATAACTCAAAAGAGTACTACGAAGAATTCTGGAGAAACCCTGGTGATAAAACCGATTATCCAAAGCCAGTGTGGAGTGATAATGTATCCAATGGTTCAACCATGGTGCAATCCAGAAACGTTTATCGTGGCGATTATTTAAAGGTTAGAAATATCAGCTTAGGATACACCTTAAAACATCCAATGTTGATTCAGGCAGGTATTGGAAGTGTACGTCTTTATACTCAGGTGTTCAATGCTTATGTGTTCAGTAAATACCCTGGCTCTGACCCTGAAGTTTCTTCAAGTGGCGACACCAATATTGTACCAGGTGTTGACCGTAATACTGTTCCTCAGGCAAGGACAATATCATTTGGTGTCAACCTTAACTTTTAATAATTAAATTTTTGAATGCCATGAAAAACACAATAAAATACACAATAATGGTTTTACTGGTCTCGGTTACGTTTAGCTCTTGCTATGATGAGTACCTTGATCCAGAACCTAAAACCAGTATTTCCGATCTTTCTGCCTTTAGCACAAGGGTTAGAATAATTGGTCAGGTTAATGGTCTATATAATTTCTTTAAAAATGGGCAATACCTCGGGGGTAGATATCTCGTTTACAATGATATCCGGGGCGATGACTATTTGAATTTAGGACAGAATGGGGTTACAGGTCTTCAAACCTGGGCTCTAAATGTTGCACCAAGTACAAATGAGGTTCAGAACCTATGGGGTCAGATTTATGCTGCCATTAATGCTGTTAACGTATTCATTGAAGGGTTGGATGCAAATAAGGCCAAAGCAATTGCTGCAAATGAGTTAACAGAAGCTGAATATGGTCAATTTAAAGGTGAAGCACTGGCATTAAGAGGTATGGCATATTTTCATTTGCTTCAACTTTATGCTAGGCCATACAAACAAAACCCCAATGGACTTGGTATGGTTCTCCGTTTGACTGCTCAAAGATCTTCAGCTGAGAATTCAAAGGCTCGTTCAACCGTACAGGAAACCTACGATCAGATTTT
>CAZKHG010000014.1:0-4907 GCA_964552655.1 uncultured Rikenellaceae bacterium
GCCAAGAAGGTTGAGATTTACAAAAAGGCTGCAGAAAAATTCAACGATGTTCGGGCTTATAACAACATTGCCTACTTTAGCATCCTGAATAAAAATGTAGCCGATGCCAAAGCCGCTCTTGATAAAGTTGCTACATCTAAAGAACCATCTATTGTTAACAACCGTGGCTGTGTTGCCCTTCTTGAAGGGAAAATTGATGAGGCTGAAAAGATTTTCGCTGATGCTGCAAATGCTGGTAAAGAGGTTAAATACAACCTTGGAATCATCAGCATTATAAACAATAAGTACCCGGCAGCCGTTGAATATCTTGGTGGTTCAGATTCATTCAACCAGGGTCTTGCTCTGCTGTTAACCAATAAGGTTGATGCTGCTAAAAACACATTCAACAAAGTTGAATCAGCAAAAGGCTTCTACGGTCGCGCTATTGTTGGTGCCCGTTTAAACGAGGAAGCCACAGTACTTGACAACCTTCGTACAGCAATTGGTAAAGATGCCACATTAAAGGCTCGTGCCAAGAACGACCTTGAGTTCCGCAATTTCTTCCAGAACGATGCTTTTAAGGCGATTGTTGAATAAAACAATAAAATTATTTATAAAGAAAAGGCAGCCATTTGGCTGCCTTTTTTATTGGTTATCAGCCAGTTTGACAAAAAAATCCCAGAGTACAATCCCTGTAGAAACTGCAATATTAAATGAATGCTTAGTGCCAAACTGAGGGATTTCAATACAATCGTCCGACAAGTTGACAACTTCCTGCTCCACACCTCTTAGCTCATTCCCAAAAACCAGGGCATATTTCAGCCCATTCATGGGTTTATATTTCATCAAATCAATGCTTTTTACAGTTTGTTCCAAGGATAAAACTTTGTACCCTTCCCCTCTTAAAAGTTTAATTGCATCCAGGGTATTTTTATAATATTCCCAAGTTACCGATTCCTCAGCCCCTAAAGCGGTTCTGTGAATTTCTTTATGGGGTGGAGTTCCGGAAATACCACACAATACAATTTTTTCAACCATCAGGGCATCACTTGTTCTGAAAACAGAACCAATATTATTTAAACTGCGGATATTATCAAGAACCACAACAATAGGCAATTTTTGAGAGTTTTTAAACTCGTCAATTGACCTGCGATTGAGTTCGATATTCTCAAGTTTTCTATTTTCTACCATCAATATTTTATTTTCTGCAAAGGTATTAAAGCATTTTTTGTAATTTAGGTGCATTGAGAATAAAAAAATATCCCATGAATATTCACGAGTACCAGGCCAAGCAAATACTTATGGAATCGGGTGTTCCAACACCTATGAGTATTGTTGCATCAACCCCGGAGGAAGCCGTTGAAGCGGCCAAAACTATTTTTGAACTGACCAAAACCGACGAGATAGCCGTAAAAGCCCAAATCCATTCCGGAGGTAGAGGGAAAGGCGGAGGCGTAAAGATTGCCCATACAGTTGAAGATGTAGAAAAATTTGCAAAGCAAATACTCGGAATGACGCTAGTTACCCATCAGACTGGCCCGGCAGGGAAGCTGGTTCGTAAAGTGCTGATTCAACAAGGGATATACCAGAAAGGTCCAAGCGAACTAAAAGAATACTATATCAGCATTCTGCTGAACAGATCAACAGGTCGTAATATGATTGTATATTCCCCTCAGGGAGGAATGGATATAGAAGCTGTAGCGGCTCAAACACCCGACCTGATATTTAAGGAAGAAGTTCATCCAATTGGAATTCAGCCTTATCAGGCAAAAAATATAGCACTGAACTTAGGTTTAAGCGGAAAATCTTTCACCCAAATGGTTAAATGCATTCCAGCTTTATACGAAGCTTATATAAAAAATGACCTTTCGCTCCTCGAAATAAACCCGCTTGTTAAAACATCAAATGACGATATTTTTGCTGTTGATGCAAAAATCAATATTGATGAAAATGCACTTTATCGCCACCCCGACCTGGCTGCCATGCGCGATAAGGACGAGGAAGATCCAACTGAAGTTGAAGCATCTGAATACCATCTCAACTTCGTAAAACTTGATGGGAATGTGGGTTGTATGGTCAACGGAGCCGGACTTGCAATGGCCACAATGGATATCATCAAACTTTCTGGTGGTGAACCCGCTAATTTTCTTGACGTTGGCGGTTCTGCCAATGCAAAAACAGTGGCAGCTGGCTTCAGAATCATTCTTAAAGATCCCCACGTTAAAGCAATCCTTATTAATATTTTCGGTGGTATTGTTCGTTGCGACAGGGTTGCACAAGGTGTTGTAGATGCCTACAAAGAAATTGGCAATATTAATGTACCAGTGATAGTCCGCCTCCAGGGGACTAATGCAAAAGAGGGTAAGGAGCTGATAGACAACTCCGGGCTAAAAGTTTACTCTGCTATTTCGTTGCAGGAAGCGGCTGATCTGGTTAAAAAAGTGGTTTAATCAGTTAAAAACATAGACAATTTTACTATTCACATCAAAGGAAGTTCTGTATTTTTTTAAAGGGTAACCCTTTGATGTACCTCCGGATACCAGGTAATAAATAGTGTTACAATGAGGGCACGTTGCAGTTCCTGAAGTGCCGTTTTGATCGAGATTTATTGAGGTACTTACATCAATATGCTGAGGACAGGTTGCATCAAAGGCATAAAATTCATCAAGGGAGTACCTGTAAACAATCACCCCGTTCCTGTTGTAGCCCACACCAGGATATTTAATGGCAACATTTGGGTTGCTTAATACGTTATAATTCGGGAGATTAAGATTGATACTAAAATCAACCGAAACATCAGGAATAATCTGCTTCTCTTCCTTAACGCAACCTATTGGGAGATAGAGCAATATAAAATAAAGTGCTAATTTTGTCTTCAACATTAAACTGGTTTATCGTGCAAATTTACAAAAAGCTTTTGGTGATATTTATAGTTGTTTTGGTAATTGGTATCAACTTCAGCTGCCATAGAAACGTTATCCCCAGAACTTTTAGTACAAAACCCAGGGTTGCATTTTCAATTTCATATAGAGAGTATAGGTTTAAGGGAAGTGCTGTTTCAAATGCCTGTAAAAAGCAAAGAGTAAATAACAGGATCCCCAAAGAGGTTGTGAAAGAACAGCACCAGCTGAAAAAAGAGCATTTATCCATGCAAACTAAAGAGGTGCTGGAAATGATGAAAGCCTCAAAAAAAGAATCGGACAGGCTAAACCGAAAAGGGGCCACCAAAATAGATGAAATAATGGATCTGTTTCGAAAGGTCTTTTAGGAGAAATATTTTATTTGTAAACTAGAACTATAAATTGTGCGGAATGACAGTTTTATATCAACATATTAACTATTAACCACTTAATTTTTTATCAAAGTATTGTCAGATGGTTGTAAATTAAAAAAAATCAATATATTTGCAAATACAAAGAGTTCCGAAAAATCGGGATTCTTTTTTATTTCCCCTTTTTATAAAACGATCAGGAGGTTTAAGAATGTCAAAAGTAGTATATCTGACCGAAGAGGGTTTGCTCAAACTTCAAGCTGAAGTGGAGCGATTAAAAAGTGTTGAAAGACCAGCCATTTCGAAGATGATAGCCGAAGCCCGGGATAAAGGAGATTTATCGGAAAATGCCGAGTACGATGCTGCTAAGGATGCCCAGGGCATGCTGGAACTCCGTATTGCCAAACTTGAGGATACCATTGCCAATGCCCGGATAATTGACGAGTCGAGAATTGACACATCCAAGGTTCAGATATTGAACAAGGTGAAACTTCTAAATACCAAAACAAAGGCCACCATGGTTTACACCCTGGTTGCCGAAACAGAGGCCAACCTTAAAGAAGGAAAGTTATCGGTAGGGACTCCAATAGCTAAAGCGCTGCTGGGAAAAAAAGTCGGGGATGTGGTTGAAGTACAGGTGCCTTCAGGTATGGTTCAATTCCAGGTGATTGAAATATCCCGATAACTCTAAATATCAATATTATGGCAACAATTTTCTCCAGAATCATCAATGGCGAAATACCGTGCTATAAAATCGCCGAAAACGAAAAGTACTTTGCTTTTCTTGATATCAACCCCTTAAATGAAGGGCATACTCTTGTTATCCCTAAAACCGAGATTGACTACCTGTTTGATATTGATGATGAAACTTTAGCCGGAATGGTTGTATTCTCTAAACGGGTTGCAAAAGCCATTGAGAAAGCAATCCCCTGTAAAAGAATTGGGGTTGCTGTGGTTGGACTTGAAGTTCCCCATGCCCACATTCATTTGGTCCCACTAAATACCATGTGGGATATTGATTTTAAGAAACCAAAACTTAAGCTAACCCCTGAAAGGTTTCAGCAAATTGCCGAGAAAATTGTAAAAGAGTTCAAGTAAATCTATTTCACCCTACCCGGGTTCTCCCTGATAAAAGCCTCCCAAGAAGAGGCTTTTTTAATCCCTCCCAATGCTGACGACTGCTGGTAAAAATGGCAAACAGCTGCACCCAAAGCATCAGTAGCATCATAATAGGCCTGAGAAAAATCCTGAACATTTAAAATGGACTTTAAAAGGGCAGCAACCTGTTCCTTCGATGCATTACCTTGACCGGTAATTGATTGCTTAATTTTTTTGGGAGCGTATTCGAAAATTGGTACGCTTCTGGATAATGCAGCCGCCATCGCCACTCCCTGGGCACGACCAAGTTTTAGCATGCTTTGAACGTTTTTTCCGTAAAATGGCGCTTCTATTGCCACCTCGTCGGGGTGGTACTGATCAACCAGCTGCTGAACTCGTTCAAAAATCGCCTTAAGCTTTAGGTAGTGATCATCATATTTCTTTAGTTCAATTACTCCAAGGACGACCAGTTCCATTTTGCTTTTCCCTTGTGCTCTAATAATGCCATACCCCAAAATATTTGTTCCCGGATCAATTCCTAAGATTATTTTTTCAGAAT
>CAZKHG010000014.1:5007-72190 GCA_964552655.1 uncultured Rikenellaceae bacterium
TAAAGTGTAAAATGTATGAATATCTACCAGGCACCAATTTCCTCATACAGACCTTTTCCTGACACCTGTTTGGATATTGAAACCGAGGATTTTAAGCCCTTCGTTCCGATAACACCAAGATACCCCAAACATGTGTTAAGGCTGGATTCATTAACATCGCCAAACCGTCTGCTAACATCATCTTCGGCCGGGAAATCAACGGGTATCCCATTATAGTAATCGCCCTGATCAAGTGCATTACGCAAGGTAAAACAAATAGGGACAAACGCCCAGTCGAACTCTTTGTACTTAAAAGAATACATCCCTGCCGGTTTACCATGAGTTGGACTACCAACCAAAACTGAGGGTAAAAAGGGTTTTAACCCGTTTATTACCAATTCGCTTGCGGATGCTGTGCCATTAGTGGTGATAAAAATTACCCGATCAAGGGACAATGAATTGGTTGGGTTTAAAAAATTAACCGAATCATTTCTGAACGTATTCTTATCGTTATGGTGGTAAGCTGCAAAAACTTTCCCATTGGTTTTAGTCCCGCCAATCAGACTGGCCAGGTAGTTTGAAACATCGATCAAGCCCCCGCCATTGTACCTGAAATCAATAATCAACTCGTTTACTCCGGCGTTTTTAAACCTGGTAAAGCAATCATTTAGCTCCCCAACCGTTGGATCTATAAACCCCTTTAGCACCAGGTAACCTACCTTGGTTTGCCCGAATGTGTATGTACTGTCGAACAAAACAGTGTTCATTGTAATTTGGGTTTTGGTGTAGGTATAGGTGACATGCTCGCCCGAAGGTGTTAAAAACTGAAATTTTTTCGAAAGTCCGGCTTCATTGGGGCCAATCAGCTGGCTGTAATTTTCAGGGGTTGGGGTGGAGTCGTCAATTTTTTCGATAATCCAGCCACGCGTAACCCCGTTCTGAGCAAGAGGTGAGCTGGTGAAAACATAAAGAATCCACAATTTCCCATCCTGATCAAAAGCATTCCCAAAACCAAAACCATAGTAAGCGCCGGAAGTGTAATAGGCATCCAGCTCCTGTTTGGTGGTAATGTAACTCCACCGGTCGGGTGGGTTCACCCTCAGCACTTCCATCAACTCCTTGGGGTTTTTATAATCTCCAGCTTTTACGGTTGGCATCTGGTCATACCATAGGTAATATTCTTTCATCACCTTAATCAACTCCTTATTTGCAACGAGATCCCAATCCTCATCCTTCTCACAACCCTGATTAATAAAAATAAGTGTTAGGCTAATAATAAATAACCAGCTAATCCTGACAAATTGCTTTTTCATTCTGATTTTACTTTAATTAGTTGTTTATTTCCTGTTTGCTGATAGATGATCCCACCAATGATCAGGAACAATCCAAGTATCGTAGTCCAAAAAACAGTCTCTTTAAGAACTATGCTGATAAACATCAGCGCTACAAAAGGTACCAGGTATATGATATTTCCAAGCCTCGCTGTATTGTTGGTTAAGCTTAGTGCCTTTAGCCAGAAAATAAATGTAATACCCATTTCAAATGCACCGATGTATGCTGATGCTAATAAGCCATTCAGGTTAATCTTCCAGAATCCAGGGTAAAATGATCCAACAATAAAACTAATAATTGTTGCAACAGCGAAATTTAGAAAAAGTTTTAAAACTTCATCACGTTGCTTATCGCGAACATTATAAAGCCAGAACATAGCCCATATAAGCGAGCTGGATACAGCAAGGAGTACTCCAACCGGATTGCTTTTTGAGAAAATTGCAAAACTGCCCTGCGATGAGATAAAAACCACGCCAGTAAAGCTGATTAACAGGGCAATAATGTTTTTATAGGTTAACTTTTGTCCAAGAATTGGTACGGAAAAAAGGACAAGCATCACCGGCCAGATATAGTTTAATGGTTGGGCCACCTGTGCAGGAAGCATATCATAGGCCTGAAAAAGAACAAAATAGTAAAGAAACGGGTTGAGAAAACCCAGAAACATCGACCATTTAAGTTGATTACTCGTGGTAATGATTACCTGTTTAAATCTACCCTGGACCAGCAGAACGATAAAAAGTATTAAAGTGGCAACCAATGATGACCAAAATAACATTTGCATGAAGGAGAAATACTTTAATGCAATTTTAAATGCTGTGGCTGAGGTTCCCCAGAAAAGGATCACAAAACCTGCAAGAATATAGGATAAACGTTGATTTTGCATAGTGAAATTTAAACCGGTGAAAGGTACAAAAGAAAGTTGAATTACAATTTCTCCAGCTCCTGTTTAGCTTTCTCCACGAATGGGGAATCTTCGCGCACAATGCTTTTAAGTAAACTGTCTGCGCTTTTAATTCTCCCAACCTGAATCAGCGCCAATGCGTAATACCATTTGCTTTCGTTATAAAATGAAAATTTGGGTTTACGGGAAAGGTCTTTAAGCCTTTCAATGGCTTTCCAGTAATCATTTAGGTGATATTGGCACACCGAAGTGTAATACAGAAGAGTATCATTCCCCGGATCATCAATTAACAGTGCGCTAAATATTTTATATGCCTTGTCATAAACCTCATTGTTAAAGTAAATTATTGCTGTACTTTGTTGAGATTCTCTGCTAATAATTACAGGTGCAGCCGTTTGAATACCAGACACAGCGGCTATATCAGCATTTTTACTCTTTTTGCTAAATAACCCGGATCTCTCCGTACGAGTCGCTTTGGCTTCTACGGGTAAATCATCGCTGGATCGTCCGGAAACAGCAGGTTTGGTAACATCAGCAATTGAGTCGCTTGCCACGATCTGCTCAGAAACAGGATTTGGGGTTAAAACCAATGAGTCGGTGACGCCAGCAATCGCATATTGATTGGTAATTTCCTCTACTTCCTCTTTATTGAGCAATTCAGATCGTTCATCCTCATTTTTCTCAGGTTCTTGAGTTTTCAGCCTATTTAGACCTGAAACATTCTCACTTTTAGTAAATTTACTTGAATCCAGACTATGGCTGGCTGGAGGTTTAATCCCAGTGTTTTCAGT
This sequence comes from uncultured Rikenellaceae bacterium, assembly GCA_964552655.1. Classification (GTDB taxonomy): domain Bacteria; phylum Bacteroidota; class Bacteroidia; order Bacteroidales; family Tenuifilaceae; genus CAZKHG01. The sequence continues at coordinate 8,011 of CAZKHG010000014.1, forward strand.
AATTATTAACTTAGGGGTATTCCTGAAAGCAACAAAGTAAATAACCGATGAGATTCCTATGATTAATACAATACCAGCCGCAATCCGAATGATAAGATTAATGCTGAAAATATTATTTTGCCCTACTCTATTACTCTTATCAATTCTTCTATCTAGCTCACTGGCAATTGATTCCAATTTATCAGAATTGGTAAGCAAAGATATGCCTTCCAGCTCATCGCTGCACATTTCACATGATGAGAGATGCTTTTCAACCATGTTCTTTTCAATACCTGATAGCTGACCTTTGATGTAGCTTATCATAACATCGTGGGTTAGGCATCCGTTAGCATCAAATATGTTTCTATTCTCTTTCATTTTGCTGCATGCTGATTTTGAGGTTTCGTTTCCCGTTCTGAATGTAACTCTTTACCTGATTCATAGTGTACCCGGTGATTTCAGCCACTTCCTGATAACATTTATCCTTCAGGTAAAACAGCTCGATACACGTTTTTTGCTCATGTGGTAGATTACATAGTTCCATTTCAAGGGTTTGAATTTTTTGCTCAAAACCGTTATCATTAAATTGATACAAATCGAGCTGATTTTCCACAAACTCTTCGTATGAATTTAAAACCTCTTTTTCTTTAATCGATTTGTAAGAATTATCCCTTATAATATGTAAACAGTGATTCTTTATAACAGAATACAACCATGACTTAAAATTAACGATTTGATGCTTTTTTAAATCATCGAATAGTTTTTCAAACACCTGCATTACAGCATCTTTGCTGCTCTCCTCGTTTTTTAAATATTTCATGCAGATCAGAAAAGCAAAACGGGTGTACCTTTTATAAAGCTCGCCTACGATTTGTTTGTCTCCTCTAAGCTTGTAAAGGTTAATTAGTTCGAGGTCGGTTTTTGCTAATATGTATGAATTGGATAACATTTAGTAATTCAAGAGAATTTACAAAGGAAGCAAGAATTTTAACTTATTGTATTTGTGACTTTGCGTTACATTGATATATGTCTGCATCTTATCAATAAATGTAATATAAAAATAAAAAAATTCATCTCCGATTTATGGAATTATTAGCGCTTTTGTATCCATTATGTAAACGAACAAATGTTACACTAAATTACAAAAACTATGAAAACACTTATTTCGATTATCGGATTCGTGCTTCTGAGCACTTCAATGACGTTGAACTTACAAACCGGAATCCTTACCGGAACTGTAATTGATAGTAATACCAAAAGTCCAATAGCTAATGCAAAAATTGAAGTTTCCCAAAAAGGTAAAATTATTTCTCAAACCACCTCAGATAACAAGGGATACTTTTCAATAAACTTGGCTCAAGGAACTTATTCTGTTGAGATTACCGCAATTGGTTATGATGTTTATACCTATAAAAAAGTGGCGATAAGTAACGATCATACTACAAAGCTAAAAATCAACCTTAACCCTTCAACAGTTGAGGTCGATAGTATTCTTCAGGATGAAGTTTGCTTAGAAGTAAAAGAAGAGTTTGTTGCTAGTGGAAGAGCTGCTAAACAAAAAAGTATGGGTGGCGTAAATTATGCAATGGCATGTGATGCAATCTATTCACCCCAAGTGTTTAACACCGAATCATATGATGTTATTAATGAGAATACCTTTAAAGATGTGATAAACAACCCACTCTCTACTTTTTCTATTGATGTTGATAAAGCCTCATACTCAAATATTCGCAGATTTCTAAACCAAAACCAAAAACCTGTAAAGGATGCTGTTAGAATTGAGGAGCTAATTAACTATTTTGATTATGAATATCCACAACCCAAGAACGGAAACCCTTTTTCAGTCACTACTGAAGGTGACAAGTGTCCTTGGAATGAAAAGCATCAAGTGGTTCTGGTAGGATTAAAAGGTGAAAATCTTAGCGAAAACCAGATTCCACCAAGCAATCTTGTATTCTTACTTGATGTTTCAGGGTCAATGGACGAACCCAATAAACTTCCACTTGTAAAGAAATCATTCAAATACTTAGTTGATAATTTAAGATCTGTTGATAGAGTTGCAATAGTTGTGTATGCTGGAGCAGCAGGATGTGTGCTCGAATCAACTCCTGGAAATATAAAAGAGACCATAATTAATTCTATAGATAGATTACAGGCTGGTGGATCAACGGCAGGTGGAGAGGGAATTGTACTTGCCTATAAAATAGCAAAGGAAAACTATATTAAAGGTGGAAATAACCGAGTAATCCTTGCAACAGACGGTGATTTTAATATTGGCGCCAGCAGCGATGCTGAAATGGTAAGGTTAATTGAGGAGAAGAGAAAAGATGGTATTTTCCTTTCAATTCTTGGTGTTGGAATGGGCAACTACAAGGATTCCAAGATGGAGAAGATTGCCGATGCCGGCAATGGGAATTACTCTTACATTGACAACCTGCTTGAAGCAAAAAAAGTTTTTGGCAACGAGCTCTGGGGAACACTTTATACCATAGCTAAAGATGTTAAAATCCAGGTTGAGTTCAACCCTAACAAGGTTAAAGCATACAGATTAATAGGTTATGAGAATCGATTGTTAAATAAGGAAGATTTTAACGATGATAAAAAGGATGCCGGTGAAATAGGTTGTGGTCATACAGTTACTGCTCTTTATGAGATTATTCCTGCTGGTTCCGATGAAACAGTCCCAAATGTTGATCCATTGGAATACCAAAAGCAAACGGTGGCAAATGATAGCAAGAACATGATGACAGTTAAGATTCGCTACAAAAAACCTGATGGCGATACCAGCATGCTGATCACTGAAAAGGTAAATCCAGAAAATCTTAAGGCTACCAATAACCTTAAGTTTGCTTCTGCTGTTGCTGAATTTGGAATGATTCTCAGAGAATCTGAGTTTAAGGGTACTGCAACATTTGCTTCGGTTTACAAAAAGGCAAAAGAGGCAAAAGGAGCAGATGAGTATGGGTATAGAGCAGATTTTATTAAGATGGTGGAGCTGAGTGAGATGTTGTATAAGTAGATTATTAAAAATAAACCCTGACATTTCATTGAAACCTGTCAGGGTTTTTTATTTATATATATCTGATTTATTGTACATTAAAGATATATTTACTATTTTTTTAATAATATTACTATGATTATAGTAATTATTAATATAACCCTACTATATTTGTAGTAGCTATTCAAAATCTGATTTAAAAAATTATGCGCCTTATGAGCCTGTTAAATCTTAAACTGTTCTTAAGGAATACAGCCAAAGATAAAATGTATGTTTTGATCAATACCCTTGGACTATCCATCGGTATTGCAACCGTTTTTTTATTGTTTTTCTGGATAATGTACGAGTTTAACTATGATAGATTTCACAAGAATTACGATAATATTTATCTGGTTGCCAATGAATTTAAATACAATAACGGAGTCGTTAACTACATAATGGAGACCCCGGGTCAACTTTCGAAACAACTTAAAGACAAATATCCAGAAATTGAGAAAGCAACAACATGTCAGAAATTTTTTAAAAGAAAAAATATATTATATGGTGAGAAAAGATTTCTTGAAAAAGGATATGCGATAGAATCAAATTTCTTTGACATTTTTTCCTTTAGCTTTATTGAGGGAGATAAAAGCACATCGCTTCAAACATCAAATTCAATCATAATATCTGAGAAACTTGCCAACAAACTATTTCAAAATGAAAATCCTATTGGGAAAAAGTTAAAACTCGAAAATGAGGCCGATTTTATTGTAACAGGAGTCCTAAATGACATACCTGTAAACTCCTCTATTAAATTTGATTTTCTTTTGCCGCTATCCTATATAGAGCAAAAATACAATGATCTAAATATCTGGCAAGCATTTGGATATACAACATTTATACAACTCAACGATAAGGTTGATTATGCCGCACTCACCAAAAACATCGAAAAGGTTTTAAGTTTTATCAATTTTGGCGAGGTAGATGTAAGATTACTTTTATTCCCATTAAAAGATTTTCATTTCAATTCTGATTTTGGCTTATTCGTAGAAAATCCTGGAGATATTAAGAATACTTATATTCTGATTGCCCTAGCCATTTTCATTCTAGTAATATCCATTATTAACTATGTGAATTTAACAATAGCGCGATCGGAGCATCGAAAGAAAGAGATTGGAGTAAAACAAACGTTTGGCGTCCAAAGATTTCAATTTATTAAACAATTCTACATGGAATCTTTCATCTTGACCGGTATCATTTCGCTTCTTTCATTGGTGATTGTATTCTTGGTCATTCCTAAAGCACATTTAATCACTGGTAAAGCACTTGTAGATAGCTATATCAACTATCGACATATTATTGGAATTTTAGGGATAATAGGTTTCACTACAATTCTTGCAGGAATATACCCCTCTTTCTATTTATCATCATTAAAGCCCTTGATTTCTGTTCAGAATCATTTTTCAAGAAGATCTATGATAATTAAAAAGGGCTTGGTTCTTTTTCAGTTCATTATTGTAATGTTTGTTACAATAAGTGTTGTTTCAATTTACACTCAGGTGAATTACATGATGAGTAAGGACCTTGGTTATGATAAAAAGAATCTAATCAGAGTCAACTTTGATACAAGCACTGGAAAAGCAAAGAATATAAAAGACGATTTATTGAAAAACCCTGACATTAAAAATGTAACACAATCAGGTTCGTTTATCAATTTAACCATGGAAACTGGGGGTTGGGATTGGGAAGGAAATTCACAGGACAAATTATCAGTATTCAAGCTAGAAGTTGGAAGTAATTTTACGGAAACCATGAATATTGATATTATAAAAGGGACTAGCTTTTCTGAAAATACTGAATCTCGCTTAACCGAAGTGATGATCAACCAAGCAGCCTATAAGGTCATGGGTATTAATGATTGCATAGGAATGACTATAAAACTCAAGAAAAAGGAATACAAGGTTGTGGGAGTATTTAACGATTTTCATTTCTCCCACTTGAAATTTAAAATTAAACCATTGCTGTTAGTCTATAATGAGGACAATAGTACAATTATCAGGTTGAATGGGGATAGTAAACATACTCTTAAATACATTGAATCAGTTTACAATAAGTATAATACCTCATCTAATCCTTTCAGTTATCATTTTATCTCCGATGAAATTGTTGCCTTATACGGTGATGAAAAGCAGGTAAAAAGTAGCATCTCAGGATTTTTACTAGTTCTACTTCTTCTCTCAATTATTGCAATGATGGGAATGATGTCTAGTCACATCTCAAATAAAAATAAAGAAATAGGTCTTAGAAAAGTATTCGGTGCTCATGGGGTAAATATCATCGTGATTTTGTTATCCGATGTTATTAAATTAGTACTTGTCGCTTATATTATAGCAGTACCCATTGGTGTTATAGTAATGAAAAAATGGTTAGCTGGTTTTGCAAACCATACAGAAATAAGTATTATTATGTATGTATTAATTGGATTATCTTTTATATTCTTCTCTTCATTAGTATTGCTATACCAATCGTATAAAGCCTCTAAATTTTCACCTGTCAAAATACTTGGAGAAACAAGCTAACATAAATTACTATATTTGTAGTAGATAATTTTTAGCACTATGAGACAACTTACAAAAGCAGAGGAGCAGGTAATGCAAATTCTCTGGAATATTAAAGAAGGAGTTGTTAAAGATGTGGTTGATCGCTTTACCGATCCTAAACCCGCTTACACAACAGTGGCCACCGTTTTTAAAGTTTTAGAGAATAAAGGATTTGTGGAGAAAAGGAAAATCGGAAATACTCATCTATATAAGCCATTAGTAAGCAAGGAGGATTATACAAAAGTTCAGTTTTCAAGCCTTCTTAAAAACTATTTCAACAGTTCATTCCCTAAAATGGCCACCTTCTTTGCTCGTGAAAACAACCTTACACTCAAGGAACTCGAAGAGATGATGAAAATAGCCGAAGATGAATTGAAAAAAGATGAAACTAATAATTAGCCACCATGAATGAAATAATAATTTATTTGGCAAAAGCATCGGTTGGAATAGCTCTCTTTTACCTTGTATTCTGGTTTACGCTGAGAAAGGAAACGATTTTTAAAACCAACAGGGCATTTTTAATAACTAGCCTGCTAACCTCTATTATTCTTCCCCTAACTCCCATAACTTATAAAACAAATATCCAGTTTAACACACTATCTTTCACTGCGCTTGAAAAGGAGATAAAGCCTATAATCAGCAACAATCTTTTACCCGCAGAATCATCAAGTATCAACTGGTTAAATCTTGTTCTTGTTGTATATGCAATAGGAGTCACAATATTCTTTGCAAGGCTATTGTGGCAAAGCACCTCGCTCCTATTCCTAATATATAAGAACAAGTTAAGAAGAGTAAACAACATCCGAATTGTTGAGAATAACAAATATGATTTACCATTCTCGTTTTTAAATATTGTTTTTATAAACCCGAAAATCCATAAAGGAACCGATTTTACAAATATACTAGCTCACGAAAAAGTGCACATTCGTGAGCAGCACTGGCTCGACTTAGTAGTTGTCGAACTAGTTACGATTGTTTTTTGGTTCAACCCTTTTGTTTGGTTATACGAGCGCTCAATCAAACAAAATCACGAGTATTTGGCCGACGAAGGAGTTCTTGCGCAGGGATTCAGCATTGGCCGATACCAAACAGTTCTAATTAATCAAATTATGGGTATGCAGGTTATTGGGCTAACCAACAACCTTAATTACTCCATAAACAAAAAACGAATGAGTATGATGACAAAAACCAAATCGCCTAAAGTCAAGGTTTTTAAACTACTATGGGCATTACCAGCAATTGCGCTCTTAACTATGGCTTTCGCAAAGCCTGAATTTGAAACAAATATTCCCAAGACAAACGTTCCTATTCAAAACATGGTCTATGAAACCATGCAGTTTACTGGAAAAATTGTGGATGGAAGCGGCTTACCACTCGAAGGTGCTTCAATAGTGATTTACGGAAGTACTTCGGGAGCGAGCACTGATAAGGATGGCTTATTCACACTAAAGATGGATAAATCTGATCAAATCGTAGTCTCTTATGTTGGCTTTGTGTCTCGAAAACTTAGTGGAAGTGAAATTGAATATAAGCTAGGAAAATCACCCGATAAGATTGTAGTTTTAAATTTAGTTGCTGGGGAAATCAAGTTAGATATCGATGAAATTCTAAAAAATCCTGATCAATACATAGAGCCAGAAATTCCAAACAATAAAATTGGGGACGAAGTATTTGTTGTAGTAGAACAGCTACCCTCATATCCCGGTGGATTATATGCCTTTGCTAAAGATATTAAGGAAAAAATACGCGAAAAGAAACCATCTGGGAAAATCAATGTGGACTTTATTGTAGATGAGAATGGAAATATGAATAGCGTATTAGGTTCAAGTTATTGGTCTGGGTCAGACATAGAGATGATTTGGAGAAATTTAAAAAAATGGTCTCCAGGAAAACAAAGAGGGAAGGCTGTTCCCGTTAAATTTAATATTACTATTAACTAATAAATTATAAACCCGTTAGGATATAAATCCTAACGGGTTTTATGATATGAAAACAAATTTTAGTCAATCATCTCAAACCCGCAGAATTTCTGAAGAACTTTTGGAATCTTAACCCCTTGAGGAGTTTGGTTATTTTCCAGAATTGCTGCAACAATTCTTGGCAGAGCTAATGAACTTCCATTAAGTGTATGCGCAAGTTGAGTTTTTTTATCACCCTCTTCCTTAAATCTCAGCATCATTCTGTTTGCCTGGAAGGATTCAAAGTTTGATGTAGAGCTTACCTCTAACCACTTCTGCTGAGCAGCTGAGTACACCTCAAAATCGTAGGTTAATGCAGAGGTGAAACTCATATCGCCACCACATAGTTTAACAATTCTGTAAGGAAGTTCAAGTTTCTTAAGCAGTCCCTCAACATGTGATACCATTTCTTCAAGGGTATCGTATGACCTGTCTGGATGTTGGAACTGAACTATTTCCACCTTGTCAAACTGATGAAGTCTGTTTAGCCCACGAACATCTTTCCCGTAAGAACCAGCCTCACGACGGAAACATGGCGTGTAGGCAGTCATCTTGATTGGGAATTGTGATGCATTTAAAACCACATCGCGGTATATATTGGTAACAGGAACCTCTGCGGTCGGGATCAAATAAAAATTATCCAAACCAACATGATACATTTGGCTGTCCTTATCGGGCAGCTGACCTGTACCATAACCAGAATCTTCATTTACCATTAAAGGTGGTTGAATTTCCTGGTAACCCGCAGCGGTATTCTCATCCAGGAAAAAGTTGATGAGTGCACGTTGCAATTTGGCACCTTTCCCCTTATAAACCGGGAAACCTGCACCGGTTAGTTTTACACCAAGCTCAAAATCAATGATATCATATTTTTTTGCCAACTCCCAATGCGGTTGGGCCCCTTCGTGAAGTGTTGGGATTGAACCTCCACCGCGAACTTCAACGTTATCATTTGCACCGTGGCCAGGTGGAACAGATTTATGCGGTAGGTTTGGCACCTTAACCAAGGTTTGATTAAGATCTTTCTCAGCCTCAGCAAATTTTTGAGAAAGAACTTTTGATTGCTCTTTTAAATCTGCAGTTTTTTGCTTTGCCGCATTGGCTTCTTCTGTTTTGCCCTCAGCAAAAAGTTTTCCAATTTGTTTAGAGATATTGTTTTGCTCAGCAAGATTTGTGTCTAGCTGAAGCTGGATTGAACGACGTTCATCATCAAGTCTGATAATCTTTTCGATGATTTCTTTCCCATCGAAGTGCTTAACTGCTAAGCGTTCGATAACGAAATCTTTGTTTTCTCGGATAAGTTTTAGGGTAAGCATATATTTTCTAATTTATTCTATTTGGATTTACGAATAACAATTAACGATTTGAGAATTTTGAAGTTTCTGTTCATTTATTCTTCTGAGCATTGTCAACACTCTTTACAAATATCGAAATTAATTCATCATTTTCTTTTATTGCATATTGAATTTTACATTCTGATTTGTAAAGCTTAGCTCGATAAATAATTTTAAGCAAATAAACGTTTCTCTTAGTTCCTTAAGAACCACCTGCATTTTGTGAATAAAATCTCTTTTTGATTCAGCACTTTGAGCTTCACCGTAATTTAATGACACAGATGTTCCTGAACGAACAATTTGTCCTGATAAATGGTTACCAGCTTTTGTGATGGGCATCTCATTTACAATCTCAATTATGAAAACTGAAAAAGCAATTAACCTTTCTTCTAAATCTGATCTATTCATTTATTCAACTTATTAGAAATCAAAAATTGTTAATCTTTAATCATAAATCAATTTCCTTCAAATAAAAAACTCCTGAAATTCGCCATATCGACGTTTTTCAGGAGCTAATAATGTAAAATATCGATACCGCTAAGCTTCCTTGGGAAGAACGGAAACGAATGATTTGTCATCCATTTTTTTGCGGAAAGAAACAACACCATCAACCATTGCGAAAAGTGTATGATCCTTGCCCATTCCAACATTTTCACCAGGAAAATGTTTGGTTCCACGTTGGCGAACGATAATGTTGCCTGCCTTGGCTACCTGACCGCCAAATAGTTTAACGCCTAGGCGTTTACTGTGAGATTCGCGACCGTTACGCGAACTACCAACTCCTTTTTTGTGTGCCATTGCTCAAATATTTTTGTGTTATTACGCAACGATTTCTGCAATCTGTATTTGGGTAAACTGCTGACGGTGCCCGTTTTTCTTCTTGTACCCTTTACGTCTGTTTTTCTTAAAGATGATAACCTTATCACCTTTAACATGACCTAAAACCTTGGCTGTAACCTTGGCGTCCTTAACCTCAGGGTTACCAATGGTAACTTTACCATCATTATCCACAAGCAAAACTTTATCAAAGTTTAATTCAGCACCTTCCTCAGCTTCCTGACGGTGAACAAAAATCTTCTGATCTTTCTCAACCTTAAACTGCTGTCCTGCAATATCAACAATCGCGTACATCGTATTATGTTATAAAATGTTCAACACTTTTGGGCTTGCAAAAGTATAAAAGATTAATTTATTAGCAAAAAAATCGTTGCTAATTTTTCTATAAGCTGAATTATAATTCATTCCGTGCAAAAATAGTACTCTTTCAAGAGTTATTTTTAAATGGGGATAAAAATCTCGGGTTGATCCGATCTATCAAAAACTATTTTTAGGGGGATTTCCCCTTGTATTTTAAACTTATTTCGATTAGGTTTGTATTACACAAGATTTGAATTAATTAAAGTATGAGCAGAGTGAAGTTGAATGTGCTTGGGATTTCCTACAGTCAGACACAATCCGGTGCGTATGCATTGGTGCTCAGCGAAGAGGAGGGAAACCGACGGATTCCGATCATAATTGGTGGATTTGAAGCACAATCCATTGCTATACAAATTGAGGGTTTAACCCCTCCCCGCCCGTTAACTCACGATCTGTTCCTGAATTTTGCCAAATCTTACAATATCGAATTAATAGAAGTTCAAATATACAAGCTCGAAGAGGGAGTGTTTTTCTCCAAACTCCACTGCGATAATGGCAAAAAAGAGGTTTACATAGATGCCCGTACCTCCGATGCCATAGCCCTTGCCCTGCGTTTTAAATGCCCAATTTATACCACCGAGGATATAATAGAAAAAGCGGGTATTTTTATCGAGTTTGACAACATCGAGGGGGAAGCGGAAGGAAAATCGGACAAGGCTGATCAACCCGAGCCACAGCAAGGGCATCAATCAGAAATATACTCAAAAATGTCGATTACTGAGCTCAAAGCCATGTTGGATGAAGCTATCCGGAATGAGGATTACGAGAAGGCTTCGCGAATTCGTGATGAGCTTAAACACAGATCTTAATAACCCATTTTTATAAATCAAACATCAGCTCTATGAAGTCGAAATTAAATCTGCTGCTCTTCATTTTTCTGATCCTTTTACCGTGCACCCTGAGTGCCCAGGAGGATAAAATGAAGAATGTTATGGAGGATGTGTTCGAAGAGATTGATAATAATAATTTTACGCTAAGGCTTTTCGATGCCTTAACCGGGAATCCTATAGCTGGGGCATCGGTGCTGATCGAAAATATTGGAGCAATGACCAGCGATGAGCTTGGACGAGTCCGGTTCCCCAAACAACCCGATGGGTTGTTAAAAGGGATATTCAAAAAAGATGGCTATATCCCTGCCGTTCTGGAAATTGATGTGGTAGCCCAAACCATTTTCAGGAACAGGTTTTACATGTCACCTATACTTAACGTTGACCAATTCCGAGTGGTTCTCAACTGGGATAAACAACCAGCCGATCTGGATGCTCACTTTGTTAAAGAGGGTGGATATCATATCAGCTTCCGCAACACCCGGGTTCTCAACGATGGTACTGGCCAGCTGGATATTGACGATATTGATGGGTACGGACCAGAGACCATAACCGTTGAACAACTTAAGGCCAATGCGGTTTACACTTTTTTTGTAAATAACTATTCGGCCCAGGTAAATCCTGCTGCGCCTGATCTCTCCGCTTCTAAAGCAACCGTTTCGGTTTACGGGAACAACAGGTTGCTGAAAGTATTTCAAATTCCAAGCGGGTTAAGGGATAAAACCTGGCAGGTTTTTAAAGTAGTGCAAGGGCAAATTATTGAATTTTAGATACATTCTAATAATTGATAATAAAAAATGCCGGAGAGAAATCTCCGGCATTAACTTTTGTAAAAAAATCGATTAAAACAAGCTGAAAGCAACAGTTACACCAGCCATTACGATAGAAACCATGCTCATCAGTTTGATCAGGATATTCAAGCTGGGGCCGGAAGTATCCTTGAACGGGTCACCAACTGTATCGCCAACAATGGCAGCCTTGTGGTTCTGAGATCCTTTACCACCAAAATTTCCTTCCTCAATGTACTTTTTAGCATTGTCCCAAGCACCTCCGGCGTTGGCCATAAAGATAGCAAGGACAAAACCTGCGCCCAGTCCACCGGCCAGTAAGCCCAGTACCCCGGCAACACCCAGAACCAGACCAGTTACAATTGGAACAAGTATGGCAAGCGATGAGGGCAGGATCATTTCGATCTGAGCTCCACGGGTTGAAATTTCAACACACCTTGCATAATCGGGTTCTGCCTCTCCTTCCATTATCCCTTTAATTTCACGGAACTGACGACGAACCTCCTCAACCATCTTTTGAGCAGCACGCCCAACGGCATTCATGGTTAACCCACAAAACATGAATGCCATCATGGAACCTATAAATATTCCCACCAGGACAATAGGGTTCATTATGGTAATCTGGTAATAGTTCAAAAAGTCCACGATGGTTGCTTTGGCAGTTTCAATGGTATCTCCGTTCGCGAATGTCAGAACGTTCTCCCCAATTCGCATTAAACCGATTTTAATCTCCTCAATATATGATGCTAACAAGGCAAGAGCGGTTAATGCTGCCGATCCTATTGCAAAACCTTTACCTGTTGCAGCAGTTGTATTGCCAAGAGCATCAAGAGCATCGGTACGTTTGCGCACCTCGGGTCCTAAATGGCTCATTTCAGCGTTACCGCCAGCGTTATCGGCTATAGGACCATAAGCATCGGTTGCCAGGGTTATTCCAAGGGTGGAAAGCATTCCCACGGCGGCAATTCCAATACCATATAATCCTAACTGCATATTTTGAGCATCAAGCATGTGCTTAACATCGAAATTAATTGCACAGAGAAAAGCCATTAAAATTGCAATTGCAATGGTTACTACGGGAATTGCAGTGGAAAGCATGCCAAGTCCTATGCCTGAAATAATAACAGTTGCAGGACCGGTTTTGGAACTTTCTGAAACCCTTTGTGTTGGTTTATATGAATGGGAAGTATAATACTCTGTGGATTGTCCGATAATTATACCGGCTACAAGGCCTGATATCACAGAAAATGAAATTCCAACCCAATTCTGTAAACCTAAGGAGTATAGGATAACAAATGTAGAAACAGCAATAAGAACTGAGCTGACATTTACGCCCATTCCTAAAGAACGAAGGAGATCCTTCATTGTGGCGCCTTCCTTTGTTTTTACTATATAAATTCCAATTATAGAAAGAATTATACCAACAGCAGCAATAAGCATCGGCGCAATAACTGCTTTATATTGCATATCACCCTGATAATAGGCAAATGCAGATGCTCCTAACGCAGCAGTAGCAAGTATTGAGCCTGCGTATGATTCGTACAGGTCGGCACCCATACCGGCTACATCACCTACATTATCGCCAACGTTATCGGCAATAGTTGCGGGGTTTCGCGGATCATCCTCAGGGATGTTTGCTTCAACCTTACCAACCAGATCAGCTCCAACATCAGCAGCCTTAGTGTAAATACCGCCGCCAACACGGGCGAAGAGTGCCTGGGTTGATGCCCCCATACCGAAGGTAAGCATGGTAGTGGTAATGATAATCAGCTTATGCGAAGAATCAGGTTCATCAATAAAATAGTTCAATAACAGGTACCACAATGAGATATCCAAAACTGCCAGCCCAACTACAACTAAACCCATAACAGCACCAGAACGGAATGCAACCCTTAACCCCTGGTTAAGTGATTTTTGTGCCGCATTGGCTGTTCGGGCTGAAGCATAGGTTGCGGTTTTCATCCCAAAAAAACCTGCCAACCCGGAAAAGAAACCGCCCGTGAGAAATGCAAATGGAGTCCATCCATTTTGAACCTTTAGGCCATAAGCCAAAACAACAAAAAGTAAAAGCAGCACGATAAATACAATGCTCACTACCTTATATTGCTGTCTTAGGTAAGACATCGCACCCTTTCTTACGTATGATGCAATTTTTTTCATGGTATCTGTTCCCTCATCCTCCTTCATCATCTGTTTAAAGAAGATGTAGGCGAATACCAGCGCAATAAGCGAGGCAAGGGGAATGAACCAAAATAAGCTACTGATAATCATAATCTCTTTTTTTGATTTTAGGTTATAATTTATTTGAGTGCCAAAATATAAAAAATTTAACTACAATATCTGATTAGCCACTTTTTGGTAATAAATTATACCAAAACGCCTTCTATCTATCAGAAATACATTAACATCCCTTTATTTTTTTCGAAAAAAACGATTCAACATTCATTAAACACCCAATTAAATAAGCTGATCTAAAAAATGTTTGTTCCTGGTTATTTGTACAGTTGTGTTATCCAATGTACTATTTCGCATCTAGTTCGGATCAAACTATTACTTGAGTCATTTATTCTATGCAGGTTAACCCTGATTAAATATACGGCATGAGGTGTTGTCTAATTCAAATTCCTGATATAAAGAGCAATTCGTTTTTAAAATTATAAATCAATATACTTTCCAGCTTCGCTGAAGTATCTCTAAATAAATCTTTCATTTTTACCCAGCCCAATTCTCCCTATCTAGGCTTCTATATTGAATTGCCTCGGCAAGGTGCTCAGTTTTGATATTTGGTGAGGATTCCAAATCAGCAATGGTGCGGGAAACTTTAAGAATTCTATCATAAGCTCTGGCTGAAAGACCGAGCTTTTCCATGGCATTTTTCAGTAATGCCGTTCCGGCATCGTCGAGTACACAGAATTTCCGGATTAACTTTGAGGTCATCTGGGCATTGCAATGGATCTCCTTCCATTCAATAAACCTTTCCTCCTGCACTTGTCGTGCTTTAACCACCCTGTTCCGAATCACTTCACTTGATTCCGATGACGGAGCCCCGGAAAGTTTATCGAAAGGAACAGGAACTACTTCAACATGGATATCAATTCTATCGAGTAACGGGCCAGATATTTTATTCAGATATTTCTGGACAACTCCCGGGGAACAAACGCAATCTTTCTCTGGGTGATTGTAATACCCGCAGGGACAAGGGTTCATAGATGCCACCATCATAAAACTTGCTGGGTACTCGACGCTAAACTTTGCCCTGGAAATAGTGATCACCCGATCCTCTAAAGGCTGGCGCATCACCTCTAAAACAGTGCGTTTGAATTCGGGCAGCTCATCAAGAAAAAGTACCCCATTATGCGCTAAAGATATTTCTCCCGGTTGAGGAAACTGTCCGCCACCAACCAGGGCAACATCAGAAATGGTATGGTGAGGGCTGCGAAAGGGTCTCCGGGTCATCAACGATGTATCCCTGTCAATTTTCCCAGCCACAGAATGTATTTTTGTTGTTTCCAAGGCTTCACGAAGCGTCAAGGGGGGAATAATAGTGGGCAAACGTTTTGCCAGCATGGTTTTTCCTGCACCCGGAGGACCAATCATAATTATATTATGGCCACCTGCAGCAGCCACTTCAAGCGCCCGTTTAACATTCTCCTGCCCCTTAACATCTAAAAAATCAACATCATACGCGTTTGCGTAGGCAAAAAATTCTTCACGGGTATTTACAATTGTGGGTTCAAGTGTAATATCCCCGTTAAAGAAGTCGATAACATCTTTAATGGTTTCAACACCATAAACCTCCAGGTTATTTACCACGGCTGCCTCGCGGGCATTTTGTTTAGGAACCATTAACCCTTTAAAGCCTTCCTCCCTGGCCTGAATGGCAATTGGTAAAACCCCTTTAATTGGCTGTAAGCTGCCATCGAGAGAAAGCTCACCCATAACAACAAACTCGCTTAGCATCTCTGGTTTTATTTGATCGGATGCTGCAAGAATACCAATTGCCAAAGGTAAATCATATGCCGATCCCTCCTTGCGGATATCGGCCGGAGCCATGTTTATTACAATCTTCTTCTTGGGCATTTTAAAACCGTGGGTCTCAAGGGCAGTTGTTATTCGTTGCTGGCTCTCTTTAACTGCGTTATCGGGTAACCCTACCAAATAAAAATTTACCCCCTGACCAACACTCACCTCGATGGTAATGGTGGTAGCTTTAATTCCATGAACAGCACTGCCAAAGGTTTTGACTAGCATTGTATTTTTATCTGTTAATTGTATTTGTTTTGTAAAAAGTTACAACAGATCGCTGAATTTTATTCCAAAACACCCATCACCACTATATTTAACGGCTTTGTTGTAATCTATCTTTTTGGTTTTTAACCCCCGGCAACCACAATCGGCTGGTTTGGGGTTTTTACGATCCTTTTTCTTATCGTGACAACCTATTATGAAATTAAACCCAAACCTAAGGTTTGCATTACGAGCGGATTCCGGTTTAAAGAAGAGCATGATATTATCGCTCATCATAAAAAACTGGAACTGCTCACCACCCCACCCAAAGCCTAGACCAAGGTTCAGAAAGGATCCATTCATTATAGAATAATTGAAAGCCAACGAAGATCCCTGTTTGCTAGAAGCCATGGCTGAAAGAGTTAATCCGAATATCGGACGCCCCGGGTAGAACTCAACCCTAGATTGTGCACCGGCTCTAATATTTCCCCAAACCGGATAGGTACCTCCAAAGTAAATCCTGGGGTTTAGGAAGGAGATAAACCCTTTCCTGGTATAGGTGAACCTCATCTGGTTTCTTATTGAGTCTGTCATCTCGGTTATATAAGCATCGGCATTATCTATATCATTGGTTGTTGCTTCACGGAATACAAAATGACCATTGTTCTCGAATCGCTTTTTATTCTGGTCGTGCCACCATATCATTCCCAGGTCAAGAATACTGCCACTCCAGGTAACGCCATACTTATCATCAGAATATATAAAACCAACGTCAGTTGCCAGGCCCTGATTCTTAAAATTAAGGAGTAGATTTAAAGGCGATATGTCCCCCAAACCTACACTATGAACATACCCGTCAGCATTTGTTGTAACATCCAACGGTAAAGCAACATCTATTTTAGGATTCCAACTTGCATCCAGGTTGTATGTATTCTGATCAACAGACAGTTTTACTGGTTTAGGACGAGTGTACATACCAGCAAGCCCAAAAAGCACTTTTGCGTGAGCTCCTACTATCAAACCTCTCTCAAGTTTTTTTGAGTAACCAAAAGAAAATTCACGATAGTAAATAGCATTTAAGCCTGGGTTGCGGGTTTTCAATCCATCGCCTACATATTCAGTGTTTCCGGCTGTTGCCAGTTTTAATACCTTTTTTGGATAAAAAAGCTTTAGATCAACCTTTTCAGTCCAGGCAAAATTGAAATACTGCTTCCGATCATACATAAACCCGAATGAGATTGGTGTGTAATGTATTTCGGCTGATATAAAATCACGGTAGTGCATTTTGGAGATCAACTTATCAATATCAAGGCTTGCAGCACCCGGTGAGAAGGAGTTATATGAAAACCCGGTGGAATTCGCATTTAGGTGAATTGAGGTTAGCAAAGGCAAACCGATATACTGCCGGCAACTCAGCTGTACCGCCGGGTTGGTGAAGTTCGACTCGGGGATATTGTGCAGAAGAAATAATGTGTTATCCTGCTGGGAAAAGGAAACATTAGCAAGGTTTGCTAGGGTAAGGGTGGAAAAGTAAAATAAGGCTCCTCTGAATTTCATACTAAATATCAATTTTAAAATCAACCCTTACACCAACCTGAACTTTGAGGTAATAACGATTAAAATACTGAAAGTTACTATTGTCTAAAGATTCATTTGGAAGTATTCCGGCTTCAATTACAATTCTATCTGAACTTTTAAGAATATCTATTCTATCCCTGTTAAATTTTAAAGTATAGTTCTTAAATACCTGTTTTAACACTTTCCCGTTTTTAGTGGTAGCAGAAGAAATTGTGAAGTAGCCATCGAGGTTGAGAGAGTCCAGCTTAGAGCCGTTTTGATCAAGAAAAAAGATTTGGGCTTTCCCGTCAACGGGAAACTGGTTCCATAAGTTCAGCTGAAATTCCATATATTCAATGGTTGAATCGCGATTGTAAGCCTCGGTTAAGTTCAATGGCAAAGTATCCTGAAAGAATACATAAGGGTAATGCGCCCAATCGGGAACATCTTCTCCAATTTTATAAACCGGGATACCAACAGTTTGTAATGCTTTATCGAACGAAACCTGTCCTATTCCCACTGGTAATGACCATGACATTTTAAGCCGGAAACTATCAGGCATAGGCTCAAGCCCTTTGGTACAAGCAGAAAGAAATGCGATTAAAACAACTGAATAGGACCCGATATTCTTAAATTTGCTCCACATATTACTTGCTAATTAAACCTGTTGAGAAAGATAAAAAAAGTTTTGCTGAAATTAAAACCAGGTACAACTATATTTAAAAAATAATAAGAGCATATCAATTGAAATTCAAAAAAAGGAGTACCTTTGCCGGGCAAAATTTTAAGGTTGAACCAAATTAAATTTAACAAATGCCTGTAAAAATTAGACTTAGCCGCCATGGTAGGAAAAGAATCCCTTTCTATCATATAGTGGTGGCTGATAGCAGGGCGCCACGGGATGGCAGATTTATTGAAAGGATTGGTTCATACAATCCGATCACTGATCCTGCTACTATTGAACTGAACTTTGATAGTGCATTGGACTGGCTGCAAAAAGGCGCTCAACCTTCACCCACCTGTAGGGCTATCTTATCATATAAAGGTGTGATGATTAAAAAACATTTACTCGAGGGTGTTCAGAAGGGTGCAATAACCGCTGAGCAAGCCGAGGCAAAATTCCAGGCCTGGATGAGCGAAAAAGAAGCTAAGATTCAAGCCAAGAAGGATAAGATTGCCAGGGGTAAACGCGATGAAACAAAGGTACGTATTGAAGCTGAAAGCAAAATTCGCGAAGTACGTGCTCAGGAAGTCGCAAAGAAAAGAGCCGAAGCTGCTGTAAAAGAGGCTGAGGCCAAACCTGAACCCGCAGAAGGAGAAGAATCCACTGCTCCTGAAGGCGAAAACGCATAAGCTATAAAGTTATTCCCAATGAGTCCAATCCAGTTCGTTGAAATTGGGACAATTCAAAGGACTCATGGTATCAACGGCGAGCTCCAGGTACAATGGAGTAGCGAATTTGACCTAAGTGAAAATTTCCCGGAATCGGTATTCATCGAAATAGATGGAATACCGGTTCCTTTTTTTATCATATCCCATCGGGCAAAGGGTTTTGACAAAGTTATTGTTAGGCTGGAGGATATTGATGATGTTGAAACCGCCTCAACGCTTGAAAACCTTAAAATTCTTTTACCCAAAACCGATATTGTTGAAATACGAGATTTGCTTTTAGAAGACCTGATTGGTTTCACCCTATTAAACGAACAAAAAGAGATAATTGGCAAAATATCCGACCTGCAGGAATATCAATCCAACCCAGTATTCACGGTTATCCATTCAAGCAATGCAGAACTGCTTATACCTGCAGCAGAAGACCTGATTGTTGAGGTGAATGAAGCAACTCAAACCGTGGTAATGCACATCCCAGATGGATTGCTTGAGTTATACCTCGAATAGAATATCCTTTTCAAAAGCCTTAATCCTGTTTCGCCATTTCTCTGGTACCTGAATACTCTCACCTCTGTTATTGCTGAAACCAACCATTACAGATTTGCTAGTAGCACAAATATTACCTGTAGTACGGTCAAAAATATCCTGAACCATTTTAAGGCTCTTGTTGCCAAGCTGAACAACCTTACTACGAACAACAATATCATCGTATTGGAACACAGGGTTGATAAAATCAATCGCGATACTCACGAGGATAAGTCCTTCCTCCTCCCAATCCATCTGTTCCTCCAAAACCTGGTTGAAATAGGCCATTTTGCCTATATCAAAGTATTGCTGATAAACGGAGTTGGTCACATGCCCAAGTTTATCAATATCGTTAAATCTTATTTGAACAGGTGCTGAATGGAAAAAGTTAGCTGATTCTGGATTTTTCATTTACCGTGAACTTTCTGTTACGGTCGAGCTCCTCATAAATGGAGTTTTGACTTATAAATTCGGGTACAATTTCCTTCATCAACCCAACAAGGGCGAAGTTGTTGTGCGAGGGTAAAGTCTCAATCAGATGGTTGATCTGGGCAAAAACTTTATCATTGTTGTACTCGCGTACCTTCGCAATCATTATCTGTGAGTGATAGGTAGGTATGGTGTTTTCCTTGGTGTTGAGCAGCTCCTCGTAAAGTTTTTCTCCGGGGCGTAACCCGGTAAAGTTGATCTGGATATCGCGTCCAAGGTTCAATCCCGATAGCTTTATCATCTTTTTGGCTAAATCAAGGATTTTAACCGATTTACCCATATCGAATATAAAAATCTCGCCGCCCTGCCCCATAGCGCCAGCTTCCAGAACCAGCTGGCAAGCTTCGGGAATTGTCATAAAATATCGGGTAACTTCAGGGTGTGTAATGGTTACCGGACCACCTTTTTCAATCTGTTGCCTAAACCTTGGGATAACCGAACCATTTGAGCCTAACACATTGCCAAAACGTGTGGTTATGAATCGCGTAGCAGATGTTTTGTTCAGGGTTTGAGTGTATATCTCAGAAATTCGTTTACTTGCTCCCATTATATTGGTTGGGTTAACTGCCTTATCGGTAGAAACCATAACAAATTTTGAAACACCAAACTCAACTGCAATATCAGCCACTGTTTTTGTACCAAAAACATTATTAAAAACAGCTTCAGTGGGGTTATTCTCCATCATGGGGACATGCTTATAGGCTGCTGCATGGTAAACTATGGAAGGTTTGAAAACCTCAAATATTTTCCTAACCCTGTAGGGGTTGGTCATGCTGCCTATCACCACCTCGAAATCGAAAAAGTGGAACGATTCTTTAAGTTCAAGATCCAAGTTGTAAAGGGGTGTTTCAGCGCTATCAAACAGGATAATTTTTTTTGGGGAAAACCTGGAAATCTGCCGAACCATTTCGCTACCAATTGAACCTGCAGCGCCAGTTACCAATACAACCCGTCCTTTAATATCAGACTGGATTCTTTTTTTATCAAGGACAATTGGCGGTCGTTCAAGTAAATCCTCAATCTTAATGCTTTTAATCTGGTTAAAGCTGAGTTCCCCGTTAATCCAAGTATTAACATCGGGAACGGTTAAGACCTTAACATCATAGTTTAAGCACTTTTCAACCAGCTTGTTTTTTTTAGCCGGGTCGATATTCTTTTTTGCGATGATTAACCTCGAAACCTTGTATTTCTGCATCAGGTAATCGAGCTTATCGGTATTAAAGATGGTTACCCCCTCGAGCTTTTTCCCTTCATTTTTATTGTATGGATCGATAAACCCAATGACTTCGAAATTGGTACCTGCATCGCGATCAAGGGTGCGTTTGGTAACAGCAGCAAATTGTTCTGCCCCGTAAATAATGATATATTCCTTTTCTGCACCATTGGACTTAACGGTGAAATAAATTGTTTTAACCGCTAGTCGTGATCCAACCAGGGCAATGGCAGTGGCAAAATAGTCAATTATCAGGATTGAATTGGGAATAAAGAACCGCTCCTGAAAGTTGTAAACAAAAAAGTTGATTATGAAAAGCACGATGGTG
The DNA here is from genome assembly GCA_964552655.1 of uncultured Rikenellaceae bacterium. Taxonomy (GTDB): domain Bacteria; phylum Bacteroidota; class Bacteroidia; order Bacteroidales; family Tenuifilaceae; genus CAZKHG01. The sequence goes on from CAZKHG010000014.1 coordinate 29,399, forward strand.
CCAAACGTAACCACAATGAAAATTCGTTCAGTGTCTTTGGCGCTGGTATATCTTATGAGACCTGCGTAGGAGCGGAAAATCAAAAAGCTCAGCGCCCTGATAAACAGCAGAACCGGGACAACCAGCTTTAGGGACTGAAATTCGATGCTGCTGATTCTAAACTCAAACCTAACATAGTAAGCAAAACTAATTGAAAAAAAACATATCAAGACATCAATCAGGAATACGATCCAACGAGGAGTATGTTTAATGGGTACTGGCATTACCTATTTCAGTTTAGGACTACAAAAATACTAATTCAGCGCAAGGATTATACACTTAATCCAAAAATCTTTGATGTTATGCAGCGATATGGCTGTCAATCTCGTCAATATGATGTTTAAATGTAAAAAATAATAACCAATAACTTAAAATTATTAATACCGAAAATTATGAAAAAACTAGTATCAACAACCATTATTCTTATCTTAATCTCAACTCTGGGTGTTATCTCTTCATCAGCCCAGCAAAAAGAAACCAGGGATGTAAAGGATTTTACGGGGGTAAGCCTTTCAATCGCAGCTAATATATATTTAACCCAGGCAAACAGCTATAAAGTTGAACTAGTAGCTGATGCCGATCTGCTTGAAAAGATTGAGACTGTGGTTGATGGCAATACCCTGAAGATTAAAAGGAGAAACAACCTGGACTGGAGCTGGAGCAACAAAAAAGTGCTTGTTTATATTACCATGCCACAGGTTGAGAAGCTCTCCATTTCGGGTTCTGGTGATATAGTGGCACAAACCCCAATAAACTCAAATAGGTTGGATATGGGCATCAGCGGAAGCGGGGATATAAAGATTGAGGATTTATCGGTAAAAGCAATTGATGTTTCCATTTCAGGATCAGGGGATATCCTTTTGGCTGGAAAGAATATTTCCGAATCGGCAACCTATTCCGTAAGCGGTTCCGGCGATATTCGCGCCGAGGGTTTACAATGCAAGAAAGTTGAAGTACATGTTAGCGGATCAGGTGATGTTAGGGTTTGGGCTGTTGATGAGCTGAACTCCAAGGTTTCTGGCAGTGGAGATGTTTACTATAAGGGTCGTCCGCTGATTAACAGTAAATCTTCGGGTTCAGGAGGTTTTCATAGCCTTGGACAATAAATTGAAGCAAGAAAAAAAATAAAGGGTTGGGACACCAACCCTTTTCTATTCCCTGATAACCTTAATCTCCCCTTTTGATCCAAGCATAATAATACCCGATGGTTTGGGTGAAATTGAATCCTCGTATTCACGGGGAATTATAAGATCAACACCGTCCATTATCTGCTTTGAAATCTCGTTAAAGGATTTGGGAAAAGGCTGACCAGAAATATTTGCCGATGTGGAAACAATTGGCTTTCGAAATCGCTCAATCAGCTTCTCGCAAAACTTATGGCGAACGACCCTGATACCAATTGTCCCATCACCTGATATGAGATTAGGCGCCAGGTTCTTAGCACCGGAGTAAATTATAGTAAGCGGTTTATCTGCTAATTCAATAAGCTCCCAGGCAATTTCGGGCATCTCAGAAATGTAGGAAGGAATCCTGCCGGGTTTATCAACCAGAATGATCATGCTTTTTGAATCTTCTCTCAGTTTGAGGTTGTAAACCCTGGAAACAGCATCAGGATTTGTTGCATCGCAACCAATGCCCCAGATTGTGTCGGTTGGGTAAAGAATTAAGCCGCCTTGGCGGAGAACTTCAACTGCTTTTTCTAAATCCTGGTTAAGGTTCATAATTTACTGTGGTTGTGGGCCAAACATTTTGTTCATCAGGTACCTGCGGTAAATATTCAGCTTCCGCCTTTCGGGAATACCATTCAGGCCAATGTACTCTTCAACCGCTGAGATCATTCGGGCAGACGATTTGCCATCAGAATAGGGATGATACTGCTCAATGATATTCCTTCTGGCAGCTTTAAAGGTATCGAGCGACAGCTCTTCCTTAAACGATTTCCGGAGCTGATCGGGTTTGGCTATGTCCCTCCAGCTGATATTCGATGAATGGGAGTTAAAGGTAATCACCGGTTTGTTCAACAGCAGAAACTCGTAAACGACCGAAGAGGTATCACTAATCATGATATCTGCCATGATCAGGTATTTCAGAATATTTCGTTCCTCTGCAACCATTACATTATGTCTGGTTGAAGCCAGCTGTTTGTATTCATTTACGACCTGACTATCCATTAAATCATGGAATTTAATAACCAGGAAGATGTCTTCTTCATCGGCCAGCTCGAAAATTTTACTCTTTACCTCAAGCGCACAGGTGAGCGATGGTGAAAATGTGGGGGAGAAAAGTACAAGGTTTTTCTTGCTGTGCTCACGTAGCAACTCATCCCTTTCCAGAAGGTATTCGGGGTGGTTTGAGTACAAAGGGTCAAGCTTGCACCAGCCAGTTTCTTTCACCTCAAAATCCTTGTGTTTTCGAGCCAGCTTATTAAACCCGGTGGTAAAATATGGTCCTTGCGTAAGGTAGAGATCAAAGTAATTCCGAATCCTGAAGTGTCCTTTTTTCTCTCCGGCCAACCCATGAAAAATCTGAACTTTAACACCTCGCAGGTAATGTGGCACCTCATTCCCGGGCACAAAAATAGCATCGCTTTGGAAATTGTAAATGGCGCTTATTGAATCGGTATCTTTAACCTCACCTTTGAATGGGAAGTTGCCTGCCAGCCGAAGCGGAACGTACCAGAGCACATCATGCCCTTTACGAACCAGCTCATCGTTAAGCGGTTTTAGAATACCAAAAGCGTATGGGTTAATGCAGAACAATACGGCTTTCATCTTGGGATGCTAGAATATTTTATTGGCATTGTCCAAATCTTCCCTGAAATCAACCTCAATGCAATGGAATTTTGAAATATCTACTGCATTGATCCTGATATTATCCTTTTGCACCGCCAGTTCCAGCCCACGTTCGAAATAGTCGTTATTCTCACATTCCTCCAGGCGATTGATAAAGGCGTTAATATCCCGGCTGCTTATAAAGTTAATGCCCACAGCCTCTCCAAGGGCATCCTTAACTTTTTTGGAAATCTCGGAGATAAACCCAGAACCATCAAGCTTGTACTTCACTTCCTCTTCGCCCACCTTGAAGTTGTTCACACAAACGAATGATGAATCCTGAACAATAAATGGTAAAAGCAGGTTAAATATACCCTTGTCGAAAACTACATCCCCGTTGAGCCATAAGACCGGATGCTGCCTGTTTTTTTTCAAGGCTTTTAACAAGCTTTTGGATGTGTTGGTCTGGTCGTACACCTGGTTGTAAATGAATGTCATATCCGGTGCATGCTCCATAACCAGATCTTTCTTAAAACCCACAACGATATTAATATCGTTGGGATCGAAATACGCCGAAAGATTTTTGATTTGCTGCTGCATAATCGTTTCCCCGTTTTTCAGAACTGTGAGGGGCTTAGGCAAGGGGTTGCCAAGGCGAGAACCGATACCTGCTGCAAGAATTACGATTTTCATTTTTGTTAAGTGTTATGATGCAATTTTTATCTCTTTGTTCCGATGCGGTGAATAGCTCTTCTTTTCATTCCGCCCTTCAAGAATGAGCTGACGCAATTTCACATATTTCAAAAAACTGGTGTATGCAGAAAAAGAGCTGATAACAAAGCCATTAAAACCATCGAGAAAGCCAAGGTTGAGGATGTAAGCCTTAAAAAAACGCCAACCCGTGTTAAACATTATTTTAAAGATATTGCTTTTACGCCCCAGCTTATAGTACTCCAGAGCTGCTATGGTGCTAAACCTGTTGGCTTTTTGGATGTGCGCCTCGTAGGAATCTAAAACCCAATGCAGCAGATCGCCTTTCAGGTATGCCGTTTTGCAGCCCGGGTCCATCTCAAACCGGTCGTGAGGGTTAATACCGCCCCAATGCCCTTTGTGGCGGTTGAACAGGCGCAGCTTTTTATCGGGGTACCAGTTGGAGTGATGGATCCACTGACCACAGTAGTTGTTCAACCGGTTAAAGAAATACCCATCAAACTTCAGGTTGTCTTTTACAGCCAAAATCGAATCCTTAAGTTCCTCAGAAAGAGCCTCATCGGCATCGAGGGAGAGTACATAATCGTATTGGGCAAACTGTAACGCGTAGTTTTTCTGCTCCCTGTAACCCTCGAAATTATGCTGGTAGAATTTTACACCCAGGTTTTTACAGATTTCTTCTGTCTTGTCAGTAGAGAAAGAGTCAACCACAATAACCTCGTCTGCAACACTTTGCAACGATTTAATGCATCGTTCAATTTTAGACTCTTCGTTTAGCGTAATTATAACCGCTGAGATTCTGGACATTTCAATCAGTTAAAAAACCCAAATTTAGGGAAATATTTCAGAAAATTTTGATAAAATTCCGAAAGCAAAAACTAAACAGATTGTTAAAATAATCTTTGGGGCACCTGCAACTTTTTATCAAAGTCTCTTCCCAAGAAAATTCTTTCATTGATATTTTTAAGGTTATCCAAGGCTCCAGAAAAAATAGTGATGCCTTTCTCGAAGACAATATCCGGGAAAAAGTTTAGAATTTCCAAGGGGAAATTTCTAGGAATCTCAATGATTTCGAAATCTTTTAAAATCTTATAGTCTGTTTTTTCTCTGGGATGAGCTTTTACATAAATAACATAGCCAGCTGCATGATCTTTTAAAATCTGTTTATATAGGTTGATTTTATACTCTTCATCTACCAGACCATCCTCTGATAATGGCTGGGTAATCAGGATAACCTTTTTATTGCCACTGATATTGAATTTATGGCCCTGAGAAAAGATATCGAGCAGGATCTGCCGATTCTCCTCACTCAACTTATTAACCAGTCCATGTAAATCAAGTTTTCTCCCTTTATGCTTAACAATACCGGGAAGTTTTTCGGGATATTGCACCTCAATAGTTTTAATCTGAGGGTCTCTTCCTTCTCCCTGTGGCGTGTTTAGTATATATTTTCGTTTAAACGCCTTTAAGTTATTGACTAATGGGTTGTAGTTTCTAAAGCCATCTTCAACCTGGTTAAAAATGTTTTTTTTAAATCGAATTAAAAAGTAAACCGAAGACAACCCAAGATTATAGTATAAGTTTATTTCTGATTTTCTAATGAACTCGTACCTGCTTTTTATATCAGAATTTTTCTCAACATAGCTGATAATAAATTTATTTCTCAAAAAAAGTTTGCGTAAAATCCTCTTTCTATATTGATGGTTATCAATCTTAATAAAAGGAACAAGTAAATAATCTGAAAAAAAACCATGTTCAACCAGCTTGCCGGCAATTGAATCAAGGTTTGGGGTATGGTCGTTCACTATTAACAACGACTCCATACCCTTATGCTCAATGCTTTTCAGTGTGCTGATGAAAACATGGTACAATGTACCACATACATAGACTTTACTAGTCATTACCCGCTTTCTTAAACTTTAGCTTTTCCCTTTGTACCTGTTCAATTTCAAGGATGTCGGATTTTTTATAGGTTAAAGCACTTTTAATAGCGTGTAAATCTCTTACCAGCTTCCTGATGCCATCAGGTTCAAGGGATGCAGCATGATCGGTACCCTTCCAAGTTCGATCAAGGGTATAGTGGCGTTCAATAAAAACGGCTCCAAGCGAGTAAGCTACCACATCAACGGCTATGCCCAGGTGATGTCCGGAAAAACCTATTTCTTTAACAAGATTCCCGTATTTCTCCTTTAGGTAAGTAATCTCCAATAAGCTGATATCCTCAAAGGGAACCGGGTAACCTGATGTACAGCTGTACAAAACAACATCTTTATTTCGTTTATACTTCACAAAAAAGTTAACCAGATCATCAATCTCCTGCTTACTTGTCATGCCAACTGAAACATGGATTTCACCATTATAATTATTACACAACCACTCCAGCATTTTATAGTGGTTGTTACATGCTGAAGGTATTTTAATCAAGTCAGGGTTTAAACCTGCAATCTCCTGGGCAGAGGTTAAATCCCATACTGAAGATGAATATACAATACCCATTTCTTCGCAATATTGTTTCAGCTGGGCATGTTGATCAACTGTAAACTCTAAAAACTCACGGTGCTCGCCGTAAGTATCGCCATAAGCGTGAACCGGATTTGGGTGTAACGCGTTATACTGTTCTTCAGTTAAAAGCTCTTTGTTGTTTCTTTTTTGAAACTTGACGATATCAGCGTTACAAAAAATTTTCGCAACCTTGATCATTTCTTTGGCAATCGAGAAATCCCCTTTATGATTGCACCCAATTTCTGCTATAACCTGTGGAGTTTTCATGCTATAAAAAGCGCTGGTTAAATTTAATTAAAGATTCAATAGCTTCACGAACAGCCCCATTTGCACCCTTTTCGTGCAAAACGATATCTGCAGCTGCTTTTACTGTAATTGTTCCATTAGATGGAGTATAACTTAATTTGGATGCGTAAATATTTGCCAAATCATTAATATCATCGCCAATGTAAGCAATTTCATCACGGGTTATTCTCTTTTCATTAAGCAGATGAGTTAAGAAGGAGTATTTGTCCTTAACCCCCAGGTAGGTGTGATCAATGCCTAGTTTTTTCATCCGCTGTGTTACAATTTCAGAATTTTCAGATGTGATAACCATAGGCGTGATGCCATGATCAGTAAGAAGGCTTATTCCCATACCGTCAATAAAACTGAATGTTTTAGAAAACTCACCCTGAACAGTATAGGAAACTCTAGAATCTGTAAGCACACCATCAACATCCATAATAAAATACCGGATTGGCTTGGTAGATTTTTTGTAACCACTTAACCGTTTTGCGAGTAGTTCTTCAATAATAATAAAATCTGTAGGTTCATCTATTTCTGTAAGTGTATCATCAGGCATTTCCAATATTCCTATATTCCCGCCTAACCGATTTCTGGTTTTTCTAAATGTTTCTGATTTAATTCCATAAACTGCCCCATTCTCAATTAAAAGCCCCTCAAAATCCTGCCTTCTTGGTCTGTTTAAATAGTTATAGTTAAGGCTTTCCCCTTTACTACTCCAGATAAAACGGTGGGTCTTTACAACACTTAAAACTGAATCATATTTTTCATTTTCAAGAATTTCTATTGCCTTGTCAATATCTTTACTCGATGTTAAGGGTGAGGTTGCTTGTAATAAAAAATATAAATCAAAATTGAATTTAAGGCTCTGGGCTAACTCTTCCATTGCCATTTCAGTGCTGGCTGTATCAGTAGCACTTTCAGGGCTGCGGAGATGTGTTTTCACCTTCGGTGTCCAGCTATATTCCTTGTTAACAAAATCAACTATCCAGGGATCATCGGTAAAAATGTAAATTTCATCAAGGTTACTAAAGATTGCTTCACCAAGCACCCAGGTAAATAATGGGCGCCCAAGAAGCTTTCTTTTATTTTTGTTTTTAATTCCTTTCGAACCTGCTCTTAATGGGATTATTGCGACTTTTTTCATCAGAGAGTTATTGGGAGTTATCAAATTTGTGACTGCAAATGTACAAAACAATCTTCTAAAAAATTATCTTCTTTAGCAAGTATCTATATAGCTGATTATTTGATGTTTAAAAACAACAACCAATATGTTATACTGATTTTAATAAGTTTAATTTATCATTCTGCTCATTTTATCATTTAAGAAATTATTTTTGGCATACCATAATAAAAGAATATCTAAAAGAAATTGTAATGAAAACCCTCCTCAAAAAGCTATCAACCAAACACAAAAATAACAAGGTCTGGTACTATTTTAAAAATTTCGCCAGGCAGCTTTTCCCGAAGAGTGCCTACCAGTCGAGGCTGCCATTAAAACTTGCCACCCTAAATGATTTTGATGTTGAATACATTAAAAAGCGGGTTAACTATTACAACAGGCTCACAGAAAATATCCAGCTTTCAACCGAAATAAAATCCCTTGCAGAGTTCAAACGGAGGAAAAAGCATAAAACATACTTTTTTGATACCTATGAGTATAGCCGGTACTTTGATACCCGGTTAAGAATGGGTTTCAAGTCGGGCGATGTTATTCATGTACCTGAAGAACCAACCATAGTGAAAAGCAGGCCAATAGCCGGAAATAACCTAAATTCCGTGCTGTTGAACCTGGATAAGGTAAGGCATTTTACCTTTTTGCACGATAAAAAAGACTTTACCGGAAAGAAGAATATGCTGGTAAGCCGGAACTTTGCCAGTCAGCCTCACCGGATCAAATTCCTGGAGATGTATATCAATCATCCCTTATGTAATATCGGGAAAATCAATAAAAGTCATGGCCGACTGGAGCTGCTGCGGGATATTATGACCATCGAGGAGCACCTCGATTATAAATTTATCCTATGCATTGAGGGGAATGATGTGGCCACCAACCTGAAATGGGTGATGTCGTCCAACTCCCTGGCAGTGATGCCCAAACCCAAATACGAAACCTGGTTTATGGAAGGGACGCTGATCCCCAATTATCATTATGTTCTGATCAACGACGATTACTCTGATTTTGAGGAAAGAATGAATTATTACATTGAGCACACCGATGAGGCGCTTGAGATAATCCGCAATGCACATCAGTACATTGAGCAATTCAAAAACAGGAAAAGGGAAGATCTTATATCGCTTTTAGTATTGGAAAAATACTTCTATAAAACCGGGCAAAAGGAAACCAGCAGCGAGTTAAAATCGCTTTTTTCTTAAACTGACACCCCGAAATCCCTCAGCGCATCGTTAAGCGAAGTTTTTTTATCGGTTGATTCTTTCCTTTGACCGATAATTAGCGCACAAGGAACCTGGAAATCGCCAGCGGCAAATCTTTTGGTATATGAACCGGGAATTACTACTGATCGCGGGGGAACCAGCCCCTTGTACTCTTTTGGGGATGGGTTTGTAACATCTATTATTTTGGTTGACATGGTTAAAACCACATTTGCACCCAGAACGGCCTCTTTGCCAACCCTTACGCCTTCAACAACAATACAACGCGAGCCTATGAAGCAACCATCCTCGATAATCACGGGTGCTGCCTGAACCGGTTCCAGCACCCCTCCAATACCAACGCCGCCGCTAAGGTGAACATTTTTCCCAATTTGAGCACATGAGCCAACGGTGGCCCAGGTATCCACCATGGTGCCCTCGTCAACATACGCCCCAATGTTTACGTACGATGGCATCATAATTACACCCCTGGCCAGGTACGAGCCATACCGTGCAACTGCATGCGGGACAACCCGAACCCCAAGTTTTTTATAATCCTTCTTTAAAGCGATTTTATCGTGAAACTCAAATGGTCCAACCTCGGTTACGTTCATTTCCTGTATCGGGAAATAAAGGATTACGGCTTTTTTAACCCATTCGTTAACCCTCCAACTATCCTCCTCTGGTTCGGCAATTCGGATCCTGCCCTTGTCCAGCAAATCAATTACTTCTCTTATAGCATCAATAGTGTTTTGTTTCGTAAGCATTGAACGATCATCCCAGGCATTCTCAATAAGCACTTTCAGGTTTTCCATGGTAACGGGTTTTATGAATGCAAAAGTAAACTTTTTTGTAAATTACATGTCTTATGTTATACGTGAACAGTTATTGTAAAACAAACAAATAGTTGACTATGAATTGGAATAAGCTGACAAACGGGATAATCCTTACTACAGGATTACTTTGGGCTGCTAGCTATTACAGCCTTTCGCAAGAGCTGACCCGGTATATGGAACCGGTAAAAGAGCTTGCCGAGATAATTGATGCGCCATCAACCCCAATAATCAGGTTAAGCCCGGATAATAAAACATTTATTCTTGCCCAACCACAGGAAATGCCCGATCTGGCTGAACTTGCACAAGCCGAATTACGGCTGGCGGGGTTAAGGATAAATCCAGCTAATTTCACACAAAGCCGCTCAAGATATTATCAGAATCTTTCCATTCAGGTTATAGGTAACCCGAAAATTATTCCCATAAATGGTTTACCAGCCGATGGAAGGATAAACCGCTTCAGCTGGTCGCCAGATGGGAAAAGAATTGCCATTACCCTTCATAAACAAAATAATGTAGAGCTGTGGGTTGCCAACGCCCAAACAGGAGAGGTGAAAAAATGGGCCGAAAACCTGAATGAGTCATTAAGCGCTTTCTCCTTCTCCTGGCTTTCAGAGAGCAAAACGATAATCTATTTGGCTATCCCAGAAAACAAAGGAACTCTTCCTGGTTTAAATCAACTCCCGGAGGGGCCATCGGTACAGGAGACTGGTGGAAAAACCGCAAAGGTGAGAACATATCAGGATCTGCTTAAAAATCCTGCCGACGAAAGAGTTTTTGAGTACTATGCCGGCGCTCAAATGATGAAAATTACCGAAGGTATAAATCCTATACCCATTGGAAACCCGGGCAATATTTCAAGCTTCTCTGCATCACCAGATGGAAATTATATTCTGGTAGAACAAATTGTAAGACCTTTCTCGTATTTAGTTCCCAGTGAACTTTTTCCCACAAATGTTGACATCTGGAACATAAATGGTGACTTGGTGAAAAGGTTGGCTGAGCTGCCCTTAGCTGAAGATATTCCACAGGGATTTAGCGCAGCCAGAAAAGGAAGAAGGGATTTTGAATGGCGTGCAGACTTACCCTCAACCATAATTTGGGCAGAAGCACAGGATGATGGCGATCCTAAGAAAGAAGCTGAAATTCGCGATAAGCTCTATGCACTTGATGCCCCGTTCAGTAATTCCCCTGTTGAATTCCTGAGTCTGAATCTCAGGTACTCAGGAATAACCTGGGGTTGGAAAAACCTGGCGGTTGTTTCAGAAAGGTGGTGGACAAACAGAAAGGTTGTAACCAGTTTCATAGATCCTTCAAACCCCAAAGCCCAGAAAAAAGTTATTTGGGATCGTTCCTGGCAGGATGCATACAGCGATCCGGGTTATTTTGTAACTACTCCAAACGCCTGGGGAAGAGAGGTGTTACTCACTGATAAAAACATGAAGTACCTTTACCTTTCCGGCAACGGATCAACCCCTAAAGGGGATTTCCCCTTTCTGGATGAATTCGATATCAAATTAAATAAAACAAAAAGAATCTGGCAGTGCCAGGGGGAAGTTTATGAATATTTTGTTGATTTTCTCAACCTGGAAAAAAGAATCATTATCACCTCCCGCGAATCAACCAATGAACAACCAAACTATTATTCCCGCGACCTGATCAAGAAGAAGGTTAATCAGCTTACCTTCTTCCCGCATCCTTACCCGATGCTGAAAGAGGTTAAAAAGGAGCTGGTTAAATATAAGCGGGAGGATGGGTTAACTCTTACCGGAACACTTTACCTGCCAGCCGGTTATGTAAAAGGATCTGTTCAACTGCCCGTATTAATGTGGGCTTACCCTGAGGAGTTTGTTGACCCCAATCTGGCTGGTCAGGTAAAAGGTTCGCCTTACCGGTTTATTCGTCCATCAAGACTGTCGGCTATTCTATGGGTTGCAAGAGGTTATGCTGTATTCGACAACCTGGGGATGCCCATTGTCGGGAAAGATGGCAAGGAGCCAAACGATACATTTATTGAGCAGCTGGTTTCGAATGCAAAGGCTGCAATCGACACCCTTGTTTCAATGAAGGTTGCCGATCCTAAACGAATTGCCATTGGGGGACACTCATACGGTGCATTTATGACCGCCAACCTGATGGCTCATTGTGATCTGTTTGCAGCTGGAATAGCCAGGAGTGGGGCATACAACAGAAGTTTAACCCCATTCGGGTTCCAGAGCGAGGAGCGTAACTACTGGGAAGCACAGGATGTTTATAACAAAATGTCGCCCTTCAACTATGCAAATAAAATAAACGAGCCTTTGCTGTTAATTCACGGTGAGGCCGACAATAACAGCGGGACCTTCCCCATTCAGAGCGAAAGATTGTATGCTGCCATTAAAGGGCATGGCGGGACAACCCGGCTGGTTTTACTCCCATACGAAAGTCATGGATACAGGGCGCGGCAATCGATAATGCATGTTACCTGGGAGATGGACAACTGGTTGGAAAAATACGTTAAAAACAGAAAGTAAATATTCCGAAATATTGGCTCTGGTTACTTGTCAGAATTAATTTATCACAGCTGACAGGTAACCAGTTTCATTTATATAAGCGGTTAAAAAAGGTTAAAGCTAAACATGGTTTGGTTTTTGTTAGAAACATCCATTATTTTTGAGAACCAAAAACTAAGTGTTGAAGCATTCCGTTTTCTATATTGCAATCCTATCAATTCTTTGGACTCAGCATTCACAGGCATCAGCTCAGGATACAATTCGGGTTTATAGTTTCAGGATAATCAGTTCTATAAACGGAGAACCTGTGCCAATGGCCCATATAGTCAATATTACACAAAAAAAGGCTTCCATTTCCGACATGCTTGGCTATTTCAGGATAGCGTTTGGCATTGGCGATACCATTAAAATATCATCGTTAGGTTATTTCAATTCATCATTCGTAAACTGGGGGCAATTTAGCCCCGATTCATTATTTAATGATATCAAGCTTAAACCAAGGTCGTATGAAATTAAGGAGGTAAAAATATCCTGGTTTTCCACCTACGAGAAATTCTTAAAAGGGGTAAGTGAACTTCAACTACCCGTTAGCAAAGAGGAAGAGGACATCAAAAAAGTGAACGAATATTTTCAACGGACAATTACCAAGCTTGGTTTGGTCAATCTTCCTGGACCAACACCTGGTTTTACCTTTGGGAAGGATTGGTACATGAAACAGAATGATAAGCTGAATGAGTTTTTGGAAAAAGAGAAGCAAAAACGAAGAATTGAAAAGAAGTACAATGCCGTTCTGGTTTCCGATTTAACCGGGTTAACAGGCAATGATGTGTTTGAGTTTATGGATTATTGCGCATTTTCTGATAGCTTCCTGTTGATATCCACCGATTATGAGATACAGCTGAAAGTCATGGAAAAATATAAACTATTTGCCGAAGAGAAAAAGAACAGGAAAAAAGCAACCATTAAACATTAACCCCGCTATAGCAATGGATCAAATAATGTTACCAACCGTAGATGATGTTTCTAAGGCTTATTCGATTGTAAAAAAGTATGCGAATCGTACACCTGTACTAACATCCACCAGTGTGAATTCAATACTGGGGGCAACCCTTTTTTTAAAGTGTGAGAATTTCCAAAAAGTTGGTGCTTTCAAGTTCAGGGGTGCATCCAACGCCGTGTTTAGCCTTACCGATGAGGAGGCAAAAAAGGGTGTGGCAACCCATAGCTCAGGAAACCATGCAGCTGCATTGGCTCTGGCAGCCCGAATGAGAGGAATTCCATCATATATTGTTATGCCAGAAAATGCTCCGGAAATAAAAAAAATCGCTGTGGCAGGTTACGGGGCAAAAATAACATTTTGTAAACCCACGCAAAAAGACCGGGAGGATACACTTGCCGAAATCCAGCACCAGACAGGTGCAAATTTTATACACCCATATAACAATTTCAATGTGATCTGCGGACAGGGAACCGCATCACTGGAATTGCTTGAAGAGCAACCCAACCTTGATTTTGTAATAGCCCCGGTTGGCGGTGGAGGGCTTTTAAGCGGAACCTCCACTTACGTAAAAGGGATCAACCCTTCAATAAAAGTTTTGGGTGCAGAGCCCTTAAATGCTGATGATGCTTTTCGTTCGCTTCGCGATAAAACCATTTACCCTTCTGTTTCCCCAAAAACCATCGCCGATGGGTTGTTAACATCGCTTTGTGAGTTAACCTATACCATTTTAAATGAGAAATGTGATGGGATTTTTACAGCCACTGAAGAGGGTATTACCAAAGCTATGCGATTAATCTGGGAACGGATGAAAATCATCATTGAGCCTTCATCAGCAGTGCCAATTGCAGTGATGATGGAAAACCCCAAGGTTTTTTCCGGTAAAAGAGTGGGCGTAATTATCTCCGGGGGAAATGTGGATCTTGATAAACTGCCTTTTTAAAGGTTAAATTCACTTCTTTTTATTAACCCATTTGTAGTACCCGATAACCGGGTAGTGATCGGAGTAATTCACCCTGGGACTGGAATAGCGAATGGCTTTGAGGTGTTTGCTGTGTAATATATAATCTATCCTGTAGGATGGAATAAGTCCCATGTATGTATTTGCAATTCCGATACCCACCTCGCGGAAAGTATCATTCAAGGTTTTGCTCATCTTATAATAAGTATAAGAAATTGGGGAATCGTTAAAATCGCCGCATACGATTACCGGGTACCTGCATTTGCTGATATGATCGGCCACCTTGTTTACCTGAATAGCTCTTTTCCTGAAGGCATCCCTGAGTTTGAACGAAATATCCTTCAACTCAACCAGCTTATTACTCCCCTGCCTGAACTCTTCGTTGAGCAGAAAATTAAAATTCCTCTCCTTTAGTCTTAACGATTGCAGGTGATTATTGTAAACCCTTACGGTATCTTTTCCTATCTTGATATCGGTGTAAATACAGGCATTGGAAGTATTCTCAAATTTGATCTCCCCCCTGTCAACAATGGGATGTTTGGTAAATGTTGCAATACCGTAACCCGAATTCCGTTTCTGGACAATATATCCGATATGGGCGTTCATTTCCAGCAATTTTCTGGCATTATTCCCAGAAAATTTTCCCCTGGAGGTATAGAACTCCTGATAGCAAATGATATCGGGGTTATAAGAATCGGAGAAATTAATTATCTCATTATATGTTGGGGGTTTTGACGACCATGAGTATAACCTGAAAAGATTAACATTATAGGATAGAATCACCAGATCCGTTTTCCCCTTCCCGGATTCTTTTCCAAAAGGAAACTGGAAAAAGCTGGTCAAATGAAATACCCCGATGCCAATGGCAAAAAGGGAGATCAGGACAACTCTTTTCCATCGGAAAATCCAGTAAATAAGAAAAATCAGGTTGGCGATCAGCAAAAAGGGGTAGATCAACCCAAACAAGGCAATAAACCAAAATTTTTCAGGGTTTATATAAACAGAAAGGTAAGAGAGCAGGATGCCTGCTGCAAGAAGAATGTTTAATACTACCAGGATCTTATGAAAGATTTTTTGCATGCACTAATTTACAGAATTATCTTTCATTCTGAACAATGCTTCCTTCTCTTCTTTTGTTAAACTTTCGTAACCAGTCCTGGAGATTTTATCAAGAATTTTATCCAGCTTTTGCTGTTCGCTGACCTTGCGGGCTTTATACTCAATATCTGTTTCGTTTTTCCGGTAGTTAACTTTAAGATGTGATTTTGTGTTGCGTTTAACAAATATATTCTCAGAAATCCAGATTACAGGTTTAACCAGATCTACTCCTTGCCTTGATGCAATGATGTATAAATACCCAAAAAGTGCACCCCCGAGATGGGCAATATGACCACCCGGGTTGGAAATTGGGATGCTTATAATATCAAGTACAACAGAGAAAACAGCCAGGTATTTGAGCTTTACGGGGCCAATAAATAAAAGGTTAATCTGATAATCTGGTTTCAGTACAGATATTGCAACAACAATAGAAAGAACCGAAGCAGAAGCACCAAGGGCAATTGCAACAGGAAGGTCGTTTCGGAAAACAGGGAAAAGATTGTAGAAAATCATAAAAAGTAAAGCTCCTGAAATCCCTCCCAACAGGTAAACCCCTGTTAGCTTTTTTTGCGATAAAAACACAAGAAAGATCTGCCCAAACCAATACAACCATAGCATGTTAAAAAGAATATGCAGAAATTCCTCATGGAAAAACATATAGGTTAATACCGTCCATGGTTGTTGGATCAGGCTACCAAAATCAGCCGGAACGGCAAGATATACCGCCAGACTGCTTCCTACCGGGTTCCCACTCAAATAAAGGATGGCCCTTATCAGGTTATATACTACAAAAACAGCAAGGTTGATATAAATTATCCGGGTTAAACTGCTCCCATGCCTGAATGAATCCTTTATTTCATCAACTACACTCATTTCTGCTAACTTCTTGATTGTTAATTGTTACTGCAAAATATATATCTTATACCATTCTGGATTTACAAATTACCTAACGAGTTATCAATAAAACACATCCTTCCTTTTATTCCAATACCTGATCAGGAAGAACCCAAAAAGCATACCGCCAAGGTGGGCGAAATGGGCAATATTACTGCCGGGTTGTGTTAATCCCAGGTATAATTCCAATCCGCCATAGATTATTACCAGCCACTTGGCCTTTATGGGTATTGGCGGGATCAACAGCATGATAATTGTATTTGGGAAAAGCATCCCAAACGCAAGCAATACGCCATAAACAGCCCCTGATGCACCTACGGTTGGGATATTCATCTGTAGGTTTATCAGCTGGTTAGTGTAATTTCCTGCCTCCTCGATAAGCTGCGCATTACCGGGATTTGTGAACCAGGCGCTCAGAAATTTTTCATATACCTGGGTGTAATACTCGGGGAAATGCTTTGTAACAAATGCTGCAAAAGTATCGGGCGATGGGGTGTTCAACATTGCAACTGCTGCTGATTGTATGTTCGAGATTTGAAGGTAGTTAACAAAAGTATGGAGTGTAGCCGCTCCCAATCCGGTAATGAAATAATAGATCAAGAATCGTTTGCTACCCCAAACCTGTTCCAGCACACGGCCAAACATCCATAAGGCAAACATGTTGAAAAATAAATGGGTTAAGCCCCCGTGCATAAACATGTGAGTAATCACCTGGTAAGGCCGAAAATACTCCGATTCAAAATAGTATAGCCCAAGGTACCTGTTAAGATCAATCCCCATTGTATTTTGCGCCACCCAGGTAGCAAACAACATAATCACGTTAATAATGATAAGGTTTTTCACCACCGGGGGTGTTCCGCCAAAACTGGTTCTGTCAAATGCACTCATAAAAATTATCTATTTTCTAAATTATATAACAACATTGTTTCTTTAAAGTTTTCAATTCCTTTTGGCAATATCAATTTAATAGATTTATTCCAATTCTCAGTTAAACCTATCTATTTAAATTTCTTTTCCATCTCATCAAGGCTGATAATACTTACCACAGCTTTCCCGTCAGGGGAAACATTGGGGAACTGGCAGGCAAAAAGCTTATCTATTAAATCTTGCATCTCAACCAGGGTCAACGTTCTTCCATACCCGATAGATGCTGCTTTAGCCATAGAAAGGGCAAGTTTATGGCTGGCCTCCTCTATTGGAATGGATTGGTTCTCCTTTAAACTTTTCAAAAGATCCTCAATCAAGCGGATTGGGTCAGCTACCTTAAGGTTAGCCGGCAGGCTGTTTACGGCTACCTGATTATGACCCAGATTCGATATCTCTATTCCAAGTTGTGAAAGATCCTTAATAGAATCAACAATCAACTCGTAGTCATCAGGGTTCAGGTCAATGGTTTGCGGGTAAAGCTCTTTCTGGGCAATGTTCTGATCGGAGTTAAGGGTAGCAAGATACTGTTCGTAGAGAATCCGTTCATGCGCTCTTTTCTGATCAATCACCATGAGTCCCGATTTTACGGATGTTAGAATATACTTCTCCTTGAGCTGAAAGAAACGGGGTTCATAAATATCCGGGTTCTCATCAAATCCTTTTGATCGGAAGGTTTGAGTAATGGTTGATCCTTTTTCAAAATCATCCCCCTTATTATCATCGTACAGCTGCTCCCAGCCTTTAACCGGTTTCTTATGGTGAAATGACGATCCTTGTGATGAAAACAACGGGTGATCATCATCAAACGGGTTAAAATCAGGGTTAACCTGAATATCAGGAATGCTCACAGGGGCATTTTTTGGGAAAAAAGGGATATCAATCACCATTTCTGTATCAAAATCAATTGCCGGGACTACAGCAAACTTCCCCAGCGTTTCCTTTACCGAGGCATGAAGAATTTGCCATATAGCCCGCTCGTCTTCAAACTTGATCTCTGTTTTTGTTGGATGAATATTAACATCAATTGATGTTGGGTCAACCTCAAAGTAAAGAAAATATGGTGGTATGGATTCAGCAGGGAGCAGGCGTTCGTATGCATTCATAACTGCTTTATGCATGTAAGGGCTCTTGAAATACCGGTTATTCACAAAAAGGAATTGCTCCCCTGCACTCTTCCGGGCACTCTCAGGGCGCCCAATGAACCCGTAAACATTGGCCAACGTGGTGTGAGTATTACACTCCAGCAGCTGCTGATTTACAGATCTTCCAAAAAGCCCGACAATCCTTTGCTTTAGCCCTCCGGCCTGAAGGTTGTATATATCCACCCCATTATGGTTAAGTGAAAACCCAACCGATGGGTTAGCCAGTGCAACCCGTTGAAATTCGGAAATAATGTGTTTTAGCTCAAGTGATGAACTCTTCAGGAATTTCCTTCGTGCCGGAACATTGAAAAAAAGGTTTTTGATGCTGAAATTGCATCCGGTGGGACAATTAACCTGGCTTTGTTCTTCAAACTCAGAACCATTTATTCTGATGAATGTACCAACCTCATCCGAAATTCTTCGGGTTTTCAGTTCAACCTCTGCAACTGCGGCAATTGATGCCAGCGCTTCACCTCTGAAACCCATTGTTTTAACTCCATACAAATCTGCTGCTTCGCGGATTTTCGAGGTAGCGTGCCGCTCAAAGCTTAAACGGGCATCCGTTTCAGACATCCCGCACCCATCGTCTATCACCTGGATTAATGCTTTCCCACCATCCCGAATAACCACCTGGATATGTGTTGCATCCGCATCAACCGAATTCTCCAACAGCTCTTTTACTACAGATGATGGTCGTTGAACCACCTCGCCTGCAGCAATCTGGTTGGCTACGGAATCCGGAAGCAATTGAATTACATCAGCCATTAGTCGGCTAGCTTATGAGTTTATAATAAAATATTGTCAGCTTTAGGGAAATGTCATCTTGAGCAAAGTGAAAGATCTTTTATTTACAATATGCTTTACTTCGTTCAGCATGACATAACAAATTTTACTTTAGCACAAATCACGATGCTTTATGTAAAATCCTGCTGACTTTAAAAATACAGAAAACTTTACAAAAATAGGCATTTTACGAAACCTACCTATTCAACCAAGTATTAAGAAAGATTAAAAATTCAGTAATTGGTTGCCCGTATTATCATTTCATTACTAATGAAATATTGAATTTTTCTATTTTTTGCCCACTTAAATCTGGGCATTGAGTTCTAACTTCTGATTTTTAACCCCTTCCCAACTTTTCCAAAACTTATTAACAAGCCCTTTCAATCACCTCTTAATAGCTACCTTTGGACAAGAATTTATTTCTACCAAAAATCAAAGTATATATTTTATAATCAGATAAATGAGCGGATTCGTTCATCTTCATGTTCACACCCAGTACTCCATCCTCGATGGGGCATCAAACATTAAGGTTTTAGTTGATACAGCCAAAGCTCTGGGCATGAAAGCCGTTGCTGTAACCGACCATGGCAATATGTTCGGCATCAAAGAGTTTATCAACACTGTGGCTAAAGTTAATGATCATCCCTACAGTGATATCAACAAGTATAAAAAGGAAATTGATAAGCTTAAGCTGGACGAATCCCCTGAATCATTCTCAAAAATAGAGGAATTAAATGCCAAAATAAGAGAGCAGGAGGCAAAACTATTCAAACCAATTATTGGGGTTGAAGCATATATCGCGAAGAACAGCCGGTTCGACAGAACTGAAAAGGAAGATCGTGCCGGATTCCACCTTATCCTGCTGGCAAAGAATAAAGAGGGGTATCAAAATCTCATCAAGCTGGTATCGTATAGCTGGACAGAAGGGTTTTACTACAAGCCCAGGATGGATAAAGAACTCCTGCGTAAATACTGCAAAGGAATTATAGCCAGCAGTGCCTGCCTGGGAGGAGAAATACCCGATGCTATTATGCTTGGGAATATCCAGCTGGCAGAGGAGCTGATTAACGATTATAAAAGCATTTTTGGGGACGATTTTTACCTTGAGCTCATGCTCCATCAATCAGGCGATTACCGGATTGACCAGGAGGTTTACCAAAACCAGCTAAAGGTCAACAAGGTGCTGATTGAGCTGTCCAAAAAAACCGGGGTTAAATGCATCGCCACCAACGATGTGCATTTTGTCAACTCGGAGGATGCTCCCGCACACGACCGCCTGATTTGCC
Organism: uncultured Rikenellaceae bacterium; assembly: GCA_964552655.1. GTDB lineage: Bacteria > Bacteroidota > Bacteroidia > Bacteroidales > Tenuifilaceae > CAZKHG01. The sequence goes on from CAZKHG010000014.1 coordinate 49,493, forward strand.
TCAATACAGGCAAAGATCTTGATGATCCGGACAGGTTGAAATACACAACCCAGGAATATCTTAAAAGCGAAGAGGAAATGCGTTTGCTTTTCCCCGATTTCCAGGAGGCTATAACCAACACCCTGGAAGTTGCCAATAAGGTTGAGTTTATCAACCTGAGCAACCCCCCGATTATGCCATATTTCCCTCTCCCCGAAGGATTTGCCGATGATAACGCATATCTTCACCACCTGACCTACGAAGGGGCAAAAAAACGCTGGGGCGATAACCTGAACGACACACTCCGCGAAAGGATTGATTTTGAGTTAGGGGTGATAAAAAAGATGGGCTATCCGGGGTATTTTTTAATAACCTGGGATTTTATTCGCGCTGCACGCGAAATGGGAGTTGCAGTAGGACCTGGAAGAGGATCGGCAGCAGGTTCAGTTGTGGCTTATTGCCTCAGGATCACTGATATTGATCCCATTAAGTACGATTTACTTTTTGAGCGATTTTTAAACCCGGAACGTATCTCCATGCCGGATATTGACATCGATTTTGACGAGGATGGGCGTGAGGAGGTTTTAAAATACGTGGTGAATAAATATGGCGCTAAGCGGGTAGCCCACATCATCACTTTTGGTACCATGGCTGCAAAGATGGCCATCCGCGACATTGCCCGGGTTCAAAAACTCCCGTTAAGTGAGGCCGATAAGCTGGCCAAGCTTGTTCCCGATCGACCAGGAACTACCCTTTCCCAAGCCTACAAGGAGATCCCGGAATTGGCCCAGGCCAAAAAATCGGACAACAAGCTGATTTGCGATACTCTGCAGTATGCCGAAGTTCTTGAGGGAACAGTGAGGCAAACAGGCGTTCACGCCTGCGGAGTTATTATCGGCAGAGAAGATCTGGAAGAGTATATCCCCCTGAGTACTGCAAAAGATACCAACCTTTTTGTTACACAGTACGAGGGCACTTTAGTAGAGGATATTGGTTTGCTAAAAATGGATTTTCTGGGATTAAAAACCCTTTCTATAATCAAAGATGCCCTCTTGTTTATCAAAGAATCCAAAGGGATTGATGTTGATATCGAAAATATTCCTCTGGACGATAAAAAAACATTCGAACTTTATTCCCGAGGTGATACCACCGGGTTGTTCCAGTTTGAATCGCCCGGGATGAAAAAGCATCTCAGGGCACTCCAACCTAACCGTTTTGAGGATCTGATTGCCATGAATGCCCTTTACCGTCCAGGGCCAATGGAGTACATCCCAAGCTTTATCAACCGTAAGCATGGCAAGGAGAAGATTGAATACGATATCCCTGAAATGGAGGAATACCTGAAAGACACCTACGGTATTACTGTTTACCAGGAACAGGTCATGCTCCTTTCACAAAAACTAGCCGGTTTTACCAAGGCAGAAGCAGATGGTCTCCGGAAAGCTATGGGGAAGAAGCAAAAGAAGGTAATGGATGAGCTGAAGGAAAAGTTTGTAAAGGGCTGTGAGAAGAATGGCTACGAAATCAGCAAGGTTGAAAAAATCTGGCTTGATTGGGAGGCTTTTGCTCAATACGCGTTCAATAAATCGCATTCAACCTGCTATGCCTACATTTCCTACCAAACAGCATACCTCAAAGCCCACTACCCAAGTGAGTTTATGGCTGCTGTACTTAGCCGGAATCTCTCAGATATAAAGAAGATAACCATCTTTATGGATGAGTGTAAACGTATGGGAATTCAGGTGCTTGGACCTGATGTGAATGAAAGCCATTACAAATTCTCTGTACAATCGAACGGGGATATACGGTTTGGCCTAGGTGCAATTAAAGGGGTTGGAGAAAATGCTGTTGCAAACATCATCGAGGTTAGAAATACCAGTGGAAAATACAAGGATATATATGATTTTTCTGAAAGGGTTAACCTGCAAACCGTAAATAAAAAAAATTTTGAAGCCCTTGCCCTTGCCGGTGCATTTGATACCATGAGCAACTTAAAGCGAAGTGAGTACTTTGCATTGGACTCAAAGGGCAACTCTTTTATTGAGTTGCTGATGAGGTATGGATCAAAGGCAAATACTGAAAAAAACAACTCACAACAATCGCTTTTTGGACTGGGTTCGGGCTTTGAAATACAAAAACCGGAAGCGCCAAAGGCTGAGGATTGGTCCAAACTGGAAAAACTGAATAAGGAAAAAGAGGTTATTGGCATTTATCTCTCTGCGCATCCTCTGGATGATTTCCGGTTGGAAATCGATCACTTTTGCAACACCACACTTGCGGAGATGAAAGATCTGCCTGCCCTGAACGGAAGAGATATCACCATTGCAGGGATGGTAACCTCCGCAAAAGTGCTAACCAGTAAAAATGGCAATTTTTACGGCCGTTTAACCCTTGAAGATTATACTGACTCCTGGGAGTTTACACTATTTGGGAAAGATTTTGAAAACTTTCGTAAATTCTTTTTCGAAGGGTACACCATTATGGTAAAAGGGAAAGTTCAACCCCGCTCATATGGCCCACCTGAACCGGAATTCAAGGTCAGGAGCATGATCATGCTCTCAGAGGTGAAAGAGGATATGATTAAAAGCATCACCCTGAATTTACCGTTAGAAGAAATTGACGAAATACTGGTGGAAGATTTACGTAAACAGGTTGAAAAGAATAAGGGCAAAATCACTCTTAAGCTGAGGGTTATAGATCATGATGAAAAAATATCCCTCGATCTTTTCTCTAGGACCCAACGAATTAAGCTTTCACAAAATTTTATCAGCTATTTACAAACCAATGAGTATGATTTTAAACTAAAGGATTAGTTTTGCAAACAATTATTGAATGCAAATGTTATAATTTGTAAATTTATCATGTCAAATCAATAAACATTAATATCATGGCATTAGAAATAACCGATTCAAACTTTGAAGAGCTGGTGATTAAATCGGAAAAACCTGTACTGCTCGATTTCTGGGCAGAATGGTGTGGCCCCTGCCGTATGATTGCCCCTTACGTTGAACAAATATCGGAGGAGTACAAAGAAAAAGCAGTGGTTGGAAAAGTAGATGTTGACACCAACCCGGGCGTGGCTGCCAAATTTGGAATTAGAAATATTCCCACATTGTTGTTCTTTAAAGGCGGACAGGTGGTGGATAAACAAGTGGGTGCCGTACCTAAAAATACATTGGTTTCAAAACTTGAGGCATTGCTTTAAATTTTCCTACCAGCCCCTTCTCCTTATTTAATCTTGATTTCTTCTCAGGGAATTATTAACTTGCATTTGGTGTCTCAATAGATTAAAATAATTAAAGAAAAATATTAATTATTTTAACAGTTTAGTATATTTGCACCGCTTTTTGCGGATATGGCGTAATTGGTAGCCGCGCTAGACTTAGGATCTAGTGCCGAAAGGCGTGGGGGTTCGAGTCCCTTTATCCGCACTTGCCCCGTTTTATAAACGGGGTTTACTTTTTGGTACAATCTCAAATTAGATGATATTAAGGAGAATAACATCCTCGGTTAAATCAGCCATTCCTAAAGCACTTAACACAGCTTTCTGGTTCCTGAAAATCACAATATCCATTTCATTTATAGTTACTCTTCTCAATCATTACGGCATATTAAAAATTATTTCTGATTACTTGTCTCCGGTTTTTAGCCTTATTGGGGTTAGAGGGGAAGGGGCATTGGTTTACATTTCCGGGGCATTCCTGAATGTTTATTCCTCAATAGCAGTTCTTACTTCCTTACCATTCACATTAAGGGAAGCAACAATACTGGCTATCATGAGCTTAATAGCACATAACCTGATACTGGAAACAGCCGTACAGCGTAAAACAGGGTCAAAAACCACACATATTATTTTGCTTCGGGTTATTACCTCGATAGTTGCAGCCTTCATTTTAAACCTCCTGCTTCCTCACGATATGGGATCTTTTAACCATTCATCAATAATGGAGGATGGTACACCCTTAAAGGTTGTTTTGATTGGCTGGGCCTACAAAATCTTTTGGTTAAGCCTGAAAATAGTGGTTCTGATCACCTTGCTGATGATCTTACAGAAGCTGCTTGAGGAATTTGGAGTTAACAGGTTACTTGCTAAAATATTCAGTCCGGCTTTAAAAGTAATGGGACTTCCGGAATCAACCTCATTTATGTGGATTGTGGCAAATCTCCTGGGCTTGGCCTATGGTTCAGCAGTAATGATTGACGCAGTGGAAAGCGGTGAGTTACCTAAGCAGGATGCCGATTTGCTGAATTTTCATATAGCAATCTCCCACTCCAACCTTGAAGATCTGTTCCTCTTTGCGGCAATAGGCATCTCCGTTTTGTGGCTTCTGATACCACGTCTCATTTTAGCTATCGGCATAGTTTGGGGTCGAAAGCTATGGCTGATCAGAACCCGATAAGTTTTTAACATTCGATCAACACTTAGCGGGTTTACTTTGCCAATCTCCCCGATTGGGTTTACCTTTAAACCGAAATTTCATTATAAATTTATATGAAGCAATACCTTGAACTGCTTGATCATATCCTGAATAATGGTATAAAAAAGAGCGATCGAACCGGAACCGGAACCATAAGCGTTTTCGGTTACCAGATGAGATTCAACTTGCAGGATGGATTCCCACTGTTAACCACCAAAAAGCTTCACATGAAATCCATCACCTACGAGCTTTTGTGGTTTCTTAAAGGTGAAACCAATATCAAATACCTGAATGATAATGGTGTAACCATCTGGGATGAATGGGCAGATGAAAATGGTAACCTGGGTCCGGTTTATGGTTATCAGTGGCGATCGTGGCCTACAGCCGATGGGCGCCATATTGATCAGATCACCCAGCTTATTGAATCAATCAAAAAGAACCCTGATTCCCGAAGGCACATTGTAAACGCATGGAATGTTGGGGAGATAGAGAAAATGGCTTTGCCACCCTGCCATGCGCTTTTCCAATTCTATGTTGCCGATGGCAAGCTGTCCTGCCAGCTCTACCAGCGCAGTGCTGATGTATTTTTGGGTGTTCCATTCAACATTGCCTCCTATGCTTTATTGACGCTGATGATAGCACAGGCAACCAACTTAATACCCGGAGAATTTATTCACACCTTTGGCGATGCTCACATCTACCTCAACCATCTTGATCAGGTGAAACTGCAGCTATCCAGAGAACCAAGAACTCTCCCCAGAATGTGGATAAATCCTACGGTCAAATCAATATTTGATTTCATTTACGAGGATTTTCGGCTGGATGGCTATGATCCACATCCGCATATCAAAGGTGCTATTGCGGTGTAATTGGCGAAGGTTCTACCTGCCAGAACAACGTATAGTTGGGAAAAGATAAAGGTTAAAATAAAAAATGGTTGGGGTTTCATTAAAATTAATGGATAATGCAATTTGCAAAAAGTTCAAAAATATCATCTGTTGTCATAGCTAAAAATGGTAATAGCATTATACGGCGTACAATCCTCCTAATCCTTTTACTCACAGTCAACTATTGGGGTACCTGTCAGGAATTCTCAAGAAGCAGCTTGAAAACCGGGGTTGGGTTTGGCATTAACGAAGGACAATACGAAATAGGTGTGGGCGGTGTTGTAATGCTTGGCTATCAGAAATCATACTGGAATGATCGGTTGAGAATAAGCCCAAATATTGTTTCTGGAAACTTTATGGCCCTGGGGATAACTGATGTTCGGGAGCAATACTACAGGCTCACTTCACTTAACCTGATTGGATATCTTGATGTAATAAAATATAAAGCTTTCTCGATATTAATTGGAGCCGGGGGTTCATTCAACTTATCCAGAGGATTGCTTGGAACAGGTGGTGATTGGGAAGTTAGCCACCCAGAATCAGAATATTTTTTGAAATCCTACTATGGCGGGTATCTTGGTTTAGGTCTGCGAATTAATCCTCGAAGAAGTCGGATGGCCTATGAAATATCGCCTATCAATTTTCATTTTGATGATAAGTACTTTTTTACTCAATATTTTAAGTTTGGAATAGATATTAAATTTAAAGCAAAAGAACCTGATACAAAAGAGTAATTTTGCTGTATTCTACAGACAACAAATTTCTAATAATGAATTAAAAAATCGTATGATTATTTCAATTATAGTAGCAGTAGCTGAAAATAATGTAATAGGCCAGGGCAACAAGCTGATATGGCATATCTCTGAAGATCTGAAGAGGTTTAAAAACCTGACCACCGGGCACCATATCTTAATGGGGAGAAAAACCTTCGAAAGTATTGGCAAAGCTCTTCCGAATAGAACAAATGTGGTTATATCACGGAATAAGGATTTCAATGCTCCCGGGTGTATTGTTGTGGATAGCCTTCAGAGAGCCCTGGAAATATCAAAAGATGATGAGGAGGTTTTCATCGTAGGTGGGGGCGAAATTTACAGGCAGGCATTACCTATTACAGACAAAATCTATCTTACCAAGGTTGAAGCACAATTTGAGGGTGATACCTTTTTTCCACCAATCAACCCAGATGAGTGGCGATTTGAGGCAATTGACAAAACAGAACCCCAAAGGGACGGAGAACTGGAGTACTCATTTATAAATCTGGTAAGAAAGAATAAAAGGTTTAATTGATTTTTATTAAGCCTTGCTACGTGTATGCCCCTGAAAATTCCAGTATTTTTTATGCGGCCTTAAGTCGCTTTACATTCGCCTTCTCCAGTTTTTTGTGGGCGTAATCAACAGTAATCAGAATTTCCTTATTACTCCCCGACGGAAGATCAAACATGGCATCTATCATAATGGCTTCACAGATGGAACGCAAACCGCGGGCGCCCAGCTTAAATTCAATTGCCTTATCAACGATGTAATCAAGGGCATCATCGCCAAATTCGAGCTTTATGGAATCATACTCAAATAGCCTGATGTACTGTTTTGTAATGGCATTCTTGGGCTCTGTAAGGATGCTGCGTAGTGCCTTTCTATCCAGTGGGCTTAGATAGGTTATAACCGGTAACCGTCCGATTATTTCCGGAATTAACCCATACGCCCTTAAATCCTGCGGGGCAATATACTGGATTAGATTGTCCTTGTCAATAACCTCTCTGGACTTGCTGGCGCCATATCCAACAACCTGGGTGTTTAAACGTTGGGCTATTTTCTTTTGAATCCCTTCAAATGCACCACCGCAAATAAAAAGAATATTTTTGGTATCAACCGAAATCATCTTCTGTTCAGGGTGTTTACGACCTCCCTGCGGCGGAACCAGAACATTCGATCCTTCTAACAGTTTGAGCAACCCCTGTTGAACACCCTCACCGGAAACATCCCGGGTGATGGATGGGTTATCGCCTTTACGGGCGATTTTATCAATTTCATCAATAAACACTATTCCCTTTTCAGCGGCTTCAACGTTGTAATCGGCAACCTGGAGCAGGCGGGTAAGGATACTTTCCACATCTTCGCCAACATATCCGGCTTCTGTGAGCACTGTTGCATCAACAATGGTAAACGGTACATGGAGCATCCTGGCAATGGTTCTTGCAAGCAGGGTTTTCCCGGTACCCGTTTCGCCAACCAGGAGAATGTTCGATTTTTCAATTTCAACATCATCGTCCCCTCCTTTGTTCCCCTGCATCAGCCTTTTGTAGTGGTTGTAAACTGCAACTGAAAGGAATTTCTTAGCTTCATCCTGACCAATAACATACTGGTCGAGAAACTTTTTAATCTCGGCTGGTTTTAAAAGTTTGCTTTTATTAAGCTTAAACTCCCCCTTCTTTTTCAGCTCTTCACGGACAATCAGGTTGGCCTGCTCTGCACACATATCACAAATAAAGGCATTTGCCCCTGCAACCAAAAGGTTGACCTCTTTACGATCGCGACCACAAAACGAACATTTATCGGTATTCTTCATCTCCTTATAAAGGGTATAAAATTCGTTACAAAGTTAATCAGATTATTCTCAAAATCTTACTAATCAATAAATTTTAAGGATTTTTAATCTTAACATCGAACACATTAAATCATAAACCTATTCAGCTCCATATTGCATCAGGTAGGCTTTAAGAAACTCATTCAGGTCGCCGTCAAGGATATCCAGAACATTTGAGGTTTCGTAATCTGTTCTAAGGTCTTTCACCAGCTTATAAGGATGCAGCACGTAGTTTCTGATTTGTGATCCCCATTCAATTTTCTTCTTTTTCCCTTCAATCTCATCCTGAATTTCCTGTCTTTTCCTTAATTCCAGCTCATAAAGATGCGCTTTCAGGATACGCATAGCATTTTCCTTATTCTGTAGCTGGGACCGGGTTTCGGTATTCTCAACCACAATTCCGGTGGGGATGTGGTATAAGCGCACTCCGGTTTCCACCTTGTTAACATTCTGTCCGCCTGCTCCGCCTGAACGATAGGTATCCCATTTTATGTCGCCTTGATTTACAATAATTTCTATTGAGTCATCAATTGCCGGTGCAACAAATACCGAGGCAAACGAGGTGTGCCGGCGGGCATTGGAGTCGAAAGGGGAAATCCGAACCAGACGATGAACGCCATTCTCCCCCTTTAAGTAGCCATAGGCCATCTCGCCAACAAATTCGAGTGTTACCGATTTAATCCCGGCCTCCTCTCCCGGTTGAATATCAGCAATTCTGATCTCGTACCTATTCCTTTCCCCCCAACGGGTGTACATGCGCATTAGCATTTCCACCCAATCCATGCTTTCTGTACCTCCGGCGCCAGAGTTGATTTTCATAATTGCCCCCAACCGATCCTCCTCTTTGCGAAGCATGTTTTTCAGCTCCAGATCTTCTATTTTTGAAATGGTGAGGTTGAAATGTTTCATAACCTCGTCATCGGATGCTTCGCCATCTTTGGCAAAATCGAAAAGTACCTGCAGATCGTCGATGTGCTGTTTAATTGTATTGTATGAGGTAACCCATTGTTTAATTCCGGCAATTTTTTTCAGCTGTTTTTCTGCTTCCGCAGGGTTGTTCCAGAAATCGGGGGCATGAGCCTTTTGCTCCTCTTCGTCAAGCTGAATTAACTTATTTTCGATGTCAAAGATGCCTCCTAAGCGCTTTCTCGCGCTTTACAAGATCTTTGATCTGGTCTATTGTAATCATTTACATATTATTTGCTGGGCAAAAATAGTTAAAAAAGGGTGATCAACAGAATAATCATTTAGATTTGATCCGATAAAGATGTTAGCGGTTTAAGTTTTGTAACAAACCTTTATTCATTTATCAGTTTAAACCTATATTTAATATTCTAATCTATACTTTAGTTTTTAATAAAGATAAATCATGAAAGATTCCCTTTTTATTGATCTGCGCAGCGATACAGTTACGCGTCCCTCGCCCGGTATGCTGGATGCTATGATGAATGCGAGAGTTGGAGATGATGTATATGGTGAAGATCCATCGGTAAATGCTTTGGAGGAAAAGCTTGCATCTATGTTTCGGATGCAAGCTGGAATCTACTGTCCTTCGGGCACAATGACCAACCAGATTGCCATAAATGTACATGTTAGACCCGGTGATGAGGTGATTTGTGATCAGATGGCTCACATCTATAACTACGAAGGAGGTGGGATAGCCCGTAACTCTTCTGCTTCAGTAAGATTACTCCAGGGCGACAGGGGGCGATTTACCGCCGAGGATGTTTTAGCCAATATCAACCCGGATAATATTCATGCCGCCCGAACCAAGCTTGTTGAGGTTGAGAATACTGTGAATAAGGCAGGCGGAAGCTTCTGGAATATCAAAGAGATTAGAAGAATAAGGGAAGTTGTTGATAAATTCGGATTAAAATTTCACCTTGATGGTGCCCGGCTTTTCAATGCCCTTGTCGAAACTGGTGAATCACCCGAACAGTATGGTGAACTATTCGATTCGATTTCTATTTGCCTTTCCAAAGGGCTTGGGGCACCTGTAGGATCTGTGCTTTTAGGTACAAAAGAATTCATAAAAGAAGCTCGTCGCACACGGAAAGCGTTTGGTGGAGCCATGAGGCAGGCTGGGTTTATGGCTGCTGCTGGTTTATATGCACTTGATAATAACATCCAGCGGCTAAAGGAGGATCATCAAAGAGCCAGGGCAATTGCCGAAGTGCTTTCTGAGCAACCCTATGTTGATACAGTTTTTCCTGCAGAAACAAACATAATTGTTTTTAAGCTGGTTCAATCCCTTCTTGACAAAGATTTTATTAATTACCTTAAGGACAAAAATATCCATTGTTCAGTATTTGGCCCTCAAACCATTAGGATGGTCACTCATCTGGACTTTACCGATGAAATGCTTGATACAACAGTGAGCGTGCTAAGACGATTAAAATAAATTGATGCGCTGAGCACTGGTTTTCAGTTACAGGCAATCATCAGCAAGAATTCCAAATCGGTAACTATTTAAACCCTACACTTGCATAACCCACCCAGTGTCGCTGAGTGGCAATGGCCGTTTTCCCCATTCCTAAATCATCAACTTTTATTGGTTGATGGTCAATACTATTGGAATAACCAATTAATTGACCTTGTAAGGGTACGTCTTTTGTGAATCTTTGGAGGTAAAATGCTGTAAGTAATCCAAGAGGTACGCTATATCTCCCGCACCAGGTCCATTGGTATTCTTTATAATTATTCGGCTGAACAGTAAAACCGATAAATCTTTTAATCCTTTCAATGGATAAATCTCCGGTTAAACAGCTGTCAATTATTGAATTTTCCTTTTTAACTGCTTTGCAATAACCCAAACTATCAACCCCAAAGGGAGCGTAATCTTTGCCGCCCCAGTCCTCATCGCCATAATGAACTGCATCGGTTGTTATAAGCAGGGTTATATCATCACCCCAGCGCAACTGGTTTTCCTTCATAATTTGATTGATTGAGGTTGCCAGATGCCTGGCAATATCTTCCATCCTATCGAAATTCATGAACGGAACAAGAATTGAAACAATCTCAACATCCCGGTTGAAGTATTGAAGAAAAGGTAACATGCTCTCAACCGAATGTTCAACTTTTTGCAGGCTATCGTTAACCTGGTATAAAACCCCTGGTAAGTTCTCTATCAGCTCTTCTCTTATGGCTGATGCAACTTTTATATCCTTATATGGGCCATGCCAGAAATCGAAGCTATCAAAAACAACCTGATCGGAAACGTTCAGCTGACGCGCTTTATGGGCAACTCCAAAGATAATCACGGTTTTTGCCTTAATATTTCTAAGGGTTGCAGGGTATTGCCATCCAACATACGTGTAATCATCGTGGGGGCATATTGCAACCCGCCAGGGTTTGCTTTCGTCAATTTTCAGATCACCTAGTTTAGTAGATTGAATACGGTTAATTCTGGCCATAACTGAATCCACCTGCCAACCATATTGTGCAAAGCCAATGGTATCGACCAATCCTCTGGTAGTAAGATGGGTATTGGGTTTTTCATTACAACTGTACAGGCCTAGTGCTAAAATGGCAATGGCAATAATTGTTGTTTTCATTGTTTTTCAGAGTTTTTCGTGATGTCAAATTTATCGAAAAAATATCCAATGCCCAATTCAATGGAGTGGTATTTAACGTCTAATAAACCCATTTGATAACTTAGGTTAAAATTAAGTTTATCAACCCTTTTAGATCCATTAATTTTCCATACCATCGGTTTGTCGCCAATCTTAAAATAGCCCCAGTAACCTCTCAATCCCGATTCCAAAGTCAAGCTATTTGTTTTTAGTTTTATTCCTATACCGTACAAAAATGCATCATTCTGGTATTGAACATCTGAGTTGGTTTGCCATGCATAGAAACCCAACATGCCGGTTATCTTAGCAGATAAATTTTCTCTTTTTAACCAGCTGCTACCGAAATTCAGGTCAAAGTAATAACCGGGCGTATCAGTAAAACGGGCCATCCCAACCATATTGGAAGTTGGAAATTTGTACCCTACCCTTAACTTTATATCTACCTTTTTCTTTACCAATTGGATATTGGTGTTAAAATAAGTATCTCCCCTGGCCGTTTTTCGGTAATAGTACTGGTAAAAGGTTTTTCTTTCGGTTTTTATCTCGTGAGACATGTTAAAGTGTTCTATAGGCAGGTAGTAAAGGTCGAAAGAAATGAGATTTTTAACCAGGTTGTAGTTTATGTAGATGTTGGGGTTATACGTATTATCGCCTCTGCTCAGGTGAGCGCTTCCAGAAAACATAAAATATGTTTCGTTCTCAATCAATCCATCTGAAAAATTTGGTACAGGCAATGCATTGGGACCCATGTATTTCGGCGAGAAAATTATGTACTCTGTCCAATTTGTTTTATTATCGTATTTCACATTATTGGCCCACCACGACCAATCCTGGGCGTGGAGTAACAGGACCTTTGAAATTATTACAGTGAGTAAAAGTAGTCTTTTCATTATCAAGGTTATATTACAAATTCAAATTGAAAGGTTGGAAAATTTTTAGTTATCTAGGTTTAATTCAATAAACATTTAACTCTGATTTGTAATGTTTACAATAATTGCATTTTATCCCGTTTTCTCTCCATATCAGCAATGAGTGTCATCTGGTTAGTCGCCCGTTGAATGTTGTGCTCCGGGTTTTTTACCTTGTAGTAGGAATCCCCCCTTAAGTAATCCGCAAGAAAACGGATGCCCATGATGTAAGCCATAATCCTAGGCGCAATAGGGAGATATTCCATTTCGGAGCTGGTGAGAATTTGCCTTGTTTCCTGAAGAAAACCGTTGGCAAACGATTTATAAAGATCAAGGTTAATTCCCACCAATTCCAGGTTGGTTTCATCCTCAAGGGCTGTTGCTGCTATGGTTCTGATTGCATCACCAAAATCGTAATGCACAACCCCCGGCATAACCGTATCGAGATCAATTACCGAAATGGCTTTGCCATTCTTATCAAATAAAACATTGTTGATCTTGGTGTCGTTATGAGTAATGCGTAAGGGAATCGCAGGTGTTCCGACCAGCCCGTCAAACTGTTCCATTTCATTGCTCCTTGAAACATAAAAATCAACAACAGGGTTGCATTTATGAAGCCGATTTACGCTGTCCTCAATAATAGCCTGATTAAGCTGGTGAATGCGGAGTTTTAAACTGTGAAACCCCGGGATAATCTCATGCAGCCTGGGTTCAGCCAAACTGGAAAGGGTTTTTATAAACCACCCGTAAGCCAAACCTGCCTGATAGGCAAAATAGGAATTGGGGGCCAGATCGTAGGATATTGAACCCTTGATGAATGTGAGCATTCGCCAGGTTTGTCCATCATTTGTGCGATACCAAAGTTTATTGTCAATCGTGGGTATCAGAGTCATAACCTTAAAATTTCCTTTAGCTGCAAGCAAGTGGTTAGTTGTCCGCAGAATGTTGTCGCTCAACTTTTCAATATCAGGAAAAACATTGATGTTAACCTTTTGCAAAACGTAAGCCGGTTTGGTGTTCCCGTTAATGCAAACACTATAGGTTTCATTGATGTGCCCAGAACCAAATGGTCCAACATCTGTGACCCGCCCATTTACCTGAAATTTTGCTGCAATGTGTAAATTCATAATTGGATTCCTAAATCATTCGTCTTTAAACATTTTTGAGACAACAGCCAGAACCTCTTCGTACTTATATCCTTTAGACAAGGCATACCTGATCAACTTTGATTTTAAATCATAAGGTGATTTTGATTTTATAGCCCCTGTTTTTTTCATCATCAGTTTTTTTAACGATTCCTCCTCAGTTTTCGGATCAAGCTGATTGAGGGCTTCATCAATAACTTTATCTGGAATTCCCTTAATTCTTAACGCTTGAATAATTTTAATGGTACCCCATTTATTAAACCGGCTTTTCTCCCTAACAAAGATTTCGGTGTAACGGGTATCATCAACAAAGCCATCATTAACCAACTTCGCAATAATTTCTTCTGATTCAGTTTTAGATAACCCCCACTGGATTAATCTCAGGCGAACATCGGCAGTGCATTTTTCCTGTCGGGCACAAAGTGCCTGAATTCGTAGAACTATATTCTGAAAATCAGCCGGTTTACCTTTTTTCTCCATATCGGGCGCTAATAATCCTATCCTTACCATTGATATCCTTATAAATTCTTACCTCGACGAAATTATTTTCTTTAAAAATAGCAGATATTGGGCTACCAAAAGCTTCATTGATCTCACAAAATAATCTACCTCCGGGCACTAACAGTTCGCCTGCTTTTTGAGAAATGGCAATGTAAAAAATAAAAGGATCCGTATCCTTAACAAATATGGCCTGATGCGGCTCATAGTCAAGTACATTGGGCTGCATTAGCAATGATTCCGATTCCCTTACATACGGCGGATTAGATACAATTATATCAAAGGGAGCCGCAAGAACCTTTTCAGAAAGGTTCAAGATATCAGATTGAAAAAAATTAACGTTTACCCCGTTAAGGTGTGCGTTCTCATCGGCTAACGTTATGGCTTTTCCTGAAATATCCATACCGTAAACCTGAAAATCAGGATGATTCTTGGCAAGTGAAATGGCAATACACCCGCTACCTGTGCCAATATCCAGTATTTTTAATGGCTGATCGGGGGTTGATTTCAGCACCAGATCGACCAGCTCTTCTGTTTCCGGGCGAGGGATCAGAACATCGCGATTCACCTTAATGGTCAAACCAAAAAAATCTGTTTCGCCAAGTATGTATTGAATCGGTGTCCCACTTTTGAGCTGCCCGATAATGTTGTAAATGATATCTAGTTCCGTTGATTTTATCCGATCCTCCCGGTTAATAAAAATCAGGTGATATGGAAGCTTTATCGTTTTCTCAAAGATTACCCGCTGCAATGCTTTAATTTCTTCATCGGGAAAATACCCGTAAAGCTCCTTTGCAATCATTGTGTGTACATCAATTACCCTGATATCGTCCATAAAACATCTATCTTTTGCAAAAATAGGTTTTATAATTTTTACCGGATAGCTAATTGAATGAAATTGATGCAACTTAAATTGTTTCTTGGTACTGACAACCAAAATTTCTATCTTGCAGAGGCGGAATTTAACCGGTATTCGCTATGGAGAATCACGAGGTTGATATATTTTATATGAAACGATGCCTGGAGCTGGCTCTGAACGGTCAGGGCAGCGTTGCGCCCAACCCAATGGTAGGCGCGGTGATTGTATATAATAACAAAATTATTGGTGAGGGCTATCACATTAAATATGGTGAAGCGCATGCCGAGATTAATGCAATCAACTCTGTAAAAGATAAATCTTTGCTGAAAGAATCAACTTTATACCTTTCCCTTGAGCCCTGTTCTCATTTTGGGAAAACGCCACCATGTACTGACAGAATCATTGAATGTGGGATACCCCGGATAGTTGTTGCCACAAAGGATATCAACCCAAAAGTATCGGGCAGGGGGATCGACACCCTGAGAAAAGAGGGACGTAAGGTTGATGTGGGTATCCTTGAGAACGAGGCGCTTGAACAGAATCGTCGCTTTTTCACCTATCACGCAAAAAAGAGGCCTTATATAATTCTAAAATGGGCGCAAACGTTGGATGGGTTTATTGATACCATTCGCAAACCCACCGATCCCATTGCCCCGGTATGGATAACCAACGAAATGGCCCGTTCGTTGGTACACCGTTGGCGAAGCGAAGAGCAGGCTTTAATGATTGGAACCAATACCGTAGAAAAGGACAACCCAATGCTTACCGTTCGCAACTGGGGGGGAAGGACTCCCCTCAGGGTGATCGTTGATCGAAAACTCAGGCTTCCCATCAATATGAATGTTTTTGATGGGAATTACCCCACGTTGCTTTGTATTGGGAACAACACCAGTGCATCGGCCAGAAAACCTGAGTTTGTTACAATTCCCAACCTCGAAATGGTTACAATAGATTTTGCCAAGGGCATGGAAACCCAACTCCTGAAAGAGTTTTATGATCGTCAGATCATTTCGGTGATGATTGAGGGGGGGGCTAAACTTATCAACAGTTTCCTTGAAAAAAGTCTCTGGGATGAGGCCAGGGTATTTATCGGGAACCGGTTTTTCTACAATGGTGTTAAAGGACCAAATTTTAGTGGTACTGCTGTATCGTACAACGAAATAGGCGATAGTAAACTATTTATTTATAAAAATCAGGGTGAGCCAACACCACCTAACAGCTAGAATATGTATAATGATTTTAACCTAGAATCCTGAACTGATTTGTCCCCTCAATCCTCTCCAGCTCGGTCCCTTTTTTGGATTTCAGGTATGGTATTATCGTCGGATCGCAATTGGCGATATAGTTTAAATCGAACATCATGAAATGGTACTCATTTTCAACATACTCGTCAGTTTCAGTCCCCGAATAGAATCGCCAGCCGGTGTCATCCTCATCTTCGGGTGTTTCCCGGTGCATATAACCAACGGGCAACCCATCAACAGTGATCATATCTGATGCATAGCAGTACCCTTTATGCTCAATTAAATCCTTTATCTGATCTGGTTTGATCTTATAATTGTTGTAATTCATGTTTACAAGTCTAAATAAGCTTGGTATCTCACTAATATAAAATTTATATTAAAAACATCAACGAAAAGAAATGACAAACCGAACCCCCAATGATAAACAGGTGGAACAACCCATGACCGTAAGGAATTTTTTCGACCAGGTAGAATGTTACGCTAAACGAATAGGATAGACATCCGGCCAAAAGAAACCACAATGAAATATTCGGAAGGTTATGAATAATAGGATATACAGCAATTATTCCAAGCCACCCCATAGCAATGTAAAGCCATGCGGAAAGGCTTCGCCATTTCTTGGAGTAAAACCATATTTTAAAAACGATCCCGGCAATAGCCATAGCCCAAACCAATCCAAAAATTACCCAGCCAAAAGCTCCTTTTATTCCAACCAGAGAAAAAGGGGTGTACGTTGCTGCAATCAGAACATAAATTGATGAATGATCGAACTTGTTAAGATGATATTTCTTCCTTGGGTTCTTTGCCCCATGAAAAATGGTAGATGCGGAGTAAAGAACTATCATTCCTGCTCCAAAAATGCTATAAGAAACAATATGCCAAACAGTTCCATACAAAGAAGCCCAGATTATTAGCAGCACGGTTCCGGCAATTGCCAGCACTACGCCAACCCCATGGGAGGTACTATTGACTATCTCCTCGCTTTTCTTCCTCTTTTTTGATTTTGTATGCATCGGTTGATCCTTTTTGGTAAAGATAAGGGAATTAGGGCTATTTTTAAAAATAGAGAGGAAGAATTCAGCAAACAGGATTAAGATATTAAGGTTATTTTCGTTATAAAGTGTTAATCAATCGGGGTATTCTTCAACTTCTGAATACTGATTTCTGGCTTCTGAATTCTTTTTTACCTAATTTGTAACACTTTTCAAAATTTAGTCGTCTTATCGATTATTAATTATTATATAAAAAATTATGCTAAAAAGAGTTTTCCTTCATAGCCTTAGGGCTTTAAACCGACAAAAAGGGTATGTTTTGTTAAATATTATGGGCTTATCAATCGGGATAGCCTGTAGTTTACTGATTATACTCTTCATAACCAATGAGCTGAGCTATGACAAGTTTATCAACCAAAAGGAAAGGATTTACCGAATAATCCTGAACGGTAAAATTGGCGAGCAGGAGCTGAATGTTTCAAGTACAGCTTCTCCCATTGGACCAGCTGTGTTACAGGAATTTCCCGAAGTTGAAAATTTTACCCGCATTAATACATGGGGAGAAACCATCATAAAAAACAACGATATCAGCTATTCCTTAAACGATTTCATGGAGGCTGATTCAACTTTTTTTCAGATATTTGATTTCCCTCTGCTTAACGGCAATACCAAGACAGTTCTAAACGCTAAACACAAGGTGGTTCTATCGGAATCCACAGCAAAAAAAATTTTTGGAAACGAAAACCCGGTTGATAAAACACTAAAAGTAGGCAACGATAGTATCCCTTACCGAGTTACCGGAGTTTTTAAGGACATCCCCACAAACTGTAGCTTCCGGATCAGTGCCATAGGCTCGTTTGTCACTAACAACAGGGCTAACGATAACCAGTGGTTATCAAACAGTTTTGAAACCTTTCTGCTTCTCAAACCAAACACCAAGCAACAGGATGTTGAGGCCAGGTTCCCAGAGCTCATCAAAAAGCATATCGGTCCTGATGTTCAAAAATTTTTAGGAATTACCCTTGAAGATTTCTTATCAAAGGGGAATAAATATAACTTTTATCTCCAACCGGTTTCAAAAATTCACCTCAGCCCTGAAATAATTCATGAGCTGAAACCCTCAAGCGACCCCAAGTACATCCTGATTTTTGGAATTGTGGCTATCCTGATAATTGTTATTGCAGCAATCAATTTTATGAACCTGTCAACAGCTCAATCGTTCAGAAGGGCAAAAGAGGTTGGCATTAAAAAGGTGAGCGGTTCCTCAAGGATTATGCTGATTTATCAGTTTCTGGCTGAATCGATCCTGCTATCGTTTGCATCGCTTTTAATCGCATTAATTATTGTTGAGCTTGCACTTCCATATTTTAACAACCTCCTGCAAACCAGGTTGTTTATTGATTACCTGGGTAATTGGTACACCATTCCCTTACTTCTGCTGCTGGCATTGATAGTTGGCATTTTCTCGGGCAGCTACCCTGCATTCATCCTATCGTCATTTAGCCCGTATTCAGTTTTAAAGGGAAAGGTTAAGGAGGGCATGAAAAGAGGCGTTCTCAGGAGTACCCTTGTGGTACTGCAATTCTCTATATCCATTATTCTGATTGTTGGAACAACAATTATGTTCCGGCAGATCAACTACATGCTTAACAAGGATCTTGGTTTTAACAAGGAGAATCTGATTATTATAAGTCGCGCCAGCGCTTTACGAGGTAGTGTTCATGCTTTTAAGGAGGCATTAAGCAAAATTCCTGGCGTTGAAAAAGTATCAGCGTCAACTGCTGCTCCATCCCATACAAACAACAATAACGGCTACATGATGGAAGGCAGAAGTAAAGAAACATTCCTGCTCGAAACTAACTGGGTGGATTACGATTACCTGGAAACCTACCAGCTTAAACTTGATACCGGAAGATTTTTCAGCGAGGCCTTCCCTACCGATAAAGAGGCTTGTTTAATAACCCAAACCGCTGTCAAACAATTCAACCTCACATCTCCGCTGACCACCCGTTTTATCACAAGCGATGATAACAACAAAATCATATATATCCCGGTTATTGGTGTAGTTAAAGACTACCATGTAAGATCGTTGCAATACGAGGTATCGCCGGGCATTTTACGGTTTAAAACCGATGATATCCGGTGGGGTTACTTCAACGTCCGGATTAATTCTGCTAAACCCTCGGAAACCATAAATGCCATTGAGAGTGTTTGGAAAGAGTTTACATCGAACGATCCGTTGCAATACTCCTTCCTCGATCAGGACTTTGAAAGGTTATATAAGGAAGAACGGCAAAATTCCAGGCTTTCCATACTCTTTGCCATCCTTGCTATTATAATTGCTTCGCTAGGGCTGTTTGGGTTAACATCCTTTACCATAGAGCAACGGGTAAAAGAGATTGGCGTTCGGAAAGCCATGGGCGCATCGGTTACTAGTATCTTTTTGTTGATTTCCAAAGAGATAATAATTCTCGTATCTCTATCGGCGGTGATTGCATGGCCTGTAATCTATTTTGTTGCTAAAAGCTGGCTTCAGAACTACTATTACAGGATTTCCCTTGGAGTTTCCGACTTTGTTCTTGGTTTTGTAATTGCCATTGTAATCGCGCTGATTACAATCAGCTACAGAACAATCAAAACAGCAAGGTTAAACCCAACTGTATCATTAAGGTACGAGTAAATGCTTATATTTTTTTAGGTAGTAATATCAAAATCAACCAATTGATTATTTATTGTTGTACTTAATTTTAAGGAATAGCATTACAATAGAAAGTGATACAACTATGATGTTGGTAAAGATCAGTGAAAAACTACCTATCAGTAAACCATAAATCAGCCAAAGGGAAGTGCTCACGGCTGCAATGATAAACATCAGCAGTGAAATATCTTTGGATGACTTGGATTTATAGGTCTTGATTACCTGAGGCAGAAAAGTGGTGCAAGACAGCACCCCGGCGGCTATTCCAACAATTTCAACATTCATATTCTATCGTTTCAAAAGTTTTTTTGCTTTCAAAGATAAGCGTTGTTTTGCTTCAGGTTATTTTTTTGTCTTATCTTTATTTCCCCGAAAAACATATACCCTATGAAAAAGATCATACTGCCATTTCGTTTGTTTACGAAAACATTAATCCTGGTAATATTTTCCCTCACCTGTGTATTTAGCAGTTACAGTTTTGGTCAGAACCTTACCAAAAATCAGCAAAAAAATCTTGATGAGTACTACTCCAAAGCAATCAACGACTGGCATGTCCCGGGAATGGCCATAGCCATAGTAAGAAATGATTCGGTGGTTTTTATGAAAGGGTTTGGTGTAAGAGAAGTGGGAAAGCCTGAAAAAATTGACCCCAACACAATCTTTGCCATAGCATCAAACACAAAGGCATTCACCTCTGCAGCACTGGCCATACTTGTGGATGATGGGAAGCTGAACTGGGATGATAAAGTGATAAACTTCCTGCCCTGGTTTCAGATGTATGATCCATATGTAACCTATAACATGACCGTTCGCGACTTGCTTTGCCATAGAAGTGGATTAGCCACCTTCAGCGGAGATTTGCTTTGGTATGCAACAAATTATTCCAGGGAAGAGGTTATTAAAAGGGCCCGGTTTTTAAAACCCGTTTACGGCTTTAGGGAGCGTTATGGCTATTCCAACATTATGTTTTTAGCAGCGGGCGAAGTAGTTCATTCAATCAGCGGTGAATCATGGGATGATTTTGTTGGCAAGAAGATTTTCAAACCACTGGGAATGACCAGAACTTATACATCCATTAAACCTTTAGAAAATCTGGAAAATGTGGCCAAGTGCCATACAGAGGTTGACGGGAAGGTGATTGCAATACCTTACCTCAGCTGGGATAATATTGCCCCTGCCGGGGCAATAAACTCCTGTGTTGCGGATCTGGCAAAATGGGTAAAATTACAGCTGAATTACGGGAAGAAAGGATCTGTTCAGATTTTCTCCGAGAAACGCAGCCGTGAAATGTGGTCGCCCAATATCACCCAAAATGTATCTGCATATTCAGAAAAAATGTTCCCTTCAATCCACTTTAAAGGGTATGCGATGGGATGGGGTGTGAACGATTACCTGGGAAGAAAGATTGTTTCCCACAGCGGAGGATACGATGGGATGTTATCTTATACCTGTCTGATTCCGGAGGAGAAAACAGGATTTGTTATACTCACCAATTGCAACAACCCGGTTTATAACCCGCTGGTTTATAAAACATTGGATATTCTGCTGGGAGGTAAGGAAACCGATTGGAGCCAAATAATGCTTGAGAATATGAAAAAACAGGAAACAGCCGCTAAAAGGCAGCTGGAGGAAGAAGAGAATAGCAGAGCAAAAGATACAAAACCAACGTTAGACCTTAAAGAATATTCCGGGATATACGGTGGGGAGCTTTACGGGAATGCAAAAATTTCAGTTGAAAATGGTGAGCTCAAGCTCGTTTTTGCTCCCGCACCAATGTTTAATGCCATTCTAAAACATTGGCAATATGATACTTTCACTATTCGATTTGACGAGTTCCCATCACTCCCCAAAGGCAAGGTTAACTTTATAATAAATGCCGATGGCAAAGTGGAGGAAATGCGAATAGATGTTCCCAATCCCGATTTTGATTTTACCGAGCTGAAATTTAGTAAGTTTGAGTAATCACAGGTCTTTGTATATAATATTTTTTCTATTATTTCAATAGAGAAATAAACACCAAAAAAAAGAATCATTTGCCCATTTTTTCTACAAATAATGAGCTACATACCATTTTTACCTGAATTTAGGTAATATAATTGATATTTTTTCGGTTTGTTAATAGCCTGTTAATAAACTTTTTAGCATCGAATAGTAATTCGCCTTAATTTACCCTGATCAAACCCTAAAACAATTTATCATGAAAAAACCATTCCTCAAGCAAAGCCTGTCCCTATTGGCTTTAATTACGTTGTTTGCAATGTTCTTCATCGCCTGCGAAAAGGAGGAGCTTAACCCCCAATCGTCATTAACGGTTAATAATGAGGCGGTGATTCCCGGACCCCTGGCTGCAGCAACACAGGACAACAATTTAGCGCTTGGCAATCCATCGGGTGCAGTTGCCAGCACCTCCTACCCCAACAACTACCTGATGACCAAAACGCAGTACGTTTTGTCGTACAACAACAGCAAAAAAACCTGCAACTGGGTGTCATGGCACCTGAGTACGGCTTGGCTGGGCACCGCTCCGCGTACAGATGTTTTCACCTCTGATCCTACCCTGCCTTCAACCTGGGTAAAAGTTACCACAACCGATTACACCAACACCGGATTTGACCGTGGCCATATGTGCCCCAGCGCAGACAGGACACTTACAACCACCGATAATGCGGCTACCTTTTTGATGACCAATATTATCCCACAGGCACCTAAAAACAACCAGGTAACATGGGCTGCTCTGGAAAACTATTGCAGAACACTTGCAACCAGTGGTTACGAAATGTACATAATTTCAGGCCCTTATGGGCAGGGTGGAACTGGTTCGTTGGGTTATGCCGCAACAATATCCACAAAAAGCATTGTGGTTCCCTCCTATGTTTGGAAGATTATTGTGGTTCTTCCGGTTGGCACAAGCGAT
>CAZKHG010000015.1:0-5468 GCA_964552655.1 uncultured Rikenellaceae bacterium
AATTAATCTTCGCGTTCACAATGCTTCTCCTGAGCCAGTTCAGCTTTGGACAAGCTGTAAATGATCAGGCCATAATCCCTGTATCAATTACATTAAACTCCATCCTTCGTTTAACTGTAGTTTCCGGTGGAAATATTGATTTTGTAGTTAATACAATTACTCAATATACATCAGGTATTAACAATGGAGGTGCTGATGCACGTTATCAAACCAATTTTACAGTTTCCTCCTCCCAGGATTTTGATGTAACCTTAAGAGCAGAGGATGTTAATTTTAAAGGTCAGGATAATGCTACACATACTATGCCTCTGGACAATGTTGGGTTTGATCTAACCGGAACAGCTGGTGGTGATGGTGTAAACTGGAACCTACCTGCAGCAGTACAAGGATTAGATGATACACCTGCTATTACAATTGTTGACGGTATTGCTAATGCAGCAGCAGGTGGTGCTGTACAAAATAATTTTGTAATCCAATGGAGGTTAGGTACCGGTGAAGCAGGTATGAATGGACAAACACTGCTTGAACAAAGTTTAGATCCTGACAGGTATATCACAAATGTATTCCTAGAACTTGTTCCAAAATAGGTCTAATACAATTGGGCTGATAAATTTATCACCAAAATGTCATTTGAATATATTTTTGTTAAATAAAGTACCTAGATGAGATGAATAAGACACGGTTAATAATTAATTTTATTTCCGTGTCTTTGTTTTTCTTAACATTGCCCTATATTGCTTATGGACAAGATGGCTGTGTAAGAGTTAGGGTTATTTCGGGGGGGAATGTTCCTATACTAATCAATACATATAACAAATACAAGAATGGATTACTTTTAGACGATTGGACTACTTTAAATGTTCATGTATCTGATAGTTGCAATTTTGGTACTATTTTAAGTCCGGATTATAAATACTGTAATAGTTGGAGTTTAAAGGTTCGGGCAAGTGACGATCCAATTAAAAGTGATGATGGCCCCGAAACAATAAGCCTAAATTCTCTTAAACTAATAGCTTCAACAACAACAGGTGGAACTCCCCAGATTATAAATACTTTAAGCAGCACAGTTGATCAGGAACTTATTCAAGGATCAAGCCCTGCTGCTGATGTTAATGGACAGGTAACAATATCATTTTATTTTGGTGATGGTAGTGGTACACCCGCAGCAGAAAATGTAATGGGAAAGGATCCAGGGTATTATTATGTTGAACTAATTTTTACTCTTACTGCTAATTACCCATAAATTTGAAATCAAGTAAACGTGGTTTTGCTAAAAAATAATTTTAATTTTGAACTATTCAATACAAATAAAAATAAAACTTATGAGGTTTTATTAGATAATTATATTTTTTTTTTAATTAGCAAATTTCCAGAGATTTTTTTTACTTTCTCATCCTCTTTAAAATATAAACCCTTAAGAATTAAGCAGACAAAATACATACTTTTAACTCTATTTGTTCTATTCTCTAATTTTACAAAAAGTCAATTCTATTATTTTAATACTAACGAACCCATTCGATTAGAAGTCTCCTTTAGAAAACACAGTATAGAAGCATCAAGTGGTAAAACGATTTTTAATGTTCTAAAAGTTAAAAATCAAACACAACAGTCCCAAACATTTACTCTAAACCTTACAGTACCTGCTGGATGGTCAGTAATAGGCAATGATAAACAAGAAATAACATTAGCCCCGTTAGATTCAATATATTTACCAATTCGAGTTGCAATTGGAGAAAAAGTTAGAGGTGATATTGGGTATTCAATAATAGCAGCACTAACAGATCTAAAAGGGAATTCTATTAAAAATGAATACAGTTTTATTAAAATCCCCAGAGAAACTGATTTAAGGGTACGTGTTCTTACCAGAATGGATTATATTGATCAGCAAACTGGTCAATCATCTTTTAAAATTAGAGCTGAAAATAGAGGAAATCGTGAGGAAATGATAAATTTCCTTATAGAATCAGACAATGGATTAAGCATCACCCCTGCTCGTTTAAAAACATTTTCACAAGATATTAACATACAGCCTTATACAGACACCATAATTGATTTTGACATCTTTCAAACAAGTAAAGATCTCAGCAAAGAGTTATCTAAAATTTCAATAACTGCAAAAACAATCGATTCTGTTTACCATAGTACTGTTTGGTTTAGGGATCTATCCAGTAATTTTAGCAATTATATCTCAGAAAATAAAAGAGCCTTAGTTGCTGAATTTTTCTCTAGGGGACTTTTTTCAAATTATTCTAAACCAAGTTATTCTTCAATTATTTATGGTAACTTATTATTTCCCAAGAAAAGGGAAATTTACTATTACTATAATAACGACAAATCGGAAGAAATTGAAGATTTTTATAGATTCAATAGGATGTGGATTGGTTTTAAAAACAAAAATATTGATATAAAAATTGGTGACATAAATGCAAGTATTGAAAGTAGTTTGCACGGGAGAGGAGCAGATCTAATACTTAATCTCAACAAAATTAACCTGGAGCTAATTGGGAGTAAGGGTATTTTATATAATTCGAATAATTATGGGGGTGTTATGAGATTTAATCCATCCTCAAAACTATCTTTCCACCTTGGTGGTACATACAATAAAACTGAAAGAAATAACGTTACATCAAAAATAGCTCTTTTAGGTACTAAGTTCACTATAAAAAACAAACATAAGATATTAGTTCAAGGATCAATTGATCAAATTGAATTTGGCAAAAATCCAAATTTACTTTTCTCAAAAACAGCATATGGTGCTGACTTAATTTATTCAAGTCATTTAAATCATTTAACAACAAATATCAGAGGTAAATTGGGCACCAGGTACTATAACTCGAGCTATAATGGAAGGGCTGAATTATATATCAATAATTTATATCGGTTCAATAACAGATCTAATCTTTCATTTAATTTTGTGAATACAAAAAGTCATCTTGGGAATTTTTCTATACACCCTGACACATTACAACCATTCACCAGTATAAGTAAAACACAAATTATTTACGGTTTAAATCCTAAACCTAAAATTTATCTTTTTGCTGGCCCTGGGTTAGAAATTACCTCATCTGATGCCTTCCCTCAGTTAAAATATGGAAGTAAATATTTTCAGACTCAAGCTGGTAGCTTAAATTTTGGATTTAAGGTAAACGGAGCAACCACCAACAGTTCAATTTCGTCTCAGGCAGTGCTTGGTTTAGTAAAAGTATCAAAGTACACAAATATTTTCAATGGTCAAGTAGATAGCAGTTTTCGAAAAAAACCCAATTTCCCATTTCAGTACATTTCATTTAATTTAAAACAACCTAAATGGGGAGCCCAATTGATGTACACCAATGGAGCACGATCCATTTACGAGCAATTCAATTGGTTTTATGGTACCCGACAGACCAGAATGTTGCGGGTAATGCCCTACTTTGATTCTTATGTTTATAAGAATGATGTCAGGCTTCAGATAAATATCTCCTATTCAAACGACTTGATATCAAAATCCAGCTATGTTAATTTTACAACACAGCTATTTTGGTACCTGCCTAAAGATTGGCAATTACGTTTACTCAATGTTTATACAATTCAATCGAGAACCACTCCTTCCGAAGATATAGAGAAATTTCAAAATATCTACTTTGAATTTTCTATTAGAAAAGAATTTGGTATTCAGCAGCCAAATCAAAAATTTTACAACCTGACACTTAACTTCTTTAAGGATTATAATGGCGATCGGGTAATGAATGATAATGAACCTGGTATTAAAAATGTACTTGTCAATATTCAAAGAGTGGATGAAGGAGCAACAGAATACTCTGATTTTGTATCAGGCGAACTACTATCTAGCCAAACCGGTAGTGTTACGTACGAAAAAATACCAGCTGGAACATATGAATTAACCTATAATCCAGTTGGAAAAGAAGCAGGTACCTTTTCGAAATCAGATATTGATTTATCAATTAAACTTGATAAAAATCAAACTATAAATATTCCATTTGTAGAAAAAAACAAGGTATTTGGAAAAATTGTTTTATATAGAAGCAGGTTGTCTGGCTTAGGTAGAATAGACATATCAAATGTGAGAATAACTGCAACAGATAGCAGGGGTAGAACTTATTCAACATTAACTGATAAAAACGGTGAGTTTACAATTTTCGCTCCAGTTACCGATGAGTATGTTGTAAATATTAATAATATATTTTATGAAAATTTCGATCTTCGTCAAAATAATTTTAAGGTTCAGTTCAATGGTTATAAGCAGTTTGAGGTGAATTTTGTTTTTGATGAGAAGGTCAGAAGGATAAATTTCAGCCCGTCATCACAGGATGCCCAACTAGCCAACGTTTTACAGGTAAGGAGAACTAACCTCAGGGGAACAATTAAAGATGCCAGTTCACTAAACCCAATAAGAGCCAGGGTTAATCTAGTAAATACAAAAAATAATTCTGTTCTTACCTCAATATACTCCAGTTCACAAACCGGAGATTACAACCTGTCATTTATGGCAGATGACAACTATTTATTAGAAGTTTTAGCTGATGGGTACTGGTATCATTCTGAAAATCTTAACCTTAACCAGGTTACAACCTTCCTGAACATAACCAAGGATATCTTACTTAAACCAATTGCAATTGGCTCTAAGATTGAACTCAACATCAGGTTCCTTATCAATAAAACCGATCTTACTGCCGAAGCTGTGGCTGAGCTCAACCGGTTACTGCAACTGCTAAGGGCAAATGAAAATATCAAGATAGAGATTCAGGGGCACTCCGATGATCTGGAAGCGCTCAATAATCCAAAAATATCAGAAGAACGAGCCAGAGTGGTTGCCCGCTACCTCATAGAAAATGGGTTTAGCAATATCCAGATCCGTGGATTTGGCAACACAGTACCTATAGCACCAAACGACACTGAAGAGAATAGACTGCTCAACAGAAGGGTTGAGGTTGAGGTGATAAGTAAATAGTTATCTGTTGTTTGTTGTCTGTAAATCAGTTATTTGTTAAATTATGTAGTTTTTATTTTGTAATTTTCAATGCAAAATAATTTTGATAAAATATCATAATTTTTTAAATGATGAAGAGTTACAAGGATCTTGATATATACAAATTAGCATTTGAATTAGCCATACGCATTAGATTAAAAACATTAGAATTGCCAACTCCAGATAAATTCGAGGTTGGATCTCAATTAAGAAGATCCAGTCAATCAATAAAAGATACAATGGTTGAAGGATATGGAAGAAGAAGATATAAACCGGATTTTATTAAATACCTTGTATATAGTCATTCATCGTTACTTGAAAGTACAACGCAAGTTGAATTCTTACATTCATTATATCCAAATGAAGGTTGGAATATTATAGTGAATGAACTTGATGCATTGGGTGCCAAAATTTATAAATTCTTTGAATTTGTTGAACATAAATGGGAATCCGAAAAATAAAACGAATATTTCAACCGCTGATAACCGATAACAGATAA
>CAZKHG010000015.1:5568-18155 GCA_964552655.1 uncultured Rikenellaceae bacterium
GGGAATCCGAAAAATAAAACGAATATTTCAACCGCTGATAACCGATAACAGATAACAGATAACAGACAACAGATAACCGATAACCACAATGATTCTTTTCTCTAAATACCATGGCGCTGGCAACGATTTCATTATCATAGATAATCGTTCAGGTACCTTTGTTCCAGATACTGAACTTATCAAATCCCTTTGCGACAGGCATTTTGGGGTTGGCGCCGATGGGTTGATGCTGCTGGAAGCAGCACCCGGGTTTGACTTTGCCATGCGCTACTTCAACTCCGACGGGAATGAGTCAACCATGTGTGGGAATGGCGGGAGGTGTATAACCTTATTTGCAAAACAATTGGGGGTTATTGGTAAAAATGTCAGGTTCAGGGGGATTGATGGCGAACACCTCTCCGAAATTCTTGAAAATGGCTTGGTCAGGCTGAAAATGAAAGATGTTGAAAACATCGAGGTTGGCGATGATTACTACTTTATGGATACCGGTTCACCTCATTTTGTATGCTTTGTTGACGATATTAATAAGATTGACGTCAATACAGAAGGGCGGATGATCCGCAACTCCCACAACATCAGCAAGGGTGGAACCAACGTAAATTTTGTCCAGCCAAACGGATCGAAGATAAACATCCGAACCTACGAGCGCGGTGTGGAATCAGAAACCCTGGCGTGTGGCACTGGTTCAGTGGCTTCAGCAATAGCCTTTAACCACTATTTTGAATCTGATGAAAACGAACTCCTGATCAATGCGCTGGGTGGTGAACTTAAGGTATCGTTTACTAAAAATGGGGATACCAGGTACGAAAATATCTGGCTCGAAGGACCGGCAAAACATATTTTTGACGGAAAAATTGAAATTTAATGTTTAATAAAAGATTCTGATTGGAGGGATTGTTGTATATTCAGCTTGTAAAAAAGGAAACAGGAGCGCAAAATGAATGTATTACGAATAGCTGAAACAACCGATACCCCTGAGGTTAACCTGGATAGCGAAAAAGGCCGCTTTGAATTCTTAGGAAAATCAATGCCCGAAGATCCCAAGGAATTCTTCAAACCTATAATCAATTGGTTTAAAGAGTATGTAAACAACCCCAACAAAGAAACCATTTTGGTATTCAAATTCGACTATATTAATACTGCATCATCCAAGAGAGTCCTTGATATCCTGACCACCTGCCAGGAAATTCATCGTAAAAAAATGTCAGTTGTGGTTTACTGGTACTACCGCCCCAGCGATGAGGATATGTTCGATACCGGGGAAACCTTTTCAGAGATAGTCCACATCCCATTTAAGCTGATCCCTTTATAAAGTTTCTGCTGAACTAAATTCCTGTGTAAGATTCTGCAATTGTGTCAGTCATTGTTAATCTATGTTAAGTTTATATACCTGAATAGCACAAGGTATAAGGTTTGAACGTTATTAGTATTAACAATTAATTTTTGAGCTATGAAAGGTAAAAATATACTTGTCAGTTTCCTCACAGCCATTGCCGGAGGGATAATTTCACTGGTGATCTTTACTCATTACTACAAAGATGACCAAATTGCTTCTGAATCAAACCAGAAACCACAGGTTCAGCTAACCAAAGTGGTTCCTGTGGATTCTAATGTTATCAACTTTTCTGATGCAGCAGAAAAGACAGTTGATGCGGTTGTTCACGTAAAAACTTCATACGCCAATGCAGGCTATTCCTACGGAAATCCGTTGCTGGATTTCTTTTTTGGCCGACCCAACTACTCAGAACCAGAACCAGTAATGGGATCCGGTTCCGGAGTGATTATCACCAACGATGGCTTTATTGTAACCAATAACCATGTCATTCAGGATGCCAAAAAAATTGAGGTAGTGTTAAACGACAAGCGAACCTTTGAAGCAAAACTGGTTGGCAGAGATCCAAGCACCGATATCGCCCTGCTAAAAATCGGGGCAACCGATTTGCCTTTTATACCATTTGGGAATTCGGATGAGCTAAGGTTGGGTGAATGGGTTTTGGCCATTGGGAACCCGTTTAATCTGACATCAACAGTAACAGCTGGTATTATAAGTGCTAAAGCAAGAAATATACAGATACTTCAGGAAAACTATGCCATAGAGTCGTTCATCCAAACCGATGCAGCAGTAAACCCGGGAAACAGCGGCGGAGCTCTGGTTAACTTAAAGGGAGAACTTGTTGGAATAAATACAGCCATAGCATCACGTACAGGTTCATTTAGTGGCTACTCTTTCGCTATTCCAACCTCAATTGCCAAAAAAGTGGTAACAGATATTATTGAATTCGGGGAAGTGCAACGTGCCGTGCTGGGAGTTTACATTGATGAGCTAACACCAGAAAATGCAAGCAAATATGGAGTAAAAGAGATTAAAGGAGTACTAATTAATGGAGTGATTGATGGAGGTGCAGCACAACAGGCCGGAATAAAGGAAGGGGATGTGGTTTTAGAAATCAATAGTATTCCAGTAAACAGCCGATCCCAGTTCCAGGAACAAATTAGTAAATACCGGCCGAACCAACAGGTAGATTTAATTGTTAATCGTAGTAATAATAAGAAACATTTTACAGCCACTTTACGTAACATGAAAGGCGGTTTGGGAGTGGTTAACTCAGATGAGTCGCTTTCCAAGCTGGGCGCTAAGTTTAAGGAGGTAACCGATAAACAAAAGGCTTATTTAGGGATTAGCTATGGAATTCAGGTTACTGAATTAAGTAACGGGAAATTTAAAGAACAAGGCATAAAAGAAGGGTTCATTATTTTAAGAGTTAACCGAACACCGATTAAAACAGTGGATGACCTCAAAAGGGTTATCGACTTTGCCTCAGGCGGAGTGCTTTTTGAAGGTGTTTACCCGAATGGCGTTGTTGCTTATTACGCTATTGGTATTTAGCCAGTGTTTATTAAAATATGTTATTTAGTTACTTACTTGAATTTAATTTGAAATTGCCATATATTCGCACAAATTTTAAAAGACTGAAATGAGACAATTAAAGATCACAAAATCAATTACTAACAGAGAAAGTGCTTCGTTGGATAAGTACCTTCAGGAGATTGGCAGGGAAGAGCTGATTACGGTTGAGGAGGAAGTAGAACTTGCCCAACGTATAAAAAAGGGTGATCAGGAGGCGCTCGAAAAGCTTACCAGGGCAAATCTCCGGTTTGTTGTTTCAGTAGCTAAACAATACCAGAATCAGGGACTTAGCTTGCCTGATTTAATCAATGAAGGGAACCTGGGTTTAATTAAGGCCGCTGAGAAATTTGATGAGACCCGAGGTTTCAAATTCATTTCATACGCTGTTTGGTGGATTCGTCAATCCATCCTTCAGGCATTGGCAGAGCAATCAAGAATTGTACGCCTTCCCTTAAATCAGGTTGGTTCGCTGAATAAAATCAATAAGGCATTTTCAAAATTCGAGCAGGAGTTTGAACGTACACCTTCGCCTGAAGAGCTGGCAGATCTTTTGGAATTGCCAAAAGAAAAAGTATCGGATACACTTCGCGTTAGCGGAAGGCATGTTTCGGTTGATGCCCCTTTTGTTGATGGCGAGGATAACAGTTTGCTGGATGTACTGATAAATAGCGACTCCCCAAATGCTGATAAATCGCTTATCAATGAATCGCTTTGCAGAGAAATAGACAGGGCTTTAGCTACGTTGACTGAACGCGAAAGGGATATTATAAAACTCTTCTTTGGAATTGGCTTTCAGGAGATGACTCTTGAAGAGATAGGAGAAAAATTTGGGCTTACCCGTGAAAGGGTTCGCCAGATAAAGGAAAAAGCCATCAGAAGGTTAAGACACACTTCAAGGAGCAAATTGCTAAAAACATACTTGGGATAATTGAAAACCCCGCCGATGGCGGGGTTTCTTATTTACTGAC
Organism: uncultured Rikenellaceae bacterium; assembly: GCA_964552655.1. Classification (GTDB taxonomy): domain Bacteria; phylum Bacteroidota; class Bacteroidia; order Bacteroidales; family Tenuifilaceae; genus CAZKHG01. The sequence goes on from CAZKHG010000015.1 coordinate 9,445, forward strand.
AATCCTTACACTCCTCAAGGTTTCTGTTGTAAATGGCCATTGCCTTGTTGCTCATACCCATGCTGGAAAACCCGCCATCGTGGAAAATGTTTTGCATGGTTATTTTCCTGGATAGATCGCTGAATAAAACCAAGCAGAAGTTGGCGCACTCATCGGCATCGGCATTGCCTAGCGGCGACATTCGGTTGGAAAAATCCAGCAACGAATCAAAACCCATTACACCACCACCAGCAGTGGTTGGCGTTGGCGATTGTGATATTGTATTAATTCTTACACGTCTTTCTCTTCCATATATATATCCAAAGCTGCGGGCAATGGATTCTAAAAGAGCTTTAGCATCAGCCATGTCGTTATAGCCATATAATGTTCGCTGAGCGGCAATATAGGAAATGGCCAGGACTGATCCCCATTCATTAATTGCGTTCTGTTTCCAGCAAACCTGTAAAAGTTTATGAAATGAAATTGCGGATATATCCAATGTTTTATGAAAATATTCGTAGTTTAGGTCGTCGTAGGTAATTCCTTTTCTGACATTGGGAGACATCCCGATAGAATGTAAAACAAAATCAATCTTTCCGCCAAAATGCTCCATTGATTCTTTTACTAGGTTCTCAAGATCGTTAACATTGGTGGCATCTGCAGGAATTAGCTTTGCGTTACACTGTTCGGCCAATTGGGTAATTGTTCCCATCCTGATTGCAACAGCAGTATTGGTTAGCACAAGTTCAGCCCCCTCTTCGTGAGCCTTTTGAGCAACCTTCCATGCAATGGATTGTTCGTTTAATGCGCCGAAAATAATTCCCTTTTTACCTTTTAGTAGATTATAAGCCATGATAAAATAATTAATTATAAAAAAATTTACTAATACAAAATACACAAAAACGCTATACACCAAACAAGAGAAAAATGAAAAAGTTCAATTGGTACTAATTCCCGTTTGCTAAAAGTAGTTCACGGGCATTGGACAGAGCGGCTTCGGTAACTTTTTCGCCACTCAACATTTTTGCCACCTCAACTATTCGTTCTTCGTGGTTAAGTAGCCTGATTCTGGTTGCAGTTCCTGCTTTTTGGGTTTCTTTGTAAACCAGGAAATGATTTTTCCCTTTCGAAGCAATCTGTGGTAAATGTGTAATGTTAATTACCTGCATCCCATCTGCCATCTTGTAAATGATATTTCCCATTCTATCGGCAATTTCACCTGAAACGCCTGAATCAATTTCATCAAATATTATTGTGGGCAACCCGGATGACTGAACCATCATTGACTTAAGGCTAAGCATCAGTCTGGATAATTCTCCACCAGAAGCAACTTTCGACAATTCCTGTAAAGGCATTTGCCTGTTGGCTGTGAAAAGAAATATCACCTTATCAACCCCGGTTGGCTGAAATTCATCATGTTTCTGCATTTCCACCTTAAAACCGGCATACTTAATACCAAGAGAAGTTAATAATTCAACAATACTCTTTTCCAATAATGGGATTGCATTTTTTCTTGCAATGCTTAAATCGTCGGCAAGCAGCTGTAGCTGTTTAACCAGCTCATCTAGCTCCTTCTGTTTTTTATCAAGGTTGTAATCAATGTTAGATATAAACTGCACTTTTTGTTCAAGATCATCGCGGAGCTGAATGAGATCCTCAATGGAGGTAAGCCTGTGTTTCTGAAGGAGTGAGTATATGCTGTTTAACCTGTTATTTGTTTCTTCAAGGAGATGGGGATCAACATCAACATGCTCATTTTTACTATACACATCGTCTGATAAATCCTTTAGCTCAATTCTGGTGCTTTCAACCCTTTTAAGAATATCCGCGGCAGAAGGGAAAAATGCAATTATCTTTTTTAGTGATACTTCCACTTCACGTAGCATGGCTATCACAGATGCGGATTCACTATTTATGACTTCAAAGGTTTTAATTAGCGATTCTTTGATTTCGCTGGCATGGGTTAGCTCTTTTTGCCTGTTTTCAAGTTCGGAAAGCTCGCCGGGTTTAAGCTTGGCATTTATCAACTCTTCGAGTTGAAATCGAAAATAATCCAGATCTTTTCGCGATTGATACGCCTCATCTCTTAGCCTTTCCAGCTCAATTTTTGCTTGCTTGTAAAGCTTATAGCTCTCCTGATATTCGGTTAATTTATTTTGCAGCTGTGCATAGGAATCAATCACCTTAAGCTGAAACAGGTTATTGCCCAGTAAAAGGTTTTCGTGTTGAGAATGTATATCAATGATTAATGACCCAAAATCTTTAAGCAGGCTTAGGTTGACGGGAATTTCATTTATAAATGCCCTGGATTTTCCTGATTCGTTAATCTGACGGCGAACAATCGTTTTGTCCTGATAATCAATATCATTTAAAATGAAAAAATCCTTCAGGTTGGCATATTCAGCTAAATCGAACAACCCCTCTACGATACAGCTTTTTGATTTATCCTTTAAAACTGATGTATCAGCCCTTTGTCCGAGTATAAGGGATAAACCTCCCAAAAGGATTGATTTACCTGCACCTGTTTCCCCGGTAATGATATTCAAACCCGGTTGAAAATCAATGTCCAGGCTATCAATCAAGGCGTAATTGGTGATTTGGAGGTTGCAGAGCATAGGTGATCAATGGCTTAGAGTTCAGTTTTTTGTTCCAGGATGGTTTTGTATTTTGATGAATTAGGGTTATCAATTTCTGTTAGTATGTTAACCACTCTGGTTTTTTCTGTGGCGTATGATTCGGAGAAAATATTGACAATTTCATCATTTTTTGCATCAAAAAACAGCTGAAGAAAAAACATGTAGGGATCGGGTTTTTCGCGGAAAACCTTTTGGAGTGAAACCATACATTCGGCAATTTCTGCCCTGCCCTCAACCAGTTTCTCATTCATCCTGTCGAGCCCCAACCGGTGATACCTGTAGTAAACTTCCCGAACCGGTTTGTACTTGTCATTCATAATGTTTTCAATCATCCAGTACCGGTTTTTCCTGTTTCCTTCGTAGGGTTTCCAACCTCTCTCAATTGCATTTTGTGCATTGTTCAGTACTTTTTCGGCTTTCTGAAAATATTCTGAGCCGCCCATGTAGGAAAAAGAATCGTAATCAATTCCCAAAATTATATAGGCATAAAAAGCAAGGATTGATGTCAGGTTGTTAAGGTGGGTGTTCTCATTGAATTCCAGTTTATCATACTCCAGGTAACGAAATTGCAAATTGTTATCCAGGTAGTTGAGCATGGTTGTATTGTATGAGGTATTAAAAATCGGCCTACGCGACTGAACCTGAATTGTGCCTTTATACTCATCAGAGCCGATTTGTTCTGTAATGTTGAGCATTATATTGCATTCAATCCTTTCATCAATGCTATAAATGTGATTTGTCCATGAAGTATTATTCATGAACTCGTACATTGCAGTTTGAAGTGTTTGGAAAACGGTTCGGTTGGTACCCTGAATTTTCTGTGAATTTACCTGAATATTACACTTTAGTTCCTGGGAAGAAACCTGTTGAGCATTGAATATTAGAAAGCTTATTAATAAGTATCTTAATTTCATTCTTAGCTGTTTAAGTGGGTTCATTTTCCCTTTAAACGAAGCTGCTCAAATTTAATTGCAACTAAATCAACTATATCTTTGGCTATTTCTGCTTTGGGCTTAAGATCAAAATTGAAAGGTTTTTCGCTATTATCAAAAACCGTAACCTTATTTGTATCAACGCCAAAACCTGCTCCGGCATCATTTAATGAGTTCAAAACGATCAGATCGAGGTTTTTAGCCTTTAATTTTTTTATTGCATTCTGTTTTTCGTCGTGTGTTTCAAGGGCAAACCCAACTAACAGCTGATTTTTCTTTTTTATTTTGCCGAGTGAAGCGGCTATATCGGTTGTAGGAGCCAGAATGATTTCAAAATCACTTTTAACCCTCTTTATTTTTTCACCGGAAATTGTTTTGGGAGTATAATCTGCAACCGCAGCAGCCATAACAGCAATATCAACCTTTTTGAAATAATGGTGAACAGCATCGTACATATCTGATGCAGTTGTAATATCAATTCTTTGTATATTAGTATGTGTTGGGTAAACCTTGGCTGGTCCTGAAATAAAAATCACCTTAGCACCATGCCGCGCAAAACAATCAGCAATTGCCGAACCCATCTTCCCGGATGAATGGTTTCCTATAAAACGTACAGGGTCAATAGGTTCCTGGGTTGGCCCTGATGTTACAAGTACGTTAACACCCTTGAACTTTGAACTTGCATCAAAGAAATCAACAACAGAGCTAAGAATATTCTCCGGTTCCTCCATCCTGCCCTTTCCGGAAAGTCCGCTTGCCAGTTCACCGGTTGCAGCCTCAATGATAATAACACCATTTTTTTGGAGAATCTGAATGTTATTTTGTGTTGTTTGATGGTTGTACATATCAAGATCCATAGCTGGTGCAACCATAACAGGACATCTGGCTGACAGGTAAGTTGTTAGCAGCAAATTATCGGCAATTCCGGTGGCCATCTTGGCGATGGTGTTGGCTGATGCCGGAGCAATCAGGTAAAGGTCAGCCCACAAACCCAAATCAACATGGCTGTTCCATGATCCGTTTTCTGGGTCGAAGAAGTCAACCAGGATAGGGTTTTTGGAGAGTGTTGCCAGGGTAAGAGGTGTGATGAACTCTTTTGCCAAAGGGGTCATTATAACTTTTACCTCAGCACCTTCTTTAACCAGTAATCTAACAAGCATTGCAGCTTTATAAGCTGCAATGCTACCAGTAATACCTAAAATAATATGTTTCCCGGCAAGTTTCACAAAACCTTATCAGTTTCTTCTGTAGAAACACCCTTCCTGTAATATAACTTACCATCAATGTACTCCTGAGTGGCAATTAATGTAGGTTTGGGCAAACGCTCATAAAATTTTGATATCTCGATTTGCTCCCGATTTTCAAACACCTCTTCGAGGTTATCGGTATAATAAGCAAACTCCTCGAGTTTTCGGTTAAGCTCGTGTTTCATATCGTGGCTAATCTTATTAGCCCTTTTGGCAATTATTCTTACACTCTCATAGATGTTTGAAGTTTCGCGCTCTATTTTATCAATATCGCGGGTAACTGTTGATGGAGCTGCATTTGTTTTCTTAAAGTCCATATTTTACTTATTTTGATTTCCTAAAATTTTCACAGAGTTTTCGTACATTCTTTTGGCATCCTTCAGGTATTGGGTATCAGGGTACTCCCCAACCAGCGTATAGTATTCATCTATAGTTGATTGAAACCTCTCCTTGCGCTTTTTAGGGACACTATTATCCGCCAATAGGTATGATGATTTTAAAATCAGATAAAGCTGTTCCTCCCTGTAACTACTCATGGGATAGTCTTTCAGGCTATTCTTAAAAGCTACTATAGCCGCTTTATACTCCCCGATAGTGTAGTAGAGTTTTGCGCTTAAATAGGCCTTGTATATCAGCTTATTCTTCAACTCGATCATGATATCAGTAACCTCCTGCACCCTCTCCGAATTGGGGTATCTGCTCAAAAATTCTGCAAATGCAGATAGAGCAGCCTGTGTATTATCCTGATCAAGCTCTGCACGAGGTGATGATTGGTAATAACAGTAGGCGTACATAAATTCAGCATCCTCAGTAAAGACGCTGCGAGGGAATGTTTTTCTAAATTTATCGAAATAATGGCCAGCCAGTAAAAAATCGCCCTGGTGATAGTTGCCAATAGCCAGGTAGTATTCTACGGTGTCAGATTGTTGGGTTCCTTTATAAATTGGGGAAAGCTGTTCAAACAGAGCTGTTGAATGATAATAGTCGCCCTTTACAAAATATTCCAACGCCTTATTGTACTTTAAATCGTAATCTTTGCTCTTTAGAATCTTCTCATATCCACTGCATGATGCTAAAATCAAACCAGAAATAACTATAAATAAAAGAATTTTAATCGGAATTATACTTTTCATCATAAAGGCATTTTTATATTAACCTGATTAAGAATGTTTTATTGCACTCTCAGCAAAATAAGCAGGCAAAGTTAGAAAGATTTGGCAATTCTTTAAAATTTTTTTGTAAAACTTAACATTTCAAGGGTATCATTCAATAGAATGATCGGGTTAAAATTTTTGAATCTCCAAAAGGTTTTGCGGGTAATCAAAAAAGTGTACTTTTGCTAGGTTTTTAAAATTTAAATTCTAAAAAATATAGTCGTGGATATATTTGATAAGATTAAAAAGAATATGGGCCCGATTGGTCAATACCAGAAGCAGGGTCATGGCTATTTTGCCTTTCCAAAACTTGAAGGGGAGATTAAGCCCAGAATGATGTTCCGGGGGAAAGAGGTACTTACCTGGAGCTTAAATAACTACCTTGGTTTGGCAAACCACCCCGATGTTCGCAAAGCAGACTCAGAAGCTGCAGAGCAATACGGGATGGCTTACCCGATGGGCGCAAGGATGATGAGCGGGCAAACCCGTAAACATGAAGAGCTGGAGCGAAAACTGGCTGAATTTGTTGGGAAGCCTTCGGCATACCTGCTAAATTTCGGTTATCAGGGTATGGTATCTATCATTGACTCACTTCTGGGAAGAAATGATGTTGTAGTTTACGATTCTGAGTCACATGCCTGTATTATAGACGGCTTAAGACTTTTCCCGGGAAAAAGGTTTGTTTATCAGCATAATGATATTGAAAGTTGCAGGAAACAGCTAGCGCATGCAACAAATGTTGCCGAAAAAACCGGTGGAGGAATCCTTGTAATTACAGAAGGTGTGTTTGGAATGGCCGGTGATCTGGGAAATTTAAAAGGAATTGTTGATTTAAAGAAGGATTTTAACTTCCGGATTCTGCTTGATGATGCCCATGGTTTTGGAACAATGGGAAAAAGAGGTGCCGGAACCGGTGAATACTTCGGGGTTCAGGATCAGATTGATGTTTACTTCTCGACCTTTGCCAAAAGTATGGCAGGAATTGGCGCTTTTGTAGCAGCTGATGAAGAAGTGGTTAACTACTTAACCTATAACCTTCGTTCACAAATATTTGCTAAATCTCTCCCGATGCCAATGGTAATAGGAGCATTAAAACGATTAGAACTTCTAGAATCGAAGCCTGAACTCAGAGAAAAACTATGGACAGTTGTAAAAGCACTCCAGAAAGGGTTAAAAGAAGCCGAATTTGATATTGGCAAAACCGAATCACCTGTTACACCGGTTTATATGAAAGGTGGCATTGTTGAAGCCACAAACCTGGTTTATGATCTGAGAGAAAATTATGGTATCTTTTGTTCCATCGTAATTTATCCGGTTATCCCAAAAGGACAGATCTTGTTACGTCTTATCCCAACTGCTGTTCACACCCTTGAAGATGTAAAACAAACGATTGAGGCATTTAAGATTTGCAGGGAAAAATTACTGGCAGGAAAATACAACACCGAGAGTTTTGTGCAGATTTAGAAATAATCACATTCGAATTTAAAACAAAAAAGCCCCGTTGGGGCTTTTTTTATTTAAGTTCGGCAAGGTACCGTTCTGTATCAATTGCGGCCATACAGCCAGAACCAGCTGCTGTAATGGCTTGCCGGTAGTGCGGATCCTGGACATCGCCACAGGCAAATACTCCGGGGATATTGGTTTTAGTAGTTCCGGGTTTGGTTTTGATATATCCCACCTCGTCAGTATCAATCCACGGCTTAAATATTTCAGAATTTGGCTGATGCCCTATGGCTACAAAAAATCCGGTTATATCTTTTTTAACCTCATTCCCGGTTTTGGTATCAATTAACACCACGCCGTTTACTCCACTCATATCGCCCACAATTTCCTTGGTAACATGTTCAAACAGGACTTCAATATTCGGAGTTCTGAGTACCCTTTCCTGCATTGCCTTAGACGCTCTTAAAAATGGTTTTCTTACTATCAGGTAAACCTTTTTACAGATTCCTGCTAAATAGGTAGCTTCTTCCGCTGCAGTATCACCACCACCAACAACTGCAACATCCTTGTTTTTATAGAAAAATCCATCGCATGTTGCACATGCAGACACTCCTTGTCCCTTAAACTTCTCCTCTGATTCTATACCAAGATATTTGGCTGTGGCTCCGGTTGAAATTATTAAAGCATCCGTTTCAATTACCTTTTCGTCATCTATTGTAATTTTGAATGGAGTTTTCGATAAATCAGTTGCTGTTGCAATACCAAATCTGACATCTGTACCAAACCTCATGGCTTGTTTTTTTAGGTCTTCCATCATTTCAGGTCCGGTAATACCCTCCGGATAACCGGGAAAATTTTCAACCTCGGTTGTAGTGGTAAGCTGTCCGCCAGGTTGTATTCCTTCATAAAGTACAGGGTTCAAGTTTGCACGTGAAGCATAAATTGCAGCTGTATAACCCGCAGGGCCTGACCCCAATATTAAAACTTTTACATGCTCTACTGGTAAGTTTTCATTCCTTGAAGAATTATCATTACTCTGATTGTTCAGCGGTTTAAATAAGTCCATAATTTGTTTTTTTATAATTATTAGGTTCCAAAATTAGCTATTATCAATAATTATTAAACAATCTAAATTAAAAAAGGATTAGTATGTTTCTGAATTCAAAAAAAGGGACTATTTTTGCATTCTCAAAAAATATCGGGGTGTGGTCCCGCCGCTGGCGGGATACTTGCACAGGGGTGCAAGGAACCTATAAAGATGATATTCGGGGTGTGGTCCCGCCGCTGGCGGGATACTTGCACAGGGGTGCAAGGAACCTA
>CAZKHG010000015.1:18255-18601 GCA_964552655.1 uncultured Rikenellaceae bacterium
CTATAAAGATGATATTCGGGGTGTGGTCCCGCCGCTGGCGGGATACTTGCACAGGAGTGCAAGGAACCTATAAAGATGATATTCGGGGTGTGGTCCCGCCGCTGGCGGGATACTTGCACAGGAGTGCAAGGAACCTATAAAGATGATATTCGGGGTGTGGCGCAGTTGGCTAGCGTACTTGCATGGGGTGCAAGTGGTCGACCGTTCGAGTCGGTTCACCCCGACAATTGAGCAAGGGGCTTTGGAGCCCCTTGCTTTATTTTAGAACCTCCAATCACTTATATAAAATCCTTTTTTTTTGTTTATTTATTTCAGAATTTGCCTTTACCCATATCTCCTTTCCACC
>CAZKHG010000015.1:18701-24797 GCA_964552655.1 uncultured Rikenellaceae bacterium
ACGGCGGGGTCACCCCGACAATTGAGCAAGGGGCTTTGGAGCCCCTTGCTTTATTTTAGAACCTCCAATCACTTATATAAAATCCTTTTTTTTTTGTTTATTTATTTCAGAATTTGCCTTTACCCATATCTCCTTTCCACCTAGGCTGGATTTGATATACTCTGTTCTTGGTAGAATCCGAATTGGGCAGGAGTCGGAATATAATTTACTTCCCAAAAAAATTCAGCTTAACGGCATGTAAGGTACCTTTATGGAACATTTACCGGGGTGTGGTCCCGCCGCCGGCGGGATACTTGCATGGGGTGCAAGGGATCGCCCCGCCAACGGCGGGGTCACCCCGACAATTGAGCAAGGGGCTTTGGAGCCCCTTGCTTTATTATTTATCCAAATCCATAATGGCTATAAAATAAATTAGAAAAGCCCTGAGAGGGCTTTTCTAATTTATACATTTTAAGGTTTATTAATAACCTGGATTCTGAACTAGCAAATTATTTACATCTATTTCACGTTGAGGAATGGGTAGAACTAATCTTGATGCATTATAAGGAATAGTGGGTGTTATATTTTGTTTCCATCTTCTTAAATCATGCAATGTAAAACCTTCCCAACATAATTCTAAATAACGTTCTTTTCTAATTACATCACGATCAACTAAAGCCAAATCAGATAAACCAGCTCTTTCTCGTATTATATTAATATCATCAGTTGGAGTATTTGGACCAACTTGTGCAACACCTGATTCAAAATTGGCTTCAGCTCTAGTTAAATACATTTCTGCTAAGCGCACAACAGGAATATTTACCTTTGCATCACCCCATTTAGAAGTATAATAACTACCTGAACCATTACCAACACCAATATAAAACATACTTTTTACATCCTTAATTGTGGCATTCCAATTAATTTCACCATTTGGTAATTGTAATGGATCAATCATCCCCCTACGGTCGATTACATTACCATTTATATCAGTTTCATATTTTAAAAAGTGCTGGTTTTGAATTCGTATATCACCTCGTCCCGTTCCATTCAAACTGGCATAAAAAGTTGCTATACCACTATTACTTTCACCAGCATTTGATGTAGGGGATTGTTTAATTGTAAATACATATTCAGCAATAATACCATCTCTGTTATATGCTTCAAGTGGGTTACTTGCTAAAGCAAACAAGCCCGATTCTATTACTCTATTTGCCTCTTGTGCTGCTAATTGGTAGTTTCCCTGTTGTAAATAAACTCTTGACAAAAATGCACTTGCAGTATAAGTTGAAAACCAATCATCATTCTTACCAAAATCCCCAAGAAGGGTTTTAGCTTCAGTCAAATCTAGGATTGCTCTTTGATAACATGTTTGAACAGATGATCGAGCAACATTTATAGCATCAGCAGCTGTATACGTGGGTGAAAGCACTATTGGTACACCAGGATTAGTAGCATCCGTAGCATTACCCTCATATTGTAATCCCCAAAAACGAGTTAACTCAAAATATATTACTCCTCTAATTCCAAGTGCCTGACCTTTAATATTATCTTGTTCGTCTAGAGGAATTAAATCAATATGATCAAGAACTTGATTGACGTTATTTATAACTTGATATGCTCGAATCCAAGTAGCTCTAACATCCGCATCATAAGCAGTTAGTGCTTTAGCAGCGGCATCTTTAAGAGTCGAAAAAGTCCCACGAAATCTAGCATCTCCATTTAATGCAATAAGTTCAGAAAAAGTATTAAAAGTACCTCCAAACATTTCACCAGAACCAGTACCCTTGATACCTTCATAAGCTCCAACTAGGAGATTCTTAACATCTGCTGATTCTTTAATTGCATCTTCACCATTAATAGATTGTTTGGGTTGGACATCAAGAATATCCTCACATCCGATTGTGAAAAACATAAAGAAGAACACAAGAGCGGAAATTATATATGGTTGTTTTTTCATTTTCATATCATTTAATAGTTATTTGAAAATTTATTAAAAACCTAATTTTATACCAAGAGTCAAAGTTCTAGCTTGAGGTGCAGTATAAAACTCAGAACCTTGGATTAGGTTTGTATTAGTTTGGCTTCTACCAGTTCCGGTAAAGTTAACTTCTGGATCCCAACCTGTATAGTTGGTGAATGTTAATAGATTGGCACAGGATAAGTAGATATTAACATTTGAAACATTTAACTTGGTGGTTGCTTTTTTAGACAAATTCCAACTTATAGTCAGATTCTTCAAACGTAAGTATGAACCATCTTCAATGTATCTAGATGATGGACGAGAACCATTTTGTACATCCCAATCACCTCTAGGAACATCAGTTTTGTCACCAGGGTTCTGCCAACCTTTTAACTGATCAGTAGTTTGGTTATCTAGATTCCAACCATTACTTTGGGCCCATAAACCATAAGATTTATATATCTCATTGCCAACAACAAACTGAAATAAAAAGCTAAACTCAACGCTCTTATATGTAAAAGAGTTGAATAACCCTCCATAAAAATCAGGGTTTGGATTTCCAATAATTTGAGATTCTGCTTGGTTATAATCATTTGTAACTTCTTTACTCCCAGCACTTACGTAGTAGAGTGCATCACCTGTTTCAGAATCAACTCCAGCATATTTGGGTAAGAAAAATACCCCCAAGGGTTTTCCTTCAATTGCCATATTGTTACCTGTACGAGTATTACCAGCTTGAATTGAAGGGCCTTCTAAATCTAGTATTTTATTTCTATTCAGTCCAAGGTTGAATGAGGTTGACCATTTCAACTCCCCTGTTAAATTATTGGTATTAAGAACAAACTCAAAACCCTTATTTTCCAAACTACCTACATTCCGATAGAAAGAGGTGAAACCAGATGTTGCTGGAATATCTTTAAATAAAAGCAGGTCGCTTGTTTTCTTATAATAAAAATCAATTTCACCAGTAATTCTATTATTAAAGAAGCCATAATCAACACCTAAGTCAGTCTGAGTAGTTGTTTCCCATTTTAAATCTGGGCTTGGAAGTTGAACAGGATTAATTGATGGATAAGTTGTATAAGAGCCCCCACTATATAATGATAAAGAGGCAAAATTACTAATCTCGGAGTTTCCTGTTATACCGTAACTGGCACGCAATTTTAAGAAACTAATCACTGGTATATTACTAATAAAATTTTCTTTTGAGATTATCCAACCAACAGAGCCAGCTGGAAAGAAACCATATCTATTATTTTTCCCAAATCTTGAGGAACCATCCATTCTACCACTTAAGGAAAATAAATACTTATCAAACATCTTGTAGTTAGCTCTTGAAAAATAAGACATGTATTTATAACCTGTTTCTGTACTAGAAAAATAGGTCGCTTCAGAAGCATTCGCTATAGTTTGAAAATCATCACTTGGAAAACCACGGGCTGTTATCCAATTTGTTGATGTATTTGATTGTTGATAAGTTATACCAGCTACTAATTCAATATTCTGGGTATTTGATAATTCTTTAACAAATGTTAAGTAATTATCAGTAGAAATATTTGCAACTTGAACTGTTCTGCTATCAGCTAATCCAGAAGGTGATCCATCAACAGTTTTACGACTTTGATAATTATCTTCTCTTTGAAATAAAAGATCCAAGCCAAATTCCGATTTCCAAATTAAACCAGGAAGAAACTCATAAGTTCCATATGCACCTCCAAGATTTCTAAAAACAACTGTTTTATCCTTATTATACTTGGCTGGAATTAAACCATTCTCATAAATAGTCTGTTTAAACAATTCACCAGAATTTTCAGGATCATATTTTGGTTGAACAGGAGGTAATGCTATCATTTGTAAAGGGTTTGAAAAGGCATTATCATTTGGAACACGATGTGATTCGCTTCTACTAATACCCAAGTTCATCCCAATTTTTAAATTTTTTGTAGCCTGATTATCTAGATTTAACCTTCCGCTAACTCGTGAAAGTTGATTACCTAATAAAATACCTGCTTGATTATTATAAGTAATCCCACTATAAAATTGGGTTTTATCATTTCCACCATTTGCAGAAAATTCGATTTGATTAAAATTACCTCTCTGGAATGCCTCTTTTTGCCAATTGGTATCATATTTAATAGTATCATTACCAACAACATACCCACTAAAATATGGTATATTATACTCTAAATCAGCAATAGCATCATCCTTATTACCCCATGATCGGGTAAAAACATCTATGAAATACTTACGATATTCAGCTGAGTTCATCATATCTATAAGGTTAGTTGGTCCACTTATACCAGTTTGATAACCAACATTAATTTGAGTTTTACCGGTTTTCCCACGCTTTGTTGTAATTAAAACAACCCCATTTGCAGCACGGCTACCATAAATAGCAGCAGCTGAAGCATCTTTTAATATATTAATTGTTTCAATGTCATTTGGATTTATATCAGCCATGGGGTTAGTAGGAGAGTTAGTAGAAGCTCCTTGATTTTGGGAGGTAACAACCATACCATCTACAACATAAAGAGGTTGGTTATCAGCAGAAATAGATGAGGTACCTCGAATTCTTATTCTCATTCCTTCTCCCAATTTGCCACTGCTGTTTTCAATGAAAACACCAGCTGTTCTCCCCTGCATTGCTGTCTCAAAGGTTGGTACAGGTATATTTTGGATTTCTTTTCCCTGTAACTTTGAAATCGATCCTGTTAACTCTCTTTTAAGTTTAGTACCGTACCCCACAACCACCACTTCTTCAAGTTCTGTGGTTTCAGCCTGCAGAACCACATCTATTATAGCCCTGCCCTGAATCTCAACCTCCTGGGTTGTCATACCGATAAAGCTGAATATCAGGGTGGTGCCATCGGCCGGGGCGTTAATCTCATACTTCCCGTCGATATTGGTTGTTGTACCAACTGTTGTACCTTTTACAATAATTGATACCCCGGGTATGGGTTGCCCATCCTCTGAGCTGGTAACCACCCCAGTAATCTTCTTAGTTTGTGCACTCACTATCGAAATCCCGATAAATGCAAGTACACCTAAGGTCAATAGTAGTTTTCTCATAGAAACTGTTGGTTTAGGTTAATAGAATTTAGTAACAATTAAATTTTAAGCCAAAATATTTATTTATATGATTTATGTCAAGTCTTATAGGCAAGCTACAACTCGTAATTATTATTTAACGTTGATATTCTGTTAGATAAATAATAGTTTATGTTTCTTAACATATAAACTGGTTACAATAATAGATAATTATATTAACAATTGTAATATTAATGATCTCCACTATAACAAATTCACTATGTAAAATTGCAATTTTTTTATATTACATTTGGATCATATCAGCCACAAAGGCTGTTATAAAAAATAGGGAAAAATTGTTACTTAATCTTTTAAATATTTAAAAACCAGGCAATGGATCTTGACACTATTATAGAAATCAGGAACGGGGCAATTTTTCAGGATGATAACCTTGTTCTATCGGATGTTAACCTCACCATACAGAAGGGTGAGTTCATTTACCTGATCGGGAAAGTGGGCAGCGGAAAATCCAGCCTGATTAAAACCATTACCGCTGAAATTCCCCTAAAAGTTGGAGAGGGCCGGGTATCAGACTATAACCTACACACTATTAAAAGGAAACAGATACCTTATTTAAGAAGAAAGATCGGAATTGTATTCCAGGATTTCCAGCTGCTGAATGACCGGTCGGTGTACGAGAACCTGCTTTTTGTGCTTAAATCAACCGGGTGGAAAAATAAGGCAGAAATTAAAAGCAGAATTGCCGATGTTCTGGAAAAAGTTGGGTTAAAATACAAGGATTTTAAAATGCCTCACCAGCTATCGGGTGGGGAGCAGCAGCGTGTGGTAATAGCACGGGCGTTGTTAAACGATCCGGAAATTATCCTGGCGGATGAACCAACCGGTAACCTGGATCCTGAAACATCTGAAGATATAATGCGAATCCTCCACGAAATTGCGGGTACGGGCAGGGCGGTGATAATGGCGACCCATAATTACACCATGCTTAAAAAATTCCCGGCCAAAACATTTAAGTGCGAAAAGGGAAAACTAATTGAAGCTGAACAGATGAGCGAAATTGATTTTGAATCGTTGATGGAATAAGGGGATGTGAGTTATCAGTTATC
>CAZKHG010000015.1:24897-68586 GCA_964552655.1 uncultured Rikenellaceae bacterium
GTTGTCTGTTCTGAATTCTGGTTTCGGAATCACAAGAAGGCGCAATCGCCATCGCCATCATTAAATGAAATATGCTGATCTTTCAACACATCCATCAATGTTTTGGTGGCAAAATACGATCTGTACTGATTTTTCGATAGCCAGCTAAAGGGTTTCACCCTTTTTATCGCATTGGTTAACCCCAAATTATAAACTGTTAGGGTTGACGCCCGTAACTTAACTGCATGATGCAAAACCACCCTGGCCATTGATCTTAAGTGCTTTGGACTATAGTATATATAAGGTATTGATAACCTATCGCCATGCTGGTTCAGAATAATAAACCCAATCAGGTTGTCGTTTTTGTAAACTTTCACCATAAGCTGACAAAACTTATCGGGCGATGATGAGAAAAAATACTTTGCCCCAATCCTATCTCCTAATGGTGAGGAAACCAGCCACGGAAACCGAACAATCCATTGCAACTCAAAACGGCTGCGTTGGGTAGGAGTATGCTTGCAAACACTCTCAAATAATTCCGAAATCTCATCATCCGGACGACTACAATACTCAAAGGTAATATCGTTATTCCCGGCAAAAATGAAATTTAATAATGGTATAGGGTTTAAAAAATTCAGAATCTTGTCAATTATTATCAAGGGTAACCTTATGCTCCGGTAAAACCGGTTTTTTACCGGCAATAGCTTGGATAAGGATGATCGCAGGTACAACCTGATGCCTTTAACCCTGTACAGCAACTCAAATTCATCGGACTTGTCGTAAACTGCTTTGGATTCAGGGGCAAAGTTGGTATAAAGCAGCTTGTTATCCCAATCTATTAACACCTCTTTAAGTAAGGTTAATGAAATCCCTTTCCTCCGGTAATCGGGGTGAACCCAATTTCCGCTAAGCCAACCAACCTTCACCTGCCTATCGCCAATAAAAAGCGTATCAGGAAGGATTGTTCTGTAGGCAACCATCAAATCGTCTTTAAAAGCCAGGTAAAGAACGACATCTGTTGAGCTGGCCCGTGGGTTGGCAGAATAGGACAAAGCCCTATGCCTGCTTATCGGAATATGCTCCCTGTTTACGAGGTTTTGATCCTCGGAGTACATTTTAATTTCGCTGGCATTTACTTTGACTATATTTACCATTCCTAAACTCTATTTTGCAACCCAATAGTTTGTTTTGCAAGGTAATAAAGAATTTCACCTCCAACAATTTTTTTTGCTGTAAGGTTATTCACCTCCATCGGGATTCGTTGCAAATGTTTTGGGTAAATTGATTTACGAATACCGGATGTGCCAAAAGTAAGATCAACTATTTGGTTTTCATATATATAATTAAAAAGTTCGAGCTCTACTCCCACATCAGTGAACGGGAAAGCAAAAAGTTTCATCTGACCAGGGAAATGGGTATTTATCCAGGTCATACAGCTGTTTACCTCATTAAGCTGCCCATCAAAGTTCAAATGGCTGAAATACCGATGATGGTACCCGTGTCCGCCTATCATAAACCCTTTTTCTGATAGTTCAACAAGCTGGTTGGTTGAAAGATAGGGTTTGTTATTCATTAAATAATCATCAAAATTCAGATCCAAAAAGTTGGCTATATCATTAATAATTGAATTACTTTCATCATCAATTCTAAGTATTGATAAAATACTACTCAACCCATTACCTTTTAGTCTGGTTAAAACTTTCTGGCAGGATATTCGATCAAGTGTCCTGATCTTCTCATAAATAACGCTGATTTTACACCTGAACATCAGCTCATGGTTATCGATAGTTGATGGGTTAACAAAAAAAATGGCAGGAATTCCTTTCCTAAGCAGAATTGGGGCGATAATATCATTTATCTCGGCGTACCCATCATCAAAAGTCAAAATCATTGGTGGTTTGAGAGAATTGAATCTTTTATCAGAAACGGCTAACAGTTGATCTGTTAAGACAGGTGTAAAGTGTTTTAGCAGAAATTCCAGATCGATCTCAAATCTTCTTATATCAACTACCGGGTAAAGATTTCGAACATGTGGAGGTGGCCTATCAGATACAAGGTGGTAAAGCGGGATGATAAGATTTGAACCATGAAGTCGGTTTATATACCTATGTGGAAAAAAGATCGATAAATTTCGAAAAAAAGATCTCATCTGAAAAATGGTTTAAGGACAAAGGGCAATTTATTTAGTATTAGCTGGGGGTATGTGCATGGTACAGCACCAAAACCTGAATAGAATCTTGCAACTGAGTCAATTGAAGATCCTTCAAAATCAAGTATTAGTTTCTTTTCAGAGTAGGTGTTAATAAAATGATCAACTAGCCTGAACATGGCACGATTCTCCTTTCCCATCTCATCTGATGCTGCGAACAGGTATATCACCTTGCCGTTCGATCTTATAAAAAAGGCTGCAGCGCATAGCTTATTATCTGATGTGTATGCTGCATAAATCTCCCCAATTCCCATTGTGACTGCATGAGTTATTATCCTTTTCATCATTACAATATGTTCTGATTTAAGAGGTTTTACTGAATTGTCTCTCTTAAAACGGATAAAATCATCTGTGGCCATACCTTTTATAATAACTACGCCCAAAGCCATGGAACGGGATATATTTCTGCGGGTATTATCGTTATACCTTGCCGAAAGCTGATGATAGGGTTGGATTAAATCGAGCTGATAAGTTATCTTTTTCAACATATCATCTCGAACCCCCTTTAACTCGTTGTATGTATTGAAGTTTATTTTTATATACCTGTATTTTGAAGGAATTGCATCTAAAAATTCACTTGTCTTTTTTGGGTCGAGGGTTGATCCTGAAAAAATTCCTAATTGCTGTGTAAAATAGGGTTGATAAAGGTAGTTGATCCCAAACTTTCGATCATTTACCAATGGAAAAACGGCTTTGTAATCCTCATCAATAAGGGCATCCCACTTATTAGCAGTTATGTCAAGATACCAGGAGTATGCATAAACTATCCCATTGATTGCATGAGAGATACATTGATCCCACTTTGAAAAATCAATTTTGTTATATGGAACCAGCCTGATTGCCACCTTCCACTTTTTTTAGCTCATTAATTACAGCAGGGAGAACAATTTCATAACCACTCCATTTATCGTAACCGGAGAAGTACTCATTGTGCCATATAGAGACGAAAGTACCATCTACTGCTTTTACGCGATGTATAATTTTAGTAATCTCCTCAATGGCTTGCTGTGGCGATAGGTTTAATTTCTCGAAAAGGGTGAAATCCATGGTTTGGAAAGGATAAACCTTCAGGTTTAGCACCCGGTTGTATTGTAAATCGAAAAACTTAAACGGGGTGCATGTACTGGCCCTAAACCCTGATTTATCGGAATAACCCATTGTGTAATCCTCAGTGATACCTGTTACCACCAGGTTGCGATAGGTGAAGGGAATTATTAACCTAAGGTAATGCTGACGGCTGCAGGTAACCTCCTTGTCTAGAACATCAACCAGTGCCGCAATTTCAGATCTTAACTTCTCCACATCAATACCCGAGCGGTAGGAAGGATGAATGCCAACCCGGTGCTTAAGGCTAATCCGGTTTACAAGATTTTTTAATGCCTCGTTGTTTATGGATATATTTCTATCAAAAGAACCAATTTTTCCCGTAGGAATAAACCAAATAGCCTGATCTGGTTGATCAATCAATGAGATCATCTGATCATGTACATCGTAAGGGTCGGATTTTTGCCTTGTATAAACATTTAAACGATAAATAAAATCTTTGAAATCAAGTTTTACCAACGACAAGAAAGTTCCAATAAATGACCTTAGCACACCTTTGTTCAGGAATGCAAATGCGTTATCAACGTCAATTGTCGTTATATGATTAAATTTTCTTTTCTGAATTTCAAAAGCGGGATATTTGCTTTGAATAATTTCAGTAAGCTTATAAGCCCACTGGTCGATAACCGGTTGATCGAAAAAATGAGCTTTTACACCCAGGCTTACTGATGATGGGAACCGCCCGTGAATATCAGGCTCGAAGTTCAGGTACTCCTCATACCTGGAAACCAGGTAAAAGGAAGCTGCAAAAATATCAAATGGGATATCAGCCTGATCAGAAGTTTTGAAAAAGGCAGGCATTTTCTCCCATTCAAAAACGTCGATTTTCTGGGGTGCAATTGAATCGTCAATTAGCAGGTTGTGAGGGACAATATGAATACTATCCTTAACCTTTGTTTTATAGTACGAAATTAAAACCCCCAAATGGCTTTTTACTTCGGTGTACGATGAAGTAAACCGAACATTAACGCCAAGTATTTCTTCAAAGATAAACCTGAATATATACCCGGTGCGGTGCGTATATCGCTGTGTATAAACGAGTACGTCCAATCTATTAAGCTATTTTAAGTTATATTTTGAAGAAAAATTCTTTGAAACCAGATCATTTTAAGCAAACCTAACAAATTTGAACGATATATTGTACCTTTGATGTGGTTTTTTTGATCGCATAAAATGATATATATTTGAACTCCAAATAATTTTAAAATGAAAAAAGTATTCTACCTGGCGTTAACAATCGTATCAATTATGTTGTTTACCAAATGTTTAGATACCGGGAGCTATATCCGTTATGAAGTTGGGTTAAATATTACCAGCTACTATTTCCCAGACACATCTATTGTAAACAGGCCATGTTCAGTAAATCTTTTTACAAAAAGTGAGAACTCTTGTATTAACAACCCCAGATTTTTAATTTCCAAAGGGGATGAGACCCTTTACAGGTTTTTGGCTTTGGGTACTTTTGAAAACCGGGGCGAATCCTGTTTTTTATTCACCCGCGATGCGGATTCAACCTACACCTTTACACCCACACAGGTTGGTAAATACTATTTCCAGTTTTATTCGGTTGATACGCTGATTTATGATACACTGGTTGTTGTAAGCTCGAGGAAATAAACTCCGGATTAATAAGAAGTTATAAAAGAGAAAAAGGTTCGGCTAATGTAGAACCTTAAATTTTACTGGCTATACCAATCCCGAGAAGCCCATAAAGGCCAAAGAGAGCAAACCCGCCAAAACCAGTGAAATTGGGAAACCTTTCATTCCCTCGGGAATATCAGATAATTCGAGCTGTTCGCGAATGCCAGCCATTAAAACCAGGGCCAATGTAAAACCTATGGCAGTGGAGCTGGAATAAACCACACTGGTTAATAAATCAAAATGCTTATTTGTAGCCAGAATTGCAATCCCCAATACTGCACAGTTGGTTGTAATTAAGGGAAGATAAATGCCCAATGCCTGGTAAAGAGCCGGTGCTGATTTTTTGAGAATTATTTCAACAATCTGAACAAGGACAGCTATTACAAAAATGAATGAAATGGTGATCATAAATTCGATTTTCATGGGTACAAGGATATAGTTGTACACCAGAAAAGTAACCAGGTTTGCGAGCGTCATTACAAATACAACTGCTGCCCCCATGCCTATTGATGTAGATACCTTATTTGATACTCCCAGAAAAGGGCATATGCCCAGGAACTGGGCAAGTACCACGTTGTTTACAATAATGGCGAGTATTATTATTTTAATTATTTCCATGATGCTGAATTATTAAATGTTGAAATGCTTTTTCACTCTGTTCACAATGGCTATAAGAAATCCAAATGTAAGGAATGCGCCAGGGGGAAGAATAAAAATAAGTATAGTACTGGCATTTTCTGCCACCAGTGGTAAATTGAAAATTGTTCCATTACCAAGGATCTCCCTTATGCTGGCAATCAGGGTAATTGCCAGGGTGAAACCTAACCCCATTCCAAGCCCATCAAGTAAGGAGTGCCAAACGCTATTCTTTTGGGCAAATGCTTCAGCCCGGCCAAGAATTATACAGTTGACCACAATCAATGGGATAAAAATACCTAAAGTTTGGTACAAATCAGGACTGTAAGCTTTCATCACCATGTCAACTATTGTCACAAAAGTGGCAATAATCAGGATAAATGCTGCAATGCGAACTTTATCGGGAATGTAATTTTTAAGTAATGATATGAGTATATTGGAACAAACCAGCACAAAGGTGGTTGCTGCACCCATACCGATTCCATTGACTGCAGCAGTAGTAACAGCCAGCGTTGGACAACAGCCCAACACTAATACAAATGCTGGATTTTGTTTTAAAAGTCCATTGGTAAAGTACTTAAATGAGCTCATTGCACCCCTCCTTTCTTAACTATTTTGTAAGCTTTATCAACAGCATCGCAGAATGCCCTGGAGCTTATGGTAGCTGCTGTAATGGCATCAACATCTCCCCCATCCTTTTTAACTTTCATGATAAAGGAACCGGGGTTTTTGGATTTAAACTGATCCTTCCACCTGGTTTTTATCTTATCTCCCAAACCGGGAGTCTCTTTTTGGTCAATTATTTCGACATTATAAATTGTTCCGTCTTTAAGGAAACCAACCATTATTGTAAATGTACCGCTGAATGCCTTGTTGGTATTGGATTTCACAGCAAAACCAATAGTATCCTGACTGTTTAAGGCTGTATAAATTGTCAACCCATCCACCTCAAGCTTAGCTTGGGTAGGATCGTTGGTAAATTCCGGGAGAACAGATTTTATTGCATTAACCTCCTTCTGCTTTTGACTCTGCTCAATTTGATCCTTGGTAAGCATGTAAACATAAGCCAGTGCAGCTGACATGGTTGCAGAAATCAGAAATAAGCTGAGGATCATATTCCTCATTGTTGATTCGAGCTTAGCCATTTTTCACCTCCCCAAATCGATTTGGTTTAACATACTTATTTAACAGGGGGACAAAAGCATTCATTATCAGTATTGCAAATGAAACCCCTTCGGGGTAAGCTCCCCAAACTCTAATAAGAACAGTGATTACCCCAATTCCAATTCCATATATCAGCATACCTTTTATTGTCATTGGAGAAGTTACATAATCGGTTGCCATATAAATTGCCCCTAAGACCACTCCGCCTGTTAACAGGTGAAATATCGGATCAGCGAATTTATCAGGGTTAATAATCCAGAGTATGCCAGTGAAAATAAAAATTGTTGTAAAAATTGATACCGGGATATGCCAGGTGATTACCTTCTTATATAGAAGCCATATAAAGCCCAACAAAAGGGCAAAAGCGGCTACTTCGCCCAATGAGCCACCCATAACACCCATAAAAAGCTGCATGTGGCTAGGTATCTTATCGCCCAGCTGTGAAATCGTTTCCCCGTTCTTGATCCCCTCTTTTAGAATTGCCAAGGGAGTTGCACTTGTTAGGGCATCAATCTCAATAAGACGATTGGTAGGCCACGATGTCATTTGTACAGGGAATGATATCAACATAAAAACACGGCCAACCAAAGCCGGATTGAACGGGTTATTTCCTAAACCGCCAAAGCTCATCTTGGCGACTCCAATTGCAATTAAACACCCAATAATCAACATCCATAAAGGAATGCTGCTGGGAACGTTGAATGCTAATAGTAAACCGGTAACAAACGCAGATCCATCGGTGATGGTTGGTTTCACTTTCAGGACAAATTTCTGAATCAGGTACTCAAAGAGGATGCATGAGACGATTGCAACCAGCGTTACGGTTAATGCACTCAACCCAAAAAAGTAAACTGATACAATGAATGCCGGAACCAAAGCCAGTACAACATTCATCATCAGTTTACCAGTTGATTCCCCACTATATACATGCGGTGAAGGCGAAACATTAATTAATCTGTTCATCAGATTTATATTTTTAGATAAATTTTCTAATTTTTCCTAGCTCTGATCAGCTTATTGACCTCAACTTTTGCCAACCTTACATAATCGAGTAACGGCAGGTTAGCCGGGCAATCGAAACTGCAGGAACCACATTCAATGCAATCGAGGACTCTTTCGTTTTCCAGGCGATCGAACAGCTGGCGTTGGCTTAACCTTATCAACAGGTAGGGCTCCAGGCCCATCGGGCAAACCGATACGCACTTTGCACAGCGGATACAAACACCTGTATGCGGTCTGGATGACTCTGTTTCCGGAAAAATCACAACGCCAGAAGTACCTTTGGTTACGGGTACTTCCAGTGAATTTAACGCTTTCCCCATCATTGGCCCACCATTGACCACCTTCCCGGTGTCCTCTGGCAATCCTCCTGCAGCTGCAATCAATTCAGCTATTGGGGTGCCGATCCTTACCATAAAATTGGATGGTTTTTCCAATGATTTCCCGGTTATAGTAACCACCCTTTCAAAAAGAGGTTTGTTTTTTTGAACTGCCTCATATACAGCATAAGCAGTCCCTACATTCTGAACAACTGTACCTACATCAACCGGCAACCCACCCGATGGAACCTCGCGGTTTATTAATGCTTTAATCAGCTGTTTCTCACCACCCTGAGGATATTTCACTTTTAATCCATAAACTTCTATACCAGGGTATTCCTTGGATATACTTTGAAGATAAGCAATAACATCAGGTTTATTAATTTCGACCCCAATAAGCGCTTTGCTAACTTTTAAGGCTTTCATCAGTATCGTTACGCCGATCAGTATTTCATGACCTTTCTCAAGCATCAAGCGATGATCGGATGTCAGATATGGTTCACATTCAACACCATTAATAATAAGTACATCAACCTTTTTACCTTGTGGAACAGATAATTTTACGTGAGTTGGGAAGGTTGCACCTCCTAGACCTACAATACCCGCTTCATTAACCTTTGTGACAATCTCCTCCGGCGATAATTTAATTTCCTTAATCAGCTCATCACTTCTATCAATTCCCTCCATCCAATCATCCCCTTCAACCGAAATGGTCACAGCTGGGCGTTTGTAACCAGTAGAATCCATCACCGGGTCAACTGATAATACTGTACCCGAAACCGAAGAATGAATATTGGTGGATACAAACCCATTACATTTAGCCAGGATTTGACCCACTTTCACTTTATCCCCTTTTGCAACCACTAAGGATGATGGTGCGCCAATATGCTGTGATACAGGTATTACCACTTGTTTAGGTAAAGGTAAAACCTGAATTGGGGCATTTGAAGCTAACTTATTCTGCGGTGGATGAACACCTCCTTTTGAGAATGTTTTTAACACAACTACCTCCTTATTAGAGTAATATTATTTTTTATTCTGCCTTTACTACCTGGTTTTCCAATTCCACCTTAGGCCTTCTGGGTGGAAAATTCAATTCCAATATTGAACCTGTAGGACAATCTTCAACGCACTTTCTGCAAAGTTTGCACTTATTAAAATCTATATAGGCAAGGAAATTCTCAAGCTTAATTGCGTCATGTGGGCATAATTTAACACATTTGCCACACCCGATACAGGCAACGTTACATGCTTTTTTGGCTACAGCCCCTTTATCTTTGTTGATACAGGATACAAAAATACGTTTCCCTTTAGGACCTTTTTTCCTCAGCTCAATTATAACCTTGGGGCAAGCTTTAACACATGCACCACAGGCAGTACATTTTTCCTCACTTATTACTGGCAAACCGGTGCTTTGGTCAATATAAATCGCATCAAATTTGCAGACCACCACACAATCGCCCAGGCCTAAACACCCAAATTGGCAACCGGTATCGCCACTATATAGCATTGAGGCAATAGCGCACGATTTTGCTCCATCGTAGTTATTTAACTTTGGTCGGTGTTCAAAGGAGCCGGAACATCTTACCACTGCAATTTCAGGGTCTTTCACCTCAGCGGTTTTTCCCAAAACTTCCGCTGCCTTTACCATTGTATCATTACCTCCTACCGGGCAGTATAATCCTGATATATCTGACGCTTTAACAAAGGCATCAGCAAAACCCCTGCAACCTGGATAGCCACAACCACCACAGTTTGCGCCAGGGAGTACAGCCTCAACCTGATCAATTCGGGGATCTTCAAAAACCTTAAATTTCTGGGCTACAAAGTAAAGGATAAGCGCAAAAACAATCCCCAGGGAACTTAACATCAGGATTGTGAGTAGAATAGTTGAACCCATCTGAATTCGAATTAGTTTATTTTCTCAACCTCAAAACTGAAGGTCTTGGTTAATTTATTTTTTATTAAATACAGCATAATATAATATGGCGCCAGTAGTAAAATTGATATCAACCCCGCATGACCATCGGAGAAATGTATAGATTTTAATACTATGAGAGCTGATAAAAGGATCAGAAAAGGGACGATATACGCCAGGATTGCTGCTTTAAACCCAACAGTTTGTTTAAGTATAACTTTCACCTGTTCTCCAACCATAAATTTTTGGTTGGACGGGATGTAATCTAAAATTTTTTCAACAGTTTCAGACATGCTGCATGCTGTTTTAGCATGACAAGCCGAGCAAGCAGAATAGCTGGTAATTGAGATACGAATATTGTTTGAGGTAACCTCTGTAACATTACCCAAATGTTCAACAATATTGGGCTTTGCAGACATATTCCCTTTTTTTAAATGCCCCCAAAATTAAAATTCTTTGGTTTGGTTAAACCTGATATTTGTTATAGTTTAATAATTTAGAATGATTTTAAACAAAATAAAATGCAATATCAACCTTAATGTGTTGAAATAATGATATTTATATAAGTTCAGGAAGGGTTATTTACTCCTAAGGTGTTGAACAACATTATCAAACCTCATCCAGTAAATATCGGAGTTACCATTACCCCAAACCACTCTTCTTTTGGAAAAATCAGCCATACTCCAGTTAGGCATCAAATCCTTAAATTTTAAGGTTTTATGGGTTGATGCAAAAAAGAGGTACTTCATGTCCGGGGAAACAGAGATACTAATTGCATTGGGACAAGGTAAACTTAACTCATCATTTAAGTTAATCCCTTCAGACCACGAATCATCAATATTTCTGAAAAATAGGACATAGGAAGCTACATTCTGTGGTTTAGCAGAATCACGACCAGCAACACATCCTATCAGGTAGCTCTCATCCGGGGCGATAAATGCATTGAAAATCGTTCCCTTATCGTTTACCGGGCTGGGTAATTTCTCAGGATCCTGAAAAATCCCATTTAATAGTTTCGAGCGGTATATCGCTGATAGACCAGAAGAAATATCAGTTCTGCAGAAATATAAAGTGCCATCGCTGGTTACCGATGGATAAAACTCATCATATTGGTTGATATTATCAGGCAAAGGATTTGAATCGCCCCACTCGCCATTTGACAACCTATCAGCATACCAGATATTTTGATTAGCCCAGCCTGGTTTGACCTGCTCCGTTTCTCTTGGTTTTGTGGAAAGGAAAAATATTCTACTGCCATCGGCTGATAATGCAGGTTCTGCATAAAAAAAGTTTGTATCCCGCGCAAAACTCGCCACTACAGGTTCCTGCCATTTTCCTTTTACCAGTTTAGAAACCATTATAGTGTTCCAATCACCCATAAACAGGCTAAAATAGAATTCATCACCCTTAGGTGAAATAGCCATATCCCTCTCATAACATCCGGTACTTATCAGCCCTGAGGCGAATATTTTAGGCTGGGAACCGGGCACGTGCTGGCCCAGGTACATCTTATCATCTCTGCAAGAAAAAAACAGGATGCCCAAAATATAAATGATTAATAATTTTTGGTTACTCATAGAATTGCTCCTATAATTTTTTAAAGATCAATTTATAAGTTGATAAATATCAAAAAATTCTATGCTATTTATATTCAACAAGATGGATAGAACAGACCAATCAAAATGCTAAATCTTTTAAACTTATCTGATACAAATTTTATGAAATATACTCCATTTTCAATACATTTGGTAGATACCTAAAACAACATTTACCCTATCAGTATCTATGGAAGAAGAAAAAGGAAAAGCCCAACCGAGCTCGCGTAGAGACTTTTTTAAGGATCTTGGGATTATTGGTCTTGGTGGTTTTGCATTTGGAGCGACCCTTTTTGCAGCCCATAAATTTGAGGCTAAGAAAAGAGGTCAGCATGTTAAACTGCTTACGGCAGATGGAAGGTTGGTTGAAGTGGATTCCTTACAAATTAAGCAAGTGGATACCGATTTACTTGCCGAGATGCAAAAAAGAGGCAGGGATGGAATCCCCGGAAAGAGCTGGGTAATGGTAATTGATCTCTCAAAATGTCGTAATGCACGCCAGTGCGTTAACGCCTGTCAGATGGCCCATCACCTTCGCCCTGAGCAGTACCACATCAACACTTTGCAAATGAAGGATACTGACCGGACACAGCCTTACCACATGCCAAAACCCTGCCAACACTGTGATAATCCGCCTTGCGTTTCGGTTTGTCCGGTAGATGCTACTTATAAGAGAAGCGACGGAATAGTATTGATTGACAATGAAAGGTGCATCGGGTGCCGCTTTTGCATTGCAGCATGTCCATACTCTGCCCGATCGTTCAACTGGTTCGATCCAAAAGATGCCGAACAGGATAAAGGAATTGTATATGACGTGGAGCTGAATGTTCCCCAAAAAAAGGGGACGATAACAAAATGTTTATTCAGCGCCGACAGGTTGCGTAAAAATGAGCTGCCCTATTGTGTCTCGGCTTGCCCAAACGGAGTGTTCTACTTTGGTGATGAAAACGAGGATGCAGTTACAAACGGTACCACCAAGCAAACTGTCAGGTTAAGCCAACTTTTAAAGGACAACGGGGCTTTCCAACTAATGGATGAGCTTGGCACCAAACCCAGAGTTTTCTATTTACCGCCCAAAAACAGGCTTTTCCCATTTACCAATGATAATTCGGAAAATAACGGATAATGAGTATGGCTGAATTCAATAATAGCTCAAACAATCACCTGAAAAGCTTAGCAACCGATTTATATCGCACTGTAAGGCTAAACAGGGGATTTCATATATGGATGGCTTTTCTCACCATCACCTTGATTGTATGCTTATACGCCTATTATCTACAATTGAAAACCGGGCTGGGTGTTGCTGGTATAAGAGACTATATTTCGTGGGGGATTTACATTTCTAACTTTGTTTTCTTTGTAGCAACAAGCCTTGTTGGAATGCTTATCAGCGGAGTTGTTGGTTTAACCGGGCAGAAATGGATTACTCCGCTTACGCGAATGGCAGAAATAATAGCCGTGGCATTTGCCGCAGTTGCCGGTCTGGTGATTATTTCCGACATGGGGCGCCCTGAGAGACTCCCTTATGTTTTCCTACATGGCAGGGTTCAGTCGCCTATACTTTGGGATGTTACTGTAGTAACCACTTATTTCATTATCAGCTTAATCCTTCTATACATCACTATAATTCCCGATCTGGCTTTCGGGAAAAATAACCTGGAAGGAAGGCCAAAATGGTTAATAAAAGCTTATGAACTTCTTTCTCTCGGATGGAAGGGGACTGTTGCCGAAGTGAAAATATTAAAGAAGGCTATATTCGCTATGCTAATCCTGATAATCCCAACCGCCTTAGCCATTCATACCGTTACTTCCTGGTTGTTTGCAGTTAACTCAAGACCAGGCTGGGATTCTACCATTTTTGGACCGTATTTCGTAAGCGGAGCCTTTGTTTCAGGACTTTCCTGCTTAATCATTGCCATGTACTTTTTCCGGCATAACTACAAACTACAAGAGTATATAACAGATTTTCATTTTGATAAAGTAGCCAAACTTCTTATCCTTGTATCAGCAGTTTACCTCTATTTCAATATAAATGAGTTTCTTGTACCCGGGTATAAAATGAAAAAATTTGAGATAATCCATTTACACCAACTATTTGAGGGTGAACATGCAATGCTTTTCTGGGGGGTACAACTTTTCGGGTTGATTATTCCTGCTATAATCTTACTTTTTAAACCCTTACGCAAACCCCTTCCAATGTTGATTATTGGAATCTTTGTTCTGGTTGGTTCGTGGTTGAAGCGATACATTATTGTTGTTCCTGTTCAGGAACACCCGTTTTTACCCATCCAACATGTACCTGAAAATTTTATTGTTTATAGCCCTACCCTTATTGAAATTCTTATTTCAGTGGCTCCTCTGATAATGGTATTGATGATAATAACTGTTCTATCAAAGTTATTCCCAATAATCCCGGTATGGGAAACTGCCGTTCATAAAGGACTTATTAAAGAAACCGATAATGAAAAAGAACAGGGATAAGCATTTCAATTAAACTAATTTGCAACTATGTTTACTAAAAAATACAATAAAATATTCATTCTTCTGCTGGTTCTGTTTGGTACTTATAATTTGCTTTTATCGCAAAACAATCAGGTACCTGAAGAAGCAAAAAAACGAACTGCTCCGTTCCTGTTTGACAAGGGGATAGTTGAAAAAGGTGAGTTAATTTACACCTTGAACTGTAAATCTTGCCACGGCAATCCTGGGAAAGGAGACTTTGCTAAACTTGTTCCTATCCCAAAAGATCCTGCAACACCAGAGTACCAGGCAAATACCGATGGTGAAATGTTTTATATCCTGACAAACGGCAGGGGATTAATGCCCACTTTTGCCAACACCCTCAGTGAAGAACAAAGATGGGAAGTGATATCTTATGTTAGGAGTTTCAATAAATCCTATAAACAACCAGCAATTCAGCAGGAGAAAGAACAAAAGATTGCAAGTACGTTATCAATTACCTTTCATAACGACTCCATCGAAAAAAAGTTTTATACCATCGTTATTGATAATGCACCCGGCAACCCACATCCTGTCCGCGGGGTTAAGGTTTCGCTTTTTGTTAAAAGAACATTTGGGAACCTTCCGGTTGGTGAAGGGTTTACAGATAGCTATGGAGTTTCAGGGTTCAATTACCTTACAGATATACCCGGTGATAACCTGGGTAATCTTGCCCTTACTGCCAAGCTTGGCAATGATGTCTCCAAAGACACAATTTTATTGGTGGGTAAACCAACCATTCCAAAAGAAATCCTGGCAACAAGAGCCTGGTGGAATATCAATGCGAAAGCCCCTGTCTGGCTGATAACTCTTTACACATCAGGTATTATAATAGTTTTGGGGACGCTAATTTATATCCTTTTACTGCTTAAAAAGATCAGGGATTTAAACCATAAAACTTAAACACATGAAAAGTATTACTTCACTATCTACCATTGGTAGAATCCTTTTTGCCCTCCCGTTTGGTATTATTGGGCTAAACCATTTCCTGATTAAAGACTTTTTTAACGGGATGCTAACTTCATTTATACCTGGCGGAGGCTTTACAATACTTTTTACAGGGGCTTGTTTAATTGCAGCATCAATCAGCATCATACTAAAAAAATATATCAGGCTGTCTTGTTTGTTGCTTGCTGCCTTACTATTAATATTTATACTTTCTATTCATATTCCACAACTTTTTGATGCTGATAAAGCCATATCCCAGTTTGCTTTCATGCAACTTTTAAAGGATACAGCCCTTATGGGTGGCGCACTTATAATTGCAGGGCTTTATAAAGATTAGAAATCAAAACTCATGATATAATGAAAAAATACATCCTACTATTGCTGTTCATCCCTGGTTTTTTGCTTGCCAGAAGTCAACCCTTTACCAACGAAGTTGGTATAGATGAACACCTTAATGACACTATTCCGTTATCATTAAAGTTCTTTAATGAACAGAACGAAGTTGTAACACTTGGGCAACTGATTGACCGACCAACTGTTCTTTGTTTTGTCTATTTTGATTGCCCCGGCTTATGCAGCCCCTTACAGGAGGGCTTATCCGATCTGATAGATAAAACCGATCTGGAACTGGGCAAAGATTACAAGGTTATTACCATAAGCTTCAACTTCAAGGACACTCCTGAAAAAGCCAAGATTAAAAAAGCCAACTTTACAACGAAAATCAGCAAGGATAAAGCACCTTACTGGTACTACTTAACCGGAGATAGCGCTGCCATTGTTAGCATTCTTAACAGCGTTGGCTATAAAATAAAAGTTGCCGGCGTAGATTATATTCACCCATCGGCACTGGTGATCCTCAGCCCACAGGGGAAGATTACCCGATACCTTTATGGCTTGAAATTCTTACCCTTTGATCTTAAAATGTCAGTGATTGAAGCGCAAAAAGGATTAGCACGACCAACCATTAACCGCATTCTGGAATTCTGTTACAGCTACGAACCGGAAGGTCGAAGATATACATTAGAAATTACCAAGTTGGCCGGTGTATTTACAATTGTTATTCTTATCGCATTCTTTGCAATTTTACTAATTCGCAAGAAAAAATAGTAAACTTATATGACATCAGATACCACAGCAATACACCCAAGCTATCTGGATCAACAAGGGAAATACAAGGGAATACTTGGTTGGTTGACTTCCACCGATCATAAACGAATCGGCATATTGTACCTGGTATGCATCATGATATTCTTCCTGGTTGGTGCTGCTTTAGGCGGATTAATGAAACTGGAACTGGCGCATCCCGGTCAACAAGTGGTTGATGCCCAAACCTATAATGGGCTGTTTACTGTTCATGGCATTATAATGATTTTTATGGTGGTGATACCGGGATTAGCGGCTGTTTTTGGCAACTTCTTTTTACCCATAATGATTGGAGCAAAAGATGTAGCATTCCCAAAGCTAAACCTTTTTTCCTGGTATATTTATGTTGCCGGAGCAGGACTTGCCATTCTTTCTCAGTTTGCAGGGAAAGGTGCACCCGATACCGGATGGACATTTTATGCCCCATATAGCATCAACACTCAAACCAACGTAGTAGCTGCAGTTTTCGCAGCATTTGTACTTGGGTTTTCATCCATATTAACCGGCCTGAATTTTATTGTGACTATCCACAGGATGAGGGCTAAGGGCATGACCTGGTTTAAAATGCCTCTTTTCCCCTGGTCGCTTTACGCCACCGCATGGATACAGGTATTAGCCACACCCATTGTTGGTATTACCCTGCTGATGATTATTGCAGAACGATGGCTGAGAATCGGATTTTTTGATCCGAATCTTGGCGGTGATCCTATTCTTTACCAGCACCTGTTCTGGATTTATTCCCATCCGGCTGTTTATATCATGATCCTGCCGGCTATGGGAGTAGTTACTGAAATTATTCCAACTTTCTGTCAGCGAAAAGTCTTTGGCTATAAAGCCATTGCCCTGTCAAGTCTGGCAATTGCCGGAGTCGGTTATCTGGTATGGGGACATCACATGTTTACTTCCGGAATGAGCGATTTTTCCAGGATGGTTTTCTCCCTTCTCACCTTTATCGTTGCCATTCCAAGTGCTATAAAAGTCTTTAACTGGATGGCAACCATGTATAAAGGATCTATCCTGATAAGAACCCCCTTCTTATACACCATTTCATTCATGATTCAGTTTATGATTGGCGGGTTAACCGGGTTGGTTCTTGGTTCCATAGCAACTGATGTTCATGTTCACGATACCTATTTTGTTGTTGCCCACTTCCATTACATTGTATTTGGCGGAATGGGTTTTGCATTTTTCGCTGCCATTCACTACTGGTACCCAAAAATGTTTGGCAGAATGTATAGTGAAAGACTTGCAAATATCGCCTGGTTCATCCTTTTCTCAGGTTTTACTTTACTGTACTTCCCAATGTTCATACTTGGCTTGCAGGGTATGCCCAGAAGGTATTTCGATTACCTGCCGGAGTATGCTCCCGGGCAAATGCTCTCCTCCATCGGTGCCGGAATTCTGATTATCGGAATTATACTGATGGTTTATAACCTGCTTATCTCGTTAAGAAAGGGTAAAATAGCCGAAGCAAATCCCTGGGGTGGGAATACATTAGAATGGACTATACCCTCGCCCCCACCACTCGAAAATTTCGACAAAGAAGTTGAGATAACCAGTGAGCCATACGACTACAAGTAAAAATTCCCACTATGGATCAAAATATACATCTGCACGAAGAGCATCGCGACGATACCGGATCGAAGCTGGGCATGTGGATTTTCATCTTCACCGAACTACTACTTTTTGGTGGTTTGTTCCTCGTTTACGCGGTTTACCGGGCAAAGTACAGCGAAGACTTTCACATCGCAGGTCACCAGCTGAATGTTTTTATTGGGGCGGTTAACACAATAGTACTGCTTGTTAGTAGCATGACCATTGCCATGTCCATCACTGCAATGCAAAAGAATGACAAGAAGATGGCTTTAAGGTTGCTTTACTTGACTTTTTTGCTGGCATTTATTTTCCTCATCAACAAGTACTTTGAATGGGGTGGAAAAATTCACCACCACCTTTACCCGGGTTCCGATCTGGTTATCAGTCTTAAACATGGCCAAATCCTATTTTTTGGATTGTATTTTTTTATGACCGGTTTACACGCCCTGCATATCATTGTTGGCATGACAATTATTGGGGTGATCATTGCAAAAATCTCAAAAAATAAAATAACTCCCGACAATTATGTGCTGTTGGAGAACGGAGGTTTATACTGGCATTTAGTTGACCTGATATGGATATTCCTATTCCCGTTATTGTACCTAATCACTTAACCATTCATGCTATGAACCATACCGAAAATCATATCACACCATATCGTTTATATGCCATTGTTCTTGTGCTATTGCTTATACTCACTGCAATTACAATTACGGTTACGTGGGTTGATGTAGGGCCATTCAGCGTTGCAGTTGCCCTGGGCATAGCAATGGTTAAAGTGGCATTGGTTTTACTTTTCTTCATGCACCTTAAATTTGATATTTTGATTTTCAAGATATTTGTGGCCATGGTATTTTTTCTGCTGGCAATTGTATTTATCATCACATTTTTCGATTACTTATACAGATAGCTAACTTTATAATAAGATTGATATGTTTCAAGGGGCGTCAAATTTTGCCGAGGGAGTTGATCGGGTTTTCCTGTTTATTTTTGCTATATCAGCTTTTTTCCTGATTGGGATAACGATAACCATGGTTGTATTCATTTTTCGATATAACCGGAAAAAACACCCTAAACCGACACAGATAAAGGATAACATGAAACTTGAACTGGCATGGACTCTAATCCCGTTAGCGTTGGTATTGGCAATGTTTTATTACGGGTACATTGTTTTCAGGCCCATGCGCGAGGCACCCAAAGATGCCATGGAGGTAAAGGTAACGGGTATGATGTGGAGCTGGACTTTTGAATACCCAAATGGTAAAATTACGAACGAACTTTGGCTTCCGGTAAATAAACCAGTAAAGCTAAACCTCTACTCAAGGGATGTGATCCATAGCTTGTATATCCCCGCATTTAGGATTAAAGAGGATTTGGTTCCTGGCAAAAATGATAACTACATGTGGTTCATCCCTATGATTGAGGGTTCCTATGACATCCTTTGTGCCGAGTATTGTGGTTTACGCCATTCGTTTATGGAATCAAAGGCAGTAATTGTGTCTGAAAATGAGTTCGAAAAATGGTTATCGGAGATTTCGCCTGAAACAATTGTATCAAGAGGGTTAGATTTATTAAAAAATAATGCTTGTACCAGCTGTCACTCCCTCGATGGTTCACCGCTGGTTGGTCCAAGTTTTAAA
Source organism: uncultured Rikenellaceae bacterium (assembly GCA_964552655.1). GTDB lineage: Bacteria > Bacteroidota > Bacteroidia > Bacteroidales > Tenuifilaceae > CAZKHG01. The sequence continues at coordinate 44,289 of CAZKHG010000015.1, forward strand.
GGGCTTTACGGATCGGATCGGGTAGTGCTGAAAGATGGGAAGGAAATTACAGTAAAAGCGGATACTTCATACATCCGCCGTGCAATATTAGAACCTGATGCAGAAGTGGTTAAAGGATTCAACAAGGGAATGATGAGGGCCTACAACCAGGTATTGAAGGAGGAAGAAATTAAGCTTTTGCTCGAATACTTCCAGAATCAACCCAAATAGCAGGCATGACTCCCAGGGCTGATTTTTCAATTAAAGATTTCTTCTCCCTGATTAAGATCATTATTAGCCTTGCAGTTACATTTACTGCTTTTACAGGGTTTGTTATACATGAAAAGTCCATCACTTTCCTGCTTATTCCAACCTTAATTGGGGTGTTTCTTCTTTCTGCAGGGGCATCGGCTTTTAATCACATTATGGAAGCAAATACCGATGCCTTGATGAACCGAACAAAAAACCGACCCATCCCGAATGGAAGAATCTCTTTAAGAGAAGCCACATTTTTAGCAATTACCTTATCGGTTGCAGGTTTTATAATTTTATTATTTTTGGTTAATTCCCTTTGCGCATTCCTGGGTTTATTCAACCTTTTATGGTATAATTTTGTATATACTCCTCTTAAAAAGAGAACAGTATGGGCAGTTTTTATTGGTACTATCACTGGGATAATACCATTTTTTATGGGAATTTCGGCGAATAATGGAAATTTACTTGAACCATCATATCTATTTATTGCGCTTTACATGATGATCTGGCAAGTGCCTCACTTCTTGATTTTAATATCTATTTATGGTGCTGAATATGAAATTGCTGGCCTGGCTTCAGCTACATCGAAATTAAGCCCTGAAAGAATTGTTAGAATTTCTTCACTATGGATAATTAGCAGCTGTTTAATATCAATGTCCTTACCAATATTTGGCTTACTGCATTCAAAAAGTATAGCTTATTCTATAATTATATTTTCAATTTTTATTGTCTGGATAAATATTGGGTATTCATTTTTTTGCCAAAAAGACAATAAGAGAAAAATTCTATTTGCTTTAACAAACATCATGCAGGCTGGTTTTATGGCTTTTTTAGCAATTGATAGTCTCCTTTCCTAAAATATTTTTAAAAAATATATCAAAACTCTTGACTTGTATGTTAGATTTATATAACTTTGTGTTATATATTTTTATCATTTTGTTATATATTATTAACTTTTAAAAAAGATACAGCATGAAAAAAGAATTTATTATGATTTTACTATCAGCAGTGGTGATTATAGGTATTATTCTTTGGTTCACCAACACATCACAGCCAATCAACCTTGGAGAAATTGGTATGTATGGAGCGGTAATTCTTTTAGTGGGATTCGCCCTATTTATTGCATTCAGAAGAATACAGGCTATTAAAGCAGGTTTGAAACCAGAAGATGAGCTCTCAAGAAAAATCATGCAAAAAGCAGCGGCTATGTCATTCTATACTTCTATGTATTGGTTCCTGATTCTAATGTATTTCTCAGATAAAACGAAATTGGAAAGTCATACCCTAATTGGGTTAGGAATTATTGGGATGGCAGCTTTATTTGGTGGTTTTTGGGTGTACTTTAACTATTGGGGGAAATTCGATGAATAACCGAATAAAAGAGCTAAGAGCCCGCTATAAATTTACGCAGGAAGATCTTGCAAAAAAGGTGGGGGTTAGAAGAGAAACAATTGTTTTCCTGGAAAAAGGGAAATACAACCCATCGCTAAAGCTTGCCTTTGATGTGGCAAAAGCGCTATGTTCCAAAATTGAAGAGGTGTTTCTTTTTGATGAGTAATAAAGAATATAGGTTGAATAAGAAAATAGCAGTCGTTTAGTATTCCGATTGCTATTTTTTAATTAAATCTTTGATAGGGTTTCATATTTCAATCCCTCCCATTTTATTATTCTTGCCTTTATACTTCCAACTTTTATTGGAGATTCAATAAATATTGGTACTTTGTTCTGATCATCGGTTACCCAAACGTAGAGTTTTTGATTCCCGGAAAAAACATCCCCAACAACCAGATCCACCTGGAATTTTAAGCAGTTGAACTTGCCTAAATCCTTAACGCTCTTAACTTCTTTCCCTAAGAATTTAAAGCCAACATGGTAAATTTTCTCATCCAGAACTACTGAAATAGGGAACACCTTGTTGGGTTTAATATTGGAATAATCGAGGTTTCGGGCAATATAAATGGCCGAAACCACATCGTAGCTGCACTTCTCAATTTTAAGGGTGTCGAACCTGTTCGGGCCATTCTTCCGTTTAATCCGGGCGTAAATCTTATCCTGCTTCCAGTTAAATTTATACTCATTCTGCTTTGTAAACCCTCCCTCGTAAATATCCCTGTTAAAATAGATAGGTTGAAGATTAATAGGATCTACCCATGATTCGTAAAGATCGCGAACTTTAAAAAACCAGTCGTAGAACTGGTATGTTTTACCAAAGCTATGGAGATGAAGTGTTTCTTTCCCAAGTTTTTGATCCTGTTTCACGCTAAACTCAACCTCCCCAACATCCGTCCAGATGAATGACCAGGTATAGCTGATAATATATTTTACCTTTTCCCCATCCCTGAAAGATTTATTTGTTATTCCACAGCTGTTTTTTTCCTGGGTGAAGCCTATCGTACTAGTTAATTCTAAAGCAAAAAAGGCAATAAAGAGCGCTGTTTTTAACATGGATTTTTCTTATGCTTTAAAGTAAAACGAAATAATTCCATCAGCTGATACAGCTGTAAGTAATTTTTTCTTTAGCCGATTTCTCCAGTTGTGCTGATAATAATAGGTTTTTGGGCAAAGCCAACTGAGGATCTTCATCAAGTATTTCAAGGGCAATGTCTCTCACGTATTGGAGCAGTTGGCCATCTTTCCCAAGATTGGCAATTTTAAGATCGAAAGGCAAACCGCTCTGTTGAGTACCTTCCAGATCACCCGGTCCCCTAAGCTGCATATCCACCTCGGCTATTTCAAACCCGTTGTTGGTGGAAACCATGGTTTCCAAACGCTTTTTCGATTCTTCGCTCAGCTTATTGCCCGACATTAGGATGCAATAGCTTTCATCTGCACCCCGACCAACCCTGCCCCTGAGCTGGTGAAGCTGCGATAAACCGAAGCGTTCTGCGCTTTCAATCACCATTACGGTTGCATTAGGAACATTAACACCAACTTCGATGACGGTTGTAGAGACCATAATATGCGCTTTCCCTCTGACAAACATTCCCATTGAAAAATCTTTATCCTCGGGTTTCATTTGCCCATGAACAACAACTGTTACGTATTCCGGATGAGGGAAAGCCCTGACAATACTTTCGTAACCATCCTGAAGATCTTTCAAATTTTCCAGCTTCTCTGATTCTTTAATCAACGGGTAAACAACATAAACCTGCCGGCCTGCCTTTATTTGTTGTCGCATAAGACCAAACACCAGGTTACGTTTGCTATCGGTATAATGAATGGTAGTAATCGGTTTCCGGCCAGGGGGCATCTGGTCAATGATACTTACATCCAGATCGCCATAAAGCGTCATGGCCAGTGTACGTGGTATGGGAGTGGCAGTCATTACAAGCACGTGGGGAGGATTCTCGTTTTTATCCCAAAGCCTGGCACGTTGAGCTACCCCAAAACGCTGCTGTTCATCAATAACCACCAGCCCCAGGTTTTGAAACTGCACAACATCCTCAATCAAAGCATGGGTACCAATAAGAATATTCATGGATCCTTCCACCAGATCGGAATGGAGGTCTTTCCTTTCAGACTTTTTGGTTGAGCCCGTTAAAAGTCCAACTTTTACAGGTAATCCATCCAGCAATTTTGTAAAAGTATCGAAATGCTGATTGGCCAGAATCTCTGTGGGCGCCATTATGCAAGCCTGGTAACCATTATCAATTGCAATAAGCATCGACATCAACGCCACGAGCGTTTTCCCGCTTCCTACATCGCCCTGGAGCAAACGATTCATCTGTTTTCCGCTGCCAATATCTTTACGAATCTCTTTAATCACCCTTTTTTGGGCATCGGTAAGCTCAAAGGGCAACTTCTCGTGATAGAAATGGTTAAAAGTATCGCCAACCACCTTAAAAACATGCCCATTCTTTTTGCTAAGCCTACCACTTCGTACCCGGAGAATTCCCAGTTGGATGTAAAACAACTCCTCAAATTTCAACCGGTATTGAGCTTTTTGCAATAGGGAAACGCTTTCAGGGAAATGAATATTCCTGAGCGCTTCAGGCAATGTCATCAGCTTATACCTATCGAGAATATGCGCAGGAAATGTTTCATCAATATTAGCTTTGATCTGCTGAAAAAGGGTTTGCTGCAGCTTAAATATTGTTCTGGATGTAAGGAAGCTGTTTTTTAGCCTTTCTGTTGTATTGTATGCAGGTTGTAAGGGAATCAGCAACTTATCCTGGTTGGGTTTATACTCCTCTATTTCAGGGTGTACAATGCTGAATCGCCCGCCAAATGCGGTTGGTTTGCCAAAAATAATGTATTCCAGGTTTGGGTTTAAACTTTTTGCAACCCATTTTAACCCCTTAAACCAAATCAGCTCAACCGTTCCTGTACCATCGCTAAAGAGGACGCTAAGCCGTTTCATCCGTTTACCACCTATCTCCTCTACCCTGACAATTTTTCCAACAAGCTGGATGTAAGGCATGTTATCGCTGATTTCAACTATTTTATATATTTTGGAACGATCAATGTATTTAAAAGGGTAGTACCGAATTAAATCACCAAAGGTATTGATACCAAGTTCTTTTCTGAGGAGTTCTGCTCTTTTGGGGCCAACTCCCGGTAAATACATTATATCTGTTGTAAGGCTTACCGGCATATAGCAAAAATAGGAAATAGAAATCAATTTTGGCTATTTAAAATAATACCTGAACTTCAATTAAAAGGGTTTTATTGTTGAAGCGATTAGAGATGCTTTCTGATGTTTTGTTAAATCAGCTGGGCCAAAGCCTTCATCAAATCATCGTTTCTTAAGGGTTTTGTGAGATAGGCTTTCATGCCCATAGCCATACATTGCTGGTTAATCTCTTCATTGGCAAAGGCTGTTTGTGCGATGATGTTAAGTGTAGGATCCTTTTCGAGAAGAATTTGCGAAAGGGTCATTCCATCAATATCGGGTAATTTGATATCCATCAAAATAATATGGGGGGAGCTGTTGGTTTTAAAATAATCAAGGGCTTCATTCCCGGTTCTGACAAACTCCACCAATGCCTGAGTGGGTGCTAGCAATTCGCGAAGATACATGCGGCTAACTGTGTCATCCTCAACAACAAGTATTGTTTTCCCTGAAAAATTTAACCTGATAAAATCGCCGTTCATCGTAGGATTGTTTGAACAAATATATTAATCAATTGAACATAAAAGGCTTTTAGACAAATTTTTTACAGGAACGGCAACAATAAAATTAAAATCAGCTTTTAAAAATGCAAACGATGGGTAGGAAGCATTTTACTCATCGGAGAACTGAACCAGCAGGCTCCTGTACTCCGAAAAGATTTTTGATTTTGAGACAAAGCCCATATAAAATCCCTGGTTCACAACTGGCAGGTTCCAGGCACTAGTCTGCTCAAATTTTTGCATCACGGTCTCCATCGAATCTTCCATCGATATGATCGCCGGGGGAACGGTCATCAGCTCACCCACCAGGGTGTCATCGTATTTTTCGGCGTTGAACATGATATTTCTTATCTCATCTAGTAAAACTATCCCAATAAAAACGCCATCCCCGTTAATAACCGGGAATATATTCCTCTTGGACTGGCTGATGAGTTTCACCAGGTGTCCCATGCTATCGGTGGGTGCAACTTTCAGAAAATCTTTTTCAATTAGGTTCTCCAGCCTCAGCATAGTAAGCACTGCCTTATCCTTGTGATGGGTGATAAGCTCTCCCCGTATGGCAAGCTGCTTGGCATAAATGGAATGCGGTTCAAAGTACATCACAGTGATAAACGAAATGGTGGAGGCAATGATCAGCGGAATAAAAAGTGCATACCCGCCGGTAATCTCGGCAATTAAAAAGATAGCCGTTAAAGGTGCATGCATTACCCCGGCCATCACCCCGGCCATTCCTATCAGGGCAAAATTGCTCTCCGAGATATTAATAAAGCTGAACTGATTTATCAGCTTGGCCACAAAAAATCCGGAAATACCACCCATGAATAAAGACGGGGCGAATGTTCCTCCTATTCCCCCGGCGCCAGTAGTGGATGCCATTGCCACAACCTTAGTGATGAGAATCAGGACCAGGGCAATTAATATTAACCAATACTGATCCTTAAACGAATACAATAAGCTGTTGTTGAACAGATCGGCAATATTCCCGTTAAGCAGAGACTGAAGGGTGTTATACCCCTCGCCATATAAAGGGGGAAATACAAAAATGAGAAAACCTAGTATTATGCTGCCAATAAACCATTTTTTGTATGCATTTGAAAATGAGGAGTACCATTTTTCTATCCTCATTGATCCACGAATAAAATAAACTGATATGAACCCGCAAAAGATGCCAAGTACAATGTACCAGGGAATGTTATGAACGTAGAATGGTTTAACAACCTGATATGTGAAAATTACATTGCTCCCTAGCAGAAAATAGGAAACCGAAGCTGCTGTTACTGCAGATATGAGCAGAGGAACAATTGACGACATAGTTAAATCCAACATTAACACCTCAAGGGTAAAAAGCAGCCCTGCAAGAGGTGCCTTGAAAATGGAAGCAATGGCTCCTGCCGCACCACATCCAACAAGCAGGGTGATTGTCCGGTAGTTTAACCGAAAAAAGCGCCCTATATTTGAACCAATGGCCGACCCGGTAAGTACAATTGGCGCCTCAGCACCCACCGAACCTCCAAACCCGATAGTTAACGAGCTGGAAATAATGGAGCTATATGTGTTGTGTGACTTAAGTCTGCTGCTGTTTCTTGAAATAGCGTAAAGAATCTTGGAAATACCATGCCCAATGTTATCCTTTACAAAAAACTTAATGAACAGTATGGTTAAAAGAATACCAATACCGGGTAGCGCAAGAAAAATATAACTTTCGGTTCCTTTTTCAAGAATCCTTTCTAAAATTCTAACTGTAAGATGGACAGTATTTTTCAATATCACGGCGGCCAAACCGCTCAGAATTCCAACTACAAAACTTAAAAGGATTACCTGCCTCTGGAGGCTAAGCCTCTGGAGGCTGGCAATAAACTTAAGCTGGTATTTTTGAAACCTGATATTCATACTCTGTAGCCGGTGTTAAAAAAATGCTAAAGTAACTTATTTTTAAAAATTATATTCAATATCCACAACTAACAATAATGGGCTAGATTGAGTTAATAAAGATAAATAAGTTATATTTGGAAACAATGAGTGAATACAAAAAGTGCTTAAAAACTCTCAAATAAATCGCAATGATTGAAATTGAAAAGTTCAGTTTAAATAACGGGTTAAGGGTAATCGTTCACTCAGATTTTACCTCACCCATCGTTTCCCTTAGCCTGCTATACGATGTTGGGGCTAAAGATGAAGATCCTGACCATACCGGATTCGCTCATCTGTTCGAACACCTGATGTTTGGCGGTTCAGTCAATATCCCCGTGTTTGATGAGCATTTGGACAGGGTTGGAGGGGAAAATAACGCCTTTACAAATAACGATTTCACCAACTACTATATCACTATTCCAAAACAAAACCTTGAAACCGCCTTTTGGTTGGAGAGCGACCGGATGCTTAGCCTCAAATTTTCAAAAAAAAGTCTTGATGTTCAACGCAATGTAGTGGTTGAGGAGTTCAACCAGCGGTACTTAAATCAACCTTACGGCGATGTATGGTTGTACCTAAGGCCTTTAGCATATAAAGTTCACCCATACCAATGGCCTACTATCGGGAAAAATCCGGACCATATCAGAAAAGCTACGCTGGATGAAGTGAAAACTTTCTTTTTTAAACACTACGCACCGAATAACGCAATACTCTCCATAACCGGACCGGTCTCAAAACAGGAGATTGAGGAAATGGCGAACACCTGGTTTGGGGAGATAGAATCCCGGCTGGTTCCTGCCCGGAATTTACCAAAGGAACCACCTCAGCTCGAACCCCGGATACTTGAGCTGGAACGGGATGTTCCATTCAACTCCATCTATAAGGTGTTCCACATGTGCAACCGAAAACATGAGGATTTTTATACTACCGACCTGATATCCGATCTGCTTTCGAACGGGAAATCATCAAGGTTGTACCAGAATCTGGTTAAAGAAAAAAAACTCTTCAGCGATGTTAACGCTTACATTAGCGGAGAAATTGATGAAGGGCTCTTTGTTGTAACCGGAAGGTTATTCAACTCCACATCGTTTCCGGTTGCTGAGGCTGCCATTGATGAGGAGTTGGCAAAGATATCAAATGGTGATATTGCTGAGTATGAACTTGAAAAGGTTAAAAATAAATTTGAATCAAATTTCACATTTGCTGAAACAAGCCTTCTGGAAAAAGCATTAAACCTTTGCTTCTACGAGCTAATTGGTAAAGCTGAGGATATAAACTCAGAAGTGGAAAACTACAGAAAAGTTTCCCCAGCCCAAATAAAACGGGTTGCAACAGGGATATTCAGAAAGGAAAATTGCTCAACGCTTTACTATAAATCAAGGGCAAGTATAAACCGCTAAAACAGATCAGATGCCCGAAAGAAAATACCCACCTAAACGGATGGCTAATGGCAAAATCAGCATTAACAAAGCCGAGGAAGTAATTCTGGGCAACGGGATCCGTTTACTTTTGATCAATGCCGGCACACAGGATGTAAGCAGGATTGAATTTCATTTCCCGGCAGGCTCACGTTACCAGTCCAGATCATTAGTGGCTCGTACAACATTTTCGATGCTAACCGAAGGAACAAAAAACCTTACCTCTCAACAAATTTCAGAGAAATTCGATTTTTTCGGGAGCCATGTTGAGCAATCGAACGATCGGGATTTCGGAAAAATCCACCTTTTTTCCCTTAACAAGTACCTCCATGAGTCCCTGGAACTGTTGGAGAAAATAATAAAAGAACCCATTTTCCCCGAAAGGGAACTAACAACATATTGTTCCAAAGGGAAACAATCACTGATTGTTGACCAGGAGAAGGTTGCCACGCTTGCCCGCCAGGATTTTTTTAAGGGTTTATACAGTATTGACCATCCCTATGGGACGTATGCTGTTCCAAATCATTATGATGAATTATCCAGGAACGACCTGGCTGATTTTCATTCTAACTTTATCAGCTCAAGCACATGCACATTGGTTATGGCAGGAAGGATAAGCGAAAAGCAGGTTAGTGAGGTTGCCAGATATTTTGGGAATAAAAGATGGGGTAGCTCAAATGTTCAACTTCCCAAATTTCCTGAAATCCCAACGGTTGAAAAAAAGAAGTATTTTACCTGTAAGGCTGATGCCGTTCAATCGGCCATTCGCATAGGCCGGAGATTGTTTAACAGGAAACATCCCGATTACCCTGGAGTAACCGTTCTTAATGCCATTCTGGGTGGTTACTTTGGTTCCCGGTTGATGAAAAATATCCGCGAGGATAAGGGTTATACTTATGGCATATCCTCAGCCATTCTGCCATTTAAGGAGGAATGTATCCTGGCCATTGGAACTGAAGTTGGTAGCGAATACACAATACCCACCCTTATAGAAATATATTCAGAAATTAACCGTTTACGTGTTGAACCGGTCAGCCCAGATGAGCTGGATCTGGTTAAAAACTACCTTTTAGGGGAGATTTTGCGTACATTTGATGGTGCTTTTGCCATTGCCGATAGCATTACAGGGCTATTGGAATACAATGATTTAGACTATAATTTTTTTGATAGATCTATCGAAATAATAAAAACAATTACTCCCGAACAGCTGCAATTGCTTGCAAATAGCTATTTTCGTGAGGAAGAATTGGTGGAGTGTGTGGCTGGAGCAATAAGTAATATCAATTAAAGATGAAAAGAGTATATATTATTATTTCCTTTTTATTCCTTATTTTCTATAGCAGTTCTTTAATTGCTCAGGTTAACACTAAACCCAAACCCCCAACATTTAACTATTTAACAATAAATCCCACCACTGGCAATCCAACCCTGTTTTGGACAGCTCCTGCTTTTGATCCATTATTTCCAGTTCCAACTGGTTATATCATTTATCGAATAATTGATGGGATAAGGGTTGAAATTGCCAAGGTTGATAATGCAACCTTTTCCTTTACAGACTTAAGTTCAATTTCTGATGTATCGCGACTTACATATACTCTGGCATCTGATGGGCTTAGTGAACCAAGCCAGCTCACAACCGATCATTCGAATATTTTCCTTCGTTCAGAATACGACAGCTGCAATAAAAAAATCAACCTTATTTGGGATTTGTACCAGGGCTGGAACAACAGCGTTATTGCTCCATTTTATGATGTCTATATTGGGGATAACCCGGATTGGGCATCTTTCCAGCTAGCTGCATCGGTTGATAGGTTTAGCGGCAGGTATATCATTAATAATGTTCAGGAGAACCAGCATTACTATGCCTATGTTACGGCAAAACGAACTGATGCGCCCTACACTACTTTCTCTAATCTTCACCATATTTATACCAAAATGGCCAGGCATCCCAGCTACATCACACTCGATTCAATTATTGCTGAGGATAACGGGAACAGGCTGGCTTTTACCATTGATCCAGTAACCGAGTTACGGAGATTTAAAGTTGTTCGCTGGGAGATATCTGATACCAACCGGAGTATTTTTAGCGCCAAGGACACCCTTCACAGGTTTAAAAACCCGAATACAATCTCCTATCTTGACCAAAGCGACAGCTGGGCAGCTAGAACAAGGTCATTCCATTACAAAATAGATGCAATGAATGGTTGCATTGTACTGGCAATTCCGGAAAAAAAGGATACCCTGTTTAAAGTAGTCTCCGTTTCAAACCTGCCAAATACTATCATTACCAAGGTGTATGCTAAAACCAATAAAAATGAGATAACCTGGACACCTTTCATAGATACTCTGCGATCTTCCTACAAATCCAACACAGTGAGGTATAAGGTAACAAGATTTGTTGAGCTGAATGGGGTAAATGATTCCATGAATATTCTCGACAGGTTGATTCCCAACCCGGTAGAACTCTATAAGCGCGATAAAAGTTATAAATATTTAAACAGGGATTTGGTTGATGAATCCGCCTCTTTTACTGATGATATATCTGATTTTGAATGGAAAGGGTATTCGCAAAAGTTTTGTTACCAGGTTGAAGCAATTGAAACCAACCCAGGTGGCAATCAGGTAATGCTTAGCCGATCCCGCAAAGTGTGTACAGAGGTAGTTCCCGGGGTAACAATGCCCGATGCCATCAAACCTAAAGATTTCACCGTAGTTAACGGTCATGCCCGGAACATGCTTACCCCTGTTATAAATTTTGAGGCCAACTATTCGCTATACATTTACAGCCGCTGGGGTGAAGTTGTTTTTGAGGGCAGAAATCAGGGATGGGACGGTAAACTACGAAATGGACAATTCGTAAAAGAGGGCACCTATACCTACCGGCTGGTTATAAACACCTTGGGTAACCGGGATGTAATTAAAATTGGTAGTGTAACAGTAGTTTACTAGCCACTTACCTCTGGTAAATTAACACTGATAAAAAACCAAAACCAAAATTCCCGTTTTTTAGCTACTTTTATGTATATTTTATATTTTGTTTTAAGATCTAATTCAAAGTATGCACCTTCAAACAGAAGAGGAAAAAATTCTTATTCAGCAACGCTATGATGATCTGCTAAAGAGTTGTGTACGATGCAACTCTGAGGAGGATTATCAGCTTATCCAAAAAGCATTTAACCTTGCCAACGAAGCCCATAAAGGGGTTCGCAGGAAATCGGGAGAGCCCTATATAATTCATCCCATTGCTGTGGCAAAAATTGTTACCGCCGAGATCGGACTTGGGGCAAAATCCATCGCCTGTGCCCTGATGCACGATGTGGTGGAAGATACTGATTACACTGTAGAAGATATCGAACGGTTATTTGGACCTAAAATCGCCTCTATTATAGATGGGTTGACCAAGATAGCCGGAGTATTTGACGCTAACTCATCGCTTCAAGCCGAGAATTTCCGAAAAATGCTACTAACCTTAACGGACGATATCAGGGTTATCCTTATCAAGCTAGCTGACAGGCTGCACAACATGCGTACCCTCGACTCGCTGGCTCCAAATAAACAAATGAAAATTGCCGGTGAAACCATATACCTTTACGCCCCGTTGGCTCACCGTTTGGGTCTATATTCCATTAAGTCCGAACTCGAAGATTTAAGCCTAAAGTACCGCTTCCCTCAAATTTATGAGGATATCAAATCGAGAATTATTGATAGCGAGAAACGCAGGATCCAAAATATCAACCATTTCTCTTTACCGATAATAAAAAAACTGGAAGAGAACAATATCGATTTTGAGATAAATGGCCGTCCAAAATCTATTTACTCAATATGGAAAAAAATTCAGACAAAAAATGTAACATTCGATGATATCTACGATTTACTGGCTATACGAATTGTATTTAACCCCTACCCACATATCCCGGAGAAAACCCAGTGCTGGCATATCTACTCCCTTATTACCGATATTTACAAACCCAAACCCGATCGTATCCGCGATTGGGTAAGCACACCAAAGGCGAATGGTTACGAAGCTCTCCATTGCACGGTTATGGGCCCTAATGGGCAATGGGTTGAAGTTCAGATACGAACCCGGCGTATGGATGAGATTGCCGAAAGGGGTTTTGCCGCCCATTGGAAATACAAGGGTACAGATTCTACCAGCCAGGAAAACGAGCTGGATAAATGGATTAAACGGGTTCGCGAAATGCTGGAAAGCCCCGAAGCCAATGCCCTTGAATTCCTAGATGAGTTTAAGCTAAACTTGTTCTCATCAGAAATTGTGGTTTTTACCCCAAAAGGTGAAACAAAAACCCTCCCCAAAGGTGCTACAGCTCTGGACTTTGCATACGAGATCCATTCTGAAATTGGCAACAAAGCCATTGGAGCTAAAATCAACCATAAGCTGGTTTCCCTTAGCCATGAGCTGAACAGCGGCGACCAGGTTGAAATAATTACAGCCACTACCCAAAAACCAAGTTGGGAGTCGCTGAATTATGTCTTTACTGCCAAAGCAAAAACCGCAATCAAATCCGCACTTAAAGCTGAAACAAAGAACAGAACTGAAAAAGGACAAAATCTTCTGGAAGAAAAGCTGGCTGAACTGGGAATAACCCCATCATCCAGAGTTTTTAAAAAGATTTTACCTGCATACGATGTAGTCACCAAAGACGAGCTTTACAGCAAGATTGGTTCCGGGTTAATTACCCTGAATGACCTGAAAAAAATCCTCAAAAAGAATACTAAAAGTAAATGGATCCGATACTGGGGACTCCAGCTATCCAAAACATCAAAAAAAGATGATGATGACGAGATAGAGGAATTTGAACCCGAAAAACAGAAGATTGATTTTAAGAAACCATACCTTTTAAGGGAAACGCAAGGTGAAGAATCCCCCTCGTACCTGGTAGCCAGGTGCTGTAACCCAATACCTGGTGACGATGTAATCGGGTTCATCACCCCCGAGGAAAATGTAATTATCCATAAGGCCACCTGCGTGGAGGCCATCCGGCTGATGTCCCAACACGGCGATAAAATCGTATCTGCAAAATGGACCACCCATAAAATCCTTTCCTTTTTGGCCAGGATTGAGGTCAGAGGAATGGACCGGATTGGGATTCTGAGCGAGCTGATTAAAGTAATCTCGGATGAACTACGGGTAAATATCCGTAAACTCAACATTGAGAGCCACGATGGGATATTCGAGAGCAATATTGACCTTTACGTCCATAATGCAACCGACCTGAATAACCTGATTATGGATCTGATGAAGATCAAGGGCATCGATACGGTTAAAAGAGTCGAAAAATTCGATGAGTAAACTATTTTAGTTGTTAGCTGTTAATTAGCTGATTACTTTTTCAAAAAGTTAGGAAAAAATTACTTATTTTTATCCGATCTAATTAAATATTTATGGGTTGCATCAGCACAAAAGATACAGTTAAAAAGATATTTATTGATTTCCTGGAACGAAAGGGGCACCGTAAAACCCCTGAACGGTTTGCCATTCTGGATGAGATTTACAATCACGAAGGTCACTTTGATATTGAAACCCTTTATATCTACATGAAAAACAAGAAATACAGGGTTAGCAGGGCCACACTTTACAATACCATTGAAATTTTACTTGAATGCGGGCTGGTGATTAAGCACCAGTTTGGCAAGAATATAGCTCAGTTCGAGAAAGCATACGAATGTAAACAGCACGATCACCTGATATGCACCCGGTGCGGTAAGGTGATTGAGTTTTGTGATCCCAGAATTCAGGAAATCCAGAATACCGCAGGCAAAACAATGAATTTCAGGATTTCGCACCATTCACTATACCTTTATGGCACTTGCCAGGAATGCTTTGAGGAGCTGGAAAATAACAGCTAGTAGTTGTTCCGCAAAATATTTTCAACAGCAAAAAATATCAACAGTATATGTTGATATTTTCATTTAATGGCACCCCAAAAAATTGTATCTTTATCTGCTTTTTAAAGAAAATCTTAAACCATTTATGCTATGAAAGTTGATGTTCTGTTAGGCCTTCAGTGGGGGGATGAAGGCAAAGGTAAAGTTGTGGATGTCCTTACCCCAAACTACGATGTAATAGCCCGTTTCCAGGGAGGCCCAAACGCCGGGCATTCCCTTGAATTCAAGAACATTAAACACGTTCTCCATACTATTCCCTCGGGAATATTTCATCCTGATAAACTCAATATTATTGGCAATGGGGTAGTAATTGATCCAATAATATTTGCAAAAGAGGTTGAAACCCTTGCTAAAATGGGTGTAAACCCAGTGAAAACGGTTCAAATATCAAAAAAAGCCCATTTGATCCTACCATCACACCGTGAGCTGGATGCCGCATCAGAAGCGGCAAAGGGGAAAGGGAAAATCGGTTCTACCCTAAAAGGAATTGGTCCAACCTACATGGATAAAACCGGTCGTAACGGCCTGCGGGTTGGCGATATTCTAAGAACTGACTTTAAGGATCGTTACAACATCCTCAAGAACAAGCACAAAGATATTCTTCGGCAGTACGAGTATCGAAGCGACATTGAACGTCACGAAAAGGAGTGGTTTAAAGGAATTGAGGTGATGAAAGGGTTCGAACTCATTGACTCAGAATATACCATAAACTCACTACTCCATAATGGTAAGAGGATTCTGGCAGAAGGCGCACAGGGAGCATTGCTTGATATTGATTTTGGTTCTTACCCCTACGTAACCTCATCAAATACTATTTGTGCCGGTGCATGTACCGGACTGGGGCTTGCCCCGCAAAAAATTGGTGAGGTGATTGGTATTTTCAAGGCCTATTGCACCAGGGTTGGTTCCGGCCCCTTCCCCACTGAACTGGAAAATTCCATCGGCGAGGAAATTCGGAAAATTGGGGTTGAGTTTGGGGCTACAACTGGCCGTCCGAGGCGATGTGGCTGGCTCGATCTGGTTGCACTTAAGTATGCCATCATGCTAAACGGGGTTACATCCCTGATCATGATGAAGGCTGATGTACTGGATACCTTTGAAACCATCTATGTGGCTACAGCCTATAAGATCAATGGCAAAATCACTTCAACCATACCCTATGAAATTGATCTGCCCATTGAACCAGTTTACAAAGAGTTCAAAGGATGGAAAACAAACATTACCAGCTTGAAAAAAGAATCAGAGCTACCTGTTGCCCTGTTGGATTACATTAAATTTATAGAAAGCGAAACCGGAATCCCAATAAATATAGTTTCAGTTGGACCAGACAGGGATGCAACGATAATCAGAAAAAGTTGATACAATTTACCTAATGTTTTACTTCAAATTTTAACATGGGGAATTTTTCATCGGGCAGCTCCAAAGAGCTGCCTTTTATTTTAGGTAAATAATTGGTTAACTCCCAGAGTAAAACAAAATTGCCATCCTCGTTTATATGCTTCTCGATTAATGGAATACCCAAATTTTGATAGCTTATTAAACTGGTATCTGCAACCGTTATTCTTAAAGTGGCATTCTGAAGGCTAACATTGTAAGCGGTTACAGGTCCCCATGTTCGTAAATCACCATTAATACCAGACCTTCCCTTATACTCCAATTCTACAGTAAGGGGAAAATTAATTTTGGAATTACTTTCATTCACAAGTTTAAAACATCTTCCTTGCAATTGATCAACAGAGGTAACATCAACCTGTGCATTTTTAACCCGTTTCCCGTTGAAATCGTAAACCTTCAACCTGATGCTTTTCTGAATATCGCTATAAGTTAAAATTCCACATAAAATAAAATGGTTAAATGCATCTTTATCCAGAAAAGTAACCACCATGTTTTCTGCAACATCAATTCTATCAGTATCATATATCTTGATATCAACAACATTCCTTCGGACTACCCATTCGGTGTTTTTAATAAGAGATTCTGGAATTGTTGAAACATTCCATTGTGCTAAAGCGGCAAACCATGACCCAATGAAAAAAGTAGTACAGATAATGCTTTTCATATAATTCAAATTCACAACAACCTAGAAACAAAAAAGAAAAACGCCCATAATTCAGGGCGTTTTATAATCAACAAATAAATTACTATTTTTTGATGTTAGGTAATTCCAAACCATACCCCTTTTTCCTGTCCTCTGCTTTAAGCAGGTATGCAAAAACAATGGCAAGAAGACCAAACCCGGTAAAAATTGCCATGGGTAATGTATAATTGTAAGTGTTAACAGTTAACCCATCGAGAATTTTCTGCCCTGTAACACAGTACTTATCGAGAACCCAACCAATTAACGCAGGCACTAACATTAAGCCGACATTCTGAACCAGGAATATTAATGCGTAAGCAGTTCCCAGCTGATTTTCGGGGATAATTTTTGGAACTGATGGCCACATGGCCGAAGGAACAAGGGAAAATCCAATTCCTAGGATTATGATCAAAATTATAGCAATTAACCAATGGTTTAAGAATGGGATGGTAAACATGGTGTGAACAAAAATAATCAGGGCAGCACCAATTAGCATAATTGTAGCCCCTTTACCTTTCCTGTCGTAAAGATTTCCAAAGAAAGGTGTCAAGAGAATCGTCCCAAAAGGCAACATGGAGGGGATCAAACCTGCCAGCTCATTTGAAATTCCGAATTTATTTACCATTAAATCTGATGCATATTTCAGGAATGGGAATACAGCAGAATAAAACAGAACACAAAGAATAGCAATATACCACCAACCTTTATTTGTAAGGATGTTTCCAATATCTGATAAACGGAAAGCTTCTTCTTCAACCTTATTCTGGTTTGCGGCATCGGCCTCGGCCTGGGAAGCATCCAGCTTTTTATCCATGAAAGTATAAATAAAGAAGGCAATTAACCCAATACAAAGCATAATAAGGCAAACCAGAATGGGTGCTGAAACAGTATGAAATACTTTAGCAATTGGGACAGATGTAGATAATGCCAAAGCGGTACCTAAACGTGCTGTAGCCATCTCAAGCCCCATTGCCAATGCCAACTCTTTGCCTTTAAACCACTTAACTATGATTTTTGAAACGGTTATCCCGGCTACTTCAACCCCTACGCCAAAGATTGCAAAACCGATTGCAGCCATAAAAACCTGGGCTTTTACATCCCAAAATAATAGGTGCCACATTTGCCCATCAAGGGTGTGAGTGGAAACAGCCCAGTACTTGATTGAAGTACCAATTACCATTATGGAAGCAGCCATTAATCCGGTAAAACGAACACCCATTTTATCCAGAATAATGCCACCTACTAAAAGCATTAAAAGGAATACATTAAACCATCCGTATGCGCTGGTGAAAAAACCATACTCAGAGCTATCCCAACCGAGTTGTCCTTCGAGTAAGCCCTTAAGCGGAGCCATCACATCGGTTAAGTAATAACCGCATAGCATAGTAAATGCTACAACTGCCAAAGCAGTCCATCTGGCTGCCGCAGAATCGCGCAAAGTTTTCCTAATTTGTTCCATAAAAGATTATAAGTATTATTATTTGAATTTAATTTCTTGTTTTTTTAACCCCACAAATAAAATCAAAATATTATTCTTTTCCTATGTTAGATATCAGCATAAAAAATAATTAACAAATGAAAAGAGCAATGGCAATCCATTGCTCTAACACAGAAGCATTATCTAAAACTAATGATTTCCTGCTAGTTAGCTTCGTAAACCCAGAGTTCTATGGGCTCTTCTTTCCCCTCATTAATTTTGTTGATCTCCCTGAATGCCTTGCTGTAGGTATCAAAAGAGGCAATTGAAACCATCCTGAAACCATTGGGTGACTCAACAATTTTAGCATTATTAAATCCCATGTTGGCTACTTCCTTTTGCCAGTTATCGGCATTGGTTGGAACCTTAAAACTCCCGATGATAACATGGAATTTATTCATAGCCATGTATTCCTGAACCCTGCGTAGGGAATCCTGCTGGGCTTGTAACTTTGCAGCCGCAACAGCTTCTGCATTTTTAATGCTATCCTGTTTTGCTTGCCAGGCTGCTGTAGTATCTACTTCATTCCCTTTATTGCCTTTAAAATACTTACAGCCAGGCATTACAAATGCCAGAACTAGAATAAGGATTAATAGTTTTTTCATGGTTATTAGGTAATTTTTCAGGAAACCAAATTACAAAAAAAAAGTATTCCCCAAGGTTTTCCCTTAATAATATTAATTAAATGATTATCAACAATTAATAAAACTTATCAACCACCAACTTGGTAAACGGCTGATTTATTTGCTTTTACTACAATTGAAAAGGCTTTTTTCTTGAGAAATCGGGGCGATAAAAATCTGCGCTCTTCAGCTCCTGTACCCATCCCCGAAACCCTAATTCTTCGATCTTTTCCAAAACTTTTGAATATTCTGAAGCCGAAAGAACCCTGTTAATAGGTAATGATAAATTTAATCCATCGGGAGGATAGTATTGAGCCATCAGCGAAATATGCAATTTAACGGAAAAATTATCTGCAATGAAATTCAGTATTTTTATACTATCCTTGTAATAGCCGGGAAGCACCAAGTGCCTGATAATTATTCCTGATTCAGCAATATCATGATCGTTCACTATCAGGGTAGAGCCCTTCTGGCGGAACATTTCCTTAAGAGCCAATGAGGCAACATTAAAATAATCGGGGACATTTGAATACATCTCGCCCAAACGATTGTCAAAATACTTAAAATCGGGCAGGTAAATATCAACTATTCCCTCAAGTTTTCTGAGGGTTTCGACGCTATCGTAGCAATTTGTATTGTACACAACTCTGGGAAAATATCCCTTATCTCTCAATCTTTTAATTATCTGAATCATCTGGGAAACCTGGTGGGATGGGGAAACGAAGCCAAGCAGCTCAACCCCGTTATCAAGATTATCACATATTTTATCAATTATCATGTCATACTCTGTAAGCCAGTAATTTTCACTCCACTGATTACGGCTAATCTGGAAGTTCTGACAATAAACACATTGCAAATTACAATGGGCAAAAAACACGTTGCAAATACCCTTTTCACCCGATAAAACCGGTTCCTCGCCCTGATGCAGAAAGATGCTTGATATTAATGGCATGCTATTGCAGTTGCAATAGCCTAAATCACCATTTATTCTATTTACCTTACAGCTTCGGGGGCATAATTCACAATTTTCTAGATTAAACTCTTGAATCATCAAACCATTATTTGGCATAAAAATACGCTCAGGTTTTGAATTAGCTGTATCCTTAAAGGTAAAAATTGTTTTTTCGATTGAATTTCTTAGTTTTGGCTTGAATATAAGAACCAAACCTAAAATCTCAAGAAAGATGAAGACAATCATTGATCTTTTTGAAGAAAGTGTCGGGAAATTCTCTGATTCTCCCTATATATGGGAAAAAGAGGGAAATGAGTTTAAAGCCACATCTTACAATCAATCCCGTGAACAGGTATATCAAATTGCAGCGGGTTTACTTAGCCTGGGAGTTAAGAAAAACGATAAGATTGCACTCCTCTCAGAAGGGAGAAAACTTTGGGTTTTATCCGAGCTGGGTATTCTGTACACCGGTGCAATAAATATACCTTTATCCATTAAGCTTGAAGGGCCTGATCTGCAATTCAGGTTGATTCACTCTGAAACAAGCATTATAATAGTATCGGGAAATCAGGCAGCCAAGATTGAAAAAATCAGGGATCAACTTCCCCTGGTTAAAAAGATTATTTATTTGGATCCAAAGCAGGAGTATAAACCCGATGAACTTTTTATTGATGATGTTATTAATGCCGGGGTTGAATTACTTAAAACCAATTCACAGCAACTGGTTGATGCCTATAAATCTGTAAGACCTGACGATTACGCCAATATAAGCTATACATCTGGTACAACTGCTGACCCAAAGGGAATAATACTTTCCCATCGGAACTACACAGCAAATGTTGAGCAGGCACTCACCCTTATGGATATTCCAACCAGCTATCGTACATTATTAATTTTACCTCTTGATCATTGTTTTGCCCACGTTGCCGGAATTTATTCTTTTATGGCTAAAGGCGCCAGTATTGGAACTGTGCAAGTTGGTAAAACTCCACTGGATACACTTAAAAATATCCCAGTCAATATTAAAGAGCTTAAACCCAGCTTGCTGCTTAGTGTACCAGCATTGGCTAAAAACTTCAAAAAGAATATTGAATCGGGGATAAAAGCAAAAGGACCAGTAATCGAGAAGTTGTTTAATCACGCCATAAAATTATCCTATGCCTATAATAAAGAGGGGTTTAATAAGGGAAAAGGGTTCACTTTTTTATACAAACCCTTGTTGTGGCTATACGATAAAATATTATTCAAGAAGATCAGGGAAGTTTTTGGCGGTAGGATGGATTTCTTTATTGGTGGTGGTGCTTTACTGGATATTGAACTTCAAAGATTTTTCTATGCAATTGGTATTCCAATGTTTCAGGGTTATGGTCTTTCCGAAGCTACTCCGATTATCAGCTCAAACTCTTTAAAAAAACACAAGTTAGGCTCATCGGGGTATCTTGTTAAATACCTTGATCTTAAAATATGTGATGAGAACGGGAAGGAGTTGCCAGTTGGTCAAAAAGGGGAGATTGTGGTTAAAGGTGAGAACGTTATGATTGGGTATTGGAAAAATGAAAAAGCCACAAAAGAAACCATAAAAGAAGGATGGTTGCATACAGGCGATATGGGCTATATGGACAAAGACGGATTTCTTTACGTACTTGGCCGGTTTAAAAGCCTTTTAATTGCCAGTGATGGTGAAAAATATAGCCCGGAAGGTATTGAAGAATCGTTAATCCAGCTCACCAGGTTGATTGATCAGGTAGTTCTGCATAACAATCAAAATCCCTATACCATAGCCCTAATTGTCCCCTCTAAAGAGGGAATTAAAAAAGCCCTGGGGGAAAAACAGATCGACCTAAGTTCACCCGAAGCAGAGGATGAGGCTATTAAGCTGATCAGCTCAGAAATAAATAAATTTAAACCCGGTGGAGAATTTGAGGACATGTTCCCCGAAAGATGGTTACCTTCAACTTTCGCAATCCTTGAAGAAAACTTTACAGAGCAGAACGGTCTAGTAAACAGCACGTTGAAAGTTGTGAGAGGTAAAGTTGAGGAAAAGTACAAAGATCGGATTGATTACCTGTTCACCCCTGAGGGTAAGAATATAATAAACGAAAAGAATAAGCTATCGGTTCGTAACCTGTTAAACAGCTGATTTATTCGGCTAAATAGGGCTCTTCGATATTATTCTTTATTGATGGAAGTTTATAAGAAATCGCTAAACCAACTACAAAGAGTTTATTTTGGTTTTTCGAATTTAACTTCTGCTGGTATTGTAGGAAAATATCCAGCTGGTAATTTTTATTGATATTGTATTCAAAACCGGCTTTATATCGTTCCTTGTTGAACTCTTTCTTTTCGTATGGGCTGACATCAAAAAAAAGTTCTGCTGAGAGGTACGGATTAACCTTAGACTTTGGAATGTTATAGCTGACTGCAAATTTTGATCTGATATTTCTTGAAAGAACGATATTATCCCCTTTGGAGTAAACCTCGCTGCTTCCTAGCTGCAACTTCTCCTGTAATGCTAGTTTGAACCGTCCGGGTTTAATCCACAAAATGGTACCTCCGGTAAATCTGTACTCATTAATATACCCAAAATCCTGTTCATAGGATCTTGAATATCTACATAAACCAATTAAGTCAATATGTTTAACCAAATTATACTTAATGCCACTTTCAAACAAGAAATCGGATATTTTTGAAAACTTTTCAGCAATTCGTGATTCAGCATTAAGTGTCCAAGACCATTTTTTAGAGATATCATTTTTTAGTTCATAGCTTAACCAGGTGCCAAAGTCCGGTTGTTGGGCATCAAGGGATAATGATAAAAAAGATAAAAAAATTACTACCTGAATCCTATATAATTTAGCCATCTTCATATTCAAATTCTTATGGAATATAAATCAACTTTTGGGATGGGAGGTAGTTAGGTCGTTTATCACCAGCAATTACCTCCACTTTTAAAATATAAATTCCGGGTTGAGCGCCGGTTAAAGCTGCATTCCAGCTAATAGTGTAGTTTCCAATAAAAGGCTTAAAAGAATTCTTATATATTACTTTGCCTGCTATGCTGCTGATTGTAATAATAATATCATTCCTGAAATCTTTATTAAAAGTAATTGTAGTGCTCTCGCTAAATGGGTTTGGGAACACCTCAACTAATGGCAACTCATCCCGATCCAAAAATTCTCCGTAAACATTAGGATCACCAGGGCTAGGTTTACTGAGTAATATGGGGAGTCCAACGCCATCGGGGTATCTGCCAATAGACATATCTTTTTTGATATGATTGTAGGTAAATCCATCAATTAGAGTATTCCCGTTCCTTTTGGAGTCAAATATTCCAACTTCTTCGCCTTCGGCGCTAAGCTTAAATGAAGTATGCATTTTACCTTGATTTTCAGAGGCATCGGCCCAAAAAATGATAAATTTACCTGCCTGGAGAATGGTATCGGGCATTAACCATTTGTCGGGATTATCTAAATTATCGGATAAATACTTATCTCCCAACCATACACTGCTAGGACCTGGGTTGTAAACCTCAATCCAGTCGCTAAGTTCACCATGATTGTCCAGAATGGTTGAGTTATTGTTAGACATTATCTCATTTATGTACAAATGATTTGGGGATGATTCAATGATTTTAGTACGATAATAACCAACACTTGGCTCCCTTGAGGTTTTGTTGGTATAATCGGTGGCTGTAATATAAAAGTTTATGGCCATTGGCTCATTATAAGAAGGAAGCTCAGCACTATAGCTGCAATTACTCTTTTTAGACATAACCAGCTCCTCAAAAGTACCCCCGTTTTCCTGAAAATGAAGTTTCACAAGGGGGTTTGTCTGCTCATCATCAACCCATACCTGGATTTCGGCTGGTTGATTATAGTATATTTCCTGATAGCTTAAATTTGATATTACAGGAGAAATATCATTTAAAACAAGTTGAGATATTGCAGTATTGTACCTTGATTGAATGTAAGGAACTATACCATATTTTACATGACCACCTAGTGCAAAATTATACGAGTTGCTAAAATCGGCTAAATCCCAGCCATAATCTAAACCACGATAAGGATCGTTCGCTGCATAAGGGGTTATCATTGTTTTGTATCGATCCAGTAAACTAATCATTTGGGATGAATTGAAGTATTCCTGTAGAATTTTCTTCATAAAAAAAGAAAAACGATCTTTATAAACCTGAACCTGAAGCAATCTATTTGTCAGGGGTCTTGATTCATTGCTGTTAGCCCAATTGTATAAATTTCTATTAGCCCAATCAACTCCAAACCAGTCAATTCCAAATGTATTATCCAAATCGTAGGGAATAAACTCAAACCTGCCTGTTTGCTGGTTGTGGTATAGGTAAAAGTTATTTTTGTTGTAAGAATAACCATCCCAATTCCCAATTAAAACTTCAACTGCGAGATATTTCAGGTAATTATTGACGTTAAAAATTGGTTCGAGTTTTTCTGGAAGTTTTGAAATGGGAGTATTATTAATAACATCAATCAAATTGGCCAAATCGGAATAGTTGTCATCAGAAGTATTTGTTTTCAACTCATAATCTCTTCTGCCAACACTTTCAAATTTATATAA
>CAZKHG010000016.1:0-65610 GCA_964552655.1 uncultured Rikenellaceae bacterium
GTCTGGAGGCAAGAATTCAGCTTACTGGTGATGAAATTGGTTACGGGGAGCATGGGGATTCAAAGCATTTCTACAGGAAAAAAGTTGCTAAATAAGTTTTCAGTCAATAATTCACCGACTCCTTTACCATGTTCACCGATTTTATATTTAATACTCGATTAAGCAATTCTACCTTAGCAGAAAATTTTAAAATCTAACTAAAATGGAACGATTTAATGAAACAACCCCAAGAACCAACAACTCAAGAATTGTTGTTGGCTTGGTACTAATAACCCTTGCTGTTCTTCTTTTTGCAGATAATTTTGATATTATCCCCTGGAACTGGCATAGCATAGTATTCACCTGGCAGATGCTACTTATCGTAATAGGGGTTATCAGCCTGGTAAAACACGAATCGAGAGTAACCGGAATTATACTCATTGCCATTGGCGTATTTTTTCTAGTTGCCAAAGTTTATTACTTCCCATTCGGAATCAGGCATCTATTCTGGCCTACCGTACTAGCTGCAATTGGTGTAATACTTATCCTCCGAAGAAAGAATACCGATTCCCATGTTTTCTCCGGCAGTAAGACTATCACCAGCGAAGACTTTATTGATGATGTGGCCATTTTTGGGGGAAGCGAACAAAAAATCAAATCCAGGAATTTCCGTGGTGGCAGGCTAACCAACATTTTTGGCGGCTCCCAGTTCGATATGCTCGATGCCCAAATGGCTCCCGGCCAGAACGTGATTGACGTTTTCTGCTTGTTTGGCGGCTCAAAGTTCCTTATCCCCGCCAACTGGAAAGTCAGAATTGAGGTAACCTCGATTTTTGGTGGGTTTAGCGATAAAAGAAAAAGCATTTCCTCCATTGAAAATGATAATGTATCAGAGCTTGTAGTAAAAGGAACTGTTATATTTGGTGGCGGTGAGCTAAAAAATCTTTAGAAGATTTTTACAAGTAAATCAATTCTAAATACCTGAATTATTAACTAGTAGGTAATGTAAAGCAAAATTCTATTCAATAACGATGCAGCTGTTAAATATTAAAAAAAACATTCCTTACTACTTATTTGGAATCTGGTGGGCAGTTGTACTGATTGCCCACTTTTCCATTATGTACTACCTTTTTCATTTCAGCTTTATCCATGCCCTTGCCGACAGCTTAACCTTTAATATTCTCTTTGTAATCATATCCACCGGACTGTGGTTTTGGGTCAGGTATAGCGATTTTGAAAAACAGAAGATACAAACCGTAATTATCAACCATATTGCTTCGCTTACCCTTAGTATCTTTTTATGGATTACTATTGCCAACCTTATCCTAAAAAGCATATTACCCGTTGATGATGAATCTTACTTCACTTTTTTGAAGGATTCCTTACCCATCAGAATTATAGTAGGTTTCGTTTTTTATACTATAATGGCAATCTCCTATTACCTCAGCATTTACATCCAAAACTTCAGAGAGCAACTAATTAAGGAAACTGAATTCAAGTCGCTTATCCGTGATGCAGAGCTGAACTGGTTGAAACTTCAAATAAACCCTCATTTCCTGTTCAACAGCCTGAACTCCATCAGCTCATTAACCATGTCAAACCCTGATAAAGCTCAGGACATGATTATCAGGCTTTCTGAGCTGCTGAGATACTCCCTTAAACAATCTCCTCAAAGTTTTGTAACCCTTAGCGATGAGATTGATAACTGTACCAAATACCTTGAAATTGAAAAAGTCCGTTTTGGAAATAGGCTTGGATATACCATCAATACATGCAACGATATTCAATCCATCAGTGTTCCGGCGATGATTCTTCAACCCCTCTTTGAAAATGCAATTAAACATGGAGTTGCCTCGTCCCCTGAAGATGGTATGATTATGGCCTCATTCAGCAATAAAGGCAGCTACTTACTAATTGAAATATCCAACACCATCTCAAACGAGTTTCCTGTTGCCAAAGGAACCGGAGTGGGTATTGCCAACATCTCCCGACGGTTAAGCCTTCTTTTTGGACAGAACGATTTAATAAAATCAAGCACCGAAGGCAATATCTACAAAGTTGAAATTAAAATTCCTCTTTCCAACTTTAAAACAGCATAGCAATGAAAGCAATTATTATTGAAGATGAGGAACCCGCACGCGACCTCTTAAGAAGATTTATAAGTCAGTACGATGACATCGAAGTGGTAGGTGAATTTATTGATGGTTTTGAGGGCGCTAAAGCTATAAACCAATTAAAACCCGATTTGGTTTTTTTAGACATCCAGCTGCCTAGGATTACCGGGATGGAATTACTTGAACTACTTGAATATACCCCGTTGATTATTTTCACAACTGCCTATGATGAGTTTGCATTAAAAGCTTTCGAAAAAAATGCCATCGATTACCTATTAAAACCATTTTCGCGCGAAAGGTTTTCCCAAAGTATTATTAAGGCCCGGGAAAAGTTCAAAAATCATTACCAGCCAAATCAAACCGTTCACGAACTGGCCGATTCCTTATCCACAGGGGCTATGCTGAATCGTATCGTTGTTAAATCAAATAAAACTTTAAATGTTATACCTCTCGATAAAATAATTTACCTTGAAGCACAGGACGATTACGTTATGATTTATACCCAGGATGGAAGGTTTATGAAGAAACAAACCATGAAGTATTTTGAGGAAAGGTTAGACCCGAATCAATTTATCAGGATTCATCGTTCCTATATTGTAAATGCATCATTTATCAATAAACTGGAACCTTACGAGAAAGACAACTACTTACTTGTGCTCAAAAATGGGGCAAAATTAAAGGTCAGCAGCACAGGTTATAAAACCTTAAAAGATGTTCTTGGGTTCTAAATTTAGCTAAGCAACCTTTTTTTGAGTTAAAACACCTTGTTAGAAATAACAATTTGGCGTTTTTTTTGTAGATAAAAGAAATTGCTAGTACATTTCACCGATTTAAATTAATAATATGAGGCGGATAACGAAATTATTCATAATCATACTTTTGATCCTTGGACATATAACTATTACCCATATAGTAAAAGCCCAGTATTTTGGACAGAATAAACCTATATACAAGAAGTTTAAATACGATGTTTATCAAACCCCGCACTTTGAAATTTACCATTACTTCAAGAATGATACCCTGATAAATCGTCTTGCCCAGGCATCCGATAAATGGTATAATATGCATTTTCAGGTGTTCCGGGATTCAATCAAGGATAAAAACCCCATCCTGTTCTATGCCAACCAGGCAGATTTTCAACAAACAACGGCAATTCAAGGTTCAATTGGAATTGGAACAGGGGGCGTTACAGAAGCATTAAAAAACCGGGTAGTCCTTCCAGTTACTGAGACCTGGGCCCAAACCGATCATGTTCTTGGCCACGAACTGGTACATGCTTTCCAATACCATTCGCTGATACATGGCGATTCAACCAACCTGAACTCAGTTAGAAATTTACCACTTTGGATGGTTGAAGGTATGTCCGAGTACCTCTCGATTGGAAGTAATGATTACCAGACTGCTATCTGGATGCGCGATGCAGTGCTAAACAATAAATTTCCTACCCTGGAGGAAATGACCCGCGATATGAACAGCTTTTTCCCATACCGCTGGGGACATGCCTTTTGGGCATTCATTGGCCGTACATTTGGCGATAGTTTGATTAACCCCATTTTTAGGGAAACTGCAAAAAGAGGTTATGATATTGCTCTAAGAAGATATGTTGGGATAGACGAGAAATCGTTCTCAAGTATCTGGAAACAGGTATTCACTGAATTCTATAAAGAGCAAATGAAAGACTCAGTTGAAGAACCCTCCGGTAAGCTAACCATTTTTGAGAAAAATGCCGGTCAGATGAACATCTCCCCGTCCATCAGCCCCGATGGCAGGTATCTGGCTTTTTATTCCGAAAGGGATCTTTTCTCGATCGATCTTTATATGGCCAATGCAGCAACCGGGAAAATAATCAGAAAACTTTCCAGTGTTGTTCATGAAAATGAAATTGATGCCCTTAATTTTATCGAATCCGCCGGGACCTGGTCACCTGATAGCCGCCAGTTTGCTTTCATTGGGTTTAGCAAGGGGAGAAATGTTTTAATTATTGTTGATGTTCTTGATGGTAAACTGGTAAAGGAATTCACAATTCCGGGTGTACCATCGTTCAACTACCCTGCCTGGTCGCCCACGGGTGAATCTATTGTAGTTTCAGGACTGGTGGAAGGCAAGAATGATTTGTTCCTGTATAACCTGAAAAATGGAAAAGTAAAACAACTGACAAACGATTTTTGGTGCAACATCCACCCATCCTGGTCGGCAGATGGCAGGTATATTGTTTACTCCACCGATGAGCCCTCGGCTTCAAACAGCATGTACTCATCACCAAAGGGTTACTACCTGGCCACGCTGGATGTTAATAATGGCACCAAAAACATTTACTATTTCTTCCCCGATGCCGATAATTTAAACCCTCAGTTCTCATCTGATGGTAAGAAAATATTTTTTCTTTCAAACAGCGATGGTTTCAGGAATTTGTATAGTTACGATATTGAGACTGGCGATGTTTACAGGCAAACCAGAATTCTTACCGGCATCAGCGGTATTACACCCCTTGCCCCTGCTATGAGCCTGGCCCGAGAAACCGACGAGGTTTGCTATTCGCATTATTTTGGAGGAAAATACTCCATTTATACAGCCGATCAACCAGACTTCTCTCCTGTTAAAGTTAACCGTGATTCTGTAAATTTCACAGCATCAACCCTGCCCCCGCTAAACAGAGCGGTTGAAGGAATAATTGATAATAACCTGGCAAATATGTACAATGTTCCCAAAACCCCGGTTGATTCTTTTAAAACTGTTCCGTTCAAACCCAAGTTTAAACTGGATTATATATCAAATATGGGTGGTATTGGAATTGGTGCCAGCCAGTTTGGTACAGCCATGTCGGGTGGTGTAGAGATGCTTTTCAGCGATATCACCGGGGCTAATATGATCTATACAGGGCTCTCAATAAATGGCGAAATCTATGATTTTGGGGGTCAAGTCACCTATATCAATCAGCGAAAATACATAACTTGGGGAGTCTATGGTTCACATGTTCCCTTCTCAACCGGTTGGTTTGAATATGACACGGCCCATATAAATGGATACGTTTGGGATGTTATGAAACTTAACCATTTACGGATATTTGAATCGTCCCTTGGCGGAATATCCTACTTCCCCTTATCCCAAACTATCCGATTTGAACTTGGAGGATCGGTTTCCTGGTACAACTACCGGTTAGATGTTATCTCAAATTACTATGATCCGGCTAACCCTTATGGCGGTTACTACCAACGATACGATAAAAATGTTCCTACACCTTACAAAGGTTTCCAAATTGAACGGTTCAACGTAGCATGGGTTCTGGATAATTCCAGTTTTGGTATTGCCTCACCGGCTAAGGGTCTTAGAGCAAGATTTCAGGTTGATCAAACGTTGGGGGATATAAGCTATTTTGGTACACTTCTCGATGCCCGTAAGTACTTTTTCTTTAAACCATACACCATTGCCATTCGCGGTTATTACTATGGCCGGCACTTTGGTAACTCAGATCAGCTATACGACTTGTTTATTGGATATCCATGGTATGTTAGAGGTTACGAACGAGCCGGGTTATTTGATAATGCTTCATTAAATAGCCGGGTCGTTACACCAAATCAACTTACCGGCGATCAGATGGTACTGGCAAGCGCAGAATTCAGAATACCGTTCACCGGGCCCAAACGGCTGACCATGTTCAAATCCAACTTCTTCTTTACTGAACTAGCCTTTTTTACAGATGCAGGTATAGCCTGGAAAAGCAACAGTAACGTCTCATTCAAATGGCAACCCAATAATGATCCTAATGATGATAATTTTGAGAGAATTCCAATTTTTAGCACCGGGGTTAGCTTGAGAATAAACCTTTTTGGAATGCTCGTATTGGAACCGTATTATGCTATTCCTTTCCAGCTTGGAGGTTTTAAATCTGCATATATTGGGTTGAACTTCCTGCCCGGTTGGTAATTATCAAAATCAGAATTCAGGATTATTGCCCGCTTTGATAAAAACCCTTATTAGTATATACTTCCCCAATAAAAAATGATTGGTTGATGTAACCTTTTATACTATACCCTTTAAAAATATAAATCTCTCTCCCCAGCAAAAATTTTATCCATTCGTTTCCTCAGCTCAAGTACATTAATCTCACCGTTAAGTTGTGCGATATTCTTCTCGATTAGGGCTAATCCCTTTTTTGTCACCTCTGGGTTGCCATAATCAGCTAAATATTCTGTGAGGGTAAGAATTGCATTTGGTGTACAGTACCTTTTAATAAACCCAGGAACTGAAAATTCCATAAAGTGTTCCCCGGTACGTCCTAATCGATAGCAGGCAGTGCAAAAGGATGGCAGGTAATCGTTTTCGATCAGCTCTTCTATAATTTCTCCGAGTGAGCGGTTATCATTTATCTCAAACTGCTCCTTGTTAAGGTTCTGCTTCTCATTAACAGTATCAGAGTATGAGCCCAACTCAATCTTTGTTCCACCGTCTATCTGGGAAACCCCAAACTTAATAACCTGTCTGCGTACATTCACCGGTTCACGGGCGGTAAGAATCATCCCGGTATATGGAACAGCTAGGCGGAGAATGGCTACCAGCTTAACAAAGTCATCATCTGAAACAAAGTATTGATCAGTAATATCCAATGATGAAGCAGATTTTATCCTTGGAAAAGAGATGGTGTGGGGGCCAACATTGTAGCATGCTTCAAGGTGGTTGGTGTGCCTCACAAGAGCCAGTACATCATATCTCCAATCGTATAGCCCAAAAAGTGCTCCGATTCCAACATCATCCAACCCTGCTTCCTGGGCGCGATCGAGGGATGTTAACCGCCACTCAAAATCGCGCTTCTTACCGGATGGATGGTACTGCTCATACATTTTTGGGTGATAGGTTTCCTGAAAAACCTGATAGGTTCCAATTCCGGCAGCTTTAACTGTTCTGAAACCTTCAACACTAAGGGGCGCTGCATTAATATTTACCCTTCGTATTTCACCATTCCCCTTTTTAATTCCATAAACCAGTCTTACGGTGTGTGCAATGTATTCCGGCGAATATTCCGGATGTTCCCCGTAAACAAGTATTAACCTTTTTTGCCCGTTATCTTCAAGGGCTTCAACTTCATTTACTATTTCTTCATCAGTAAGTGTTTTTCTAACTGCCTCCTTATTTGAAGCACGAAAACCACAATACTTACAATTATTTGTGCATTTATTGCCTATATAGAGGGGAGCAAAAAGCACGATCCTGTTCCCATAAACCTTCTTTTTAAGTTCCCTTGCTCCCTGAAGAATTTCCTGCACAAGTTCCGGTTCGGTAGTATTTACTAGAACAGCAACCTCTTCAAGGTTTAATCGCTTTTTATCAAGCGATTTAGAGATAATCTCTCTTACTCGCTTTAAGGTTGGCTTTGCTTCATTGATATATTTCCATATCTCATCCGGGTTGATAAAAGGTTTCATCCTTTCATCAGGGATACTGTACTTTTCAGGTAAAAATTTCATCGCTTTAATATTTTAAAATAAATAAATCGTAACCTGCCTAAAAAAGCGATGGTAAGAGACATTGCCAAATTCAGCCTTTCATCATGATGGTCTTCACCTGCACTCCATCCAATTTCCCGATTGGTCCGGTTAAAGCGGTTATTTCATCACTTGTGCCTTCAAGTACGAGTGAGATAACATTTAATCCCCTTGAATGGAATGGAATACCTTGTCTGCCAATGATCACATCGGCATGAGTTGAGAAAATCTGGTTCAACTTATTCACGCTTTCCCGGTTCTCAACCAGAATAAGCGCAGCACCGAGTCTCTTTTCCATCAGTTCAACTTTTGGATTAGAATAATATTTTGATTCTTTGAAAGCGATAAATCACTTTCTCAGATACAGAATCATTAGAAAATCGTTTCAAAAATCCGTTGCAAAGATAATAATTGTTATGGAATTAACAGATGATAAAAATCATACATTTACATTTTATGCAAACAAGATATGTTTCTGTTTCTTAATATATTAGATCATTGATTGCTGCTAACCCTTCGGTAAGTTGATGTTTTAACCGGGTCTGGTTGTTAAAATCAACCCCTGATGTGATCCTTTTATGGAAATAAAGTATTGCGTCATCGTTGGGAAAATGTCTATCGAAGTTGAGAATATGAATCTCGATATTGTTGAATTCCCCATTAGATCTCACCTTCCCATTACCAGACCAGATTATTGCCATTGACTTAAATACAGAATTGTCCCATTCCAGGCTGGTGGCGTATATCCCATCAGGGGGAACTAACTTCCCATACTCCTCAATTTGAAGTGTTAAAGTTGGAAAATCAACGTCGCTAAAGCATTTCGAACCTTTGCCCAAGGAACCAATAACTATATACTGGTGATCCAGGTAGGCATTTGCCCGCTGAATCCTTCCCTCTTTAAGAGCTTTCCTAATAGTAGTAGAACTAACTGTTTCGTGCTGAATATCCTGTTCGGGGATTTCCTCAACGCTGAAATTGAGTTCCCTGCTCAGGTTATAAAGATAGGTATAGTCTCCCTCACGGTTGTGACCAAAATGATGATTAAACCCAACAACAATGTATTTTGATTTTAGCTTACCAATTAGATAATCCTTAACGAACTGAATAGAGCTGATTTTTGAGAACTCAAGGGTAAATCGGACAATAATAAGGTGATCTAGACCTGTTTTTTTCAACAGCTCGATTTTTTCTTTTTGGGAATTGATAAACATCAGGTTTCTCCCCAGGGTTTCAGGGTAAAGTACTTTTCGGGGATGGGGATAAAAAGTAATGAGCACTGACTCCCCGTTTATTGAGCGTGCAATTTCGTTAATTCGCTTTAGGATGGTTTTATGACCAAGATGAACCCCATCGAAAGAGCCTGTGGTCACCACAGCGTTTCTGATATTTGTAGCATCATCAAACCCGTAATGAACCTGCATTGATTTAAAAAGAAATTAACAACCGATTAAACCTGTTCTTTCACAAAATACGCAACTTTCTCTATCGAAGTAATCATATCATACTCCTCCAGATATACGTTAGATGGAACAATAAGTGGGGTGGTTGTAAAATTCAGAATCCCTTTTATTCCCGCGTTAACTAACATTTCAGCTACAGAGGCCGCAGTATCAGGAGGGGAAGATATAATGGCAATGGAAATATTCTTTTGCTTTACAATATCCTTTAATTCCCTGATATGAAAACAATTAACACCAGATATAACCCTGTCGGTCTTATTTGGATCCAGATCGAAAGTTGCCACAATGTTCAGCTTGGGGCGTTTGCCATTAAAATACGCAGTAATAGCTCGTCCAAGGTTTCCCATTCCGATTACAGCTACATTTAAACCATTTTTGTGATCAATAAGTTTTTCAATAACCCCAATCAGATCGTGGGCATCGTACCCTTTTTTCTTAGCTGTGGAAAAACCGATTAACATCAGATCTCTCCTAACCTGAACCGCTGTAATGTTGTGCAAACCGGCTAGCTCGTGAGAATAGATGTGGGTTTTGCCATTCTTAAGACACGTCAGGAGTGTGCGACGGTACTCGCTCAGGCGTTCAATTGTTCTTTCGGGTAGCTTCATTTAGAGATATCAGTTTATGATGATTAATGTAATTCAATAGATCATTTAATGCAAAGTTGCATTAAAAAGGGTAAAAAAACAAAAGCGATGTATAACAATTTTAAAATCAGGATAATCCTACAATCTCATTAATTGTCGGGAAAACGGGAAGTATAATGGTAAAGGTTGTACCCTCTCCTGGTATGCTTGTAACTTCAACATTACCCTTGTACAAATCGACCAAGCGCTTAACAATTGATAAGCCCAAACCGCTCCCGGTCACATTCCGGGTTTTAGGGTTTTTTATCCGGGTAAACTCATGAAAAAGCTTGGGGATGTCATCGGGTTCCAATCCAACACCGGTGTCGCTAATCCTGATTGTTACTGCTTCAGGGTTGGATTCAATTGAACATTTAACAATACCCCCATCGTTATTGTATTTTACTGCATTCGATATCAAATTGTTAAATATGATTTCCATCTCCTCAGCATCTGCAAGGTATGGGATTTGATCCGTAATATCCATCTGGAGTTTTACATCCTTTTGGACCGCCAGGGGCATCATGGTATCAAATGCCGATTTGGCTATAAGCGCCAGATCAATCTCCTGCAATTCCCTTTTCTTTTTACCTGATTCGATGTGGGTTAAATCGAGGAGATCCATGATTAAACCTCGCATTGATTTAATTCGTGATAATGATCTTTCGATCATCTCCTGGTATGCATCTATACTTTCACCGGATTGCTTCTCCTGCATCAGCTTAAGGTATCCTTCAACTGCGTTTAATGGGGATTTTAACTCGTGCGATAAAACTGTCAGGAATTGAAAACGTACCTGTTTACCTTCCTTGTGCAGTTTCCGGGTCATCCTACGAAGAAAGTAGTGTTTGGCAATATTCTCCATGGATGATTTCAGCTCCTGTGGGGTGAACGGTTTCGGGATAAAATCGTAAGCTCCAATATTTGTGGCCTTTACTGCAAGTTCCAGTGAGGCATAAGAGGTAATCATCATAACCAGAATATCCTGCCGATTGGAGTTTATGTACTCAAGTACATCAACACCCTGAATACCGGGGAGCTTATTATCGAGCAGAACTATTGAAGGTGGTTTTTGCTTTATCATTTCCAGCGCATCCTCACCAGTAGCGGCTTCAAGTACATTGAACTGAATATCATCGTCCATAAAAGGGTAGCTCACGGAAAAGTTGCGAAGTATCCGTGATACACCGGAACGAATGCCAGGCTCATCATCCACAACCAAAACATCAAGTAATTCCATGCTAGAGCTTTAAAAGTTTAAGAATGTGCTGGTGCAATTGTTCGGTTCTTACCCCTTTTTCAAGGTACAAATCAGCCTTGATCCAACTTCGCTCCTGATCGGTGGTTAGGCCAAAAGTCATCCCAGTTTCTGAAGCAACGGCTGTGGCTAATATTATTGGTACATCAGGGTATTTACGTTTCATTTTAACACAAAGGATAAACCCGCTATCGTCATTTTCCATCATCAGGTCCAGGATGGCTAAATCGGGTTTAAAAGTTAGTAGTAATTTCTCAGCTTCGGCCTGACTTCCTGCCGTAACCACTTTAAAACCGAATTTTTCAACCTGTGTACTCATCTGAAACAGGTAATCGGAATCATCATCAACTATCAGAATTGTTTTCTTTGTGTCTTCGGTCATATCAAAAAGTATTAAATACTAGCTATCAGCAATATCCCTTGGGATTATGATTTTAAATACTGTACCTGTTGGACCCCTTTTTGCATCGGTGTTCGATTCCACTTCTATTCTACCCTTGTGCATTTTAACAATCCCATAAGTGGTGGCAAGGCCTAATCCTGTACCTTTTCCTATTGCCTTTGTTGTAAAAAAAGGAGTGTAAAGTTTATCCATATTTTCCTCGGGAATCCCAACCCCTGAATCAATAACGTTAAAAACTACCTCTGCATCATTGCCTTCAATTTCAATTAGTAGATTGCCACCATTTGGCATTGCTTCAATTGCGTTTTTATTCAGGTTGGTTAAAACCTGCATCATCTGCTCGTAATCAAGGTAAGCACTGCAAAACTTGGTTTTACATACAATTGCAGTTTTAATGTTTTGAGGTAGAACAACTGAGCTGAGACTATCCTCGGCAAGCTTTTTAAGATCAACCTGATCCAGCTTCACCTGATTCTTTCTGGCAAAGTTTAGTAGCCCGCTCACAATCTTCTTACACCTCTCAGCCTGATTTGCAATCAGTTCAATATCCTGCCTGACAGGGTCATCCGGAGTGCATTCCTCTAAAAGGATATTGCTATACATCAGGACAACACCGAGTGGATTGTTGAGTTCATGGGCAATCCCGGCCGAGAGTTGTCCCATGTGTGCAAGCTTTTCGGAGTGCTTAAGTGCCTGCTGAACCTTAGCCAGCTTATCGTTAGATATTGCCAGATCTTTAATTGATGAGTGCATCTCCTCAATTGTATAAGGCAAACACATTTCAATCTCGGCAAGGCCGTCAACTATAGCTATGGCATGATCCAGACAGGTATCATAACCACATGCTCCGCAATTTAGATGATCGCGAGGGGAAAACTTTCCCATTGAGGCCAGAATTTTATTTACCTCGTTTTCAGAAGGCAGCGATAATCGTTTATCATCCGGAGAAAAGGATTGGGTTAAATCAATATCCTTATATTTCTCAATATAACCCATCCAAACATCTTTTTGATCTGTGGTAAGCTTCTCTTTTACATAAGAGCTGATATACGTTTTACGCTCAAAACGCTTACCTCCTTGTGTCATTCCGGGGCCCATAATACATCCTTCACAGCAAAGCAATTCCAGGTTTTGGCCCTTCAGGTTACCCAGCTCATACTCTTTGATTGCCTCCTGAAAACCTATTCTACCCTCTGCAACAGTGATATTGCCATCAACAATATCGTCAAAAATATTTACCGTTTGAATTAGCCCTCTGCTAACCGGGAAAATGGCTCCTCTCCCTGCTTTAGGCAGATCAAAATCAGAAGGAATTGCTGATTCCTGGGTAATACCGGAAAGTTCAAACATCCCCCTCAGCTCACGGAAAGTGAGAACCTCGTCAACCTCCACAGATTCGGCTTTTTTAGCAATACAAGGGCCAATGAAAACAATTTTATAATCAGGGCCAAGTTTCTGTTTAACCACTCTGGCCATTGCCACCATTGGCGACACTATTGGAGCCAGGTTTTCCACAAGTTCCGGGTGGTAATAGCGAATGTACGTAACAATTGCAGGGCAATCGGATGATATGTAGCCTTTCCCGGTAATGACTTGAAGCAAATCCTTATACTTACTGGCTACCAGATCGGCTCCAAATCCCACCTCGAAAACATACTTAAAACCAAGGCTTCTAACCATCCCAACGAATTTCATGTGGCTGGCGATCTCAGTAAACTCTGCAGGAAAACTTGGAGCTATAAGTGCAACAACCTTTTCATCGGATTGAATAAGTGATTTAACCTCTTGCCTTGATTGCAAAAAAACTTTTGCATCCTGGCTACAAACCTTGATACAGTTGCCACAACCTATACATCTATCGGAAATAACATCAGCCTGACCGTTGATGATGCGGATTGCCTTTGCAGGGCATTCCCTGACACACGTATAGCATACCCTGCATAACTCTTTTATGGTGTAAACTAACTTTTTATGTTCTGGCGATAATTCCATTTAGACAGCTGGTCAATTAAACAAAATTCCAAATTACATTAAACCCGTTCTCTTTGAATACCTTGTATGTAAAAGGTTAATCGATTTTTCCGACCCAGGTTTTTCCAAATGCTTTTCATAAAAATTGATTGAAAACTGGTTACGATGAGCAACCTTTACCTGATCGATTTCGTCCATATCGTAAACACTTTTGGTTCGTAATTTCATCCCTTTTTCACTTAGATTAAAAGGCTGGCCTCCACCATTTACACATCCACCTTGGCAAGCCATCACCTCAACAAAATGGGCTTGTAACGAACCATTGATCAACCCCTGTGCTACCTTTTCAAATCCATTCAACCCATTAACTATTAATATTCTAATATTTTTCCCACCAATTTTCAGCTCAACCTCCTTAACCCCGTTATTAAATCTTAATTCTGTTAATCTGGGGTTCATCATCTCTCTCCCGGATATGGAATGATGCAGGGTTCGCATAACAGCCTCGGTTGTTCCGCCTGATACAGAGAAAAGTCTTCCGGCAGAACCTCTTAATTTTGAATGGGTAATTAAGTTATCCGGTTCAATATTTTTGAGATCAATACCATACATTTTGATAAGTTTGATTAGCTCCCTGGTTGTTATAACAACATCTACATCAGAAATAGCTTTGCTGGTCATCTCCTCACGCTGTGCTTCAAACTTACGGGCTAAACAGGGTACAACTGAAACAGAAAATATTGGACCATTACCGGTTTGTAGTTCATCAATAAGTCTAGACTTAATTATTGACCCCATTATTTGCTGTGGAGATTTTGTAGAAGATAGCAGTGGTATTAAATCGGGATAAAATTGCTCGCAGTATTTAACCCAACCTGGACAGTTCCCGGTTATTAAAGGCAAATTGTTATTGGTTTCCAACCTGTTTTTTAACTCCTCAACAATTTCCATGATAGCCAGATCTGCCGCAAATGATGAATCCAGAATATTTCTGAATCCAACCTTTTGTAAGGCCATTTCTACAATTACATTAAAATCTTTTCCAGGCTTAATGTCAAACTCTTCCATCAATGAGATTGCCACAAGAGGATCCCATTGGACAACTACATTAAGGGATGGGTTGTTCAATGCATCAACGACCTCATCAACACTCGATCGTTCATGTAACGCACCAGTTGGGCAAGCCATTACACATTGACCACAGTAAATACAGCTTGAAAAATTCAGTTCCTGCTGCATCGCCGTACCTATAATGGTTTTGCTACCCCTGTTCTCAAAATCGAGTGTTGAAACATGCTGCTTTTCATCACATACCCTTACACACCTGCCACAAAGAATGCATTTTGCCGGTTCGCGAACTAAACCGGGGCTTGATAAATCGAGCTTATGACGACTTTTCTTGCCGGATATCCTTCTTTCCCTTATATTCAGATCAACTGAAAGATTTTGTAATTCACAAAAACCGTTCACTTCACAGTATAAACAATCATCAGGATGGTTGGAAAGTAAAAGTTCAACAATTGTTTTCCGTGCTTTAATAACCCGTGGAGAGTGTGTTTTAATTTTCATCGATTCCTCAACCGGTGTGGAACATGACGTAACCAGGTTAGCTTTGCCTTCCAGTTCAACAACACAAATCCGGCACGCTCCTGAAGGTGATAATTCTTTCATAAAGCAAAGAGTAGGAACTTTAATCCCACTCTTGTTTAAAGCAGACAATATGGTTTCACCCCTTTTAGCTTGAATCATACTGCCGTTTACTTCAATTTCAAATTGCATAACCCATGTGTAAATAGTTGCTTTTACTTAAAAAACACCGCTCCAAACTTACAGGCATCAAGGCAAATACCACATCCGATGCACTTATCCTCAACAATAAAGTATGGAGATCTGGGGGTTCCATAAATCGCATTTGTAGGACATTTTTTGGCACATGCATTACAACCGGTGCATTTTTCAACATCAATGTAAAATGTCCTCAAATCCTGACAAACCCCGGATTTACAATTCCTGTCAAAGATATGCTCCTCAAACTCATCGCGAAATAACTTAATAGTTCTTAACACCGGGTTAGGTGCTGCTTGGCCAAGCCCGCAAAGCGAGGTATCACGCATTACTTCAGCAATAGTTTCGAGGTTAATTACTCCTTTAAACCTTTCTAAGGTGCTATGGCTATCATCGGTTATTGGTCTTCGTGAAATATTTTCAAGTATTTCCAGCATTCTTCTTGAACCCTCTCGGCAAGGAATACACTTACCACAACTTTCATTGTGAATAAAATCCATGTAATATTTTACCATATCAACAATACATACCGTATCGTCAAGTATATGAATTCCGCCTGAGCCCATTGACAAACCCTTTTCCTTCAAGCCGACATAATCAATTGGAGTATTCAGTTCATCAGGTATTGCACATCCACCAGTAGGACCTCCAATATGAAGAGCTTTAAGCTTTTTACCCGGGAGCACTCCACCTGCCAGCTCAACCAAAGTAGAGAGTTGAGTACCCATGGCGACTTCAACCATACAGGTATTAGCCGATTTGCCCGAAATTGAAAAGATTTTTGTTCCCTTTGATGAATCTGTGCCAATTGCAGAAAACCATCCGGCTCCTTTAAGTATGATTTGAGGAATGTTAGCCAGAGTTTCAATGTTATTTACAACGGTTGGTTTTCCAAACAACCCTGAATCGGAGGGATAAGGGGGTTTAACAGTTGGCATACCTCGTTTGCCTTCAATACTTCTTATTAATGCGGTTTCTTCTCCACAAACGTAAGCACCAGGACCTTTAATAACCTTTATATCAATATTATACCCGCTATCCAGAATATTATGTCCCAGTAGTCCTGCCTTATAAGCTTGTTCTATAGCTGTTTCAAGTCGCTGAACTGTAAGTTCAAAGTTGCTATTAGTATAGATATAAGCAGTGTTTGCCCCAATGGCATAGGCGCCTATGGCCAGTCCTTCAATTACCCTATGGGGGTCACTTTCAATCAGGAGCCTGTCTAAAAATGCACCCGGATCGCTTTCATCTGCGTTGCATATAATAAATCGCTGATCAGCTGGTGTCTGCAAAGCTTTTAACCATTTCTGTCCGGTTGGGAAACCCCCTCCTCCCCTGCCTCTCAGACCACTTTTCTCAATAATCAGGCAGATCTCCTCAAATGTAAAATTCCTAATTACATGAGCCAGGGCGCTATAACCACCTCTGGCAATATATTGTTGAATTATGGTAGGATTGATAATACCAGCATTACTAAGGACCACCCGGTTTTGATTTCTAAAAAAATTAATTTCATCCATAAAAGGCACACCAGTCCAAAATTCGTGAATTGAGTTCCGATACTGACCGATGACCTTCTCCTCGGGTATAAAACTATTTAAAATACTATCTAATAGCATTGGAACATCGCTGGCATGGATTTTTCGGAACGAGATCCTGTTTTTCCCTGGCAGCTGTATGTCAACAACAGGTTCATCGGAGCAAAGCCCAATACTCCCAACTATTTCAATGTCGATACTCAGATTATTCTCGCTTACATATTCATTGATTGCATCCAGGGTTTTACCGGATCCGGCAATAACGGAAGAACTTGTAATACCAATAAAAATTTTTGGACGGGTAATTCGGTTGTTCTTAAAAATCTCAAAATAATCTTCAACCTCTATTGAGAGTGAATTTTTATCGTTAATTAAATAATCGATAATTGTTTTTGAATCAATAGTATGTAAAGTTTTATCCATTTAAAATTCCCATTTACCCTTTAAATAATTAAATCCAACTTGTCAATCCTCTTTCTTGCCAAGATCTTCAATTAACGATTTAATACTGTCCCTGGTTAATTCTTTGTAGAACTCTCCATTGATTAGTATCACTGGGGCTTGCGCACAAGCACCAATACATGAGACCACCTCAAGGCTGAATTGACCATTTCCTGTTTTTTGGCCCACTTTAATATTTAAAAGTTTCTCAATGTGCTCAATTAACGTTTCAGCTCCCAGCATGTGACACGCAGTTCCATGGCACACCTGAATGTGAAATTTTCCTTTACTATCAAATCGAAATTGGTTATAAAAAGTTGCCAGCCCATAAATTCTGCTTGAGGGGATATTCAGCTGTTTTCCAACTGCTATCAGTGCATCTTCGTTAAGATAACCAATTTCCTGTTGAAGTTCTTGTAAAATAGAGATTAGGCTATCCTGTCTGGCAAAGTTGTACTTTTGCAGGATGGTATCAATTTTTTCTCTTAAGGAAACATCGGTAATCATATTATAATGCTCATAAAATAACACTGTTTGTTAAATAACAATATACAATTGCTTGAATATCATTTACTTTCTGAATATCAATGAGTTTAATTGCGTTCACAATTTAGTAAATCATATAATAATTGCCAAGATTTTAAACAAAAAAGGGGGAAATGGATAATATTTATTAAAATGAAATTAAAATAGAACTATATTTGTAAAAAATAATGATAAATAGCATAAAAATAAATATTATCTAGTTGATATTATGTGCTTTGTAAGGATAATCAGATTAAAATGAGTAAAAAAACAGAAGTGGTTATTTGCTTAGGAAGTTCTTGCTTTGCAAGAGGGAATAAAAGCACTTTAAAGGTTATTGATAAATTTATCAAGGGAAACAAGCTTGAGGAACAGGTGTTTTTCCATGGGGGGCACTGTTTCGGGAAGTGTGCTGAAGGACCGGTTGTCAAAATCAATAATGAAATTTTAACCGGGGTTGATGAGAATAATGTGGTTGAAATTCTGAATTCCCATATACAAGAAAAAAGCTATAAATAATACAATCGAATGTCCCAGCTGTTTCAAATAGACAAAGAAAGCTGCATTAACTGCTTTGCCTGTGTAAGGGTTTGCCCGGTAAAGGCAATTGAGGTTAAAGCAGGGCAAACCTACTCTGAAATACTTCCTAACCGATGCATAGGATGTGGCAGCTGCCTGAATATATGCCCGGTGAATGCAGTTAAGTACAAATCATCAAAAGATGATGTTAAAGCATTGCTCAGCTCAGGGCAGAAAGTTGCAGCGATATGTGCACCAAGCATATCAGGTGAATTTGTCGATATTACCGACTATCGAAGATTTGTTCAAATGATCAGGATGTTGGGTTTTAACTACGTTTGTGAGGTCACTTTTGGAGTGGATCTGATTGCCCGGGAGTATAAAAAACTTTTCGACAACTTTAACGGTAAGTATTACATAACTTCGGCCTGTCCCGTTGTAGTTTCGCTAATTGAAAAATATCACCCTGAACTGGTGAATAACCTTGCGCCAATTGCATCGCCTATGGTGGCTACAGCAAAAACAGTTCACAACCTTTATGGTTCCGACACTAAAGTAGTGCTTATCGGGCCTTGTATCCAGAATAAAGAGGAGATTAATTACTATGAAGGGGATGGGAAAATTGATGAAGTATTGACCTTTGTTGAACTCCGTGAACTTTTCGATGAATATAATATCAAGGAAAGTATTGTGGAGTACTCCGAATTTGATGAACCCATAGGCAACAAAGGTTCACTTTACCCGTTAGGCAGGGGTTTAATACAAGCAGTTGATATCAGCGAAGATCTTTTAACGGGTGTGGTTATAAGCACCAATGGAAGAGAAAACACCCTCGATGCAGTTGATCAGTTCGAATCGGCCATAGAGCTGATTCAGAGAAACTTTAACCTCTTTTACTGCGAGGGTTGTATCATGGGACCCGGAACGTCTAAGGGTGGTAAGAAATTTATCCGTAGAACAATGGTTACAAATTACGCCAACAAGAGGCTAAAGACCTTTGACAAAGCAAAATGGGAAAAGCATATAGAAACATTCGAAAAAAATGATTTTTCCAGGCAATTTGAGGCTGATGATCAGCGGTTGCCCAACCCGCCTGAGGAAAAAATCCAGGAGGTTTTAAAGGTCATTGATAAAGAGTTCATTGGGAAAGATTCAGGATGTGAGGCTTGCGGCTATCCATCCTGCAGGGAGTTTGCCATTGCTGTAGCATCAGGATTGGCACATACCGATATGTGCCTGAACTACACGTTGAAGAACAGGCAGGAATACATCAAGACACTTAGAACCACCAACGATAAGCTTGCCAAAACACAGGAGGCTCTACGGGAATCAGAAAAGCGGGCCAGGGTGGAGCAAGAAACTGCCCGTGAAGCATCCGAAACCATTACCACTATGCTCAAGAAACTGCCTTCAGCCGTGGTTATTGTTGATAAAAAACTTAAAATTTTGCAAAGCAACCAAAGCTTTATTGATCTTTTAGGTGATGATGCGCTGGAAATCAATGAGATAATTCCAGGGCTGGTGGGTGCCGATCTTAAAACTCTTCTACCCCATAATATTTACAATCAGTTTGTCTTTGTTCTT
Source organism: uncultured Rikenellaceae bacterium (assembly GCA_964552655.1). Taxonomy (GTDB): domain Bacteria; phylum Bacteroidota; class Bacteroidia; order Bacteroidales; family Tenuifilaceae; genus CAZKHG01. Next base: position 19,687 of record CAZKHG010000016.1, read on the forward strand.
CAGAATAACGAGGATATCCTCAACCGGGATATTCATTACAAGGAGAATCTTTTAAATATTTCTGTATTTACCATCAGAAAGAACAGCATTGTTGGTGCAGTAATACGTGATCTTTATGCTCCGGATGTTAGGAAAGAAGAGGTGTTAAAACGGGTAACCGATGTCATTGACAAGAATCTGGCCATGGTTCAGAAAATCGGGTTTTTGCTGGGTGAAGGTGCATCAGAAACCGAACAGATGCTAAACTCTATCATTCAGGCCTATAAAGAAGGTAATCCCAATAAGGAGTAATATGTCTGACAATTTTTTTATAGAGGTTAGCTGCCAACAAAAAAATTACGACGGCGAAAGGATATGCGGGGATGTGTTCATTTCACAAAGGGTTCAGGGTGAAGACAGAACAATTGTAGTTCTATCCGATGGCATGGGGCATGGGGTTAAAGCCAATGTACTTGCCACGCTCACATCAACCATGGCATTAAATTTCACCAAGGAGCACAAGGATATTCATACCATTGCCGATATCATTATGAATACCCTCCCGGTATGTTCTGTAAGAAAGATGAGCTACTCAACCTTCACCATTGTTGACATAGAGCATAACGGTGATATTCAAATCCTTGAGTATGATAATCCCGAATGTTTTGTAATGCGGGGAACGTCCCAACTCGATATCGAATGGCAATGCGTAATCTTAAACAGCGAGAAGAATACTGGGAAGGAACTGAAATACTGTACATTCACCCCACAAAAAGAGGACAGGATTGTGCTTTGGAGCGATGGCGTTATTCAATCGGGCATGGGGAGCAAGGATTACCCGTTTGGGTGGGGCGATGAAGCCAGAAATTTTGTTGTACGAATGGTGAAAAGCGAACCTGATATCTCAGCCAGAAAGCTAAGCTCAAAAGTTGTAAATATGGCTGGGGTTAATGACGGTTACCACCCAAAGGATGATACAACCTGTGCAACTATTTATTTTCGGGAACCTAGAAAACTACTGATTTGTACCGGTCCGCCATACGAAAAGGAAAATGATTCCAAACTAGCAAAACTCTTCAGTGAATTTAAGGGCAAGAAGATAATCAGCGGAGCAACCACGGTCGATATCATTGCCCGGGAACTGAAACTTGATATCACAGATACCTTTGAGTTCAACGACCCGGATCTTCCACCCGTAAGCCAGATGGAGGGAGCCGATCTGGTTACAGAAGGAATTCTCACCCTAAGCAAAGTTAACGAGATGCTCAGCCGATTTAATGAATCAACAAATCTGGGAACCGGTCCGGCGGATCAAATTATCAAGCTAATCCTGGAAAGCGATGAGATTGACTTTATTGTTGGAACCTGTATCAATACTGCCCACCAGGATCCTAATCTTCCTGTAGAGCTGGAAATTAGGAGAACAGTTGTTAAAAGAATGGCCCAAATCCTTCAGGACAAATTTTTAAAAGAGGTTAAGCTGAAATTCCTCTAGGGTTATATTTAAACCTGCTCAGGATTTTTTAATCAAATAGGAACATTTTAACCATTCTTTAAAATCATCAACATGAAAAAAGTAATGCTGTTTTTATTCTCATTCTTTCTGATAATAAACCTCAGATCACAATCAATAACAACACCGGAGCAATTCTTTGGTTTCAAACCCGGAACCGACCGGATGCTGATCAGCTATGAGCAGCTGATCGACTACCTGGTAAAACTTGATGGGGAATCGGACAGGATTATCTTAAAACCCATTGGGAAGAGCAGTTTAGGTAAACCTATGTACATAGCCCTTATATCATCGGCAGAGAATATTAAGAACATAAACCGGTTAACGGAGATAAACAGAGCGTTGGCTTTAGATTACACCCTTTCTGATATTGAGCTAAATAAATGTACCAATGAGGGAAAGGTGTTTGTTCTTGCTTCGTTATCTATTCATGCAACCGAAGTTGGCCCATCGCAGGCAGCATCCATAAATGCTTACAAATGGGTTTCCACTTATGATAAGCAGATGCTTAAAATTCTCGACAATGTTGTGCTGATGATGGTTCCAAGCCAGAACCCCGATGGAATGGATATGGTAGTGGAGCATTACAACAAGTATAAGGATACAAAATACGAATCATCTACATTTCCCGGATTGTATAATAAATACACGGGGCACGATGATAACCGCGACTACCTGTTTTTAACTCAGCAGGAATCAAAAAATCTTTTTGCCCTGACCAGCAAATCGTGGTTTCCACAGGTTTTTGTTGATAAACACCAGATGGGCTCAACTGGTCCCAGATTTTTTGTGCCACCCTATCATGACCCAATTTCAGAGAATATTGATGCTGAGATTTACAACTGGTTCGGGATTTTCGGGCAAAACCTGGTAAACGATATGACCGCTGCTGGCCTTAAGGGGGTTTCGCAACATAACATTTTTGATTCTTACTGGTATGGTTCTACCAAATCGTGCATCTGGAAGAATGTTATAGGGTTTCTGAATGAATGTGCAAGCGCACAGCTGGCAAAGCCAATTTATGTAGAACCAACTGAACTGAACGCCGGGGGAAAAGGGCTATCGGAATACAAGAAGAGTACAAACTTTGTCGATCCCTGGCCAGGCGGTTGGTGGCGCCTGAGCGATATTGTGGAGTATGAGGTTGCCTCTATGACATCCATTTTGAATACCGCATCCCTTTATAAGGAGCGAATCCTGAGGTTCAGAAACGAGATGTGCAAAAAAGAGTATGCCAAAGGGTTGAACCAACCCCCATACTATTATATTTTCCCTGAGGAACAGCATGATAAAAGTGCCCTGGTTTCGCTTGTAAAGCTAATACAAGAGCATGGGGTTGACGTTTACAGGCTGAAATCGGATATGGTTTTAAATAAAACCGCATTTTCAAAAAATGATATTGTTATACCACTGGCACAGCCATTCCGTTCGTTTATCAAGGAGGTACTGGAACGTCAGAAGTACCCTGAACGACACTTCACCCCTGATGGTGAGCTGATGGAACCTTATGATATCACCAGCTGGTCGCTGCCCCTGCACATGGGAGTTGAATCTTTTGAGATCAACACAAGAAGTGCAGAACTGGAAAAATCATTGGCTAAACTCGATGGAAACTATACCCTGAAGAATTCAGCCAATAAGTATGAATTTGCCATTCTGAAATCAACCAACAACCAGGCTTACCAGCTTGTTTTTAAAGCTCTGGGTATGGGCCTGAAAGTTAGCAGGATCAGGGAGGATTATAAAGCTGATAATGAATTGATACCTGCAGGCAGCTTTATTCTCCGGAACCAAAACAGGATTAACGAGGTATTGAATGAAGCAGAATTCCCGTTGGTTTATACCGATAAACTCAGGGGAATCTCTGATGTACCTGTGAATATCCCACGAATTGGGCTGGTTGAGTCATACTTTAGCGATATGGATGCCGGCTGGACGCGTTACATCCTTGACACTTACAATATTAAATATACGCTTTTGCGACCTGGCGATTTTGAAAATGCAGATCTTACCAAATCATTTGATATTCTGATTTTCCCTGATGAGGAGGTTTCGGTCCTGAAAGACGGGAAAATGAAACGGGATGGTCAGAATGTTATAAGCAGCTACCCGCCTGAGTTTACCAAAGGATTGGGGCAAAAGGGGTTTGATGGGCTTATCAGCTTCATCGAGAACGGTGGATTGGTGGTGTCCTGGGGTTCGTCAACAGGGCTATTTGAGGGCAACCTGACACTTAAAACAAAGGAAACCACCGAAGAATTCAGGCTGCCCTTCAGGAATATCAGCGATCAGCTGAACAAAAATGGGTTAAGATGTCCGGCATCGCTGGTGAAAATCCGGTTGCTCAACAACCACCCGATAACCTGGGGGCTAAAGGAAGAAATCGGAGTATTATTCGATGGAAAACCAGTATTTACAACCTCAATCCCAAACTTTGATATGGACAGAAGGGTTATAGGTTACTTCCCGGAGGATGATTTGCTGATGAGCGGCTACCTGGAAGGGGAAAAACTTCTGTACAGTAAGTCATCTATTGTATGGATAAAGAAAGGAAAAGGACAGCTGGTTTTGTTTGGGTTTAGCCCAACCTACCGGGCATCAATGCCTGCTACCTACAAGCTGCTGTTTAATTCGATAATGATGAAGTAAACTCTACTTATTAAGGTTTGGAATTTAAGAACTAAAAAACTACACTTTTAACTGCTCCCCTTCGGAAGATGCGATGATAACTGCCCCGCAGGTATCGCCAAATACGTTTGTTGCCGTGCGGAACATATCCAGCAACCTGTCAACGGAAAGGATTAGCCCAATGCCCTCAAGTGGCAAACCAACTGCTGAAAGCACAATTCCCATCATAACCATCCCGGCCATGGGAATCCCTGCTGATCCTATTGCAGCAAGTAAGGAAATTAACACAATAATGAGCTGCTTTGTAAAACTCAGATCAACGCCATAAGCCTGGGCAATGAACAAAGCGGCTACACATTCGTACAGTGCTGTACCATTCATGTTAATGGTTGCCCCTAGGGGTAAGGTAAAACTGCTTATTTTATTTGAAACGCCACAGTTCTTTTCCACCTCCTCGATAGTTAAGGGAAGGGTAGCATTTGATGACGATGTTGAAAAAGCAGTAAAAATCACATTTTTAACTGCATTCATGTGCCTGTATGGATGCACCTTGCTTAACAGCCTGATGGATAAGGGCAAGCTTATAAAAAAATGGATACTAATCCCAAAAATTACTACGAACATATATACCCCTAACCCTTGTAATACAGCCAGCAGGTTGGTTTGCTGTGATACTACAGTGGCCACAATGGCAAAAATTCCGAGAGGGGTAAACCGGATGACAAAAAACGTTATCTTCATCATCACCTCAAAAACGGCATTGAAGAAACCGGTTAATGTGGTTTTATTCTTTTCATCCAGCTTATTGATAAAGTAGCCAAAAACCAGGGCAAAGAAGATCAGGCCAAGCATTTGGCTGTTATCCGATGCCGTTTTAAAAATATTCTCTGGTATTATGTTGTAGAGCGTGGTCATAAAAGATCCCGAAGCGGAGGTTATTCCTGTTGGTGACTGTGAGAAATTAAGTGAAACTCCTACTCCGGGTTTAAAAATATTAACCAAAACCAGCCCGGTAATAATGGCAAACAGGCTTGTGAAAATATAGTAAGCCAGCGTTTTCCCGGCTATCCGGCCTAAACTTCCAAAGTTACCAATGCTTGTAACCCCCGATATCATTGAACTCAGCACCAGGGGTACAATGATCATTTTCAGCGCCCTAAGAAACAGATCGCCCATCCATGAAAAATAGATCACCTGGTTTTTACAAAAAATTCCAAATAAAACACCGGCGCCAAGTGCAATCAGGATCTGCCAGTGGAGTTTCAGCTTAATCATAAAAAAATCAATTTTTGGCAAGATAGTAAAATATTCACTTCATTTTCTCTTGAAGATTCGGGTAGTAAAACCTGCCTGGAATGTTGTATAATTTCGAATGTCAGTTTTCAGATACCGATACCCTATTGATTTTCATTGCAAATCAATGAAATGTATCAAACCAAATTTTCATATAGATAGCTGGCAGCGTTGGCTAAAACAGGTTATTAGAAATACAATAATTAATGCTGATGAATAAAGGCTGGAGTTTAAGCATTAAAAGTAAATCCAAATCACCAATAACCAATATAATCAGGTTTGTTTTACAGATGATAATTAGCAATTTATCAACTTTTGGTGCTATATTAGCAGAATCAATAATCAGTTTGGTAACTTATTTAAAACCATTATCGTACACGAAATAAATTTGACAAGTAGCTTCAAATGAATAATTTATCAAGATTATTAGTTTTATTTCTGGTTAATATCACCCTTACTATTAACGCTCAGGACTGGAACAGGGTTTTTGAATACGAGCTCGATGCCGAGTACCAAATGGCTGAAAAGCAATTCGAAAAAGCCGCAGAAATTTATACCAAAGCGCTTAAGCTGGTACCCAATAGCGCTAATTTGAAGTTTAAAATAGGTTATTGCTACCTGAAAACGGATGATAAACAAAATGAGGCCATGGAATTCCTGGAAGAGGCATCAAAAGATATCTCCGAAAAATATGATGCGAAATCCATAAAAGAAACCAAAGCCCCACCTGAAGCTTTATTGCACCTGGGAAGAGCCTATCAGTATAACTATAAATTTGATGAAGCAATCGCCTGCTATAACAAGTACAAAACTTTTATTAAACCCACCGATCCAGGTAGCCGAATTGTGGAGCAATCCATTAAGGACTGCAATAACTCAAAGAATGCCAAACCAACCTCTTTGCGGGTAAAAATCAAAAATCTGGGGAAAAAAATCAACGATGATCAGTCGAATTTCAACCCGGTTATTTCTGCTGATGGGCTTACGTTGGCCTACACCACCCAGGCCAAAAAAGGGTTCGATGTTTTTATTGTAAAACGAAAAGATGATAGTCTAAGCATCCCACAAAAAATTACACCCTATCTGGGAGGAAACTATTTTAAAACCGTTTCCCTTTCGAGTGATGGCACCGAATTAATTCTGGTTCTGGATGACCCTGAAAATTCTGATTTATATGTTACCACCTACGATAAAAAAAGGTGGAGTAAAGCCCTTAAACTCAATAAATTAATTAACTCAAAATTCAATGAGACCCATGCCTGCATGAGCCAGGACGGGAACACACTTTATTTTACCAGCGACAGAAAAGGCGGGTATGGCGGATTGGATATCTACAAAACCACCATTGATATCAACGGGGAATGGAGCAAACCTGAGAACCTGGGACCAAATATCAATACTGAATTTAATGAAGATAACCCGTTCTTAACCCCTGATGGAAAAATGCTGTTCTTCAGCTCCGAGGGGCATGATGGATACGGAGGCTATGATATTTACTATACATACTTAGACGGTGAACTTAAAGCCATTAACTTAGGTTATCCGCTGAATGATGCCAGGAATAACAATTTTTACTTTCCTGATGGCGGTCTGGCATCGGGCTATACAGCTATTTGCAATGCCAACGGCTTTGGGAAAAACGACATTGTAGAAATTCAGCTCTCGAAGATGATTACCCTTAACGGTAAAATAATCCCTGAAACCAATAGCATTCAGGATCAGCCCCGATTTAATATAACTTTACAGGACATTGATCAGAATCAAACGATAAACCTGACGGCCGATCAGAATAACCGGTTTAGCTACGATGTTCCACCCGGGAAATTCCTGCTCACAATAAATGGCAATAAGTTTGAGGATTTTACCAAAGATTTCTCGATACCCGATTCATATTCCGATGGAACATATAATATTGAAGCAAAGGTTAAACCCATTGTTGAAATCGTACAAGTACCTGAACCAATTGTCCAACCAGTAAAAGTTGATTCATCCAAGCTAATTGCGCAGGTTGAGTCTAAAACAGTTGTGCCCGAAGAGGTAAAGAAAGAGGTTAAAAAAGAACCTGCAAAAGCTGAAGGGAAAAGAGTAACCCCTAAAAAAGAAGAAGTTAAGAAAGATGCGAAAAAAGAGACTAAAAAACCTGAAAAGGTATTAACTCCCCCAAAACCGGCTGATATTCCAAAAGTGATAAGAACCACAAATAGCGATGAGGAAGGGACTGTAACCGTATATACTGTTCAGCTGATGGCCTTAAAAACTCCGGTTGAACAAGGATATTTTAAAAACCTGAATAATGTTGATATCACTTTAACCTCCGATAATATTTACAGGTACTCGGCTGGATCGAGCGAATCAGTGGAAGTCGCCATGGAAATTTTAAAGGATGTTCAGCAGAAAGGCTACAACAAGGCATATATCCGGATTGATAAAATCAAACCCACCTTCACCATTCAGCTACTTGCGCTAAGAAATCCTGTGGAAACCAGCTATTTTAAGGATCTCACAGATATTGAAATTTTAAAAGGGGCTGATGGTTGGTACAGGTATGTGTATGGGAGATTCTCATCAAAAGAGGATGCTTTAAATGATCTGCAAAGAATTAACACATTGGGCTATAAGGATGCTTTTGTGAAAAAAATACTCCAATAGATCAGATTTTAGGTTAGCTATTGCATACCGGTATTTTCTTGATAAACAATTAAGCTTATTGGCTGTTTTCTAGTCAAAATACCATAATTTCCAATTAATTCTTTTGTAGAACCCTAAACACTCATTAAATGAAAAAGTTAACTTTTTCCCTTCTGATCTTGTTCTTCTTTTCAAGCATCAGCGCACAAACCATTACCGAACCTACAAGCTTTTTCGGGTTTAAACCCGGAGCAGACCGCATGCTTTTTACCTACGAGAAGCTGATAGACTATTTAAAAGTAATTGACAAGCAATCGGATAGGCTAAAACTGATAGAAATTGGAGTATCGCCAATGGGGAAACCTATTTTCATTGCATTCATTTCTTCACCGGGCAACATTTCCAACCTGAACCGGTTAAAAGAGATCAACACTAAGCTAGCACTTGATTACAACCTGCGAGATGCAGAGGTTAAAAACCTGGTTAACGAGGGAAAAGTATTTTTGCTAGCTGCGCTCTCGATGCATTCCTCTGAGGTAGCACCCTCGCAATCGGCCCCTCTAATTGCTTATGATTGGGTTACCACCAATGATCCAAAAAAACTGAATATACTGGAAAATGTTGTTTACATGATGGTTCCCAGCCACAATCCAGATGGAATGGATATGATAGTTGACCATTACAACAAATATAAAGGGACCAAATATGAGGGAACCTCTTTCCCGGGAGTTTATCATAAATATATTGGACACGATAATAACCGCGATTTTGTAACCCTTACACAAAGCGATAACAAGGCTATTTCTGAGATAACAAGCACAACCTGGTTTCCACAGGTGATGGTTGAAAAACACCAGATGGGATCAACCGGTCCCCGTTATTTTGTTCCGCCATACCACGATCCAATTGCTGAGAATATTGATGCTGAACTTTGGACCTGGGGTGGAATATTTGGCCAGAATATGATAAACGACATGACTGCCAAAGGGCTGAAAGGAATTTCTCAACACACCTTATTTGATGATTACTGGCCGGGATCAGCTGAAACCTGCCATTGGAAAAATGTTATCTCTCTGCTTACAGAGGCTGCAAGTGTTCAGCTGGCTAAACCAATTTTTGTGGAACCTACAGAGCTGAACGTTTACGGAAAAGGGTTATCTGAATACAAAAAAAGCACAAATATGCCTGAACCCTGGCCGGGTGGATGGTGGAGACTTGGCGATATCGTAGAATACGAAATTGTATCGACAGAATCGCTGTTAAACACTGCAAACCTTTACAAGGAAAGGATTCTTGCTTTCCAGAATGAGATGTGTAAAAAAGAATTTACCCGAGGGCAAAATCAGCCACCTTACTACTTTATACTACCTGTGAACCAAACCGATCAGAGTGAACTGGTTGAACTTGTTAGCCTGCTGAAGGAGCATGGGGTAAATGTATATCAACTTGCCTCTGATTTCACATTAAATAAAACCAACTATTATAAAGGTGATATTGTTGTCCCCCTGGCACAGCCATTCCGTGCATTTATTAAAGAGGTGATGGAATCACAGGTATTCCCTGAACGACACTACACACCCGATGGTGAAATGATTCAACCCTATGACATAACCAGCTGGTCGCTACCGCTCCACAAAGGGCTGATATCCGATCAGATTGACACCCGGAACACCGATTTTGAAAAGCTGCTCCAGAAAATTGATGGTTCATATTCTTTGTTAAATTTTAAGGATAAATTTGAATATGCTATTCTGAAATCATCAAACAACCAATCGTTTAAGCTGATTTTTGATGCACTGAATTCAGGAAATAAAGTTGAGAGGTGTACTTCAGATTTTGATCTTGATGGTAACCATATTCCTGCCGGTAGTTTTATCCTGAAAAGTAACGATATGGTTAAAGAGATAATAAAAACGGCAAATTTCCCGTTGGTTTTCACGGATAAATTACCTGCTTTAGAATTGTCGCAGCTAACAATGCCAAGAATAGCCCTGGTAGAAACCTACATGCAGGATATGGATGCCGGGTGGACCCGTTACCTTTTCGATACCTACTCAATAAAATTCACCGTTCTACACCCGGGAGAATTTGAAACAGCCGATCTTACCAATAAATATGATATCATCATTTTCCCCGATCAGGATGCATCTATCCTCAAGGAGGGAAAAATGAAACGGGAAAATAACTATTATGTTGGAAATTATCCGCCGGAATACACCAAAGGAATTGGCCAGAAAGGCTTTGAAAACCTGATGAGTTTTATGAGCAATGGTGGGATCATAATTGCCTGGGGACAATCTACCGCCCTGTTTGAAGGGAACTTAACCATTAAGGATAAATCAACCACCGAGGAGTTCAGGTTACCTTTCAGGAATATTGTTGAACAGCTTGGTAAAAAAGGGCTGTCTTGCCCGGGATCATTAATAAAAATGAGATTAACAGGTAATCATCCGCTCACCTATGGGATGAATAGTTCCACAGGAATATTCTTTGAGGGGATAGGCGTTTTTGCAACATCCATTCCCACCTTCGATATGGATAGAAGGGTTATCGGGTACTTTGGGGAGGAAAATTTGAAATTAAGCGGACTGCTGGAAGGCGAAAAAACGCTTTACAACAAAACTGCTATGATTTGGGTAAAGAAAGGGAAGGGACAACTTGTACTTTTCGGCTTTAACCCGATATTCAGGGCTTCAGTACCCGGCAACTATAAATTGGTATTTAACTCTCTGTTTTTAGACAAAATAAAGGCTATATAAACAAGGAATTTTCAGCAGCCTTCTTTTAAGTCAGCAATTCAACAAAATGATTATTGGACAATTCATCTAATAATCATTTTGTGTTTTATATATCATCAAACATCTTTAACTTTAAGTGATTTTTTAACCTGAATAAACTTGCGCCATTTATTAAGGTAAATTCTGCTCAACCTGTACTTAACTTTTAGGCTTTATGTTTTTTCAAAAAAACATAATTATAACCGGACCAACAATCCAACAAACCCGCAGGATGATTTTCCTTTCCATTTTCCTGAGTTCATTACTACACGGGTACTCACAGATTGATTCCACTAAAAGCATGCGCCTGGATTTTGGTATAACCCGCGACCAGAATATTAACCTTTGGCCAATCTATAAAAGAACTATATCAAGCTATGAAACCGATAAACAGGTACTTTTCCCTTTTTACAGGAACTACAGGAACATTAAATTTGGTGAGAAAAGAAGTCATCTTTTCCCTTTTTACTGGAAGGACAGCAGCAAATATGGCCAGAACCTAAGAATCATTTCTACATACTACCCTTCATTCTTTCATCAATCGGGTGATGCAAAAGAAAAAACCAAAACTTACACATTTCTGGAGCTTGCCCCACGAATAAACCTGCTTGAATTTAAAAAATCTGAGGATGGTCTGGTGTTACAAAATAATCTTTTACTTTTCTTCTGGTACAAAAATAATCAGATAGCAAAAAAATCATACCTGATTGTTTTCCCGGCATACTGGCAATTTAAAACTCCAACCAGGTCAACAACTTTGTTATTTCCAATTTATTATAACGGCAGCTATTTCCATGGGAAATATAATTACCGAGCCATAACCCCGATTTACTGGAGATATGAGTCTCCTAAAAGGAAGAGCAACATGTTGCTACCATTCTGGTGGAAAAAAACAGAATTTTTTGGAAAGGATACAATGTTAAGAAACGCGGTATTCCCAATCTATTTTTCAACCCATGATCGCAATACAAATAATAAGGTTCTATTCCCCATTGTGTGGAGTCTCAGAAATGAGCGGTACAAATCCCTAACTCTGTTCCCAATCCTATCAGTTGGTAAAAGTCCGAGTTTAAACCAAAGGCATTTTATGCTAAGCCCGTTGTTTTGGCATATCAAACGAAATGAAAGCGATAGTAAAATCATATTCCCGCTGGTTTGGAGCAATACTTGGAAATCAAAAACAGACAACTATTCATCGCTTATAGTATTCCCATTATTCTGGGCGCAAAATAATAACGGGGAGAAACAGCAGATCATTCTCCCGTTCATCTGGAACAAATCTTCACCCGATTATCATTCATTTACTTTTTTCCCATTGATTTCTGTTGGTCAGTCCAGCGAAAAGTCATCAGGCTACACCTTGATTACACCGTTATTCTGGCATCTCAGATCGCCAAATGGCTATAGGAATACCCTGTTCCCGGTATGGTGGTATAGTAATAAAACAACGGGCAATGAGGTTAAAACAAGAAATGTTGTATTCCCGGTTTATTGGGGCTGGCGGAATGATTCCAACCAAGGCAATATCCTTTTCCCGATCATCTGGAAATTAAATAGCCAAACCTATCGTTCGTTTACCTTTTTTCCTCTGGCAACCTTTGGAAAATCGCCTGATGGGAAAAGATCAATGAAAGCTATTACACCATTTTACTGGCAATTCAGAACTGAAGATAGCAATAGTAAACTTCTGTTCCCATTATGGTGGCAAAAAGAAAAAAATATGAATGGCGATGTAAACAGCTCATCGTTGGTGCTATTGCTTTACTGGAGGTATTTGAATTCTGATAAAAAGTTACACGGAGTATTCCCGGTTTCATGGAGCATACAAAATAAGTACAACAAATCATTCACAATATTACCCTTATTCTCCAAAGGTCAGGATATTGATGGTAACAGAAGGTATTTTGCCATTACACCACTTTTCTGGCACCTGAAAAATGAAGATAGAAGCATTAACACACTTATTCCGGTATGGTGGAATAAAAATACTTACAGCAATAATCAGAACAAACACTTCAATTTAATCATTCCGGTTTACTACTCGAAAAAAGATAGCATAACCAATAATAAGGTCGTTTTCCCTTTGGTATGGAAGTTTACCAATCAGAAGTACAGTTCATTCACATTTTTACCACTATTAACTTTTGGGCATGATCAGGTTAAAGGTAGAAAACACCTGGCAATCACTCCCTTATTCTGGCTATTCCAACGACCTGAAGGGTTTACAACCACATTATTCCCGGTTTTCTTTCGATCTGTTTACGATGATGGTCAGTCATTTGCCAAAAGGACGATTATTTTCCCGTTCTTTTGGTCGAATAATGATGATGAAACCAATAACACCGTTATTTTTCCGGTATTATGGAGTTTGAATAACTCCTATTACAGTTCTCTTTCCGTTTTCCCGCTTTTCTCCTATGGAAAAAGTGAAGATAACACAGCCAGGCATGTAGTGGTAACACCTATATTTTGGTACCTGAAAAATCAAAATGATTGTAACCGGGTAGTATTCCCGCTTTATTGGCATAGCCAGAAAGAGGTTAAGAAGAGTACCGAGAAAAAGGATGTATTCTTTCCAATCTATTGGGCATTCAGCAATAATAAGAGAAAACTGAATGTAATATTCCCGCTGGTTTGGAACCTTAATAATTACAAATTTAACTCGTTAACTTTTATTCCTTTTTACTCTGATACCAAATATAATAATGGCAATAGGTACAGGATGATTACACCCCTTTACTGGCAACTTGATAGTAAATCAATACATCGAACAGTTCTATTCCCTTTATTCAGCAGCTATAGCGATTCCTCTAAAAATAATAAGTTCAACCTCCTGCTGTTCCTTTTCAGGCATAGTCATTCCCCTGATTCAACAAGTACAAGTATTATATGGCCATTCATTGAGCGCTCCAAAGGGATAAACAGCAAATACTTTCGGTTTGCTCCACTTGTCTGGATGAAAAAGAGCCCGGAATTCAGCTATTTTACCATTCAGCCTTTCTACTACTTCAGCAAGAGTGATGAGAATGAAACCTATAGGTTTCTATGGGAAGTGTATGTGCACAGAATTCAAAATGAAGTAAAAAAATCAAACTCTATACTTTGGAAGGTAGTTACCTGGAGCAGATATAGCAATGGCGATAAAGATTTTAGGGTATTGCATTTGCTTTATGCCAATTCCAATTTAGATGGAAAGATTGAAAAAAGCCTGTTCCCTCTTTACTACTTCACTAAAGATAACAATGGCAACCGTTCGCTATCGGTTATGCTTTATTTTTATAACTCTTTAAGGAGAAAAATCGCTGATACAAACGACTATTACATGGAGGAGCGAATATTCTGGTTGCTGAGGTTCCGATCCAACTATTGGCAGCTCAAACAAAAGGGGATTGAGGTAAGATAAAGGGTAAAGATCCAAGTCTTAGGGTTCTACAATTTTTTTAACCTAAACCAGGCTCTTCTGGTAAATCCTGTAGCGTTTGTAAACCACACCACCCATTTTCTCCATCTCAGCCCGCATTTTAACATTTGATTCGAGCTCCAGGTGGCTGTCAATATTTTTAAAACCTGCTTTCTGAGCTTCTTCTAGCATCCTCGCACCCATCCAGGTATCGAGGCCGATATTCCTGTAATCCTCATGAATTGCTCCGAGTAAAAGACTCAATAACCTGGTCCTCTTTTGGGCTGCAAAGATGTGAAATATCCCAAAGGGCAAAACGTAGCCCTTCAATTTTTTTATTCCTTCGCTGATATCCGGTGTTCCAAGCACAAAAGCGATTGCCTTTCCTTTATCGTTTTGGATCACTTTAATAAAACGAGGATCGAGTATTGCCAAGTAACGGCTAGCAAACTCATTCATCTCCCTTACTGTTAGCGGGTTAAACCCATATATATCCTTAAAGGTCTCATTCATTAAACTTAGTACCGGCACTATATAAGGTTTTATTTCGCGTTTGGTTTTAAATTCAATCATTTTAAAACCAATATTATTCCTTTTCACCCTTTCAAGGATTTTAAGGTAAAATTCTGGCAGAACATCAGGAACAGGAACTTTATAGACCACCAGGTCGGTTTCCTTAGTGTAGCCTAATTTTTCAACCAGATCAACCAGGTAGGGGAAATTGCAGTTGGTTGCCAATACGATTGGTTCATTGAATCCTTCGATTAGTAAGCCCTGGGGATCTTTATCTGAAAACCCCAGTGGCCCAACTATCTTTTTCATCCCCTTCGTTTTCGCCCAATCCTCGGCATAGCTGAGCAAAGCTTTAGCAACTTCAAAATCATCGTAAGTTTCGAGAAAACAGAACCTGGCATGTTCCTGGTTATGCTTTTCGTTGTACTTTTTATTGATAAGCGCCATCACCCGCCCGACCACTTTACCTTCTTTTTCGGCAAGCAGGAGAAGAGTGTCGGAGTAAGAGAAAGCGTCATTCTTTTTGGGGTTGTAAAAGTACCATTCATCCATGTAAATTGGTGGTACCCAGTTGGTGTGGTTCTTATGTATCTTTGATGGTAAATGAATGTACTTGCGTAAATCTGATTTTGATTTAACCGGGTAAACTCTTATCATAGTTATAAGTTTTCTCTGATGGGTAAAGATAGTTTTTTAAACATTTGTTCAGCTAAAAAATAAACTAAAGGTGCTGTAATTATGCCTGCAATTACATCAACTACATAATGAGCCCTTAAGTAAACAGTTGAAAATATTAATATTATGCCAATGACAAGTAATGCATAAAAAAGTTTTCTGGTATAATGATAACTCAACCTGATCAGGATAAAACAAAGTGCAACGTGAGAACTTGGGAAAGCCGCAGTGGGATGCTCACCCAGCTGCTGTATTAACCTTATTGAAGATCCAAAAAAATAACCCTTGGGCAAAGGTTCCATACAATCAGCAAAATAGAATTGCGGACCTGTTACGGGGAAAAAATCAAAAAATAGATAGAAGATCAGGAACGAAGTGATTATAATAAATCCCACCCTTTCGCCAATATCTATACCTGAATGGAAATAGGCGTAAACTGTAATCCCCAGAATCATAATATAGTATGAAAAATAACCAAGATACATGGCCTCAGCAAAAATTTGATATGGTATTGCCCTTGAAAATTCAAGGGATGGCTGTAACCCGAAAAGTTTGAACTCAACGTTGCTAAAAAAAGGATCAAGGTTGTCGAGAAGGATATTGTTGAAAAAGTCTGTTTCACCGTAAAGGAAAGGTAAGAAAAGAAATGGAATAAAAATTCTTAACCCTTTATAAACGTTGATATTGCTGTTACTAATCGCCAAAAAATACAAAAAAAGGATTAGTATTCTGACTATCAGGTGGATAAACGGACTTTGAAGGTTGCTCCAGAATAGGATTATCACGAAAGCTGTTGTGAGAAGGTAAAGAAGAAGCATTACCTCCACAGGAATTAGTCTGCTTAGATATCCTTTTATCATGCTAGTACGCATACTCGATCGAACCTTTATGAAAAGTAAAATTCAAATATATCATTTTTCAAATTTATACTTAAATGAACAGCAGCATCATAAATGAAATAAAGAATTTCCCATTTAAAGCTGATTATCAATAACTTTTTGTAAATTGTGGCATGCAGGAATTGTTACTTAAATATGGCGATGATTGTATATCATCGCTAAAATTAAACATTGGCAAAGTAAAAAAGAGCTTCAATGCCAGGGCAATTCATTCATTAAGGTTAAGCGTTAAAAAGATTAATGCGCTATTCTCGTTTTTTGAAATTCTTGAAATCTCGGTGATATCGAAAAAATTGCTGAAAAAAATCAACCTTCTTTTCTTCATTTCAGGTATGCTTCGCGATATACAAATACAAATATCCTTAGCTAAAAAGTTTAAGCAATCTTTCAGCAGGGACTCAGAAAGCTTGACATCATATCTGGTGAAAAAAAGGAGAAAAGCTGAAAAAAAGTTGAAAAAACAGCTGGCTAAAACGAAAATTGACGATTTGGATCGTATTAAAGATAGAATCAAAAGCGGTTTGGTGGCGTTTGATGAAAACACGTTGAAAACCTTAAGCATTGAGTTTACAAATCGTACGCTAATTCTTATACAACAGCTGATATCAAAAAAGCATGATGATGAAAACCTCCATCAAATCAGGATATGCCTGAAAATGTTTATCTATACCCTAACCCTGCTTATTAAAGATAAAGAGGCTATTATGGTTGATAAATCAGCCGTAAAATCGCTGAATGCAATACAGCAGGCAATTGGCGATTGGCATGATTACGATCTGCTTTTTAATAGGGTTAACAGATTATACCAGAAAAAAGGTGAATATCAGAATCTGCTGCCATTGATTGAAAGCTCAAAGGATCAGCTAAAGAAAAAAATCTACCAGCAGCTCGATGAGCTTGTAAATTTGAAAATAGATACCAAAGCTCCGGGTATTCCGGTCAAATGATTTTAACTATTGTTTTCCATTTGATATCCAGAGATGACCTTCCAACCATGATCTCGTACTGTCCGGGTTCCACAATATAATTTTGAAATTGTAGATTATACCATTCCAGGTTCTTTATCGGTAAAACAACTCTCACATTTTTTGCTGTACCTTTAGGAATATTAACTTTAACAAATGAAACCAGCGATTTTAATGGCCGATCGGGATTTATATCAAGCTTGCAGCAGTAAACCTGAACCACCTCGTCCCCATCATAATTACTCAGATTTCTGATGGTTAAATCCAAATCAATATTTTTATCCTGCTTTGAAAAAGTTTGTTTTTTTATCTTAAAATCGCTGTATTCAAAATTGCTGTAGCTTAAGCCAAACCCAAAGGGGTATTGAACCTTTCCATTGAAATAGCGATAGGTTCTGCCTTTCATCGCATAATCGTCAAATGGTGGTAAATCATCAATTGAGTTATAAAGGGTAATTGGCAATCGTCCTGAAGGGTTATAATCGCCAAAGATTACATCTGCAATGGCGTTACCTCCTTGTTCTCCCGGGTACCAGGCGTAAAGGATTGCGTCTGAATAGGGTTCAATCTCCTTCAATGACAGTGCACTCCCGGCCATAATCACGGTTATTACCGGTTTGCCACTTTTCTTAAGCGTTTTGATGAACTCAATTTGATTTGCAGGGAGTTGAATGTCGTTCCTATCGCCGCTGAACTTGCTTAAAATTGCATCGCCCTCTTCACCCTCAATCATGGAGTTGATCCCAATAACTGCAATTATTGCATCAGCCGATCCGGTATGCCAAAGCCCTCGGAAATTAAAATCATCGGTTAACCGGCAGCCTTCGTTGAAATTAACAATGGCGGATGGTTTTACCTTTCCAAGGACTCCCTCTAAAACTGTAACCATCTGATCAGAATAGCCATTATAGTTAGCCCATAAAGCCTCCATGCTTGTTGCATTTGGACCTGTTACCAGTACATTTTTAATATCTTTTGATAATGGCAGAACATCATTATTTTTAATCAATACGATTGATTGTGCTGCAGTCTTTCGGGCAAACTTTATATGATCATTGGAGGCCACTCTTTCTGCACCATAAGTTGACCAAGGTGTATTATCAGTTTTGTCGAACCACCCCAATCGGAACAATATTCTCAATGCATTTCCCAGGGCATTATCAACTTCTTTTTCATTGATTAACCCTTTTGAAACAGCTTCGGTAATATTTTTGTAAACAACCCCACAGTTGACATTCACAGAGTTTTTAATGGCAAGCGCCGCTGCCTCATCAGCACCTGGAACGTACTGATGTTCTGCCCAGATATCCTGTAATGCCCAACAATCGGAAACGATGTAACCTTTGAAATTCCAATCATTCCGAAGAATTTTTGTTAGTAGGGTATTGCTGCCACAGCAGGGTTCATCGTTTGTACGGTTATAAGCACACATCACTCCGGCAACACCTGAATCTACTAGAGTTTTAAAAGCTGGCAGGTAAGTATTCCATAGGTCATTATTGCTAACAACCGCGTTGAATTTATGTCTTACCTTTTCGGGTCCGCTATGTACAGCAAAATGCTTGGCACAAGCAGCTGCTTTTAAATATTTTGGGTCATCGCCCTGTATCCCTTTAACAAATGCCAGCCCAATTCTCCCAGTTAAAAACGGGTCTTCCCCATACGTCTCCTGTCCCCTGCCCCACCGTGGATCCCTAAAAATGTTAATATTTGGTGTCCAATAGGTTAAACCAAGGTATTGTTCACGAATGCCTCTATTCACGGCTTCGTTATATTTCGCTCTCCCTTCATCAGAGATCACCTCTCCAACCTGCTTAATCAGCTCCTCGTTAAATGTTGCAGCCAGACCAATAGCCTGGGGGAATACAGTTGCCCTACCAGCTCTTGCAACGCCATGCAGGCACTCATTCCACCAGTTATAAGAGGGGATTTGAAGCATTTCAACCGATTGGGCATTATATAGCATTAATGATTCTTTCTCTTCCAGGGTAAGCCTGCTGATTAGATCTGTAATTCTTTCGTCAATACAAAGTTCCGGATTCTGAAACGGGTATTGGTACTGGGCAAAAATAAAATTTGCCCAGCCCAGGCTAATTGCCAGTAATAATAAGAAGATCTTCCTCATAATTTTTTAAATTGTAAGGTAAATATACCTAATTAACCTGTGTTTTGACAATAAAATTTGGTGAGTGTAAAATCTTTAAATATGTTTCAGTGTTCTGAAAAAATAAATTGACAGGTAAAGCTATGCTATTGATAAATTAAGTATAACTAAAAAGTGGGTTCAGAAATATGGATTGGAACAAATGAAATCAAACTTTATTATTCCTTCGGTCCTTATCCCTTTTAAGTTTCAGCCCTTTGGGTATAACACTTTCACGAGAGGTTGGCCGGTACTCATCAAGCCATCTAAAACCTTTTAAGGTGATATCACTGGGATCGGCTTTTTCAATGGGGTACAGAGTGGTTATGGGTTTTTTCTTAAAGGTGATTCTGGATACTTTGCCATCGCTTACCAGCACCGTCAAGTCAGAACTTTCCGCTTTATTTACTGCGGTCAGTTCACCCTGATCGCGAAGAAAGTAAACAGTTTGACCATTCCCTTTAACATCCAGTTTTGATAATTTTCCCTGTGTAAAGGTAGCAACCATCGATTTTCCCTTGATCTGGTTAAACCGAAGCTTAGATTCTTGTGATGTAATAAATGCAGATCCATCAAAATCCATTCTATGGATTTTATTCTTCTTGGTATAAGCTTTTATAAAATCGGCTGTGATCTGGTTGCTCTCATTCCAAATCACCGGGGAAACAAACATGCTCAGGGTTGAATCCTTGGAATTATAAAAAATGGAATCGCATATACCCTGAATGTCTTTTCTATAAAACCTAACCTTTCCCAGTGCTTTGAGCAGCTTATAGGATGAATCGGGCAGGCTATTATCGGCAATATTCTTTAAAATCAGGGTTTCAGATCTAAGGAATAGCGAATCCTGATCGGTTTCCATTATCAGAAGTGGATTTTCTGTTACCTCAGCTTCCTTCCTTTTATCCCAGATATTGGCCTTTTCCCCATAGATTGAAATTTTTTGGGCTGTATCAATTATTGCCACCTCGCCTATGGCACGGGAATAGCTATTCTTTTTATCGTTAAAGATATTTTGGCTGTAAAACTTTTGAGAACCGCTCAGAATATATGCATTCCTGGTAAAACTTGATTGCTGAATTTTACGGTTGTACCAGCCCTTTTCGCAGTATATAAAGCTATTATCATTATAAATTCTGGTTGGCCCAAAAAAGTAAACCAAATCCTCATCAGTGTTATACTCGAGCGAATCGGTAAGAATCCGGCCGTCCTTGCCCTCCATCTCAACATCCCCGGCAAAATAGTATCTCTTCTTCTCGGTATAATAGTATCCTCTTGTACTTTTCAGCCGGTTGTCCTTTTGGGTAAGATCACCACCGCCAACATATTTCACAGAGTTAGTTCTCGAGTTGAAATCGAGGTTTTTGGTAACAAGGATAACATCCTTATCCACCAGTTTAACCTCTTTCCCCCTAACCTTACCCAGCGATGTGTTGCCATCGTAATAAACCTGATCACCATAAAGAGTTGCAGTTCCTTTTACAATCTTAACACTTCCAAACCCCTCAAACCAGTTATTCCCTTTACCCATGTAGGCGCTATCGCATTGAAGCAATGTTTGCCCATGCTGAAGTTTAACATTCCCCTTTAACAGCTGGGCGCTCTCGCCTTTGTATTTGGCACTTTTACCTTCTAATGCACCTATAAGTTTAATAGTTTTTTGTGAGAATGTGATGTTTGGCGTTGATATGAGTACCAACGTGAACAGAGCGATTACTATTTCAATAAATTTTTTCAAACCTTTAGAAATACTAGATGATTATTTCAGCATCTACTTTACCCAGCCCTCGGTATGAAAAACACACCCTTTAAATTCAGGATCTATTTTGATATAAGTGGTTTTTTGCTTCTCCTTCAACCATTTAATAAGGACTTCCTCTTCCTTGATATTTTTGGCCATACTCTGAATAATGTCATAATCGTCCTTTAGGTTGGCTTTATGCGACGGTATAACCGATTTAAGCTGCACTACCTTAAAACATACATTTGCATGCTCGTCCCTCGATTCGAAAGGCGAGCTTATTTCACCCACCTTTAAATCTTTAATTATATAGTAATCGGCAGGTTGAATCTGATCCTTTTCGAAAAGTGATGTATTGGTTTGGGGGTTAACTACCAGGCCACCATTCAGGTTCGATTTCTTGTCCTCGGAATACCGGGCACAGGCATACTCGAATTTCATGCTATCGGCTTTTATAAGCTTTACAATGCTATCGAGCTTGGCAGAGGCTTCCACAAGCATATCTGAACTATACTGAGGTTTAAGAAGGATATGCCTTACGTTTACCTGGTTCTCCTTCTTTTCAATCATCTGGATAATATGAAACCCATATTCAGTTTCAACAATCTGACTGACTTGTCCTTCTTTTAAGTTAAATGCAACATCAGCAAATGGTTTCACCAGCTCTTCACGGGAACGGAAACCCAGCTCTCCTCCTTTTCTGGCCGAAGCGTGATCTTCAGAATAGGCCACGGCCAGAGTGGAAAAACGTTCCCCTTTTAGAATCCGCTCCCTAAGTTCAAGAAGTCGTTCCTTTACCCGAAATTTTGCCTCGGCAGTGGAAGGCGGGTACATCAAAATCTGCCTGATCTCATATTGCTCAGGGATTTGGGGTAGGCTATCAGTGGGCAAAGATTTGAAGTAATGCCTCACCTCCGATGGGGTTACCGACACTTTTTCTACAATTTTTTGACGCATCTGCTGGGTAAGCTGTTGGTCGCGGATCACCTCACCTAAATCCTCTTTAATCTCATACATTGGTTTTTTGAAATAGCTTTCAAGAGCTTTTTCGGAGCCTATCTGGCTTATAAAATATTGCAACCTGCGATCAATTTCGCTGGATATTGCCAACTCGTTGGGCTTTAAGCTATCCACTCTCGATTGGTTAAGCAAAAGCTTTTGAATTAGGAGCTGCTCAAGGATATTGCATTTAATATCCCCCTCGGGGAGGTGCCCTTGCATTTTCATTCTCATCAGCTCCTGGTCAATGTCTGAATTCAGAATCATATCCCCGCCTACCACTGCAATAACCTGATCGATCACAGTTTGTGAATAAATTCCTCCGGGAATTAAAAAAAATAAAAGAATGATGCCTTTTCTCAAAATCTCACTAATTGTTCTCATGTTCAGTTCCATAATTATTTCAAAAATATTTCACAGTTTTTCCTATCCATAGCATCATTATATATGCCATTCTCAAGGTCGTTTATAAGTTTTTGTTTTCGTTTATTGATAATAATGCTTTTTATATTCTCTATCTCGTAGTCAAGAGGAGAGATTTGCCCCTTGAATAAAACCGTACGGATACTGATCAGGTAATAAAAATCACCTTCT
This sequence comes from uncultured Rikenellaceae bacterium, assembly GCA_964552655.1. Lineage (GTDB taxonomy): Bacteria > Bacteroidota > Bacteroidia > Bacteroidales > Tenuifilaceae > CAZKHG01. The sequence goes on from CAZKHG010000016.1 coordinate 42,434, forward strand.
TCCATCTCAATGGTTTGTTTCCGCTTAAGGTATTCATCGGGATTTTCAATAGGTGTGGGAAATTCCCTTTGAAGGATATCGAATGGAATCCAACGGTCATTAAAGAAATCGTATTTTATGGCGACCTGATAGGCTAAATTATCGAGGGTTTTAATATCCTCATCATCGGTTGATTTATAAAGCTCTTTTATCCTGCTAAGATAAGGAGTATCCTTTTTAACTTTAATATAAAGCGCTTTAACAATGGTTTGGTTCAATATGAAGTTTGATGAGTTCTCCCCATAAAAATTCTCAACCTCCTGCATTGTAATTGAAGTATCCAGCTTCTGAAAAAGATACTCCTGCTCGTATTTAAAAATTAGCAGCGAGGAGCGGTAATCTTCGAGCTGTTGCGCAACATCTTTTTGCTGATCAGTTAGGTTATTCTCTGCCCGGTAAAGCAACAGCTCATGTCTGATCCAACGTTCAGTATAGGCATTGATGATTTTTATGCTATCGTCGCGATTAATACCTGAGGGAAAAAGGTTGCTTATATCTTTGCTGTATAAATATTTACCATAAACCCTGGCAATGGGAATTTTATTGGCATCCTCTTTTTTTACACAGGAAAAAAATAATAAACCGGATAATAAAAGTAAGGGGTGTAAAACTTTTAATCTGAATGCTATCATAGTTACTATTTTTGAAGGCTACTTGCCAGTTTACCAAATACTTCCTGATCAACCTTTACCTGATATTTTTGATGTAACTCATTAAGCCACTCGCTCTCAAGGTATTGTTGATAATCTGAAATTACCTGACCTCGGCAGTCATCTAAAAGCTTGATGTCGCCACTCGTCACCTCCAAAATTTCTTTTACCACTTTTTTATCATCTCGTGTAGTTACACCCGAAATGCTGTTTTTCCAGGTTTTATAATCCTTTACAATATCTTCGTCGGGGTTTGCAATTCTATATTCAACAGTAACAAGTGGTTCTTTCCCTTTCTTAAATTTTAGAGCGATATCCTCCGGTTTTAAATTTTTAGGTTTTCTTTTGGTAATTTCTTTCACCAATTTCGAGGATATTTTTTCATCACTAAAACTATAGGTTACAAGATGTATTCTTTCTCCCCATTTGTAATCCTGCTTGTGTAATTTATAAAAATTATTAATTCCAGCACTATCCTTCGTTGCCTTGGACCATACCATTTTGTCGGTCAGGTCAAAAAGTAAAATTCCATCGTAATATTCCTGCATCAGGTACTTAAAATCGGGGTATTTTTGCTCCAGCCTTGATTCCTCAAAATTTAGCAGGGTTTCCTTAACCCAATCAGCATAAAGTATTCTGGTTATACTTAAAAATGAACCTCTTAAAGGTTTCCGCTGATTATTGAAAATGTACCTGGCAAAATCAGCCTGGGAGTTGCTCTTATTGGCAAATGAAAAAACAGGTTTAGCATTCTTGATATTGGGTATCGCCCAGTTTCCCTTGAATATTGATGAATCCATGAAACCAGCCAGCGATTTCATGCTAACTGTGTCTTCTGCAAAGTTGTACTCTTTTTTAAGTTTACTGATCAGCTTATCGCGCGAAAATGAGGATCGGGCGTCGTTGCTAAGCCGTTTTTTTATCTCGGGCAGCATTTCGTCAAATGTTCCAATCTCCTTACGGCTCAATCGTTTAACGATATGCCAGCCAAAAGCACTCTGAAAAGGTTCGGTTACCTCTCCGTCGTGGGCTAAACCAAATGCTTTCTGCTCAAACTCGGGGATCATCCTGCCGGTCCCAAACCAGGGAAGTTCACCCCCCATTTTTGCCGATCCGGGATCCTGTGAATAGTTCTTTGCCAATGTGGCAAAGTCTTCATTATTCTTAATCAACCTATACAGCGAATCAATTTTTTGTTTTGCTTTTTCCTGCTGATCCAGGCTGGCATCTTTAGGCACAGCTATCATGATATGGGCAACTTTAACCTGACCTTGCGCAGGTCGTTTATCTTGTACTTTAATCAGGTGATAGCCGTACCGGGTTCGGATTGGCATGGAAACAGAGCCTGGTGTTGAATTGTAAACCGCAGTTTCAAATGGGTAAACCATTTGAAATACAGTGAAATAACCAAGAAATCCGTTGTTATTCCTTACAGAAGGATCATCGCTGGTAGCGCGAGCAACTACCTCGAAAGGTTCTCCATTTAAAATCCTGTTCCGAATGGTGATTATTTTATCATAAAGCCTTAGCGTATCTGCAGGAGTGGCATTTTCGGGGATAGCAATTAAAATGTGGCTGGCGCTAATTTCATACCTCATTCGATCATAGGCTTCGTTGATAAGCTGCTGTTCGGTTTCCGGGTCGGTCAGATATGGAAGGGCCAGCTGTTTTCTGTATCCAAAATATTCATTTTTGAAATTGGCAGATGTATCCAGTTTTAGGTTTTTTGCCTCGAGCACTTTCAGCTTATAGTTAATAAATAAGTTAAGGTATTCATTAATTGTTTTGGTATCAACACCTGCTGTTGCCTGGTTGTTTTTGAGATATATTCGTTCAAATTCCCCACAGGTTATTTTCTCATCGCCTAAAGTCAAAAATACCTTATCGGAGAGCTGTTGTGCAAACGATGTCAAGCTTAACAGGGTAAAGCTTGTAAAAGTAAACCAACGGATAAATTTCATCTCTTTGCTATTTTAATTTAACGTATTGATTTAAAAAGTTACCAAGAACAATTTTAAAATTCATATTCTTTAATAATCCCCGAAATATCAGTAATCAAATAGCTACTATTGGGTAACAATTATTTACTAACGACTATAATTTGGCGCTTCCCGGGTGATTGAAACATCATGAGGATGACTTTCAACTATTCCGGCATGCGTAATTTGAATGAACTTAGCTTCTTTCAGCTTTTCTATATTAGGAGCACCACAATAGCCCATGCCAGCTCTGATTCCACCCACAAGCTGATAAAAAACCTCGCTGAGGGTACCTTTGTATGGAACCCGGGCAGCAATACCCTCAGGGACTAATTTTTTGATATCATCTTCTACATCCTGAAAATACCGATCTTTAGATCCCTGTTGCATGGCTTCAATCGAACCCATCCCACGGTAAGACTTGAATTTACGCCCATTGAATATAATTGTTTCCCCGGGTGATTCCTCAACACCGGCAAAGAGTGATCCTGCCATAATGGTATCGGCGCCAGCAGCTAATGCTTTAACAATGTCGCCGGAGTAACGGATTCCACCATCTGCAATTATGGGAATATTTTTACCTTTTAAAGCTTTGGCCACCTCAAAAATTGCATAAAGTTGCGGAACTCCTACACCGGCTATTATTCTTGTTGTACAGATAGAACCTGGTCCAATCCCAACTTTTACAGCATCGGCGCCTGCTTTATAAAGCGCTAGTGCTGCAGCACCTGTTGCTATGTTTCCAACAACGATATCCAAACCGGGATATTCCTTTTTTACTTTTTTTAGCATATCCACAACACCCTTGGTATGACCGTGGGCTGTGTCTATTACCACTGCATCAACTTTAACATCTACGAGCGCTTTGACCCGTTCCATAGTATCAGAAGTTACGCCAACTCCGGCTGCTACCCTTAGTCTGCCCTTGCTGTCCTTGCTGGAAAAAGGGTTATCCTTAACCTTTGTGATATCCTTGTAGGTAAGTAACCCAATTAACTTATTGTTCTCATCAACAACAGGCAACTTCTCAATTTTATGCTTTTGCAGTATAGAAGCAGCTTTATCCAGATCAATAGATTTAGAAGTGGTTATAAGACCTTCACTGGTCATCACCTCTTTAATCGGGCGGCGCATAGCCTTTTGGAAACGAAGATCGCGGTTGGTAACAATCCCGATAAGCTTATTTTCTTTATCCACAACGGGGATTCCGCCTATATGATATTCCTGCATCAGGTTTAAAGCATCCCCGACAGTTGCATTAGGCTGAATGGTGATGGGATCGTAAATCATGCCACTTTCAGCTCGCTTTACATCTTTTACCTGTTTAGCCTGGGCTTCAATAGACATATTTTTATGGATAACCCCAATCCCTCCTTCTCTTGCAATAGCGATTGCCAGTGCCGATTCGGTTACAGTATCCATAGCCGCAGAAACAATGGGTGAATTGAGCTCAATGTTTCTTGAAAAACGGGTTTTCAAATCAACATTGCGGGGCAGAACCTCTGAATATGCAGGGATTAAAAGTACATCATCAAATGTAAGACCCTGTGATATAACTTTTTCTTCGTATTGCGACATGGCTTAATTTTTGATTTTTAAAGGCGCCAAGTTACAAAAAATTGACAGACTGACAAGAAGTTAATCTCTTTACTAACTTCTTAAATTCAGCTAAATCTTTTTTAATAACTCGTTAAAACAGCTGTTGTTATTACAAATTATCCCAACACTTGGTAGGATATTATAACTTTGTTTAATCCACCTTGCGACATGTAGGGAAAACAACAATAAATCACTTTAAAAACTATTTTTGTATAATAATATTCTCTTAATTGGAAATTTTTTATCAGATATTAAAGAAACATTGGGGCCTTTCAACCTTTCGCCCACTTCAAGAGGAGATTATTCGTTCTGTTTATGAAGGGAATGACACATTGGCTCTGATGCCAACCGGTGGCGGGAAATCCATTACATTTCAGGTTCCTGCCCTGGCAAAGGAAGGTATTTGCCTGGTTATCACACCCCTAATCGCACTGATGAAGGACCAGGTAGAGAACCTGAAAAAAAGAGGTATTAAAGCAGTGGCAATTCATTCGGGTATGACCCGTCATGAGATTGATATCGAACTGGATAATTGTATATATGGTGATTTTAAATTCATTTACCTATCACCCGAGCGACTTACCACTCCATTGTTCAGGGAAAGGTTAAAAAAGCTGAAGGTGAACCTGATTGCCATTGATGAATCGCATTGTATATCGCAATGGGGATATGATTTTCGACCCTCCTATATGAGGATAGCCGAGCTAAGGGGTTTAATTCCCGATGCTCCTTTTCTGGCTCTCACTGCCACTGCAACACCCGAGGTTGCCAATGATATTCAGGAAAAGTTGCACTTCCGGCAGAAGAATATACTGAAGATGAGCTTCGAACGGAAAAACCTGGTTTACCTGGTTCGCAATGTCGAAGATAAAAATAAGCACCTGATTAAAATAGTAACCAGCATTCCAGGGAGCGGAATTGTATATGTCCGGAACAGGGAAAAAACCAGAGAAATAGCATTGCTTCTCCGGAAAGAGGGAATTGCTGCAGATTTTTACCACGCCGGTTTATCGCCTGAAATGAGAAATACCCGGCAGGATGAATGGAAAAAAGGATCAACCAAGGTTATAGTATCAACTAACGCATTCGGGATGGGCATTGATAAACCGGATGTACGTTTTGTAATCCACATGGATTTGCCCGATTCTCCGGAAGCCTACTTTCAGGAAGCAGGTAGGGCCGGGCGGGACCTAAATCTTGCTTATGCTATTCTACTCTACAACGAATCCGATAAATCAAAAATTGAACAACGGATTGAGGCCAATTTCCCCGAAAATGATGAGATCAGAAGGGTTTATCAGGCTTTGGGCTCTTTTTTCCAGGTGGCTGTTGGCGCTGGTAAAGGTGAGGTTTACGATTTTAACTTGATGGATTTTGCATCCACCTATAAGTTGAACACTGTAAAGGCTTACAACTCATTAAAATTCCTTGAGCGTGAGGGGTACATCGAGCTTACTGATGAGCTGGATAATCCAAGCCGGCTTATGTTTATTGTCGGACGGGAGGAGCTGTACAAGTTTCAGGTGGCCAATGCAGAGCTTGATAAATTTATAAAAGTAATTTTACGCGCTTTCACCGGCATTTTCTCTCATTATGTTAATATTGATGAGGTTTGGCTGGCAAGAGTTTCTGGTATCCCTGCAGATCAGGTCATTGAAAACCTAAAGAAATTATCAAAATTCAAGATAGTCAACTACATCCCTAAAAAGAAAACACCTTTGATAATATATACCGAGGAACGGCTTGATGATAAGAATTTATTCCTAAGTCAGGAAAACTATAAACTCCGCAAGGAAAGATTCCTGAAAAGAATTGAAGCAATGGTCAATTATGCCAGCCAGCAGACTAAATGCAGAAGCCAGTTCCTGCTCGATTATTTCGGAGAAAAGGACTCTTACCGTTGTGGGCATTGTGATATCTGCACTTCTCGCAATGAACTAGAAATGAGCAAGATGGAATTTGACAAAATTCTAACTTTAATAAAGGAAAAGCTCGATAAGGGCCCTACCAAACTGGAATCGCTGGTTGATTCAATTGGGCTAAAACCCGATAAAGTTTTAAAGGTTATTCACTTCCTGCTGGATAACAATAAAATAGTTAAATCCCGGGAAAATCTGCTTACTTGGTGGAGTAAAGCGGATTAGGATTATCATTATGCATATACTTAATTTCGTTCCTTGTAACCTTATATTCATCCACTTTTATTCTGGTTACCAGTAACTTCTTTTTATATTTGCAGACAATTTTATTTTTATCAAGTCATTAAGAATTAATAAATGGATACTAAAGCCATTGTTTATAGCAGAAATACTGTAGAGTTTGCAACAGTTGCAAAAGAATACTGTGCATTTCTGGAAAATGCAAATACCCACACCCGGCTTTCATTTATAACGGCAGCACATAAACTATTGCCACTGCTTTACTATAAGTCAACTGTTTTACCCGATACTGAACCAATTCTGGAAGAAACAAACGAAAAATTTGTTGAGGAGGATCTTTACAACAGCATATTAAATAAACTTAAAACCATCTTCGGGCAATTTGATGATTTTATTGAAGTGAACGATCCACGGGCAGATCAGAATGCAGGGAATATCATTGCAAATATATCAGAATACCTTACAGATATATATCAGGATCTGAAAAATTTTACCATGCTTTACCAGGTTGGTAATGTTGAGGTTATGAATGATGCCCTTTGGGAGTGCCATTCAAACTTCAAGGATTTCTGGGGTATCAGGTTGGCCAACTCCATTAAGGCATTGCACGTTTTGCTTTACACCGGGTTAGATCTTGAACAGGGTGACAGAAAACATGGGGAAAGCGAGCCCGATACCAGCGAATGGTTTATTACACAACGACAAAAAGATTTCAGGAAATAATATGTTTGCCGAAACTATTGATAATGAGGATATCCTGAAATTGCCCCGCATTTCATTCCCTGGCGAAATAATGGTGATTAGCAATGTTAAGCAGCTGAAACAACTCCTTCCCCTATTCCAGAATTCCAAAATACTGGGTTTTGATACTGAAACAAAACCAAACTTTAAGAAGGGTCAAATGAATGGTGTTGCCATTATGCAACTTGCATCAGAAGATTATACTTTGATCATCAGGCTTAAAGCCCTTGGTATTCCCGGAACCCTTAAAAAGCTCCTGGAGGATGATAATATTATCAAAGTGGGTGTCGCAATAAGAGATGATCTTAAGGCGATTCAAAAGATTAAACATTTCACCCCGGGGGGATTTATCGACCTACAACAGCTGGCAAAGCAAAAAGGAATTGAAAGCCAGAGTGTTCGTAAGCTGGCTGCAATTGTGCTTAAAGCAAGAGTCTCTAAAAACCAGCAGCTATCAAACTGGGAATCCGAAAACTTAACAGATGCACAATTGCAATATGCCGCCACCGATGCCTGGATTTGCCGGGAAATATATTTAAAATTAACCGGCAACCTATAATTCATGAGGATTTCCAACAGCTACTTCAGATTGGTATATTTTTTTTAAACCTTGAACTTTCAAACCAGAACAAATGAATTACCCAAAAATATTTCTTAAACCCGGTAAAGAGCAATCAATAAAACGATTTCATCCGTGGATTTTTTCAGGAGCAATAAAAAGAATTGAAGGTACCGTTGAAGAAGGCGATATAATAGAAATATTTAGCAATACCGGTGATTATCTCGCCACCGGACACTACCAGCCCAGTTCAATTAGTGTAAGGATATTTTCGTTTAAACATGAAAAAATTGACACAAACTTTTGGCGAGATAAACTTCAAAATGCGTTATACCTTAGGCAGGTGTTAGGGTTGTACCAGAGTAAACATACAAACATTTTCCGCCTTGTACATGGCGAAGGTGATGGATTACCCGGTTTAGTAATTGATATTTATGGTGCTACTGCTGTAATTCAATGCCATTCACTGGGGATGTTCAAAATTAGAGAAGAGCTTGCAAAACTTCTTTTGGATATTTTTGAAGGGAATCTAAAATCTGTTTACGATAAAAGCAGTGCCGCTCTGCCTTTTAAATCCGGAGTGGCTACTAACGATGAGTATATCATTGGCGGCGAAGTAAGCGACAAATTGCTTGAAAATAACCTTCGGTTTAAAATTTCATGGGTTGAAGGTCAGAAAACCGGCTTTTTCTTAGATCAGCGGGAGAACAGGCTGCTTTTGCAATACTTATCTAAAGACAAAACAGTACTTAACGCCTTTGGTTATACCGGCGGATTCTCTGTTTACGCTATAGAAGGAGGTGCATCAAAGGTAGTTACCGTTGATAGCTCTGAGAAAGCCATTGAGATGACCAACCAGAATGTTGCAATGAATTTTAAAGGTATTTCGCACCACACCTCAGTTTGTGATGATGTATTTGAGTACCTTAGAAAAGCTGATGAAAAGTATGATATTATTGTATTAGATCCACCGGCATTTGCAAAGCACAATGATGCGCTCCGAAATGCACTTCAGGCATATAAAAGACTAAATGCTGCAGCTATCCAGAAAATCAATCCCGGAGGGGTACTTTTTACATTCTCCTGCTCGCAGGTGGTAAATAAGGTTGATTTCAGGAATGCAGTATTTTCGGGGTGTGCAATCACTGGCCGACAGGTGAAAATATTGCATCAGCTAACACAACCAGCCGATCACCCTATAAATATTTATCACCCGGAGGGTGAATATTTGAAAGGCCTGGTATTGCAGGTGGAATAGCCATTTACACCTTAAATAGCCTAAATTTCTTTAACCAAATCATTTCTAACATTGATCAGGTTGGGGTTGAACCTACTTATTAGTGGTCAAATTTTACTTTTATGGTTCTTAGGACAAACTAACTGAAACTAATGTTACTCATAATAGAAAAAAAACCGGAGAAAATCTCCGGTTCCGATAACTACTGATTGCCAAATTCAGAATCATCATTATTATCCAATTGCTTATCACGCCTTTGCTTAAAATCATTTATCCGGTAGGAGAATCCAATAAATATGATTCTGCTTTCACGGAAATTCTCAGAGTAGGTGGTAAAGCCATCGCCCCATGTATCGGATTTGAATTTACGGGTATTAAAAATATCGCTCGCCCTTAATGTAATTGTTCCCTTGTTTTTTAAAACCATATAGCGAAGTCCTAGATCAACCCAGTAGAGTTCATAAGTCTTTCCCTGGCTACCTCCACCACCACCCATCATTCCCCGGTCTCCACCACCAACTCCAGATATTACAGGGCTGCGGTAGTTTCCATTCACTTGTAATTCAAGTCCTTTCAAAATTGTGAACGATGAAGTGAATTTGGTAGTCCAGCTGTTACTTTCACTAGCAGCCTGGTTAACCAGTTCATTACCATCCAGTTTTGCTTTAAAAAAGCTGAAACTCCCATTAACCTTCCACCAATTATTAATCGTTTGTGAGAAAACAACTTCTGCACCCAGAGTCGAGCCACTGGTAAGATTTTTAAAGGTTGATTTCAGTGTGTCTTCAGCTGATGTTGGACCAGGGGTAAGTGTAGTTATCCTAGTTATTTTATTGGTAGTATTTCTATAAAACAATGTACTGCTAATATTGGTATTTTTGAAGTTCAACGAATGACCTATCTCATAGGAGCTGGTGTACTCAGGTTTCAGGTAAGGGTTACCATAGCTGATGTTGTAAACATTTTCAATGCTGACAAATGGATTTAATACCCTGCCCTGCGGTCTGTTAACCCGTTTGCTGTATGAAACCTGCAATGAGTTAACTTTATTGATATCCCATTTAATATGAGCGCTCGGAAAATAGTTGAAAAGGGAAACATTGGCCACTTTATCCTGAGTTCTTTGATCAATCTTCTTGATTTGATCTTCAACCCTGACTCCTCCCTGATAGCTGATGGGTCCAACTTTATTTGAGTAAATGAGGTAACCTGCATAAATCTGATCGTCGAAAATAAAACGGTTGGAGAGGTTTGCAGTATCGCTCCATGTATTTAGCAAGGGTAAGTATGTTTTAAAAACATAATCAGCATCCTGATTGCGGATAATGCCTTTTACACCGGTTTCCATCCGACCCCCGTTACCAATAGGCATAACCAGGTCACTTTGGAAAACAAACGAGCTGCTTTTTCCATCAGTGTTTGATATATCGTTATTTAATATTCCGCTTCTCGTTCTATCAATTTTTGAATCTGAAATCCGACCATTACCTGAGTAAAAAGCATCAACAGTGAACTCCTGTCCAGGTTTATCAAAGGTTCTTTTATAGTTAAGGGTCAACTCTTGGCCACCCATATCATTTTTATTATCAGAATTCTCATCAATTAAAGGGATGGAATTAAACAATGTGGTGGAAAACTCCTTCCCGTTAAAGGTTCTTGCATTTAAAGCACCTGTTAATGACAAGGTATTCTGGTTATTGATAAAATAATCTATCCCGGCACGAAAATTATTGGAGTTACCCCCGTTATTATTATCCTCATTTTGGAATTGGCTACCGCCATCGGAAATCCTGTTGGAAGTACCATAACCTGTAGAGTAAAAATGACGATAATCGAGATTTCCAAATACGTTGATTTTCCCCTGGCGAACATTCAGATTAATAGTACCTGAGTACTTATCGCCGGTACCAGCATTTAATGAAACCATCCCATGATATCCTGGGGTTTTCTTCTTTTTAAGGACGATGTTTAAAATACCAGACATGCCATCGGGATCATAGCGGACAGATGGATTGGTTATAACCTCAACACTTTCGATAATACTTGCTGGTAATTCATCCAAACTGGCTATTTGAGAGGGGCGCCCATCAACCAGAATGGTTAGGTTGGAACTGCCACGAAGGCTAACGTTACCTTCAACATCCACCTCCACCGAAGGGATATTCCTCATAATATCCAGGGCAGTCCCACCCTCAGCGTTGATATTGCGATCAACATTGATGACCGTTTTATCAAGGTTGTGTTGTAACATCGATTTCTGACCTGTCACAACAACTCCCTCAATCTGCTCAGAGGCAGGTTTTAACTTCACCGTTTCAAGAATTAACTCGGGGGTTCTCGGGTTTACCATTACATTTTTCATTCTGAAATTGTTATACCCGATAAATTTAAAATCAACATAATACCTTCCGTAGGGCACCTTTTCAATGGTAAAGTATCCGTTTTTATCAGATATTCCTCCGGTAACCAACGAGGAATCCCGTAAACTGTACAAGATAATATTTGCATACTCAACCGGTTGGCCATCGTTTTCATCAACTATCTTACCCTTAAGTGTTCCGGTGCCTGCACCCATGGGCATTTTCCCTTCACCAGACATTCTCTGAGGGCTTGAAACTTCCTGTGAGTAACTATTTAGCGAAAATAGAAAAACAGTGATAAGCAATAAATTTTTTAGATTCTTCATATAATTATTAAATTAGACTTATATTAAACATCAGTTTGACACCTTGGTTTAATCTAACTTGCGTTTGTATTTTGATTTTTTTTAACATTTTTCTTTTTTTTCTTTAACAAACATAGATCTTTATCATACTTAATAACTTAATATTCAATGAGAAACAAATTCTGTTTTATAATATTGATGATTATAATCATCAATGCTAATTTAAGCGGTCAACAAAACTCAAACGCATTGGGGCAAGAGAACAAAATGCAGTGGTTTGCCGATGCCAAGCTGGGAATCTTCATTCACTGGGGTATCTATTCACTCGGCAATACCTCGGAATCATGGGCGTTCTATAATAAACAGATCAGCCATAAAGACTATATGAATCAGATTCAAAGTTTCACGGCAATAAATTACAACCCTGAGTATTGGGCTGATCTGATTAAAAAGAGCGGAGCCCGGTATTCTGTTATCACCTCCAAACACCACGATGGTGTTGCATTATGGAATACCAATATGAACGATTTGAGCGTAGTAAAAAAATCACCGGCAAAAAAAGATGTACTCACTCCGTTTATCAATGCGCTAAGAAAACAGAATATAAAAGTTGGTTTATACTATTCACTGATTGATTGGTCATACCCGGATTACCCTGGTTTTACCCGAGATTCCAACAGATACGATATATCAAGAGATTCTGTCCGATGGGAAAAATTCCTAAAATTTTGCCATGGGCAAATATTCGAACTCTCAAATTTATATAACCCCGATTTATTCTGGTTTGATGGCGATTGGGAGCATAGCGCAAAGGAATGGAAGGCAGACTGGATACGAGAAATGATACTCAGCAAGAACGCAAATGCGATAATTAACGGGCGATTACAAGGTTATGGAGATTATGATACCCCTGAGCAGAATTTTCCGGTTTCACGTCCATCCCTTAAATTCTGGGAACTTTGTATGACTACAAATGAATCGTGGGGTTTTTACAACACAGACACTAACTACAAAACGCCCTACGAACTTATTACCATCCTTGCAGATGTTATAAGCATGGGTGGCAATTTGCTGCTTGATATTGGCCCCAAGGAGGATGGCTCTGTTCCTGAAGAACAGGTTAAAATCCTTACAGAACTAGGTAAATGGACTTCAAAACACAGCGAAGCAATCTTTGGGACGCTAGGTGGGTTGCCACAAGGGCATTTTTATGGGCCAACCTCAATCTCCAAGGATTCAACAGCTCTGTACTTATTCCTACAGGGTAACCCTTCAAATGAAATGGTTATAAAGGGATTACTAACCCCGATTAAAAAAATCACAGTGGTTGGCAGCCACAAAGATGTCGAATTTAAAATTGTTGGAAAGATCAGCTGGAGCTCAGTTCCGGGGTTAGTTTTTGTTAAAGTCCCAAAAAATATGCATGACACATATATGACCGTTTTGAGGGTTGATCTGGAAAAACCACTAAAACTTTATAAGGGGAAAGGTGGGTTAAACTAGAAATTAAGAGGGTTGCTGTTTTGCAGCAACCCTCTTCCCTAAACAAACTATAAAAAAACCAATCCCACAACAGTTTAAATCGGGATTATTCATATTCTTTTAATATATCCTTTACGCCATCTGGTGATACCCGTCCATAAACTTTTTCACCAACCATTACAACAGGGGCCAAACCGCAAGCACCTACACACCTTAAGCAACTTAATGAGAATTTCCCATCAGGAGTTGTTTCTCCAACTTTCACGTTCAGGATACGCCTAAACTCATCAAGCACCTTTTCTGCACCGCGAACGTAACAGGCAGTACCGGTACAAATGCTAATCGGATGTTGACCTTTGGGGATCATGGTGAAAAATGAGTAAAAGGTTACCACACCGTAAACTTTTGCAACAGACACATTTAACTCCTTGGCTACGATTTCCTGAATTTCAGCTGGTAAATACCCGAAATATTCCTGTGCCTTATGGAGAACATTAATCAATTCACCCGCCTCGTTATTAAACGATTTGCAAATCTCTTTGAGTTTTGCAACCTGTTCCTGTTTAAGTTCTATTTTAATATGTGACATGTAATTTCCCTCCTCTGTTAAATGAAAATATCTTTTTTGCTTTTATCAAAGTAGTGTGTGTGGAGCAGGTGATGGGCCTTCTCGCTCATTGGTTTTCCAAGAAACTCTTTGTAAAGCTGAATGATATATGGGTTTTCATGTGATTTACGAATCGGCTTACCGGCATCCTCACGATATATTGCGGCAGTTCTGGCTTTTAGTATTTCTGAATTGCCATGGTGGGAGGGTTGACCACCGCCACCAATGCATCCACCAGGGCAAGCCATTATTTCAATTGCATGAAAGCTGGCTTTACCTGATCTAACATCATCCAGCAATTTACGTGCGTTGCCTAATCCATGGGCAATACCAATGTTTACTGGAAGACCGTTAAAATCAATTGTTGCAGAACGGATGCCTTCCATTCCACGTAGTTGGGTGAAATCGAGTTTTTCCAGTTTTTTACCGGTTTGCAATTCATAAGCAGTACGGGTTGCTGCCTCAATTACACCACCGGTTGCTCCAAAAATGACGCTGGCTCCTGTTGATTCTCCAAGTGGACGATCAAAATCATCATCAGGCAGCTCATTGAACTTGATATTGAACCCTTTTATCAGATGAGCCAGTTCCCTTGTAGATATTGAATAATCAACATCAGGGTTGCCATCAACTTTAAACTCATCCCGCTGGCACTCATATTTTTTGGCCAGACAAGGCATAACTGATACAACAACCAAATCTTCACGTTTCTTACCCATTTTTTCGGCAAAATATGACTTGGCAATAGCGCCAAACATTTGTTGTGGCGATTTGGCCGTTGAGGGTACATCCAGCATATCGGGGTAATTGTTCTCAAAGAAATTTACCCAGCCTGGGCAGCAACTTGTCAATATAGGCAATTTGACACTCTTATCACCTGCAAGAAACTTGGCTAAACGGTCAAGCATTTCTGTACCTTCTTCCATAATGGTAAGGTCGGCTGCAAAATCGGTATCAAAAATATAATCAAACCCAATTTGGCGTAAAGCTGCTACCATTTTCCCAGTTACTAGTGTACCAGCCTCTAATCCAAATTCTTCGCCCAATGCAGCTCTAACAGCTGGGGCAGTTTGAACAATTACGGTTTTTGCAGGATCTGCAAGGGCACGAATCACTTTTGGGGTATGATCAACCTCCGTTAAGGCACCTGTTGGGCAAACCGCAACACACTGACCACAGTACGTACAGGGTGATTTCACTATGTCCTGTTCAAATGCTGGCGCTACAACCGCCATGAAACCACGGTTTACTGCGCTTAAAGCTCCAACTGTTTGAAAATCATTACACATAGTCTCACACCTACGACACATAATGCACTTATCAATGTCCCGTATTATGGATGGAGAAAAATCCTTCTTATATGTTGACATTTCGGCATACTCCTGTCCGGGTATCTCGCGAATTCCAAAACGAATTGACATGTCCTGCAGCTCACAGCGACCACTTTTGGGACATGTTAAGCAATCCTTTGGGTGATCGGATAGGATTAATTCCATCACGGTTCTACGGGCGTTGATAACCCGGGTTGTATGGGTTTTTACCACCATCCCTTCAGTACAATCAGTTGAGCAGCTAGGCGCTAGATTTCTTCTACCTTCAACCTCGACTACACAAACCCTGCACCCGGCGGGTTTATTCTCAATGCCTAAATCATGAAGGTTCATGTAGCAAAGTACAGGAATATCAATACCAAGGATTTTAGCAGCCTCATAAACAGTTGACCCTTTGGCAACTTCTACTGGCCTGTTATCTATTGTTAGTTTTATCTTTTCCATCTTTTCAGAAATTATTGAATACTAATTGCGCTGAATTTACATTTCTCAATACATGCTCCGCACTTAATGCAAACAGATGTGTCGATTACATGAGGTTTTTTTCGTTCACCAATGATTGCGTTAACAGGACAATTACGGGCACAGGCTGTACAACCAACACAGGCTTCAGCATCAATCACATACTGCATTAATGTTTTACATTGTCCGGCTGGACATTTCTTATCCTTAACATGTGCAAGATACTCATGGTAGAAATTATCCATGGTTGAAAGAACCGGATTCGGGGATGTTTGACCTAAGCCACAGAGTGAAGTATCTTTAATAACCAAACTAAGGTTCCGTAATCGGTCCAGCTCATCAAGGGTGGCTTCCCCTTTAGTGATTCGTTCAAGGAGTTCGTAAAGTCTTTTATTGCCAATCCTGCAAGGTGCGCATTTCCCACAACTCTCTTCAACAGTAAATTCAAGGTAGAACTTAGCAACTGAAACCATGCAATCATCCTCATCCATTACAATCATACCACCAGAGCCCATCATTGATCCAGCGGCAATAAGATTATCGAAATCAATTGGGGTATCTAGATGTTTCTCCGTAAGGCAACCACCTGAGGGGCCTCCGGTTTGAACTGCCTTAAATTTCTTGCCGTTTTTAATACCTCCACCTATTTCGAAGATTACCTCACGAAGAGTGGTACCCATGGGAACTTCAATTAACCCGACATTGTTGATCTTCCCAGCAAGGGCAAACACTTTTGTACCTTTTGATTTCGCTGTACCAATAGAGGCAAACCATTCAGCCCCTTTGAGGATTATGACAGGAACACTGGCAAAGGTTTCAACGTTGTTTACATTAGTAGGTTTGCCTAAATAACCGCTCTCTGCCGGGAATGGTGGTTTATTGCTTGGTTCGCCACGTAACCCTTCCATTGAGTGAATCAAAGCAGTTTCTTCACCGCAAACAAATGCACCGGCACCATATCGTAAAGTGATATCAAAATCGAAACCAGAGCCCAGAATGTTTTTACCCAGAAGGCCATACTCTTTAGCTTGTTCAATGGCAATTTTCAGTCGTTTTATTGCTAGTGGGTATTCAGCCCTTATATATATAAGCCCTTGTGTAGCCCCAATGCAATACCCGCAAATAGCCATTGCTTCAAGAACAGTATGCGGGTCGCCTTCTAGTACAGAACGATCCATAAATGCACCCGGATCGCCCTCATCGGCATTGCATACCACGTATTTCTGGTCGGCAGAATTTTTGCTTGCAATTTCCCATTTCAGTCCGGTTGGGAAACCTCCTCCCCCACGACCACGCAATCCTGACTTCTTGATGATATCAATAGTCTGAGAAGGCGAATATTCAGAAAGTACTTTACCAAGAGCCTGATATGCATCCCTGGCTATGGCATCATCAATATTCTCCGGGTTAATAAAACCACAATTCCTTAAGGCAATCCTAATTTGTTTTCTGGCCGGCCTCTTCAATTCATTAGCCTTATATATCAACCTGTCAACTGTCTTTCCTTTCAAAATATGATCTTCTACTATTTCCGAAACGTCATCAGGCTTTACCTTAATATAATATGTATTTTCGGGTAATACTTTGATAACCGGACCCTCCTCACACAGACCGAAACATCCGGTAACAACTAGCTGGACATCATTCTCAAGGTTCTTAGCTGTTAGCTCTGCTTTAAGTTTTTCTATAATAGAATCGACGGAATTGTTCTTGCATGTGGAACCTCCGCAAACTAGAATCTGTGATTTAAATTTTGTCATTACGAAAACCTCCTGATGTTTTTAATTATCAATAGTTTCATAGTTAACAGGAATTATTCCATCGACCAATTCACCATTTTTAATGTATCGCTCAATTATCTCATCTGCTTTTTTTGTGTCCACATAGCCAAAAACCACCGGTTCCCTGTTAGGAAGTGTTACTTCGATTGTAGGCTCTGCATAGCAATACCCCATGCACCCTGTAGGGATAATTGTAGATTCAATTCCCCGTTTTTCCATCTCATTCTTAAGGAAATTTATTATGGTTTTTGCCCCTGAGGCAATTCCACAAGTTGCCATTGCTACCCTGATTGTAACTCCTGAATCAATACTTAATGATTTATTTGTAAACCCTTTCTCAACCCGGAGTGAATCTTTGATTTTCTTCAGATCATCCACTGTTGCAATTTTTTTCATACTAGCTCATTTATGTAGTTAAACTGTCCTATATACAAAAATATTCTAAAGCATACATGTAATAAAAAAATTCGCTGAATATTTTTAACAAAACAATCAATTTATAATCAATCTTAAAGAATCACAATAACTTATAGTTCATTATACATCTATTTGAATTTCACAACTATAAATATTTTTCAGGTGCAAAATTAAATCATTTATGTTATTTTTCAAACATTGTTATTTATTTAACATATATGTTTAGCAACACCAATTAAAATCAGCCAGAAAAATAAAAATATGGTGGACAAAATAAGAATCAGTTGTTTAAATTTCTTTCTAATATTTTAGGTGTTTTGGGTTGATTATGTTTAGATGAATGTGTATCTTGTTCCATAAAAGGAATAGGATATTTAATACTAATAACATTAAAAATAATAAAGCTATGGCAAAAGATTATTTATGCCCCATCTGCAAGGGCCAATTAAGAATAGTCAATTCGATTGTTCTATCTGTAAAAACTGATTCCGGTAATAAAGGACTTCTTTTCCTGAACCAGGAGATCGGGAACTATGAGAAAAAAACTCACCCTAATTTCATTATCAAGGAAGGTGAAGAGCTTACGGTTTACTGCCCTATTTGTCATACGACCTTAAACCGCGAGGAGAACCGCCACCTTGTTAAGCTGAATATGATTGATGAGAGCCAAGCCGAAGTTGATGTGTTTTTCTCTGTGGTTATTGGGGAGAAGTGCACTTATGTGGTAAAAGACAAAAAAGTTCTTGAGGCTGGCCCGGATGTCAAACTTTACGAAAAATACTTCGATATCCCCGAGGAGGATAGGAAATATCTCTAAACGTTTATTAATTTCTCTTTTTTAAAACAACTTTAAATTTAAAATAATGTATTTTATACATTATTAATATTACCTTTGCGCTCTATTTGATCGATTGATCCTTAAATGCCTACCATTTCTTAATTGAAATCCCGCAAATTCGTTTCAACATCAGGTATTTTATTAACTAATCAAAATTCAAAAATGAACATTTACATTTCCAATTTAAGTTCTGATGTTTCTGACAACGACTTAAAGGAATTATTCGATGAGTACGGTGCTATTTCATCGGCAAAAGTGATAACCGACCGGGTAACCGGCATGTCCAGAGGATTTGGCTTTGTAGAAATGCCAAATGGTGATGAGGCTGTTAAAGCAATCAAGGAGCTTGACAAAGCAGAATACGATGGTAAAGTTATAGTTGTAACTGAGGCCAAGCCTAAAACAGATAAGCCCAGGGGAAATTTCAACAACGAACGCAGGGGTGGTTATAATTCCGAAAGGTCGGGTAAGCGCTGGTAACCAGAATATCCATAAATGAAGGGGGTGATTTTAATTAAAATCACCCCCTTCATCTTTTATTACTATACAATACCCTAATTTTCTGAATATTCAACATGCTTCTTGTAGGCCCATACACTTAACGAAGCAAGAACAAAAACGATAATATAAACATATATTGGAACTGAGGCGGCATCACCTCCTGCATAAGAATGCAGCCCTGATAAAAAGTAGTTCACCCCAAAGTAAGTCATCAAAACAGATGAAAATGCAAACAGGGACATGGCGTTGAATGCAAAAATCCCCCTGAACGGTTTTATCATTCTCGAATGTATCACAAAGCTGTAAACAATCATGGTTATCAGCGACCAGGTTTCCTTTGGATCCCAGCCCCAATATCTCCCCCATGATTCATTTGCCCAAACGGCACCTAAGAATGTTCCGATTGTTAAAAGATACAAGCCTATGGTTAGGGTTTTGTAGTTGATCAGAGTTAGCTCATCTATCGTATTTGAAATCCTCTGGTAGTTTTTCCGTTCTGCTAATGAATACAGAACCATAACGACTAAGCCCAGTATCGCTCCCAAACCAAGAAAACCATAGCTGCTGGTTATTATTGAAACATGCAAAGTAAGCCAGTAGGATTTCAGTACAGGAACAAGGTTCGTAATTTCCGGATCCATAAAGCTTAAATGGGCTACAAGTAATGTTAATGCGGCCAGGATGGCGGTTGCTGAAATGGCAAATGGAGATTTTCTGCTAAATATAAACCCGGCTAACAACGTAGCCCATGAAATAAAAATCATTGATTCATACCCATTACTCATCGGGGCATGCCCTGCTATGTACCACCTTAAAATCAATCCTATTGTATGGAATACAAAACCGGCAAAAAGAAATATCTTAAGGTATTTAACATATACGTCTATTTTTCGGTTTACTGAAATCACCCCAACAACTAAAAAGATAAAAAGAACCAAACCTAATGTTGCATAAAATGGGAACAATCTTTCAAAGATATTTGCCTTATAGTAAAACAGTTCAACCTTAACTCTTGATTTAGCAGGCAGATCATAACCGGCAAACTTGTTTTGATAATCGGATATGGAATGGATAAAATCATAAGCCAGCTTAAAGTTACCTGAAGAAGAACCTTTTTTCAGCTCATCATAAATAAGATTGGTAATATTAGTCAGGTACAATGAATCCTCCTTGCTGGAAGCGAATTGTATTGCCTGTTCCGGGGTATTCCATTTCAAAGAGCTATCCTTTGATGGGAAAAACCTGAAAAACTCCCCTTTATAAATCATGTAAAGGATATTTACCCTTTCATCAATTTTGATTATTTCCTTATCGAACTTATTTCTGGCGTTAGCTGGTTTGGAGTAAGATTCATTCAAATAGTTACCAATCTTATAGTTTCCACCCTCAACTGAAAAATCAACAATATCGGCAAATGAAGCGTAATCGGTTTTTATCCCAATAATCTTTTTAACCTCATTATTTGATATTTTAATCAGGGGTTCATGTTGCCAATTCCAAAAATCGTAGGCAAACCCCAGGAATACCTGCATTGAGGAAAAACCTTTGTAATCTGATTCACGGCTGACCTTTCTAAGAATGTCGTTACTAAGCGTGAAAAGGGGCTTAGTCCTTCCCCCCTGATCCTGAACTAATACCTTTCCAAATTCATTTGCCGCCTGTTTATCGGCAACAAATTTCTGCGGATTAGCAAGCAGAGAAATGGAGGGAGTCAAGATTAAAATCAGGAAAATACCTGCTTTACCAATGGTTTTGCTGAGCATACTCTTTGAAACTGTCCAGAATGCAGAGTTTTTATTAAGTAATGATAGTATTAGGAAAAGGAAAAGCAGGATGTACCCGGTGTAGGTTACCATCATGCCTGCTAAATCCTTATTTATTGATAGAATGGTTCCCATCTCATCATTATCATACGATGACTGATAGAATCGATATCCTTTGTATTTCAGGATGTTGTTCATGTAGATTGAGAAAGGTTTTTCCACTCGATTTGCAGAGTCGATGAGGGTTACATTGCTCTTGTAGGATGAAGGGCTGTTTGAACCCGGGTATCTTTCCAGAATAAAATCGTTTAGTTTGATTTTGAATGGCAATTTTTGCTCCTTTGAACCATATTTAATTATAGCCAGATAGTTCTCATTTTCAAATGTGGAAACAGGTTGAATATCATCGCCTTCCCATAAGAACATGCTTTTGGACCTATTGCCGTAACTTAGCTCAAACTCCAGTGCATTCCGCCTTAGCTCTTTCATGGAATGAACATTTGGTACAGGTCTGATCTCGGCACTTTTACTGAATTTTTGCAGAATTACCTTTATGGATCCCACGTTATATACTTTCATAAAGTCACATGGAACTGGTTTATTCGCCTCATGTTCTATGGTTTGCTGCGACCTCATGTCCATTTCGCTGAATTTTGCTTTGGATACAATATAGAGACTATCTTTAATCAGGCTTAACCTGACGTCAACAGTGTCAAAATCTGTAAAACCAAATTTAAAACCGCTGAAATTCAAAACGTCACCTTCTGTCAGGAACATCGTTTGTTTGCCCATCATACCCATTGATAAAACAATTGATACAATTGGTTTTCCTCCATCTACATCAATCATACCCTCCGCGGCATTTGGGTAATAATTAATAAACCTGAATTCGTAGGGAGTTTCATCAATTGTTACTTTTCTGGTAAAGGAAGGTTTGGAATACGAAGAAAGCAGGACTTTCTTATCGGCTGACCATACCTCTTTCCCGGTTGAATCAATTATTGAGTAAGTAAAATACTTATCGGTTGAAACGGAAATACTTTGTGATTCCCCTTCGCGGATATGCATACTGCCTTCGTACCCAAAATACCTGGTAATAGCCGCACCAATTATTATAAGCACAAATGAAAGATGAAATAACAGAATAGTGAGTTTTTTAGAGCTATACAATTTTTTAGTAAAAATCTGCCCTGTCAGGTTAACCACCATCAATACCAGGATCAGTTCAAACCAACGGGTATTATAAACCACTGATCGTGCGGCAGTTGACCCATAACCACTCTCCACAAAAGTGGCAATGGCCATTGCAACGGCAAATACTATAAATAAAAGCCCCATAAACCAGGGGCTGAATAAGAATTTTAATTTTCCCATTATGTTATGATTTTAATTATTATCGAATTTAAAACTAACCATTGTTAGATATCATCTGAAGTTTTTCTTTATTTAAGATTTTGATTCTTGGGCAATTGGCCTTAACCACCTCATCATCCTCAAATTCCTTAAGGATTCGAATAACACTTTCCTTGGCCATATTGGTAAAGTCCCCAATTTCCTGCCTAGTGAGCACCAGCTCAAATTCATCGGCATGGTAAATCTCATTGGCAAAGAAAAGAAGGGCTTCTGCCAATCGTCCCGGCATTTTTTTCTGGGTTAAACTTACCATCCGGTAATGCATGGCTAACGATTTCTGGCTTATATCCATAAGCCAGCCTTCGGCAAATTTACTGTTCTGGTGAACCAGCTGTTTGAATACAGACATATCAATAAAACAAGCCTTAACATCTGTTAACGCAGTCAGGTTGTAATGATGACGGGAATCAACGTAAGTGCCCGGACCAGCAATTAAAACACCGGGTAGTGCAATGCTCAGGAGCAGGTTCTTACCTCCCATTCCATCCAGAAAAATTTTTGCCATACCAGATGTGAGGAAAATTGCTGAAGAAACAGGAGCCCCTTTTTTAAATATAACCTCGCCAGCTTTAAAATTGGTTTCATACCTGTGGTTACTTATCAGTTTGAGTTCTTCCGGTGAAAGGTTTTTAAAATTCTCCCAGCGGTCAGGGCACTGCTCGCAAGGTGAATCAGCTATATATTTATTCATAATTTCTTTTAAAAATAAGTTGACAAAAGTACCGTAATATAGTAAATTTGTATCAAACCATGACAAATGTCATTTTTATTTCATGTAAATATCAACTTTTCAATCAACATAAATCATGGCTCTCAATCTGTATAAATCATCATCTGTTATTGAACAAACAAAGATCATAATACCTACTTTTAACTTTTAGAAAAATATAGATAATCAATATACCAAAACTTAAAAAACCAATAACCTATGAGAAAGTTCAATTTGCTATTCAG
>CAZKHG010000017.1:0-62851 GCA_964552655.1 uncultured Rikenellaceae bacterium
AACAACGTATTCCTTGGCAACTATGCAGGATATAACGCTGATGTCAGCAATAAGCTGTATGTAGCTATTGCCTCAGGAACACCTTTGATCTGGGGAGATTTTTTCACCAAGCAGGTAAGCCTTGGAACAACTACGCCAACGGCCATGTTCCAGGTTAACAGCACCGATGGGACTACACCACCTGTTATGTTCCAGAATAGCGGAACAACAGCTTTCTATGTTGCAACCACTGGCAGGACTGGTATTGGAACTACAGCCCCAAATTCGAAGTTACACGTCAATAGTGCAGCTGGCGAAGATGGATTAAGAGTTCAAATAAACGGAACTACCAAATTATTGGTTGATGCTGATGGTAATGTTGGAGTAGCTACAGCCTCTCCAACCCAAACCCTTGATGTAAATGGCAATGCAAGATTTAGATCAATTGCATCGGATGCTTATTTTGGTGTACTGAACAGAAAGAGTGATGGCACCCTGACCACTGGTACATCTGATATACGCATGAAGGAGAATATTCTCACCTTACAAAACAGCCTTGATGCTGTTTTAAGGTTAAGAGGTGTTTCATTTTATTGGAAAAAAGAACCCGAAATGGGAAAACGAATCGGTTTTATTGCCCAGGAGGTTGAAAAGGTTCTGCCTGAATTGGTATTTACAAATCCTGCAGATGGCTTTAAAGGTGTAAACTATGCAGAAATGTCGGCTGTTCTTGTTGAGGCAATGAAAGAGCAAAATCTGATAATAGTTAATCAGGAAGATAAGATCAAATCCCTTGAACAGCAAATTTCTGAGCTGAGAACCCGAATGGAAGAAGTTATGAAATTAATTAACAAATAGAATTATTCGTGAATTTAAAAACCCGCAAACAACCTAGTTTGCGGGTTTTTTGTGTTTATAATGTATTGGTTAGGGCTTAAAATAATTTATTTAACGGTTTCCACTTTTACCCCCACTTTTTTCAGATCGTCCCAGAATGAGGGGTACGATTTGCTGGTTAGCGATGGGTTTTCCACAAGCACCGGAGACCCGGTAATCGCAACGGGCGCAAAGGCCATCACCAGCCGGTGATCTTCCTGTGTTGAAATGGTAATTGGTTTGGGTATTCTCCTGTTGATCTTCCCGTTAAAGCAAAGCACCTCTATATCCAAATCCTTCTCCAGGGTTACCGTAGCCCCGAGCTTAGCCAGCTCCCCTTGCAGCGATTTAAACCCCTCGGAGTATTTTGATAACAGGCCGGTGATGCCCCTGAGCCTAAACGGTACTTTCAGGATAATGCAGGTGACCATGAAGGTTTGTATCAGATCGGGGTTGTTGGTAAAATCAAACTCAAATTGCTTGATTCTCCTTTTAGTACGGGTTAACCTGATCCCACTCGGAATGGCCTGGGTTTTAACCCCAAATGGGACAAAAAGATCTTTTACCAGGGCGCAGGGCTGAACGCTATCTTCATTGAGTCCCTGAATCGTAAAATCAGCCTTTTCGGCGAAAGCAGCCATCTCATACCAATAAGAAGCAGAACCCCAATCGGTTTCAATGTTCATGCCCTGCCCGTCATTAAACTCATGCTCAATTAAAATTTCCCCATCTTTCCATTCCGTATTCACGCCAAGGGAGTGTAAAGCCTTTAGGGTTAGCTCAATGTATGATGATTTTATAATATGATCCTTAAGCTCAAGGATTATCGAGCTGGGTATATTGGGCGCAATCAGCAACGAGGCATTTATCATATCACCGCTAACCTTGCCTTCCACCCTTGTAAATAGGCCACGGAGGTTTTTCCCCACCACTTTTAACGGAGGGAAGCCCTCTCGCGCTTCAAACTCAATTCTGATGCCCTCTTTCCGGAGCTTTTTAACCAGGGTAGAAACAGGCCCTTTAGGTTCCTTCTCAATTCCGGAAAGCACCCAATCGCCATGAAAGTAGTTGAAAAAAGCCCGGATGTATCTTACAGCTTTTCTAAACTCACTGTTCTGCTTAATTTTATTGGTTGATATGGTGTCATCTATTGTCTTTGCCTCTTTGGCTTCGGACACGCTTTTTGTCTCAGGTCTAGAAGAATGAATTGCTTTAAAACTGAGAACTCTCGAACTGATACTTTTGGTGGTAGTCAAAGCAATGCTACCTTCAAGGATTTTGTTACCCTTAATTAGCTCATACTTGATCATAAACAGATATGTGTAAATAGTCCCTTAAAAAGCCAAATTTAACAATTTGACGATAATATCAACCATATTTTCTTCAGGTCATCAGTGTGGATGGAAATTATTTAATATATAACAGTATTTCAATTACATACATTATAGATAAAAGTTATATATTTGATTTGATTTATAAGTGTAAACAATAATTTTGCATATTAGCAGTCCGAAATAAGAGTTTGAGAAGCAGGCAAAATAATGATATCATTCGATAATACAGAGGTTGCTTATGAAAATAAGTCCACCAGGGAGCTTCGGAAAGCCAGGGTTCTCTTTAGTATGTTTTCCACACCAAGGGCGGTAAAAATTAATAAATTATTGCTGAACCTGGCATTATTTTTTCGTATTCCAATTGATTGGATTGTAAAGCCAACTTTTTATAAACTTTTTATTGGAGGCGAAACATCAGCTGATTGTTCATTTTATATTAAAAAATTATCCGTTCAGAATGTAAAATCCATACTTCAGTACTCAATCGAGGTTAATCAGGATCCATCGGGTTACCAGGCTTTTTATGATGAAATCCTTCAATTGATTCAACGCTCTGCCAACAACCCCGATATCGCTTTTAATGTAATAAAACCTTCTAATCTGGTGAGCAAAGAGGTGCTATATGCTGTTGGCAAAGGATTTGAACTTAAGCCTAATGAAGTTTCTGAGTTTAGTCGATTTAGAAAATGGGTTCAGGAGCTTTGCCAGGAATCATTCAACATACAGAAACCAATCCTTTTTGATGCCGAGGAATCCTGGTGTCAACCAGCAGTTGATGACCTGATGTTTCAAATGATGCTCAAATTCAACACAATTCAATGCATTGTATTTTCTACCTTTCAGATGTACAGAACTGATCGTTTGAATTACCTTTTCAGCCTGCACAGGCTGGCCAAAGAGTTAGGGTTTATACTTGGGGTAAAACTTGTCCGGGGTGCCTATATGGAAAAAGAGCGGCAACGAGCTGAGAAAATGGGTTATCCATCACCGATTCATGAAACAAAGGCTGATACCGACAGGGATTTCAATGAAGCACTTAAATACATCGTTTACAATACCGAAACTATTGCCATGCTTTGCGGAACCCACAACGAGGATAGTGTAAACTTCCTGGCCTGCCTGATGGATAATTCTGGCCTTGAAGTTGATGACCCGCATATTTATTTTTCCCAACTTTATGGGATGAGCGACAACATCAGTTTTAACCTGTCGTTAAACGGGTATAACGTGGCAAAGTGCATTCCATTCGGCCCCCCAAAACTGGTCCTATCCTACCTGATCCGAAGAGTGGAGGAAAATACTGCCGTTCAGGGTCAATCAGGACGTGAATTGCAAATGATTGCCCTGGAGTTGAAAAGGAGGAAAACATCAAGAAATAAAATAAACCGGGTATAAATGAAATTCGATAACGAGAACACAGTACTCAGACTGCATGTACTAAAAATTATTTTCGCAATAATTATAGTTTCAATCATTATTTTGTTTTATACCACCACTTTCGACGACTTTATCGAAAGAACAACAGGTGTTACCAAAAGGCCATTGCTCCTTATCATGGTTGCGGGGTATATGCTTTTCTATATCTACCATTTGATAGTAAAAACATCTTATTTGTTTTTTAGCGATGATGGCTCAAAGATTATCATCAGATTTTATCCGGTAAGGCCCTTAAACCCGGTTAAGAGATCTATCGAGATACCTAAAAATCAATTTTATAAATATACTATCAACCGTACATCGCTGGTTGAGGAGGTTGTTGTTTACCAGAAAGTGGGGAATAAAATATCAAAATACCCTCCATTTAGCTTAAAAGGACTCAGCAAACAGCAAAAGGATGCATTGTTTCATTCCCTGAATCAATATTCACAAGCAGTACATGATCAATCGCCTAATTTATAACATCAGATTTTTCCTACACTTTGTCAGACGAGTCGCTGAAATATAAAATTGGAATTGAGTTGATACCTAAAGTGGGTAGCATAAGCGCTAAACGTTTAATTGCCTATTGTGGGGGTGTTGAGGCTGTTTTTAAACAGAATAAGAAATCGCTGATGAAAGTGCCTGGGATTGGGGAGGTTGTGGCAAAGGAAATTGTGAACCAGAATATTCTAGGAAGAGCCGAGAAGGAGATTGAGTTTATTATAAAATATGGAATTCGGACCTATTTTTACCTTGACCCCGATTACCCTGAAAGGCTAAGACAATGCGAGGATGGGCCTGTGATCTTTTACTTGAAAGGCAATAAGGACATAAACCTGAACGATAGTAAGTTTATAAGCATAGTTGGAACTCGAAGCGCCACCGATTACGGCAAACAGGTTTGTGATGATATAGTGACCTCCTTGGCAGAAAAAGGGCACAACCCGGTTATAGTTAGCGGACTGGCTTATGGCGTGGATATAACCGCCCATAAAGCAGCGATTAAAAACAATTTAGCCACAATTGCTGTGCTTGGGCATGGTTTGGATACCATTTATCCGGTAATTCATCGCAATGTTGCGAAAGAAATTGTTGAACTTGGTGCATTGATAACCGATTTTACCTCAAAAACAAAATTCGACCGGAATAATTTCATCAAGCGTAACCGGATTATAGCCGGGTTATCTGATGCCACAATAGTGGTTGAAAGTGGCCTTGAGGGCGGTGCGCTTATCACTGCCGACATTGCTACATCATACAACCGCGAAGTATTTGCCGTTCCCGGCAATATCGGGTTAAAGTATTCCAGGGGTTGTAACCAGCTTATAAAATCCAACAAAGCTGCTTTGATTGAATCGGCCGATGATATTGCCTTCCTGCTGGGGTGGGAAACCACCAAAAAATCCAAAATGCCCAGGCAAACAAAACTTTTCCCTCAGCTGAGCCCCGAAGAGCAGGTAATTTTTGATTACCTCAAAAAAACAGGTCAGGATACCCTTGATATTATCAGCATAAATACCAAAATGCCAGTTGCCAAAGTTTCATCAATTTTACTCAACCTTGAGTTTGCTGGCGTTGTAAAATGTAAACCCGGAAAGGTTTTTACCTTGGACTGAACAGAATCTGGCGTATTAAACAGTACATCGTAAATAGGCCTTGGAACATAATAAAATACTTAATTTTGCACCACATCAAATTTTGAATAATGATTTTTGTTGACACCCATTCCCACCTCTATGTTCCCGAATTTGATTCCGATCGCAAAGAGGTAATTGCCCGTGCTGATGAGGTTGGGATCAAGTACCATATTCTTCCTGATATTGACTCGTCAACAACCGAGAAAGTGCTAAGTGTTTCAAGTCAATATCCTGGTAAATGTTTCCCGTTAATAGGATTGCACCCAACTTCAGTTAAAACAAATTTTGAAAAAGACCTGGAACATGTTGAACAGATGCTGGCTGATCATAAATTCTTTGGAATAGGCGAAATCGGCATTGATTTGTATTGGGACAAAACATACTTTGAACAGCAAAAGGGGGCATTCCGCCATCAGCTCAAGTTGGCAAAAAAGCATAAATTGCCCGTTGTTATCCATTCCCGCAACTCCTTCGATGAAATATTCCGCATTGTGGATCAGGAAAACGATTCTTCGTTAGCTGGTGTTTTCCATAGTTTTTCTGGGAATATTGAGCATTACAAGCATATCAAATCCTATAAGGGTTTTAAGGTGGGAATAGGAGGTGTTGTAACCTACAAAAACGGTGGAGTTGATAAACTAATTCCGCAAATGGAATTAGCTGATATTATTCTGGAAACTGATACTCCGTGGCTGTCCCCTGTACCAAAACGGGGCCATAGGAACGAAAGCCAAAATCTCATTTTTACCGCCCAAAAGGTAGCCGAGCTGGTTAACTTACCGCTTGAGGAAATCGCAAGAATCACAACAATAAATGCCCAAAATCTTTTTAATTTTAATACATAATTATGGATTTAAACGACATCTCAATACTGATAATCTATACCGGCGGGACAATAGGTATGAAGCAAAACCCAGAAACCGGCGCATTGATCCCATTTAATTTTAACCAGATTGAAAATGAGGTGCCGGAGCTGAGGAAGTTTAATTATAAACTCGATACCATATCATTCACACCACCAGTTGATTCATCAGATATCTCTCCCGATTTCTGGGTAAAACTTGCCACCCTGATAGGTAAAAATTACCGGAACTATAATGGTTTTGTAATCCTTCACGGAACAGATACGATGTCGTTCACTGCATCAGCACTTAGCTTTATGCTCGAAAATCTTGAAAAACCGGTGATCCTCACGGGGTCCCAGCTGCCAATTGGCATGCTTCGTACAGATGGTAAAGAGAACCTGATCAGCGCCATTGAAATAGCAGCGGCTTCAAATAACGGGCAACCTTTAGTCCCGGAGGTCTGCATCTTTTTTGAAAACAGGTTATTCCGCGGGAATAGAACAACCAAGCACAACGCCGAGCATTTCAACGCTTTTCGTTCCGATAATTACCCGCCATTGGCCGAAGCCGGGATAAACATCAAATATAATTATGCATACATACATTACCATACTTCCAGCAAAGACTTAACGGTTCATAAAAAGTTGAATAGTAATATCGGCGTCTTGAAACTTTTTCCGGGCATTTCTTCATCCTATGTTGATTCAATTGTTGATGCACCAAATATCAAAGCAATTGTTCTAGAAACATTCGGATCAGGGAATGCGCCAAACCTTCCATGGTTTGTGGATAAAATAAAAAATGCAGTGGACAGGGGGATTGTGGTTTTTAATGTTACCCAATGCCATGCCGGAAGCGTTGATATGGAAAAATATGAGAATGGACTGATCCTTAAGAATGCTGGAGTAATTGGAGGGAAAGATATTACTTTTGAAGCAGCAGTTGTAAAAATTATGTTCCTGTTGGGGAAAGGGTTAAGCGGGGAATTATTATCAACAGAATTAGCCAAATCAATCAGCGGCGAAATTACTGTTTCGTATCCGTGATTTCCTATTGAATATTTTTATATTTTTACAACCTCAAATTTAGACCATTTTCAAAAAGGAGAGATGGCCGAGTGGTCTAAGGCGCACGCCTGGAGAGCGTGTAACCGCCAAAAGTGGTTCATGGGTTCGAATCCCATTCTCTCCGCCTTCGCTCGCCTTAGTTCCGGGAAACCGGAAATAAGGCGAGTTTCACGATAACCAGCTTATCCTCATGTTGATTGAATTCTCTTCGGCGAGCTTAACATTTCCTAACATCTAGAATTGTCCATTTTTTCTTCAATTGGCCGTATTTAAACGAAACAACTTAGCGGGTAGTCTCTTAGGAATAAAACTATATCACTTTTAATTTTCGGGGGGGAGCCATTTTATTAAAATGATAAACTTATTTTATTCTTGTTTGTTCTTGCATTATTAACAAATATGAAGTTTCAATCACTAAATTCACTATTTTTAACCACAAATACACAATATGAAAATCGCCATGAAAAAAATGACTTTTTACTTTTTTTTGGTTATTATTCTTAGCATAACCACCAGCTGTTCTGATAAAACATCAAATAAAACTAAATATGTTTTCCTTTTTATTGGTGATGGAATGGGTATTCAGCAGGTAAACGCCGCTCAGGTTTACACAGACTCAGTTCTAAAAGATTCAAATGACATTTCGTTTACAAAATTTCCAATTAAAAATTTTGTAACCACCTATGCGGCAAATCGTTACATAACATGTTCTGCTGCTGCTGGAACAGCACTTTCCACTGGGCAAAAAACATCCATAGGAACATTGGGATTGGATGCATCCAGGAAGGATACACTTTTTAGCATTGCTAAAACATTTAAGGAGCATCAGTACAGGGTTGGACTTGTTACCAGCGTTAGTATCGATCATGCCACACCCGCAGCATTTTATGCCCATCAGCCTGAAAGAGGAGGATACTACCCAATTGCCCTTGATCTTCTTAAAAGCGGGTATGATTTTTTTGCCAGCGGCGGTTTTGTTGATCCTTATGGGAAAAAAGAGAAGAATCCGGTACAATCAATTTATCAGCTGGGTAGAGCAACAGGTGTTGCCTTTACCTCAAATACCGATTCTATACCAATTCTTAAAGAAACATATAAATCTGTGGTTTACTCTGCACCAAATCCGGCTCCCAGTTCTACGCTACAATATCAGATTGATAGAAAAGGAACGGATAAAACGCTTGCCGAACTTACAGGTATGGCAATTAATATGCTCGATAACCCCAAGGGTTTCTTTTTAATGGTTGAAGGGGGTAAAATCGACTGGGCTTGTCATTCAAACGATGCCGCAACAACCATTTACGAAGTTATCGCTTTTTCCGATGCCATAAAAAAAGCCGTAGATTTTTATCATAAGCATCCTAATGAAACAATCATTATTGTAACAGCCGATCATGAAACAGGCGGTTTTTCGCTGGGAAATACTGAAAACAAGTATGATATTCATTTAAGAAATTTAGCAGGGCAAAAGATATCTAAAGAACAATTTCAACTGCTTATAAAAACCTTTGTCTCACAAAAACCTGTGCCTTCATTCAAGGACATATTAAAGGTAATTGAAAACAATAGTGGACTGGGTTCCCCGAATCTTCAACTTTCAAACAATGAGCTGGCTGAAATTAAGGACGCTTACCAACAAACATTCGGGTTAAAAAAATTAACCCTTAATGCATCGAAAAGTGAGTATGCCAAGTATAACGATGTCCTTTCCGATAAAGTTATATCATTGCTGAATAACAAAGCGGGTATTGGTTGGACCAGTACAAGCCATACAGGTTCGCCTGTACCCATTTATGTTCTGGGACAGGGTCAAAACATGTTTATTGGCCACCTAGATAATACCGATATTCCCAAAATTATTTCAGCAGTTACTTTCTGATTAGATTATCGTTTACATAATTTATTGATTATATCGGAAATAAAATTTCTTTTATTATTTGATATTGGTGCAGATTTTAAATGTAAAGCGGCACTCGTGATTGATTAGTATTAACTAACCGTTGGTTAGCGATTCAATAATCTTAAAATAGTTTTAGGGATTGGTATGTTTTTTTTTGTAACTTTACTAACTTTGATCAAGACATAAAATAAATAACCTTAAAAAACCAATTAAACTTGATGTTATGAAAAAGTATTTAGTTTTTCTGTTCGCATGTTTCTTGGTATCGGGCGTTTCAGCCCAGGACATATCTAAGTCGCAGAAAATACCAACCACATACGATCGAAGTTCAATCACTTTCCTTTACCTGGAATTCCCAGGCGATAACCACTCAGGTGAGGTAAAGATTAAAATTGATTCAGTCAAATTCGCCGATAAGTTTTACAACAATAACGTGGGTTTCAAAGTTTTAACTGCACCATTTTCCCGTGGAGATATGGGTGCCAAAAAGGCCGAGTTGATTCAAAAATCACTAATTGATAAAAAGGTACCCACCGATATCATCTCCAAATGGTATTCAAGAACCAGCGATGGCCTTATGTCCCTTCAGCTGGTGAATGAGCGCGGGATGTTTAATGCCACTGATGCAGCTTTTTTACAGGCACAAACAACCAAACGAGGAAACGCTGCCCTGGAGGATTATGGCAACAGGCTAATAGATAAAAGTTATATCCTTGTCCTTGATTACCAGAGCGTACAAACCATGGAAGAGGCTAAGATGGATAAAACCCTGAAAGGCTGGAAATCTACTGTTACCGGATATCTTTTTAAGGTGGATTACAATGATGAGGTTCAAAATAAACTCTATGATATTTGGATTTACGATGATGACTCCCCGCAGGTAAAAGCAGATAAAAAGAAAAAGTTTGAACAGATGGAGTTCCCCTTAAAGTTTGTTACAGAAACAACTGTTTATGTTACTGCCACTCAAGCCGCTGAAGGCTCACAACTTGGCAAGTTTATTAAGAAAAAGAGCATGGACCAGCTTTTAACCGAAATGGTTCAAAAGGGGTATGATGAGAGCTTGTATTTCCTGGAGAAAAAGTATGAAGATTTCAGGGTAAAAACACCAATTAGCCAGGTTCGTCCTATCAGAGCAAAAATTGGTAAGAAAGAGGGGATCAAATGCGATTACCGTTTCTTTGCTTACGAGTATGTTTACGACGAAAAAACCAATTCATCCAAGCAGAAATTTCGTGGGGTAATCAGGGCAACCAGCAGTATTGTCGATAACAGGCATGTAGCCACCGGATCAACAGGAACAACCAAATTCTACCAAACGGCTGGCCGGAAACTTGAAACAGGTTTCCTACTCCAGCAGCGTAACGATTTTGGTGCAGAAATATCTATTGGCGCTGAGGTGGGAGAAATTGGCGGGATTTATGGCAGAGCCGATTTGCGTTTAGGCAGGTTTATTAATTTTAAATCAACCTTTTTGTACCTGGAGGGTGGTTTCCAAATGGCCGATTACCCTCTTGCCGATGGGATAATGTTTGCACACTATGGTGGCGGTTTGGCCAAAGGCTTTATGCTGATGAGAAACCTTGAGCTGAGACCTTATTTAGGAGTTGGACAGGAATCTGCCACACACGATGACTGGAGCGATAACGGAGCATACAAAGCTCTTTATGCAAAGGTTGGCGGAAATTTGGCACTTAATTTGAAACATAATATTCAGGTTGTTGGTGGAGTTGGTGTTTATTCATTCATCGGCAATGCCGAAAACGACAACGGGGATACTGGTTCCCTATGGACAGACTTATTTCCCGACAGAACAGGGGCATCAACTTTTGTTGGATTAAGAATAGGATTCTAATAAATTAAATATTATTGCTATGAACAGAATTTTTAAATCTACATTAATCTCACTGCTTGTTTTGATTGTTGCTCTACCCGTAAGCGCGCAATCCCGTAAGGAACGTAAGATTCTTTACAACAGCCAGTATAACTATGAAATTGAGCCGGTTGGCGTAGGCCAGGATGGTACAAAAGTTTTTAAGGTTTGGGGGTATGGAAAAGAGGTTGGCGATGCAGTTATTAACGCCAAAGAAGCAGCTGTTGCCGCTTGTATATTTAAAGGGTTACCAGGTGGCGCAGGTGCAGCTCCAACACCTCCAATCTGTTCTGAACCCAATGCTGAAGTAACACACGCCGATTATTTTGATAAATTCTTTCAGATTGGTGGCAAGTACCTTCAATTTATAGCAATGGCAACCGATGGCGATCCATCTGGTGAAGATCGGCTGAAAATTAAGAAAGGCTATAAAGTGGCTATTTATGTTCAGGTGATGTACGATGCGTTACGCAAACAGCTCGAAGCTGATGGCATAGCCCGCCGTCTGGACGCCGGATTTTAACATGTATTTAAAATTGATAGATATGAAAAAATTACTATTGACTTCAGCTCTGCTTACCTTTGCTATCCTGCTTTTTGGCCAAGCCAAAAAACCAATCATAATGGTTGTTCCCAGCGATCAGTACTGCATAAGCAAGGGTTATAAAATGACTTTTCAGAATCAGGGTATGACGCAAACCCTGCCCGATTACAAAACTGCATTGCAGTCAGATCCGGATCTTCGACTGGTTATCACCAAAATGGGACAGATCATGGCCGATAGAGGGTTTCCACTCAAGGACCTTGAACAGGAAATGAAGAACCTGGAGCAGGAAAGAGCCGAATCCGCAATGATGACAAGTTCTAGTTCCGGTTCCGAAATGGCAGAAAGCCCTATTGATGCATTAAAACGTGTGGCAAAATCGGATATTATTCTGGACCTGGATTTCAGCATCAAACGTCAGGGACCTCAAAGGTATATCGTTTTTAACCTGAAGGGGTTGGACGCCTATACCGCAAAACAGGTTTCCGGTGTAGCCGGTGCCGGCCAGCCATCAGGTGCTGCTTCTCCTGAACTATTGCTTGAAGAGGCAGTAATTAGCCAGATGGATAATTTTAATGCCGGTTTGATGAGACATTTCGAGGACATGTTTAAAAATGGCCGCGAAGTAAAAGTTCAGATTAAAAAATGGGCCAGCTGGGAAAACGACCTAGAAACCGAATTTGAGGTTGGTGGCGAATCAAAAGAGCTGACAACCATAATAGAAGATTGGTTTGCAGATAATTGCGTTAGCGGTCGTTTCAACCTTTCCGATGGAACCCAGAACTTTATGAAACTGGAACAGGTGCGCATTCCTATGATGAAAACTGATGCCAAAGGTCGTGAAAGAGCCGTTGATACCCGATCATTTGTAAATGACCTTAAAAAGTATCTAAGTGATATGGGCATTACTTCAAAGCTTTATCTACGCGGCCTTGGTGAGGCATGGTTAATTCTCGGAGAAAAATAACCCAAGTAAAAAAATCAGGTTATGAAAAAAATATCATTACTATTTGTTTTTTTGCTGGCAATTTCATTTGCTGGTAAAACCCAGAACAGTCAAGGGAAAACCGATGATTTGGGTAGAATCGCTCTGGCTGCATTTGTTCCCGAACAGGCTGATGGCATACCGGCATCTGCTCGTCAGATGTTACAGAACAAAATGGAACAGATTGCCGTGCAGAACGGAATTGGTGCAGCAAGTTCAAACCCCCGATTTTGCATTGTCCCAATGGTTAATGTTCTCTCAAAGGACATCACTCCAACAGCACCACCCATGCAGGCCTTGAACCTTCAGGTTACATTTTATATTGTTGATGCTGCTAGCCAAAGCATTTTTAGCACAACCAGCATTGAAGTTAAGGGTGTTGGGCAAACGGAGGATAAGGCTTATATCCAGGCTCTTAAAAATGTAAACGTAAAAGCCGGCCAGTTTAAGGGATTTGTGGAAAAGGGCAAAGAGAAAATAGTTGAGTTTTACAACTCACAATGTGATGTGGTTCTAAAAGGATCGCAGGCATTGGCTGGTCAAAAAAAGTATGAAGAGGCATTATTCCTTCTTTTATCAGTTCCTGATGTTTGCCGTGAATGTTTCGACAAATCCATGGACTTATCAGTAGAAATTTATAAACAATATGCCAATTACAAGTGTACAGAGTACATGTCAGGGGCAAAAGCTGCGTGGGCAAATATGAATACCGATAAAGCCGCAGAATTTCTTGGGAAAATAACCCCTGACATGGAATGCTACAAGGATGCCGTTCAGCTGGTTGAGGAGATCAAGCAAAAACAGCTTGCCGATGGTGCAAATGTGTGGCAGTTCAAGATGAAACAGTATGACGACTCAATTGAAAAGGACAAAATGATGATTCAGGCTGGCAAAGAGGTAGCCATTGCCTGGGCGTATTGGGGACAAGGTGCCCATTTCAACTGGGACTGGAATTGGTTATATAGTAAGAAGTAAATTTTGGATATTAACTTAATTATATTAACTTTAATCTTGTTTTAATTAAATTAACTAAATTATGAAACTAGCTAAAACTTTAGTAATTGTTGGGGCTTTTGCGGGAGCAATCGTCCTAAGTAGTTGTGGTGGCTCAAAAAAAGCCTCCGATGATATGGGTAAAGAGGTAAATGCACCATGCAGTGATAACGAGTATCGCTCAGATCAAAAGACTTTCCGTGGTACAGGTATTGGCATCAGCCAGGATCAAAGTACTTCAAAACGTAAAGCCAGCCTGGATGCTAATAACAACCTGGCAGCTTCTATTAACCGCACATTAAAATCAGTAAGCGATCGTTATACCAACGAGCGTCAAATTGGCAATGCTTCTGAGTTTGAAGAAAAATTTGAACAAATGACCCGCGACGTTGTAAACCAGGAGTTAAACAATGTTGCCATTGCTTGTACAAAAACCTTCCTGAAGGATGGCAAGTACACCACTTACACTGCAGTTGAGGTTCCAAAGGATGAACTCTTGAACAACATTAAGGACAAAATCAGCAAGGATCAAAAACTGCAGCTTGATTACGACAAGATGAAATTTGAGAACATCTTCAACGAGGAGATGAATAAGCTTGCCAACGAAAAGAAATAATTTGCACCAGGCGTTAATGAGCTATCAGCAACCCTTCGGGGTTGCTGTTTGCTATATAGCGGCATCGTTTTTGTGTGTTTGAGGTTGAGTGGATTCCAACATTTAGCCCAATTAATAACCCAAACAATAATATTATGAATAAATACTTGCTTATAGCAGCCGTTCTGATTGCATCAGTTGGAACCGCTTTTTCGCAGGATAAAGTGCTTGAAAAAAGCGGAAAACAGCCCAAATGGATTAATGGCCTTGAAAAAGATTATATAATTGTTGTAGGAAGCGGTGCAACAAGCCAGGATGCTCAACAGAATGCCCTTTCTATGGTCAAGGAGCAGATTGTACTTGCAGTTGCTCAAAATGTAAAGGCTAAAACCGAAATGAGAACCGAAGAGGCAAATTACAATAACAATGTTTCGGTTTTTCTGGAAAAGTTTGCATCCTCAACAACCAGCGAATCGGGCAAAGTACCATTTCTACAGGGGATTTCCCTGTCAAAAGTGGAAGAGTTTTACTGGGAGAAACTTCAAAAAAAGGATAAAAGCATCTACTACTATTATCATATCAAGTACCCTTTTCCTGAGTTTGAGCTGAAAAAGCTGGTTAGCGATTTCAAAATGCGTGATGCAGAGATGACCAGGCAGCTGGAAGATCTACTAGCCCAAGCGGAAACCGTTCAAACCGTTGAGCAAATCGAAAAAAACATGGGCGAACTTAAGGTTTTAACCGATTATTTTATGGATGGTCGAAAGGATCAGGCAAACCTGGGGATAACCCGTTATCGCTCGTTGCTCAGCTCTATTGAGCTGGTTGAACTGGAAGGAAGTCTAGGTGAGCTGAAATATACTCTCCGGCTTGGAACTAGAACTATTAGCACAGTTAAAAAACCTGTTACCAAATCGGAGTGTGCTAAGGTTACATCAACCATCAATAACCAGGATCACTGGGTTGTAAAATATGATTACAGTAACTGCTACGAAGACCCGGAAAATAACATACTGATCAAGTATCGATTTGGTAATGTTGACGTTCAAAAACCCTTCTACTTTGATGTAGCATCAAATAAAGCCAGCATATTTGTTAGCGATCCTTTCCATTTTAAAGCCATTTCCAAAGGTGACGGAACTGTTGAGGGAGCAATCCTTGACATGACCGTAAAATCAAAGTACGATGCACCTTTTACCATTGATAAAGTTGTTATAGAGTGGCAGGGACTTCCCCCTGTTGTTATTGATGGTATTGGTCAAAGTTTTTCCGGCAAGGGCAACCACAACCTCAAATTAAATACAAGCCAGTTGATAAAAATTGAGGGAACATCATCCAGCGGAAAAACACTTTCGCTTCTATCAGGTTATATATACTATCGTTCTAATGTAACCGGGGAGCAAAAAACTTATAGAATATACAACCACAGCTATACTACAGATTGGTAAATAGTATTGCAAAGAAGAAAGGCCCGAAAAACGGGCCTTTCTTTTATTCCTTGTACACTTCAAACTCGAAGGGTACCTTAATATGATTGGAGAGGTCGTGTCCCGCCTCCTTGATATCGGTATCCTCCTCGTTGTATTCCCAGACCACTTTAACAACTTTCCCCATATTGAATACTTTCTCAAATTTCTTAAGAATCTGAAAAATCAACTTGGAGCTGGGGGTGTTGTAATAAATCATCTTGAATCTAACAACGGTGGTGGGGTTGGCATTAATCATATACTCATCCAGCCACTGAAGAATTGGCTCATAAAATGTCTTGGCATCCTCAGGTAAGGAGTTTCCTGAAAACTCGAATCGTCCTGCGGCTTTATCAAGAATTATCTCTGGATATTGATTGGTCCCTTTATATTTTAGTGCTTCCATAATCGTAATGTATCAAAATCCCAATGGTTAAAATTACTAATTTTTGAATAACTGGATGGTTTTTTTAAATCTTTTTTTAAAAATTTCATCATAAAAATATAGGTATTACAGATTCTAAGTACCGGAATAATTTATAAGTTCATGTTTTAAAGTCTGATTATCTATACCATAATAAGTTTAATCTATCAGGTAAAAATATATCAGTTTGATACATTTAAGTTATAGGTTGCCCTGATAATGCATATATTATTCCTGATGGTGGTATATTTTGCTTCAAAAGTCAACGTTTTTGATAGAGTATTCCCCTTGGGGACGTATATTTTAAAAATTCCCTTCCCGTTTTCTGTTGATAAAATGCTGGAAATCTCACGTTTTTCAAACATCAGGATTTGGGTAAATTCGGGTTTAATATTTTTGTCGGAAAAGCTAAGCTCTAAAATAAACATCCCATCAACAGCAATATGATTTACGGGTTTAAAAAGAATTTTGGGATGTTCAATTTTATTGCCATTAGTATCATATTCAACCAACCCGAAAGTGGGCTTCCCTTTAATAAAAGGAGCTTCGGCCATTAGTTTACCATCTTCATAATATTTTTTCACAATGCCATCGGCTTTCCCCTTGATTGTTGGCATTTCACGATACAGCTTGCCTGATGCATAGTACTCCTTTACAACGCCATTAATTTCTCCCATTTCAACAGGAGTTTCCCGAAATAGTTTTCCGGTTTTATAATAGGTTTTCTGAATTCCGTGGGGTTTTGAATCCTTGTAAGGTATCTCAGATTCTATAACTCCTTGTGCATTATATTTTCGGTGTATGCCATTTTCTTTAGTCCCCTCAATTTCAATGTAAGGTTCACCCGGTACCCGTTTATTCTCGCTTTGATTACACCCGGTAATCAGTAACACCAATAATACTATTAAGAAATTCCCCTTTTTCATGGTTAATTATTTAAAGTTAAATAAATATTTCAGCGTGTTCCCGAATTCCCTCCCCCAAAACGATTCATTATGGGCTCCGGTTGAATCAATTCTGCTTACAAGCATTGATTCATCGAAACCAACTTTTCTGAGTTTTTCCTCAGCCGTTTTCATATTGCTAATCATCATTTGACCTTCAAGTTTACCGGCGAGTAAATAAATTTTCTGGGGTCTTTTCAACTTGAATTTATCAATCTGCTCAAAAAATTTGGCTGAAATCCAGAAAGATGGTGAGTATATTGCTGCTTTTCCAAATATTTCGGGGTATTGCAAAGCAATAAACATAGAGATCAGTCCTCCCATTGAGCTACCCATTACAGCTGTGTTATCGCGATCAGGCAAAGTACGGTAATGGGTATCAACAAAAGGTTTCAGATTCTTCACAATAAATTTTGCATATTCTTCTCCTTCCCCAACAATACCCAGAGAATCATTTCGCCAGGGTGAATACTCATTTAAACGATGTTTTTCGCCATTATAAATACCAACCACAATACATGCAAACCCTCTGTATTTATAAAGACTGTCAAGTGTTTCATCAACCTTCCATTCTCCGGCAAACGAGGTTGCATCATCAAAAAGATTTTGCCCATCGTGCATGTAGATTACCGGGAACCTTCTCCCCGTTGAATAATTCGGAGGGAAATACATTCTGATAGTTCTTCGACGGTTTAGCTGGGGTATTTCAATATTGGATGACATGAATGCCACGTTTTTGGAAGCAGTTGATCGCCTTGGTTTTGGAGGGAACAGGTCTTTCCACCCTTTAATGCTCAATTTAACATTCATCCCGTTTTCAACCCGGTAAACTCTGTTTTGTGTATCTGAGCCATCAATTTTTGTCTCAACTTTTTCCCAGCTACCCCGGCATATTTTATATTCAAAAGAGGTGTTGACTGATTCAAGGATCAAGAAATATTTATTATTCAACCCCTTTGAAAAAGCAAAGTTTATATCGTTAGGTTTCCATCCGTTTAAGGATGTTGCCATGTATATGCTATCATTAATGGGTGTTTTTGGGGGCAAAGAGTCTATTTCAAACCTGATTTGAGCAGATAATTGAAGAGAAAACAGAAGTATGATGACAAATCCTGAAAGACGGTTCATGGGTAAATATTTTGTTAAAGTTAAGGATTTAACCTGTTTGGACAAAATCTCTGAAAAAATGGATCGATTAATACGTTTGCAAAAAATGAAAAAGGGATATACCTTTGCAATCCTTTTGGCCCCGTAGTTCAATGGATAGAATATCAGATTCCGGTTCTGAGGGTTGGGGGTTCGAGTCCCTTCGGGGTCACAGCAAGGGTTAATCACAACAGATTAACCCTTACTTTTTATTAAAGAGGTTAATCAGGGCATACGACATTGCCAAAACACCGGTTCGGATTGTTTTTTCAGGTTCTGGGGCAAACTCAGGAGAATGCAAAGGGGGTGGAATTGTTCCCTTTTCATTGCAGGATTTGATCAGCTCTGGATTGGCGCTTCCAAGCCACGCTAAAAAAATCGGTACTTTCGGATCGGTTTTGCCATACAAACCAAAGTCTTCGCCCACCATCTCCGGGGGAACCTGAACGATATTCTCATCGCCAACTATTTTTCTGAATTCTGCCACAACCCGATTTGTAAGAGCAGGATTATTGTCAACCGATGGGGTTGGATCTGAACCAATTTCAACCAGGGGCATTTTGTCTTCAGGCATTCCTGCTGATAGGGCTACACCCGTTGCAATCCTTTTAATTGCTTCAAATATCTGCTTGCGAACATCCTCGGTATAAGTACGAATAGTTAGCGAAAGTTTAACCTCATCCGGGATTATATTTCGTTGTGTTCCGCCATGAATTGTTCCAACGGTAACCACAGCAGGGGATAATGGGGAAATTTCACGACTGACAATCGTTTGCAAATCCAGCACTATTCTTGATGCCATTACCACAGGGTCTTTGGTCAGGTGCGGATAGGCACCATGTCCACCTTTCCCATAAACGGTAATATCAACATCATCAACATTGGCAAAGGCAGGGCCGGGGCAAAATCCAATTTTCCCCGCTTCGAGGTTTGAGCGAACATGATAGGCAAAAGCAAAATCAGGAACCGGAAATTTCCGGTAGAGCCCGGCTTTAATCATTTCAATTGAGCCGCCATTCCTCTCTTCTGCTTGCTGCGCTATGGCAATCAATGTTCCCTTCCATTCCTTTTTAAGCATTGATAAGGTATTGATAATTCCTGTAAAAACAGTCATGTGCATATCGTGCCCGCAGGCATGCATAACAGGAACCTCATTTCCGCTGGCATTGATTGCTTTTACTGAACTTGCATAAGGCAAACCCGTTTTTTCAAGGATTGGCAAGGCATCCATATCTGTTCGTAACATTATAACTGGGCCATTCCCATTCCTGAGAATACCTACAATACTATTACCCCCAAAATTCGCAGTAACCTCAAATCCGGCATTCTTGAGTTCCTGAACCATAACCTTGGATGTTTCGATTTCCTGAAATGATAGTTCCGGGTGCTGGTGAAGCTTCTTATACAAAATCTCCAGCTTATTGTATTGTTCATCAATTTGTTTATTGATTAAATCTTTTTGCCTGTCAACCTGAGCCATTGTAACGTTAAAAGTTGTAAGGCATAAGAAAA
Source organism: uncultured Rikenellaceae bacterium (assembly GCA_964552655.1). Taxonomy (GTDB): domain Bacteria; phylum Bacteroidota; class Bacteroidia; order Bacteroidales; family Tenuifilaceae; genus CAZKHG01. Next base: position 19,540 of record CAZKHG010000017.1, read on the forward strand.
TGATTGAAATAGCTAATTTTCGCATGTTTTGTTTCTTTAATTGCTAATGATTAAAAAAAGCATAATCAGATGATTAAATCTTTTTGATTATATCGTTGAAAAATTTTGATAAGCTTAGAATTACACACCAGTAGAATAAAAATTCAAAGAAAGGCATTACAACCGCAGCAGTAGGGCTTACCCCCTGTAGCATTGGCGGTTTTTCTAAAATCCCTCTTGAGATTGCCCAGATATGTGTTATTGGTCCAAACAAACCACCCAGCAAGCAGAATAATAAAACCGGATTACCTTTAATGCTGACAGACAACCAGCTTAGCAGTATATTAATAGTAGCAAAAAGTAAACCGTAAACAGGTGGGATTACCCAGCGGGCCCATTCCGGGAAAACGAAGCTGTAAACTGATTCCCAGTAAAAAATGGACATTATTAACCAGATTGCAAACCATACAATGAAGCTACTCAAAATGATTGGTTTGCGAAGCGACGAAAATTCGTTGGGTTTAATTCTTCTAGCTAAAACAAAAATAAACCCAAGATCTATCAATGCAAACACCAAGGCTCCTTTCCAAAGGATCTCAGTTGTTACTTTTATTGCTGCCTGATCCATAACCCATTCTTTTTGATTTTAGTAAAAGGGATTATCATAGGAACGTTTTTTCTATACCTGATAAATTCATCCCCAAAATCTTTTAACAATCTTTTTTCCTCAGTCATTTTCAAATACAGAATTGTAAGTAGAAAAAAGATCATTAGTAAAACCATACATGGGAAAGAGTTATAATAAATTCCGATAGAGAAGTAAGCCAGGTATGCCCCAAACACCATTGGGTTACGGGAATATTTGTAAGGTCCTGAAATTACCAGGTTTTTGGTTCTTGGGCTTAATGCCAAGTTGAATCCGTCGGCAGGTCCTCCTTTGCCAACTCTGAATAACGCAATATTTGACCAGATTGCAAAGAATAAACCGGAAAGGAGTAAAGGAGCAAAAATTAAAAATTGAATTATCTTGTTATCAATTATGCTGATATTTGAGACTAGAGTTTTTCCCTGACAGAAGCTTATCAGTCCCCAGGGAATTAATACCCCAAAAATGGAAATCCCAACAAAATACCCCAGAATATACCTGAATAAATTTTCTTTATTCATTGTATCAACAGTTAATAAACCCAGCTATTTCTGATCGGCAAAGCGCCACCATAAAAGTGTTGCTACCATTCCAATTATGCTTGTGAGAAATAGAATTACAAAGCTTACCGGGAACAAGTGTATCTCCGATGAACTACCAGAAACACTTAGTATTCCAGGTATTGCCCAGGGAAAGTATGGACCTAAACCAACAAGCCCAATGAAATTTGCCATAATTAACGTAAGAATTACAAAACCGAGCGGGAGAAAAAAACCCCGGCTGTAACCTGCGAAAAAGGCAACAGGAGTACAAAGCAATATGGTAAGAAAAGAAATAATGAAATACTTGTATGCACCTTCAATAAAAACTCCCAGGGACCAGCCCGACAAACCAATCATAAATCCAATGATTGTGGCAAAAATATAGAAAACAATTGCCAGTAAAATACACCAAACTACTACTATAATGAATTTTGACAGAACAATTGTGGAACGGGAAATGGGAATTGCAAGTATATCTTTTATGGTATTATCGGAATACTCACGGCCATAAATCCAGCTGGTGACAAAGCCAAATCCGATTAAGCCGATTGCGGCCACGGTTTGGTTTATTAACCCAAAAAAATTTAACCAACTGGCTTCGCCAAATCGTAAGAGTGTTGCTTTTGTACCTATCAGCCCCAGTTTATCTGCAAGTTCAGGATTTTTCTGAACAAAAAACAACAGCCCAATCATCAAAGGGATAAAGCAAAAGAAGCCAAGGGTAAACCAAAAAACTTTTGTTTTAATAATTTTAATGTATTCTACCCAGATTGTTGCGAATATTCTTTTCATTTTTCACCTCCTTTCATTCCGATACTTCGTAAAAAGTAGGATTCCAAATCCTCAACCTCAACTTTTAAGAGAATTGGAGGAACGCCCGATTGTACCAATAAATTGGCAATTTCCTCGGGGTGGTTTATTGCATTTTCCTGCTTGAGATTGATAATTCCTTCGATTTCATCAACCCCTGAATAACCACTTTGAGAAAGAATTGATAAAGCAGTTGAATTATCCAGGGTGTTCACTAAAAGTTTCTTTTGTTGGAGGTTTACCAGTAGATTAGCATCAACCTCAGCTACCAATTTCCCCTTATGAATTATCCCGATTCGGGTTGCAAACTTTGAAATCTCACCCAGTATATGACTTGATATAAAAATGGTAACCCCATGGTTGAAAGCCATATCGCAGAGCAATTCTCTAATTTCAACTATTCCTGCCGGATCAAGTGCGTTGGCCGGTTCATCCAATAACAGGATTTCAGGATTGTGAATAAGTGCCTTGGCCAGCCCTAATCGCTGCTTATTCCCTTGAGAAAGATGCATTGCTTTTCTATCAGAATACTCGTCAAGGTGTAACAATTCTATTATTCTGTCAACGACTTTAGGGTTGGGTAAAAGGCGGAGACGCCTCACTATCTCAAGGTTTTCCCTTACGGTTAGCTCTGGATATGAATAGGGTATCTCAACCAGATAACCCAGTTTCTCCCAGATTTTTAGATTATTTGATTTGATTTGTTGCCCGTTTATATATGAAGCCCCCGATGATGGGTTGATCATCCCAAGCAACATTCGTATGGTTGTGGTCTTCCCGGCACCATTTAATCCCAAGAACCCATAAATTTCACCTTTCCCGATGTTTATTGACAGATCTTTAACAGCACAAACCTTTCCAAAATATTTTGTCAGGTTTTCTGTTCTGATAATTTCTTCCATATACACTATTTGTTATTCAACGATGGGAAACATTAATTTAGAAATCAAAGTTAATATTTCCAAATCAAATCCAATCAGACAAATCGACCCATAATTATTAAGCTTAATTTATTAAATATTCTCAATAGGATTATCAGCAAAAAACTGCACCTTTGCCAATAAAGATGAATTATGTCGGAGGTACGTCCAAAGAAAAATCTTGGTCAGCATTTTCTAAACGATAAGAACATTGCGCATAGAATTGTAGATAGCCTTATTGCTGATAATTCTGATGCTGTAGTTGAGGTGGGGCCGGGTATGGGTGTGCTCACTGCTGATCTTTTAAACAAATTTGGCCAAAAGTTCTTCGCTGTTGAGGTTGACGAAGAATCAGTAAACTACTTAAAACAAAAGTTTCCTGAATTGATTCCTAATCTGATTTTTGGCGATTTCCTGAATTTCAACCTTAGCAAACAATTTAACGGGATGATTGCCTTAATCGGGAATTTCCCATACAATATATCCTCGCAGATTTTTTTCAGGATATTAGAGAACCGGAATCAGGTTAGGGAGGTGGTTTGTATGGTTCAACGGGAGGTGGCTCTGCGTATCAGCGAGAAACCGGGAACAAAAACTTACGGAATACTTAGCGTTCTCTTACAGGCTTATTTTGATATCAAATATTTGTTTACCGTAAATGAAGGGGTTTTTACCCCACCTCCCAGAGTCAAATCAGCCGTAATCAGGCTGGAGCGAAATAATACGCTGAAACTTGATTGTAATGAGGAACTGTTTGTTAAAGTGGTAAAAGCAGGATTCAATCAGCGCCGGAAAACTTTACGGAATTCAATCAGGGCAGCCTTCCCGAATGCTGAGATTTCGTCAAAATTTTCAGACAATAGACCCGAACGGCTTAGCGTAACCGAATTTGTTGAATTAACCAACGAGATTGAAGGGAACTTAACCTCCCGGAATTAAAAAGAATTTTAATCGAAGAGGACTAAACGCTATCTTTTATAAAGTCGTGGTTACCCCTTTGTATTTATTGCCTCTACCGGGCTAAGCCGCGAGGCCATCCATGCCGGTACAAATCCAGAGATAATCCCTATTACACCGGATATAAGCAAACCCCTGATAATGTTAGCAATAGTAAGGTTTACCGTAAAATCGGTGGTAATATTCACTACAATGGTCCCGAGAAAAATTAGCACCAGCCCGATAATACCACCGGCAATTGCCAAAAGAACGGCTTCGTAAAGGAATTGTATCATAATAAAATACCTTTTTGCGCCCAGCGCTTTCTGAATGCCAATAATACTGGTACGTTCCCTGACTGATACAAACATGATATTGGCTATGCCAAAACCACCCACAATAATTGAAAAGAAAGCGATGAATCCCCCGGCAAAGTTGATCATCTTAAAAATGGCATCAATGCCTTGCTTTATAAGGCTTATCTGGTTCAGCGCAAAATTATCCTCTTCCAGTGGTTTTAACCTATGCGCTGAACGCAAAATCCCTCTCAGTTCATCAATCAAATCTTCAACCTGCACGCCATCTTTAGATTTAACCATTATCCATGGGTTGATTTTATCGAGATCAACAAACATCCGGGCGTAGTTTAATGGGATCAATGCCAGGTTATCGTGGCTGTTTTCCCCAATTGCGTTTTTCCCCTCTTTTTTAAACACGCCAATTACCTGGAATTTGTTGCCGGCTATCTTAATGTATTTACCAACAGGTTCTAGCCCTTGAAACAGGTCGTTGGCCAGATCATAGCCTAGTATTACAGAATTTTTCCCGGAGTTTACCTCGAACGAGGAGAAGTATCTTCCTTTCTCAACATCAAAAACCCTTATCTTCTCGTAATCAGATGAAATACACATTACACTTCCCTCGGATATTTCATTTCTTGAATACTTAATGGGTTTTCTGAAGAATGCGCTAATAGTTGAAACACTGGAAAAATTGCTCTTTCTACGGATTTCCTCAAGGTCATCAATATTGGGTTGTGGCCTGTTCATGTACTTCCACCATGCATACTCCCCATTTCCACCACCCCATGGCCATTTCTGCACATATACAACATTATCACCCAGAGATTGGATGCTTTCACGAACATTTTTCTCCAGGCTATCGAGAATGGTAAAAACTGATATTATTGCAAATATTCCGATTGTAATCCCAAAAAGCGAGAGGAATGTTCTAAGCTTATTTACGGAAATGGCATGGTAGGCAAATAGCATGCTTTCTCTGGCTAGTTTTATCAGAATTACAATGGGTTTGTACTTCTTCATTATAAGATTTTTTATAAAATATCTTTCAAAATTAGAAAAAATGGATGAATCAGCAGACCCGAAAGTGTTAAATACTGTGAACCCCTGAAAAATGAAATTTGATTTGGAATATTATTATCAATATTTTTGGTTGATTTTCTAATTAACTATTAAATGAATAACCTTACGATCAATACCCTTGCTGATTTACCAACGGTTTCCCGCGAAATTATTCGGCTGGCAGAAGGAAAAAGAATAATCTGTTTTTATGGCGAGATGGGTGCAGGGAAAACCACGTTAATCAAGGCAATTTGCAATGCACTCGGGGTGAAAGATAATGTTGCCAGTCCAACTTTTGCCCTCATCAATGAGTATAAAGACAGGTTGGGGAATAGAATATTTCACTTTGATTTTTACAGGATCAACAAGCTGGAAGAGGTTTATGATTTTGGCTACGAGGAGTATTTCTATAATTCCGATGGCCTTTGCCTGATTGAATGGCCCGAGTTAATTGAGGAGATTTTGCCCGATGAAAGCGTTTGCAAACTTAGAATAGTGGTAAATCAGGATAAGAGCAGGACGATTATCGTATCCTAATCTGTATTTCAAGGTTTCTAAATATTGAATTTCGACAATCTTTATCATATATTTATTGGTTTATTATATGCTGATAGCTAACTTGGGCTGTACAATTTTAGAATTAAAATTGATGAGATGGTAAAAGGAGCTGGAAATTCACCAGAATTCTCGTATTCAAAGGGACTTATGCCCCAGGAGGAGATGCTGGAAACCGGGAAAAAAACTAAAAGGTTCATAATTGGAATTCCAAAAGAGGTGGATCCCTGTGAAAGCAGAATACCACTTACCCCCGAAGCAGTCGAAATGCTGGCCGATCAGGGGCATGAAATCATAATCGAAAAGGATGCCGGCAAGCAGGCTAATTACTCCGATATGGATTACAGCGAGCGAGGGGGCAAAATAGTCCAAACGGTTCAGGAGGTTTACCAAAGCGAGGTTATCCTTAAAGTGGCTCCCTTCCTGATGAAGGAAATTGAATATTTAAACGAGAATCAGGTTATTATATCCTCCTTACTTTTAAACAGCACCGCAGGTCAATATTTCAGAAACCTGATGCAGAAAAGGGTTACTGCCATTGCTTATGAGAGCATCAGAGATCAGGATGGGGCATACCCGTTGGTACGAGCAATGAGTTCAATCGCAGGTAGCACATCCATTCTGGTTGCAGCCGAATACCTTAGCAACGTGAATGAGGGCAAAGGGGTGATGCTTGGCGGAGTAACCGGAATTTCACCAACCGAAGTGGTGATTCTGGGAGCCGGAACTGCGGCCGAATATGCCGCCAGAGCGGCATTGGGGCTTGGCGCCACGGTCAAAATATTCGACGATTCGGTTAAAAAGATGATGGAACTTCAAAATATCCTGGGTCAGCGATTGTACTGCTCGATTTACCACCCGCAGGTGCTAGAGCGTGTTCTTAAAACTGCCGATGTGGTAATTGGTACTGTAACACCCGAAGAATCAAAGGGAAAGTTCATTGTTACCGAGGAGCTTGTTAAGCTGATGAAAAAAGGGTCAGTTATCATTGACCTTAGCATTGATAAAGGCGGGTGTTTTGAAACTTCCGAACTTAGAGATCAGAACAACCCATCGTTTATTAAGCACAATGTTATACACTACTGCGTTCCCAATATTACCTCCAGGGTTGCACGCACATCTTCCATTGCCATGAGCAATGTATTTGCACCTTTACTGGCCGAAATTGGAGAAGCGGGGGGAATGAAACACCAGCTTAAAGATGATCCCGGGTTAAGGCATGGCGTTTATATCTTTAATGGCATTTTAACTAATAACTACCTGGGCAGGCTATACAATATCCCATCGCGCGATATCAACCTGCTTATGGCTGCGTTCTAACTATTGAGGAACGAACAGGTAGGTTATACTCCCTTTTTGACGGTTACCGGATCCTGAAATTGGTGTAAATACGCTCTCCATTGCCGCCTGTATTGCAGCGGGGTTAGTGCAATCATCTTTAACAGAGTTTTTCTCATCCAGGCTAGCTTTTCTTACTCTCCCACTAGCATCCACTTCAATATCTACCACAACTTGTCCTCCAAACTGGCATTTATAGGATGGCACAGGTAAAAAGACTGCTTTACGGTTTTTTAAAAAATAGGAGATAACCGCTGGACCATTATAGTGTCCCTGCGCTTCAGATGAAATCGTTTTTTGAGGCGTATTCGGGATTTCAGCCCCTTCGGTTGATTTTGCTACCTCATACATTTCTTTATTTTCGTTCATCTTTTGTTTTAGTCGGTTTGCCTCGTTGTAAAGTTCAGAGGCGTTGATGTTTTTATCATCGGTTAAGGCAGGGTTGAGATCCGATGCTGTTGCATCAACAGCAAAATTACGAATGGCCTCGGTTTCAAGATTGCTTTTAATGGCATCTGCAGGTAGGATACCCTCTTCTGATCTACTTGGTTTCTCTGGTTCCGGTGCATATTCTTTTTTCATATCAACCTCAATGGATGATATGAAAACTTGTGAATTGCTCTCAAGTTTACTCCCCAGAAAAATTATGGCGATGAGCAAGTGAAAAATAACGGTTCCTAAAATCCCTACTTTATGTCTGTTCCAGAAAAAGAAAGATTTTTCAGCTTGGTTGTCCAAACCGATCATGAATTTATTCCCTATTTTTTTAAGAAAAACCATATTTATTCAATACCCAAAGATACATTAAATACCCCTGCCAGCTTTTTTTAAATGTTTTTGTAAATCAAATTATTTAAAAATTTATCTGGATAACCTGTTCACTGCCTCCTCTATAGAACTTACAAAATTGATTCGCCCATATTTGTTGCTCTCAAAGATAAAATCCCTAAGGCTCTTACTAGTGTACTTAGAAAAATCACCAACGATGGCAAGTCTAAAGCTATAGGTGGAGAATTTTTGTAAAATTTCTCCGGCCAAACCCGTTTTGAGGTCAAAGAAACTAGTCACAATTTGATGCTGATGAAGAATGAGGGTATTTGACCCTTGATATTGGCATTCAGCCATGAGATCAAGCGCATCCTGAGTTTCAGTAATTATTATTTTTTCTGAAATTATTTCTGCAACATTTATACTGTTTACTTTGGTTATTTGTATTTTCATGCTGATGTATTTACAGATCTTTATTTTTCAATATATACCATAGCAATTCTGTGAATAAATTATTTTGCAATGCACAGAACGACTTTCTATTTGATTTTATGAGAGCAAAATTAGTGTGAATTTAGCAATTCACGCCTCATTTTATTCCAGTAAAAACACGATTATAATTGTGAAGAACTGTTTAGGGCAATGAAATATATGGAACCCTTAAATCAATAGCTATTGCATATAGTTTCTTATCGTTTTCTATTGATTTCACCTTTACCTAATCGCGCTACATATTTTTTTACTATTTTTACGATGATGGAAAATCAGGAACCCAAGCATATTCGCCGTAAACGATACCCTGGAACACACCCGCGAAACTTCCGGGATAAGTATAAAGAACTCAACCCTGAACAATATACTGATGATGTAGCCAAAATAATAAGTCAGGGTAAAACTCCGGCTGGTATGCATCGTCCAATTTGTGTTAATGAAATTCTGGAAATCCTTGATATCAAACCCGGACAGGTTGGTTTAGATGCCACAATGGGTTACGGTGGACATACTATTGAAATTCTAAGGCGTTTGCAACCAAACGGGAAACTCATCGCTATTGATGTTGATTCTTATGAGTTGCCGAAAACCGAAAAGAGGCTCCGTGATTTAGGATTCAATCATGATATTTTAGTGGTTAAAAGGATGAATTTTTCCGGTATCGATCAAATTGTAACCGAAGTTGGTTTGATGGATTTTATTCTGGCCGATCTGGGTGTTTCATCGATGCAGATTGACAACCCCGAAAGGGGATTTACCTTTAAGGTTGATGGCCCCCTTGATTTACGCCTAAACCCAAAAAGCGGCAAACCCGCTTCTGTCATTTTACAAACCATCTCACAAAATGACCTGCAAGAATTACTGGTTGAGAATTCCGATGAACCATATCATTTACAAATTGCCAAAACAATCATATCATATATATCAGGAGGTTTCACAATAGAAACTACAATTCAACTTAAAAATGTAATTTCTGATGCGCTAAAATTTATCCCTCAGAATAAGCGAAAGGAGGAGATTAATAAATCATCCCAACGTGTTTTTCAAGCTTTGAGAATTGCTGTAAATGATGAATTCAGCGTATTGGAAAAGTTCTTGGAAGAACTCCCTTACTCGCTGGCTCCTGGAGGAAAAGTTGCAATTCTGTCTTTCCATTCAGGGGAGGACAGGCGGGTTAAAAAATCATTTCAGCATTTTAACCGGCTCGGGTTATACAGCGAAGTGGCACCTGATCCTATTCGGCCATCGGCTGAGGAATGTTTTGCCAACCCAAGGGCAAAATCAGCCAAGTTGAGGTGGGCGGTGAAATCAAAATTGTGTCCTTAATAATAAGTTTACAAAAGGCAAGCGGAGGAAAATAAAAAGGCCTTGCATTTTGCAAGGCCTTTGAAAGTATTTTGCAGCTTTGGCAAACTATTTAGCTGATCGTTTTGCGGTTTTGGCTGCTCTCTTTTCCTTCAGGCTCTTCTGGGGAGCCTTCTTTGTGGATTTTTCTTTTCCTTCTTTTTCTTTTGACATAGCGATTTAATTTTAAGGTTAATAATCGCAGGCAAAACACAAGGTTTTCTTATTTGTTCAATTAATTTATTAACAGGAAATTAACAAGCGGGTTCTGTGTAATAAAATGAAAAAAAGGCTCAACGATTGAGTCTAAAGTGATGTAGAATTAAATGAATAGAAAAAGGGCGTGGTAGTCGCCCTTTTCTGTTAAAATGGATTGCGTAAACGCCATTTTAAAACACCCGAAACACTTAAAGAAGTGTTCAATATTTTATACGGAGAATATTTGCTAATTGTTCTAATTTTGATAGGTTCTTTATGGGATAAAGCAATTCTTTATTTATGCAACCAGTTTTCAGTGGTTTGAAACTACAGTTTATCATCATTATTATTAGTTGCAATTCTTGCATCGCAGGTGGCACAGTTTAGGCCGCAACAGGATATAAGTTTTTCCATGCTATTTATTTTTTAATTCGTAAATTTTGTTTTCCCGGTCATAGGAATAAGTTTTGTCCATTGAGCTGCATAGCTCATACAGCTGCAATGCCTTATCAAGGTATATTTCTGACATATCATTTTTCACTTTCAAACCGACCTCTTTTAAGATATCCGCCAATAGTTCAATATTCTGGACGTTAAACCCTTCGATTTTTGCAATGTATTCTCCTGTTTCTGTTTTATCAAGGGATAAAAACTTTTCTAAATCAAACCCGATTTCATTAATCATCTGCCCTTTTGCCTGATCAAATTGCTTTTCTAAAGCCAGGGAATAGTTCACGTCCCCGGATATTAATTTTTTGAAAATCATTTTTAGCAAGGCGCCAATTTTTTCAACTTCTCTCAATAAATAGTCTTTCTGTTCCATGAGTGGATGATATTTTGCTTTATTTATGGGGTTAAGTTACAAAATATAATCATTTAAGCTAAATATAAAGTTAATGCTTTGATTGATATTTTTGTGATTTTGTTTACCGGGTTTATAAGGTAAATACAGTAAATTTGAGCATCAAAAAAATCATATTAAATGATATCACCACTTACCCTGCAGCAAAAGGAGCTGATTACAAGGTTCCAGAAGAGCGAGATCACTGAACATCTTATCTACATTAAGTTATCTAAAGTTGTTAAAGATACTGAGAATGCCAGTATTCTCCATAAAATTGGGATGGAGGAGAAGATGCACTACCAGATTCTTAAAAATTACTCCGGCGAGGAGGTTAAACCCAATCTCTTCAAAGTGAAATGGTACTACTTCATTTCAAGGGTTTTTGGCCTCACATTTGGAATTAAGTTGATGGAGGGAGGCGAGAACAAGGCTCAGGAAACATACCATTTACTCCTGGCCAACATCCCGGAGGTAAAGGGTATTATGGAAGATGAGCACAACCACGAGAATGCACTGATTAACATGATTGATGAAGAACGGCTTCAGTATGCCGGTTCGGTTGTGCTTGGGTTAAATGATGCGCTGGTTGAACTTACAGGAGCTCTGGCAGGGTTATCGCTGGCGCTGCAAAACACCAAACTAATTGCCATGGCCGGTCTAATCACAGGTATAGCGGCATCTTTTTCGATGGCGGCATCCGATTACCTCTCCAAAAAAGCCGACGATTCCCAAAAAAGTCCAGCCCGATCTGCTGCATATACCGGAACGGCTTATATCATAACTGTAGCCTTGCTGATTCTCCCTTACCTGCTTTTTAACCACTACCTGATTTGCTTGATGCTTACACTAACGATCGCCATTTTAATAATTTTTGTGTTTAACTACTATATCTCAGTAGCTAAAGACCTGAATTTTAAGCGGCGCTTTGGAGAAATGGCCTTGATCAGCCTTGGCGTTTCAGCACTGACATTTGCAATTGGGTACCTGGTCCGAAATGCGTTGGGGGTGGATATATAGCATAATTATAAAATAACACTACCGACCGACTAAAATATAATGAACCTACATAACCCTGATATAGTTTATCCTCTACGAGGAAACATGTAATTCGAGGTTGATTTTCTTACAATATTCTATCGCCTTCGGCGAAGATACAACCTAATTACTGCGAAGCATTTAAAGTATTGTAATAGAATAGCAAAAGCAATTGCTTCGAAATTCCTCGTAGGGGATAAAGAGTATAGCCGGTTAATAATGATTAAGTATAAGAATTGTAGGAGCAAACCCTAACAGCTGGCTAAAATACTAACCAGTATCCCCGATTTTGAATGAGGGCTTTCCATATAATTGGTTTTGCTTTTACCTTAAATCCGTTAGAAACGGCAACCAAGGCAATTATAACAGCCCCCTCAAATCATCTTCTTTAATTACGAGATAAGAACTCTACCCAAGAATAGCATCGGTTGCATTAAGAATAAAGCAGCAGGAAGGAACAAACTTTAGAAATTTAATCATTTCACAGGTAACCAGCGTATGCATTAAAAATGTTTCTTTCCTTCTCAGTAACAGCCTGATTATGCTCATCTCCAAGCTGTAATTAACCCTTATTTGGTGACTGTTAGCCAAAAAGTTATTAACAAAGTGGTAAAAAGTGGGAAGAAGTGGTTGTTTGTGGGATTTTTTTCTATATTTTTACCATTTGAAAAATATTTGGATAATGTCATCATTCATAGGCGATTATGTGTGTAAGGTGGACGAGAAGGGCAGAGTGCTTTTCCCTGCCGCCTTTAAGAAGCAGAGTTCATCGGCTTCTCCCGATCGCTTTGTGGTGAAAAAGGATATATTTGAAAGCTGCCTGGTGCTTTTCCCCATAGAGGAGTGGGAGAGACAAAACACTCTTATTAGAAAGAATACTAATCCCTACAACAAGGAGCACAACCGGTTTCTTCGCGAATTTTATCGCGGTACAGCCGAGGTTTCCCTGGATTCTAATGGAAGAATGCTGATTCCCAAACGACTACTGGAATTAGTTCAGGCGGATAGGGATTTAGTGCTTGCTGGTCAGAACGGCAAAATTGAGATTTGGGCTAAAGATAAGTACGAAGGTGTTAGGGCTGAGGAGAGCGATTTTGCCCAGCTGGCAGAGAAGATATTAGGTTCTACAATCATACGGGATGAATAATGGCCTACCATGTACCGGTTCTGCTTCGGGAAAGCATAGATGGCCTTGATATCAGGCCTGGGGGTATCTATGTTGACCTCACCTTCGGTGGGGGTGGTCATTCTGCCGAAATACTCAAAAAACTAAATAAAAACGGACGGCTTTTCGCATTCGATCAGGATGAAGATGCGCAGAAGAATGCATTAAACGACAAGCGATTCACCCTCATTCGTAGCAATTTCAGGTATTTCAGAAATTTTTTGAGGTATCATCAGGTAAATCAGGTGAATGGAATTTTGGCCGACCTGGGCGTTTCGTCGCACCACTTCGATAGCCCCGAACGGGGATTCTCATTCAGGTTTGATGGCCCACTGGATATGCGAATGAACAGGGATTCCAAACTTACAGCCAGAAAGGTTATCAATTCTTTTTCATCAGATGAATTGAAAAATATTCTATCGCTATATGGCGAAATAACCGGAGCGGGAAGAATTGCATCGGCAATTTGTAAAAGAAGGGAATCGAAATCTATTGATACAGTTGAGGAGTTGGCAGTATTGCTTAAACCTTTCTTCCCATCAAAGCAACAAAACAAGATGCTGGCTCAGGTTTTTCAGGCTATACGCATTGAGGTGAACAAGGAAATGGATGCTTTAAAGCAGATGCTGCTGAATACTTCTAAATGTTTAGTGAAAGACGGGCGACTGGTAGTTATCTCATACCACTCATTGGAGGACAGGCTGGTAAAGAACTTTATTAAATGCGGAAACTTTGAAGGAGTTGAGGACAAAGATTTTTTTGGGAACGTCAAATCAACTTACAGGCAAGTAAACAGAAAAATAATTGTTCCATCGGAACAGGAAAACATTGAAAACAGCAGGGCTCGCAGCGCCAAATTAAGAATAGCAGTGAAACTATGACAGAACAGAAAGAGAGAGTTGAGTTTATTGAGGAGAAACCTGAAAAGCAGGATAAACCCAAGGGTAAGAAAACTACTGGGATAAAAGATTTTCTTACAGGTAGTATTCTCACCAAAGAGGCAGTTTCCACGCAAATTCCGTATATCCTGTTTCTTGCATTTCTGGCGGTTTTTTATATCGGGAATCGTTACAGGTATGAGAAGATGGTGATAAAAGAAAAAAAGTTACAAACCGAAGTGAGAAACCTAAGGGCAGAGTCAATAACAACCGCTGCCCAGCTGATGTTCATCAGTAAACAAACAGAGGTGGCAAAACTAGTTGAAAGCCGAGGCCTGGGTTTGAAAGAGAGTGTTGTACCTCCAAAAAAGTTGAAATGATTTTAATATGAACTAATTAGAAAATTTGGCTATACGACAATTTGATTATAAATGTCAGTTAAAAAAGATATATTAACCCGTGTTGCAGTGATATACGTAATCTTTGTATTGCTTGGGCTGGCCATTATCGTCAAAATCATCTACATACAATTTGTTGAAGGGAATAAGTGGAGGGCAATGGCCAGGTCAATTGCCTATAAGGATATCATCATTGAACCAAATAGAGGAGATATATGTGCCACAGATGGCAGAGTCCTGGCAACTTCAGTTCCGTATTTTGAAATCAGGATGGATTTAAAAGCGGCCGGGTTAACCGATGAAATTTTCAATAAGAATGTTGATTCGCTTGGGATATGCCTTTCAAGAATGTTTGGCGATAAATCCAGGTATGCATACGCTTCTGAACTTAAAAATGCCCGTAAATATGCACGGAATAAAAGATTTTACCCGGTTGGAAGCAGGGAAGTGAACTATATCGAGCTGCAAAAAATCAAAAGTTTCCCACTTTTCCGGTTGGGGGAAAATAAAGGGGGATTTATTCCGGTTCAGATCAACAGAAGGATAAAACCCCATCAAAGCCTGGCGGCAAGAACCATTGGCGCTGTAAACGAAGGTGGTGTTGCTGTGGGTATTGAGGGAGCATTTGATTTTGCCCTGAAGGGCACTGCAGGTATCAGCTTACACCAGAGAGTTCCCGGGAATACCTGGATTGAAGTGAACAGCAGCGAACGCATTGAACCTGATGATGGATCGGATGTAATCACCACGTTGGATGTAACTTTACAGGATGTGGCCGAGCATGCCCTCAGAACCCAGCTCGACAGGCATAATGCTGAACACGGATCGGTTATCCTGATGGAAGTGTCAACCGGAGAAATCAGGGCTATTGCCAACCTTAAACGATACGGGGATGGAACTTATTCTGAAGCTTTTAACTATGCCATCGGGGAAAGCTCTGAACCTGGCTCAACCTTTAAGCTGGCCACGCTTATTGCACTCCTGGAGGATGACTATGTTGAGTTGGATGATACCGTTGATACCCGTAAAGGGAAAATAAAGTATTACGACAGGATTCTCACCGATTCTCACGAGGAGGGTTATGGGAAAATATCAGTTAAAAAAGTATTTGAAGTATCTTCAAATGTTGGGGTTGCAGAATTGGTTACTAAATATTATAAAGGTAAGGAAAAGAAATTTGTGGACCGGATTTATGATATGAAACTAAATCAACCTTTAAATCTTGAGATTAAAGGAGAGGTTCCACCATACATCAAATACCCAGGAGACAAGCTTTGGTCGGGAGTTTCCCTGCCTATGATGAGTATTGGTTATGAAACTAAATTAACGCCATTGCAAATTCTTACTTTTTATAATGCAATTGCCAATGGTGGCAAAATGGTAAAACCAAGGTTTATTAAGGGATTACGAAAGCACGGGCAAATCACGCAGGAATTTGAACCTGAAGTAATAAACTCATCCATTTGCTCCCGTTCTACCCTAAGAAAAGTTAGGGAAGTACTAGAAGGTGTGGTTGAGGAGGGAACGGCTAAGAACCTGAAAAATCCAAATTACAGGATTGCCGGTAAAACCGGTACAGCTCAAATTGCCCAGGGGAAAACAGGGTATAAGAATCAAGGGGTTATCAGCTACAGGGCTTCATTCGTTGGGTATTTCCCTGCCGACGATCCAAAATATACCTGCATAGTGGTTGTAAATTCCCCGTCACGAAGCGTTTATTACGGCAATGTTGTTGCCGGTCCGATTTTTAAAGAGATATCGGATAAGGTTTACGCTACCAGCAAGGAGTGGTTCCCCAGGGTTGATACCCATGCCGATCTTGCCGAATTACCAGAATCAAAAAATGGGTATAAGCCCGAAATTGAAGAGGTATTGGATGAATTGGATATTCCATCTAAGGATAAAGCGGAGAAGAAAAAATGGGTTACCACTTATAGAACAGATGATAAAATTGAGTTGAGAGGGAAAACAGTGATAAAGAACCTGGTGCCTGATGTTACCGGGATGTGTTTAAAAGATGCACTGTTTTTACTCGAGAACGCAGGTTTGCGCGTTAGGGTTAATGGGAAAGGCGCTGTGAGAAGCCAATCGTTAATGCCCGGGGGCAAAGTTGTAAGGGGACAAACAATCGTTCTGGAAATGACTATGGGTTGAGTGTATGAAAAAGTTGAATGAAATATTACCCAAAAAGCTGGTATTGGAAGTAAAAGGTTCCGATAGTATTGATGTATCTGATATTGCGTTTGATTCAAGATTGATAAAAGCAGGTTCCTGCTTTATTGCCCAGCGGGGAACCCAGGTTGACGGGCATTCCTTTATTGAGAAAGCAATTGATACAGGAGCCAGAACAATTATTTGCGAAACTTTCCCGGAGATAATCAGAAAGGATGTTACTTATGTACTGGTCAATGATTCTTCAGAGGCTCTTGGATATATTGCAACTGAATTTTTTGATAACCCCTCGGGGAAACTTAAACTTATCGGAATTACCGGTACAAACGGGAAAACTACCACGGTAACACTGCTCTACAGGTTGTTTAATAGCATTGGATTAAAATCTGGCCTGTTATCAACAGTTGCAAACTATGTTGGTGAAGAATTAATCCCCTCAACTCATACAACACCTGATGCCATTCAGCTTAATAAATTATTAGCCATGATGGTTGATGCCGGGTGCGAGTATTGTTTTATGGAGGTCAGTTCACACTCTGTTGTGCAAAACCGTATTGCCGGGTTACGATTTACCGGAGGCATTTTCTCCAATATCACCCATGATCACCTCGATTTTCATAAAACTTTTGATGAATATATCAGGGCTAAAAAGCGTTTCTTTGATTTGCTCGCCAATGATGCCTTTGCCCTTGTGAATATTGATGATCGGAATGGGAGAGTAATGATTCAGAATACTGAAGCCAGAGTTCACACTTATTCCATCCGGAGCATGGCCGATTTTCGCTGCAAGGTGATTGAGAACCATTTTGACGGGATGTTGCTGAGTATAGATTCAACCGAAGTTTGGACAAGGCTTGTAGGAGGATTTAATGCTTACAATGCACTTGCAATTTATGCAGCAGCCCGATTGCTGGGAATTGAGAAGGATGTTATTCTTACCGGGTTAAGTCGCCTGGCGCCTGTTTCAGGAAGGTTTGAATACCTAAAATCACCAAACGGGATTATTGCAGTGGTTGATTACGCCCACACCCCGGATGCAGTCCAAAACGTAATAGATACCATAAACCAAATCAGGAATCAGGATAAAAAACTTATAACCGTTATTGGTGCCGGCGGTAATCGTGATAAAACCAAACGACCAGTTATGGCAAAAGTTGCTGTTGAAAACAGCAACCTGGTGATTCTAACATCAGATAACCCCCGTTTTGAAGAGCCTGAAGATATTTTGAATGATATGAAATCCGGAATTGAGCCTTCAATGGTGGGTAAGGCGCTTACAATCACCGATAGGTACGAGGCAATTAAAACCGCTATAATGCTGGCAACACCAGGAGATGTAATTCTGGTTGCCGGGAAAGGGCATGAAAACTACCAGGAGGTGAAGGGTGTAAAACACCATTTTGACGATAAAGAGATTATTCAGGAGATTTTTAAAAAATGATTACAACAGATATTTAGAAAATAGGATGATGAACAGCTTAAAATTTCAAAATATTATGGCACTAGAAATTAATGATGGTTTCATCAACAAATATTTTCTGAATTATATATCAATACAAAGCAGCTAATAACATAAGCAAAACACTAACTTTTATGTTGTACTATCTGTTTCATTACCTCGACAAATTTGATTTTCCGGGAGCCCGGCTGTTTCACTATATTTCATTTCGTTCGGCTATGGCGATTATTCTGGCGTTAGCATTATCGCTGCTGGTGGGTAGAAGAATAATAAGGTATTTGCAAAAGAAACAGATAGGCGAGGAGATCAGGAACCTTGGTCTTGAAGGTCAACTTCAGAAAAAGGGGACACCTACCATGGGTGGAATTATTATTTTATTTTCTACACTTATCCCAGTACTTCTTTTTGCTGATATTCTTAATATATATGTCATTATTTTGCTGGTTACCCTGATCTGGCTTGGCATGGTTGGTTTTGCTGATGATTACATCAAGGTATTCTTAAAAAACAAGGAAGGCCTTTCCGGAAAATTCAAAATTCTTGGGCAAATATCGTTAGGGTTGTTTGTTGGGCTGACTATGTATTTAAGCCCGGATATTGTTGTGCGCGACAGGGTGGTTAAACATCAACCCGTTCAGGGAACGGAGATAGTTGAAGGACAGGATAATACGAGTATCGAAAAAGTTATTCTAAGTCCAACACAGAAGACAACTAAAACAACCATCCCGTTTTTTAAGAATAATGAATTCGATTACTCATACCTGGTACCTATTGATGGTAAATGGGGCCGGCGCTTAACCTGGATAGTATTTATTGTTGTTGTGATTCTTATTGTTACTGCTGTATCCAACGGGGCTAATATGACTGATGGTTTGGATGGGTTGGCTACCGGGGTTTCGGCGGTTATAGCCACTACCCTTGGTATTTTTGCCTACCTCTCTGGTAACGTAATTTACGCTGAATACTTAAATATCATGTATATTCCCAATACCGGGGAGCTGGTAATTTTTATGGCTGCATTTATAGGAGCTGCCGTAGGTTTTCTTTGGTACAACAGTTACCCGGCACAGGTATTCATGGGCGATACGGGAAGCCTTGCAATTGGAGGTATGATTGCAGTTTATGCAATATTAATCCGTAAGGAGCTTTTAATTCCGGTTTTGTGCGGAATTTTCTTCGTAGAAAACCTCTCGGTGGTACTACAGGTTAGCTACTTTAAGCATACCAAAAAGAGGTATGGGGAGGGACGGCGAATATTCCTGATGGCTCCCCTGCATCATCACTATCAGAAAAAAGGCTACCCGGAGGCAAAGATTGTAACCCGTTTCTGGATTGTGGCCATACTGCTTGCAGTAATTACAGTTGTAACCCTAAAGATTCGATAAACCTTGCAAAACCAAAACCCATGAAAAGAATTGTTGTTCTAGGAGGTGGAGAAAGTGGAGCCGGTGCAGCAGCACTGGCGCAGAGCAAAGGCTTTGATGTTTTTCTTACTGATTTTGGCCCGGTGAAAGCGCAGTACAAAGAACTTCTGGACAAGTATAGTGTACCATGGGAGGAGGGAAAGCATTCTGAAGAGCTAATTCTAAATGCGGATGAAATAATTAAAAGCCCCGGAATACCTGACAATGTACCAATTATTCTCAAGATCAGGGAGAGAGGGATCCCTATAATTTCTGAAATAGAATTTGCCGGGAGGTACACCCATGCTAAAAAGATTTGTATCACAGGTAGTAACGGGAAAACTACGACCACATCCTTGATTTTCCACATGATGCAGAAAGCCGGGTTAAATGTTGGGCTGGCAGGCAACATCGGGAAAAGTTTTGCCCTTCAGGTTGCCGAGAACGATTTTGATTACTTTGTTATTGAGCTTAGTAGTTTTCAGCTGGATTATATGTATGATTTTAAGGCCGATATTGCCATACTGCTTAATATAACCCCTGATCATCTGGACAGGTATGATTACAAAATGCAAAACTATGTGGAATCTAAATTCAGGATTACCCGAAACCTTTCGGAGGATGATTGCTTTATTTTTTGCTCCGATGATGCTGTAACTGTTGAACAGTTGAAACGGATAGTTTTGAGAGCGCAACAATTGCCATTTTCACAGAATACACGGATAAGCCAAACGGCGTGGGTTGAAAATGAGCATATCTACATAAATTACGATAACAGTGATTTTAATATGTCTATCCACGAGCTTTCGCTCAAAGGGAAGCATAACGTTTATAACTCTATGGCTGCCGGAATAGCGGGTCATGTTTTGAATATCCGAAAGGAGGTTATCCGTGAGAGTTTATCAGATTTTCAGGGGGTTGAACATCGTCTTGAGCCTGTTCTGAAAATCAGGGGAGTGCAGTTCATAAACGATTCAAAAGCAACCAACGTGAACTCTGCCTGGTATGCTTTGGAGAGCATGCAAACACCCGTAATCTGGATTGTTGGGGGCATTGATAAGGGGAATGATTATAATGAGCTGATGGATTTGGTGAAAGAAAAAGTGAAAGCAATTGTATGTCTGGGGATTGATAACTCCAAAATTCATGCTGCATTTGAAAGTGTTGTCGAGCTAATTGTTGATACCCGTTCAGCCCAGGAGGCTGTTCAGCAATCTTTCAGGTTATCTAGTCCAGGCGATAGCGTATTGCTTTCGCCTGCGTGTGCAAGCTTCGATCTTTTTGAGAATTACGAGGACAGGGGTAGGCAATTTAAAGCGGCCGTAAAGGAGCTATAATGCCCATTGCATCTTAGTTTAGTTGAGTAAAAAAGAATATGAATACACTTTTTAGTAAATATTTCAAGGGTGATCGGATCATTTGGTTGATTGTTATAATCCTGTCTATCGTATCATTGCTGGCAGTTTACAGCTCTACAGGATCATTGGCTTATCGTTATAAGGAGGGCAATACAGGGTATTACCTGGTTAAACAGCTGGCATTTTTGGTTGCAGGATTGTCGGTTGTATTCATGGTTCACATGATTTCCTATAAAATTTACTCTTCGTTATCGAAAGTGCTCCTGATCATATCCATCCCATTACTTTTAATCACCCTGGTTTTTGGTGCCAGCTTGAACCAGGCTGCCCGCTGGTTAGAAGTTCCCGGTCTGGGAGTAACTATTCAGACATCTGATATTGCCAAGTTAGCTCTGATCATGTTTGTTGCCCGGATACTGTCGCAACGGCAGGATGAGATAAAAGATTTTAAAAGGGCATTTGTTCCGATTGTAGCACCAGTTGCTCTGGTTTGTTTGCTAATTTTGCCAGCCAACTTTTCAACCGCCGCGTTACTTGGCTTAACCTGTTGGCTATTAATGTTTATTGGAAGGATCAATCTTAAATACCTTTTAGGATTTACCGGGCTGGGCATTGTTCTGATTGCTGCTTTTATTGTTGTTGCCTTACAGTTTAAAACGGTGAATAGGGTTCAAACCTGGAAGCATAGGATTGAAAATTTTGCAAGTGGCGATGGGGAGGGCAATTACCAGGTGGAGCAATCCAAGATTGCAATTGCATCCGGTGGAGTGGTTGGTAAGGGGCCGGGGAACAGTACCCAACGGAATTTTATTCCACATCCCTATTCTGATTTTATTTACGCAATAATTATAGAGGAGTACGGGTTAATTGGTGGTGCTGTTATTCTTTTACTCTACCTGATACTGCTTTTCAGGGCAGGTGTAATAGTTAAAAAAGCGAACAGAACCTTCCCGGCATTTCTGGCTATTGGGCTGGCTTTGCTGTTGGTCTTTCAGGCGTTTGTCAATATGATGGTTGCTGTAAATTTAATCCCGGTAACCGGACAGCCACTACCCCTTGTGAGCATGGGTGGTACTTCGTTATTCTTTACCAGCGCGGCATTTGGGATTATTATAAGCATAAGCAGAAGTCAAAGTAAATCTGAACTTTTTGATGGAGAGGAAGAAGTTAAGGGTAATAGTTAGTGGCGGAGGAACCGGGGGGCATATTTTTCCGGCCCTTTCAATTGCCAATGCAATCAGGTTGATTCAACCTGATGCAGAAATACTGTTTGTTGGCGCCGAAGGTAGAATGGAAATGGAGAAAGTGCCAGCAGCAGGGTATAAAATAGTTGGGTTGCCAGTAGTTGGATTTCAGCGTAAGCTATCGTTGAGTAGTTTCACTTTCTTTATCAGGTTATTTATGAGTTTGCGGATGGCCAGAAAAATTCTTGATGATTTTCAGCCGGATGTTTTGGTGGGTGTTGGCGGGTATGCCAGTGGCCCAATGCTCAAAGTGGCCCAGAAAAAAGGAGTGCCAACAGTAATTCAGGAGCAGAATTCTTATGCTGGTGTTACCAACAAATTGCTGGCAAAAAGAGCCAAAGCGATATGCGTCGCATACGAAGGTATGGAGAAATACTTCCCTGCAGAAAAGATAACCATAACAGGAAATCCTGTTCGGCAGGATTTGGTCAACCTTAGTAGTAAAGTTGATGAGGCTGGGAACTACTTCGGTATCCCCGAAGGGAAAAAGGTAATACTGGTTCTTGGCGGAAGCCTTGGCGCGAAAACTATTAATCTGAGTTTACTCGATTTCATTGATACCATCACAAGCAAAAAGGATATAATCCTATTATGGCAAACCGGGAAAATTTATCACCAGCTGATTAAAAGTAAACTTGAAAAAAAAGATATAAGCAACATCCGTTTATTTGATTTCATTACCCGGATGGATCTGGCATTTTCTGTAGCCGACATAATTGTTTCCCGGGCAGGTGCAGGAACCATCTCGGAGCTTTGTTTGGTTGGCAAACCGGTTATACTTGTACCATCACCCAATGTGGCAGAAGATCATCAAACGAAGAATGCTTTGGCCTTGGTGCAAAAGAATGCAGCGATGATGGTTGCCGATTCTAGTGCCCCAAAAGAATTGGTGCCTTCGCTTTTCAACCTGTTAATTGATACAGAGAAGCAAAAAACAATTTCTGAAAATATTCTGAAACTGGCGTTACCCAATGCTGCCAGGGAAATTGCGGAGATAGTTTTAAATATAATTGATAGTAATACTAAACGTTGAGTAATGGATTTTGCAGGCGTTGAACGGGTTTATTTCATTGGAATTGGTGGCATTGGCATGAGCGCCCTGGCGAGGTATTTTAAAAAACTCGACAAATTTGTTGCTGGTTATGATAGAACACAAACCCCATTGACCCTGCAGCTGGAGAAGGAGGGAATTGATATTCATTATTCGGATAACATCAACTCAATCCCGGTTCAATTTAGAGAAAATAAAAAGGGAACACTCATTGTTTTTACTCCTGCCGTTCCAGCAGACCACATGGAATATCAGTTCTTCATTCAAAATGGCTATGAAATAGTAAAAAGAGCGCAGGCTCTTGGCGTGGTAGCTAAAACAAAAAAGGTTGTAGCCATTGCCGGAACGCACGGTAAAACATCAACCACTTCAATGCTGGCGTACCTTTTAAGTAGCTCAAGGGGTGGTTGCGATGCATTTTTGGGCGGCGTTTCCAAAAACTTTGGCTCAAACCTTGTTCTTGCCGATCGGGGATCAAACCTGCTGGTTGTAGAAGCCGACGAGTTTGACAGGAGCTTTTTACAACTTCACCCGCATCTGGCCATAATTACATCAGTTGATGCCGATCACCTGGATATATACGAAACACATGAAAAAGTGCTTGATGCATACAAAGCATTTGCATCCCAGATAGAGGAAGGTGGATTCCTGGTGATAAAGAAAAACCTGGAGTTGAAACCCATTCTCAGAACAGGAGTTCAAACATTCACTTATAGTATAGCTGATGAAGCCGATTTTTGTCTTACTGATCTAAAGATTAGCAATGGCCATTACCTCATCGCAGTTAAAACTCCGGAGGGCGTTATTTCTAACCTTTCACTGGGTATTCCCGGTTTGTACAATGTGGAAAATGCTTTAGCCGTAATTGCTGCTGCTTTCATACTCGGGGTAAGCAACGATGAATTGCGATCGGGGCTGGAGGGTTTTAACGGCGTAACCCGACGCTTTGATGTCAGGTTCAGAGGGAGCAAAACTATTTATATTGATGATTACGCACATCATCCTGAGGAGATTAAGGCTACCATAAACTCAGTCAGAGCCTTTTATCCTGGCAGAAAGATCACAGGCATTTTTCAGCCACATCTTTATAGCCGAACCAGAGATTTTGCCCCGGAATTTGCAAAAAGTTTAGATTTACTAGATCAGGTTATACTGCTTGATATATATCCGGCAAGGGAAAAACCAATACCCGGTATTAATTCAGGGTTAATCCTGAGTTTGATGAAAAATCAGAATAAACAGCTATTAAGTAATAACCAAATGTTAGAATTCATTTGGAGAAATGATAACGACATCCTGTTGACAATGGGTGCAGGTGACATTGATAAACAGGTTGTAAATATTGTTAAGATACTATCGGAAAGAGGATTGTAATGAGCTGGAAACGAATTGTCATACACACTATTATTTGGTCATCGCTGATCGCGTACCTGGTTATCTCCTTTGGTTTTATTTCAAATCGTAACCGGGAGGTTATCTGTACAGGCATTCGTGTAAGAGTGGTCGATAGCCTGGAAAATTCGTTCATCAGCGCAGTGGATATAAAAAGATTGATTGATAGAAAAGGGATTACGCCGATTGGCAAACCGCTCTGGACAATCAATACATACGAAATAGAGTCTAAGTTAGCCAACCTAATGGCGGTTCGGGATGTACAGGCATACAAAACTGCAAACGGGTTGCTTTCAATTAAAGTAAAGCAACGAAAACCCATTGTCAGGGTATTTAATAAGTATGGTCAAAGCTACTATATTGATGATGAGGGTATGATAATGCCTCTTTCCGACAGGTATGCAGCTCATGTTCTGGTGGTAAACGGGAATATTGCAGAACCATTTCCAATCAGAGCAAACGTTGATATTAAGATCTGGGAAGATAGCCTGATCAATGGTTCACAACCGCTGATAAACCAGGTTTACAACTTTGCAAAGACTATTGCCAACGATGATTTCTGGAATGCTCAAATCGCCCAGCTATATGTGGAGCGCGACAATGATATTGAGATTATACCACGTGTAGGTTCTCACTTAATCATCCTTGGAGGCCTCGAAGGTTACGAATCGAAGCTGAATAAATTGAAATTGTTCTACCAGGATGCCCTACCGGCCGAAGGCTGGAATAAGTATAAAATGATCAACCTGAAATATAAGAATCAGATAATATGTACAAAACGATAATAATATGTCTAATATGAGCGAATACGTTGCTGCAATTGACCTGGGTACAACTAAAATTGTGACCTTGGTAGGGACTAAGAACCCAAATGGCAAAGTCCAGATTATTTGTCATGGAAAAACTCCATCAACCGGAATAAAACGTGGTGTAGTGCTAAACATCGAGGAAACCGTTAATGCGATTCAACGAACTGTTGAAGAAGTTCAGGCAAAATCAGGTATCATTTTCGATGATGTTTTTGTAGGTATTGCCGGACAGCACATCCGCAGCATCCGGAACCGTGGGTACATTAACCGCGACCATCTGGAGAATGAAATAACTGCTGACGATGTTCAGAAGCTGATTAACGATATGTATAAGATTCCCATTGAGGTTGGCGAGGAGATACTTCACGTGCTCCCCCAGAATTTTATTGTTGATAATGAGGCCGGGGTGAGGAACCCAATTGGTATGTCGGGCCGCAGGCTGGAGGCCAACTTCCATATTGTGATCGGGCAAACCGCATCAGCTAAAAACATCGAGAAATGCGTTAACAGGGTTGGGTTAAAGGTCAACGACCTGATTCTTGAACCACTCGCTTCATCTGAAGCGGTGCTTACAGCCGATGAAAAAGAGGCAGGTGTTGTTTTGGTTGATATTGGCGGGGGTACCACAGATGTTGCAGTATTCTACGATGGGATTGTTCGCCATACCGCCGTTATTCCCTTTGGCGGGAATGTAATCACCAACGACATCAAAGAGGGTTGTTCGATACTTCTCCGTCAGGCTGAGTCATTGAAAGTTCAGTTTGGATCTGCACTAGGAGATATGGCGCCAGAGGATAAAATTGTTACCATTCCTGGTATCAGTGGCCGCGATCCCAAAGAAATATCGTTTAAAAGCCTGGCTTATATCATCCAATCGCGTATGGAGGAGATTATTGATGCCGTTGGTTACGAGATTGAGAACTCCGGTTATGCAGAAAAACTGAGCGCAGGGGTAGTATTAACCGGAGGCGGAGCGCTGTTAAGACATTTACCGCAGCTGGTTAAGTTTAAAACAGGTCTTGATGTTCGCATTGGGTTTCCAAATGAACATTTAAGTTCAGATTGTGCAGAGGAAATCAACCAACCCATGTATTCAACGGCAATAGGTTTAATACTTAAGGGTCTTGAGCAGCAGGAGAGGCTTCATAGGCACGTTGAAGAAATTAAAGTTGAAAACCCTGTTGTTACCCTCGAGGAGGAGAAAACCATCAGGACAAACGTTAAAAAGCAAAGCTTTATGGATGGCCTGAAAAAGACCTTTGCAAACATGTTTGAAGAGGATGATCAGGCAATGTAATTATTAATTGATAATTAATAATTTATAATTGAAAATTAAACATTTAAAAAATAGTTACCATGGCAGAGGAGTTGATTAATTTCGATTTGCCTTTAAACCGATCATCAATTATAAAGGTGATTGGCGTAGGTGGAGGTGGCGGTAATGCGGTGAACTACATGTTCAAGCACGGGATCAAGGATGTTGATTTTGTGCTTTGCAATACTGATGCCCAGGCGTTGATTAACAGCCCGGTTGAAAATAAAATACAGCTTGGTGCATCGCTAACCGAAGGTCGTGGTGCTGGCAATAAACCTGAGATTGGCCGGCAAGCTGCAATTGAAAGCCTGCAGGATGTGGTGGATGTTTTGTCTAAAAATACCAAAATGGTATTTATCACAGCAGGGATGGGAGGTGGTACCGGAACCGGTGCCGCACCAATTATAGCTCAGGCGGCTAAAGAGCTTGGTATCCTCACCGTGGCAATAGTTACAATTCCGTTCAGGAATGAGGGGAAAAAGCGAATAGCTCAGGCCGTTGAAGGTATTCAGCAGATTGAAAACTATGTTGACTCGTTGCTGGTAATCAACAACGAGAAAATACGTGAGATGTATGGCGATCTAAGGATTTCCGAAGCCTTCTCGAAAGCAGATGATGTTTTGGCCATTGCAGCAAAGGGAATTGCAGAGATAATAACTGTTCATGGGTATATCAACGTAGATTTTGCTGATGTGGAAACAGTTATGGCCAATAGCGGTGTCGCAGTAATGGGATCGGCAAGAGCCTCAGGTGAAGGAAGGGCTATAAAGGCGGTTAAAGCTGCGCTTTCATCGCCACTACTTAATAATAACGACATCTCCGGCGCCAAGAATATTCTGCTCAATGTAACTTCCGGCAAGGACGAAATCACCATGGATGAGATTGGTCAAATAACCGATTATATTCAGACAGCAGCTGGTGAGAACGCAGACCTGATCTGGGGGAATGGCACCGATGACAAGCTGGGCGATGATCTGAATGTAACTGTTATTGCCACTGGATTTGAAACCAACAGCATCCCCGAACTATACTCAAGGAATAAAAAGGTAGATGTTGTGATGCTGGATGGTGATCATTCTGTAAACAGGCTTATTAAAGAATCAATTTTCGAGGTGAAAGACAAACCTTCAGTTCAACCAAAAAAGGAACGGGTGGTTGATTTGGACAAATCACAAAAGGTTATTGAGTTCGATGATATCTCCTACCCAGCAGTGAAACCCACAGGCGAACCCTTACTGTTTGAGGAAGAATTTCTGGTTCGATCAATAAAACCAAAGCCCATGGTTGAAAAAGAGGTTAAGGCAAAGGTTACAACCAGACAAAATGCTACTCCAGTATCAGCCAAAACAAACATAGATCAGCTGGAGAAAGAGCCGGCATACAAGCGAAAAAACCTGAAGATTGAGGAGCCAGACCATTCGGGCAGCAGTAGCGTTTCACGCTTTACCCTTTCCGATGAAGAGGGCGACCTTTTTTTAAGAAACGATAATGCTTATTTGCATGATAATGTGGATTAGTACTTGTATATCTGATTATGTTGTGTCATCTGTATTCTTTTTTATAAATTTGAATAAAAAATATTATGTCACTCGAAGAAAAAATTAACAACGATATCAAGTCAGCCATGATGGCTAAAGAAAAGATTCGCCTTGAAGCGTTAAGGGCAGTTAAAAGTGCCATTCTTCTTGCTAAAACCGAAAAAGGGCACACCGATACCCTGAGTGCTGATACAGAGTTGAAACTCCTTCAAAAACAGGTCAAACAGCGTAAGGAATCGGCTGACATTTATAAGCAACAGAACAGACCTGAACTGGCTGAAAAGGAATTAGCGGAAGCTGCAGTAATTGAGGAATACCTTCCCAAAATGATGTCGGAAGATGAGTTAACAAATGAGCTTAAAAAGATTATTGAACAGGTAGGCGCACAAGCACCATCTGATATGGGCAAGGTAATGGGAGTGGCCACAAAAGCACTGGCAGGAAAGGCCGATGGCAGGGCAATCTCAGAGAAGGTGAGGAATCTGCTGGCTGGGTAAACCTCATGTTTATCGAATAGCCAGGAAAAACCTTGATTAAATCAATTGCTAAACAGCTGCAAACTTAATAGCGTTACTATCCCAGCTGGGGGCATTTTCAATGGCTGGCAACACTTCACAAGGCAGGTTAACAAATTGCCAGATCTCGCCATGCTCGGCTCGCATAAAATGCTCCCTGATCATTTTATTCAGCAGTAGCTCCAGGTGATCGTAAAATCCATTGGTGTTGAGGATTATAATAGGCTTAGTAAATTTTCCCAGGCGTTTAAGGGTAATCACTTCCATCAACTCTTCAAGTGTTCCACATCCCCCCGGAAGGGCAACAACTGCATCAACGTCTTTAATTAGCAATTTCTTACGTTCATGCATATCTTTAACCAATGTCAACTTGGTAAGATTTTTATGCCCCCACTCAACCTTATCCATAAATTTTGGGAGAATACCATAAACTTTCCCGTTATTGCCAAGAGCAGTGTCGGCAAGGCAGCCCATAAGGCCAATTGCCCCACCACCATAAACAATGGTTACATCCTTTCTTGCCAGTTCAATAGCCAGTTCACGGGTAGCATCGAAGTACGCTTTATCCACTTTTGCGCTTGATGCGCAATAAATACAGATTTGCATTTTATCGTCTTAATTCAAAATTCTGGCCCAGATAAACTTTGCGAACCTGCTCATCGTTGGCCAGTTCGTGTGAAGTGCCTGATTTTAGAATTTCACCCTCAAACAGAAGGTACGCTCTGTCGGTAATTGAAAGGGTTTCGTGCACATTATGATCTGTAATCAGAATTCCGATATTCCTGTCTTTGAGGTGTGCAACAATATTTTGAATATCCTCAACAGCAATGGGGTCAACTCCGGCAAATGGTTCATCGAGAAGAATGAATTTGGGGTCGAGAGCCAGAGCGCGTGCAATTTCGGTACGCCTCCTTTCCCCGCCGGAGAGCTGGATGCCGTAGCTCTTCCTTATTTTTTGCAGTCCAAATTCGCTTAAAAGAGTCTCCAGCTTATCGCGCTGGTATTCCTTGGTGAAGTTGGTCATCTCAAGTACCGCTTTGATATTGTCCTCAACGCTTAGCTTCCTGAAAACAGATGCTTCCTGGGCTAAATATCCAATGCCTCGTTGAGCTCTGCGAAAAACAGGCTCTTTGGTTATCTCAACATCATCCAGGTAGATATTCCCGGCATTAGGTTTAACCAGGCCAACAATCATGTAGAAAGTGGTAGTTTTACCGGCACCGTTTGGCCCAAGCAGCCCTACAATCTCGCCTTGCTTAACCTCAACGGTTGCTCCCTTTACAACTGTTCGTGTTCTGTAACGTTTTACCAGGTCTTTTGTATGCAATCGCATCATAATATATTACTATGAATTTTCAGTAAAAGTAAAAAAAATATCCAATCGGTTTAAAAAATGATCTGCAATCCGGCCCTAATCCCTACTGTTTCAATATTTGGGTGATCAAGGTGAGTCATTCTCCACATCATATCTACCCGAATCACCTTGAAAATATTCTCAACACCAACACCCAACTCCACGTATGGTTTTGTAACATCCCCTAAACCTGCCGGGAAATCAAGAATTGCGGAACTATTTAATTTGCCCCCGTTGTTCTTATCACTTATTGTGCCAATTAAAAACTTTCCGGTGGCTACTTCGCGCCACTTGAGTCTTCTCATCAGCGGAATTCTGTTAAGAAAAAACCCTTGGAAATGGTGTTCAACAAAAAGGCTGGCGTACTGATCACTGGCAAATTCGTAGTAGTTCATCATGTTGAACGCATACCTGTCGAAAGCGTAAGTTTCATTCCCTTCATGAAGCTGGAGTAGCGGGTAGGGAACTTTCCCGAAAATTTTCCCGGCATCAATTATATACCTTGCATAACCAAAGGGGTTAAGGGTTATTTTATGATAGTAGTTGAAATGCAACTTTGCAAAGTTGAACTGGCTGCCAAAAACATTTTTAATGCCGCCGGTAATCTCAAAGTTTATTTCAGGGTAATCGCTCCCAAGACTTGTTCGTTCAAATTCTCCGTAAACAAACATTTCCTCCTTCTGCCACCTGGTGTTGAGGGTTAAACTTGATGTAGTCAACTTATCGTAAAGCGGAATTCCATTCTTATTAAATGGGATAAAACCTGTTGGGTAGATAGACTTATAGCTGAAATTTAAAGTATTGGAAAAACCGTTCCACCATTCCTTTTGGTAGAAACCAGAGAGCTCCTTAATCAAAGTCAGCTTATTGTTTGGGTTTCTTCTGAGGACAGAAGTCATAATATTATCCTCGGTTAATGCATACGGACTCTGACCCAGCTGTTCAATATCATTTTTATATTCAAGGTTTACTGATTCTCTGGGATTTTTATTGATCATGTACAGCACACCCAACCCATACTTAAAACGTTCATCCTTATCGCCGTATGCGGCAAAACCCGATATCATGGTTTTTGTGCTAAACTTGTTGCTTGAACGGCCTGAAACCCGGAAACGATTGCCTTCAATCTCGTTAAAGCTGTAGGTTTTGTAGTAAGGGCCTATTTCGATATATCCCACAACATAGTAATAGTTTACAAACATGTTGATTATATCAACAAAGGTTTTGTACATCGGAACCTGTTTGACCGAGTCAACCATGGCGTAGATATTTGCCTCTTTTGGCGTTAATTCGAACGGTCGGGTTGTGGCCCAGAACTGATCATCCTGCTTTAATGCGCTATCTTTTAGAATCACGTTGTTGGGGTTTGATGCCAGCTCTTCTGGCAGGGGTTGGTTGATCTTAATATTGTTGTAAGATGTTGTTTTACGGCCAAAAAAGCCTGTGGTTTTGTCTGTCAGGTTAAAGTCAATGAACAGCGATACATTCTTGGGAAACCAAAGGGTATCATTTACCAAGCTATACTCAGCAGTTGCAACGATATCGTTCACAAAGTTCAGGTTGACGTTTTCAGCCAGGCGAACCTGAGCTTTTACAATGGCCCAAGTGGAGTCGTTAACCCAGAAATCACCGGTGAAAGTGGGTTCCATCTTCCGCTTCGGTTTAAACGATAGCTGGTAGCACCACTTGTTCCCGATAAACATGCTATCGATGAGGTAGTATTTATAGTAGAACAGACCGGCGTTTGCAATTGGGCTTACCAAGCCCTGATCGAAAACAGTGATATAATCATCATAGATATTAACTTCCTGGTAAATCTTCCCGGTGAATTGTGCAACGCTCTCGTTGTTAACCCCGGATATTTTGGTTGCTTTTATCACCTCTCGTTCCAACTTTGGGTCGCTTTGGTAGAAGTAATCGGAGATAGTTTCTGATATAAAGATTGGAAGGTATGTTTTCCCGGTGATAGCATTGGTGTCCACGTAGTTGAATACAAACTGGAATTGATTGAAAATCTTCTTTTTCTTCATATCGTCATCAACATTATTGAGGTCAACCTCAACCTTGTTGTACGATTCATAGGCGTATGAGCCCAGTTTAAACGGGTTATTTTTCTTTTTGTTTTTGATGATTTTCCGCAGGATAGGATGTGCCGGGTTCTCCCCGGGCATAACAACCACGCCTTCCAGTTCAATTGATTGTGGTTCAAGCTCAACGTTGATTTCCTGATAAACTCCCTTCTTGATTTTAACCGTTTTGGGGTAATACCCCAGAAAGGAAAAGGTTAACGAATCAGTGGCATTCCTGGTTTCAAGAAAGTATTCCCCCTTGGAATCCGTAATAGTACCAATGCTTGTGCCTTTAAATGCAATACCAACAAAGGAGAGCAACTCTTTGGTGTTTTTATCCACAACCTTACCCCTGATTTTGGTAACCTGCGAATTGCCTGAATTAGCCAGGCAGGTGAGTAAAACCAATAGTGTAAATATTTTTGATATATTTTTGATAAATTTCTTCATATTACCCTTAAACAATTTTTTTACCCGCTCTGTTCATCTTTCATTTTCTTCTTTTTAACAACCTTGACCGAAATAAAAATGCTGACCTCAAAGAGGAACCAAAGAGGCAGGGTGACCAGGATTAGGCTTATCACATCCGGCGGGGTTATTATCCCGGCAATAATCATCAGCACAACAAAAACATGCCGGCGATATTTCTTTAAAAATTCCGGGGTGATGATTCCAATTTTGGTTAAAAAAAAGATAAGCACCGGAAGTTCAAAAACCAGACCGGTTGCCAGGCTTAATGACGAAACGGTTGATATATATGATTTAAGGTTGATTTGGTTCACTACCATGTCGCTTATGCTGTAGCTACCCAGGAACTGCACTGAGAATGGTACAATCATATAATAACCAAAAAGTACACCAAACACAAAGAGCGAAGATATTGCTATTACTATGTATTTAGTCTTTTTCTGCTCCTCCTTATATAGTGCCGGGCTGATAAACTTCCACAGCTGATAAATAATATAAGGAACTGATAATACTAAACCCACAATAAATGAAACATATAAATGGGTATTAAACTGGCCCGCCAGATCAATATTAATCAGGTTCAAAGGTTTTACCTCAAGGCATAAAGCAGGCGTGTTAAACAAATCTCCCAGCCGACAAAGTAGCTTGTAGGTAAAAAAATCAGGTGATTTAGGGGCCAGGATTACCCCGTCAAAAACGTACTTATACCCGATCAGGGCAGCAAGGGTTGTAACTGCAATCGCCATTGCAGACCGAACCAGCACCCAGCGAAGCTCTTCGAGGTGTTGGAGAAAAGTCATTTCCGTTTTTGGGTTATCTTCCTTTTCAGCCATAAACGATTCAAACAATACCTTCTTTCAGAATATCATGAAGATGGATCAAACCTAAATATTTATCGTTATCCGTTACCACCAGCTGCGTTATTTTATGGTTTTCCATGATGTTAAATGCGTTGATGGCCAGTTCATCTTTGTTAATGGATTTTGGATTTTTAGTCATTATATCTTTGGCGCACAAATTTTCAATTGGGGTATTCTTTTGCAGCATCCGCCTCAGGTCACCATCTGTGATTATCCCGAGCAGGTTGCCGTTGCCATCCAGCACAGCTGTGGCCCCGAGTCGCTTCGATGTCATTTCAAGAATAACTGCAGGGATCTTTGCCTCTTCATCAACGGCTGGTACATTGGTATGCGAAAAAATATCAGATACACGCATGTACAATTTTTTACCGAGCGAACCACCCGGATGGAACCGGGCAAAATCATCAGGGGTAAAACCTCTAAGATTTAAAAGGCAAACAGCCAAAGCGTCGCCAATTACCAGCTGGGCGGTAGTGCTCGATGTGGGAGCCAGGTTATTCGGGCAGGCTTCCTTTTCTACAGTGGCTTTTATTACAAAATCAGCGTTTTCTGCCAGGTAGGAATTTGTACTTGAAACAATTGCCACAATCTTATTCCCCAGGTTTTTTATCAGCGGGATCAACACTTTAATTTCCGGGGTACTGCCACTTTTAGAGAGGCAAATCAACACATCATCCGGTTGAATGATTCCTAAATCGCCATGAATTGCATCAGCAGCATGCATAAAAATTGCCGGGGTGCCGGTTGAGTTTAATGTAGCCACTATTTTACTGGCTATAATTGCACTTTTGCCTATCCCTGTTATGATTACTCTTCCTTTGGCATTATAAATCATCGAAACACATTTCTCAAAGTCATCATCTATAAATGATGCCAATTTTTCTATTGCCGCCGCTTCTGTCCTAATTGTCTGTATTGCAACTTGTTTTATGCTTATATTCATATTAATTTAACATTTTTTTAAAATATTTGATGAAAATCATCGCTTGTTCATCACTTATATATGCTATTTGTTCGTAAATTTAAACTACAAAAGTACTTAAATTTTTACATTACGGTTTTATAAGGGAAACTAATCATTATAAAGAGTACACAGATAGTTAATAAATATAGTTAAATTAAGAAACACAGAGGGGAAACGATAAAATGAGTATTTACGCAGAGGTGTCATTAAACGAGCTGCTATTAAAGCACTTTGGGTTTAGCCAGTTTAAGGGGAACCAGGAGGTCATAATAAGGAATGTTTTGGATGGTAACGATACATTTGTTCTGATGCCTACCGGTGGAGGGAAATCGCTATGCTATCAGCTTCCGGCGATTATCATGGATGGGACCGCCATCATTATTTCCCCACTGATAGCGCTGATGAAAAACCAGGTGGACATGATGCGGAGCTTCAGCATTGAAGACGGGATTGCCCATTTTCTGAACTCATCACTGAATAAAGCTCAAATCCAAAAGGTAAAGCAGGATGTCACCGAAGGTGCCACCAAGATGCTTTATGTTGCACCCGAATCACTTACAAAAGAGGAAAACATACAGTTTCTGAAACAAATAAAGATTTCGTTCTATGCCATAGATGAGGCGCATTGCATTTCGGAATGGGGGCACGATTTCCGGCCGGAATATCGACGGATAAGACCTATCATCAATGAGATCGGTTCTGCACCCCTAATAGCACTTACCGCAACGGCAACCCCAAAAGTACAGAGCGATATCCAGAAAAATCTGGGCATGATGGATGCCAGCGTGTTTAAATCATCTTTTAACCGGCCCAACCTCTACTACGAAATTCGGCCTAAAGTTAACGCAGCAAAAGAGATCATTAAGTTCATTAAAAATAATCCCGGGAAATCGGGTATTATATACTGTTTAAGCCGGAAAAAGGTGGAAGAGCTTGCTGAGGTACTTAAAGTAAACGGCATTAAAGCCCTAGCCTATCATGCCGGCATGGATTCGGCAACCCGCACCCAGAACCAGGATAAGTTCCTGATGGAAGAGGTGGATATTATTGTTGCTACCATTGCTTTCGGGATGGGAATAGATAAACCTGATGTACGTTTTGTTATCCACTACGATATCCCCAAAAGTCTTGAGGGCTACTATCAGGAAACCGGCCGTTCCGGCCGCGATGGCGGCGAGGGGAAATGCATCACTTTCTACAGCTATAAGGATATCCAAAAACTGGAGAAGTTTATGCAGGGGAAACCCGTTGCCGAGCAGGAGATAGGGAAGCAGCTACTGCTGGAAACCGTTTCTTACGCCGAAACCTCCGTTTGTCGTCGGAAAATGCTTTTGAACTATTTTGGAGAGGAGTACCCTGAGGATAACTGCGGATCGTGTGATAATTGTCTTAACCCCAAAACCCAGTTCGAAGGCCAGGAATACCTGCAAATGCTGCTGGAGACTATTCTTGCCGTTAAGGAGAAATTTAAAGCAGAACACGTAGCCAATGTTCTGATGGGTAATGCCACCACAGCCATAAAATCTTACAAACACAATAAGTTGGAAACTTTTGGCGAAGGCCAGGAAAAGGATATGAAATTCTGGAATGCCATTATCCGGCAGGCGCTTGTAATGAAATACATTGATAAAGATATAGAGAACTATGGGTTGCTGATGTTAACCCCTAAAGGCCATGAATTCCTGGATAAACCTTTTGATGTGATGTTTACCCTCGATCATGAGTATGATGATGTGGAGGAAGATGATGCCGGTTTTGTTCCAATGTCAAAATCAGGGGCAGTTGACGAGGAGCTTTTTGCCCTGCTGAAAGACCTCAGGAAAAAGGTAGCCAAAAAACATAACCTGCCCCCGTTTGTAATATTTCAGGATCCCTCACTTGAGGATATGTCTATTCAGTACCCCATCACCCTTGAAGAGTTGCAGAGTATATCAGGGGTTGGAGCAGGGAAGGCAAAACGGTATGGCAAGGAATTCATTGAGCTGATTAAGAGTTATGTTGACGATAAGGAGATAATCCGCCCGATGGATATGGTGGTAAAAACTGTAGCCAACAAATCGCTGCTAAAAGTTTACATCATTCAAAGCATTGACCGTAAGTTGGACCTGGAGGATATTGCAGAAGCCAAAAATCTGGAGATGCCTGAATTACTGAACGAGATTGAAGCCATAGTTAATTCCGGTACGAAACTCAATATCGATTACTATATCGACAGGGTGATAGACGAGGAGAAACGTGATGAGATATTTGATTACTTCAGAAACGAGGCAGAAACAGAATCAATTGAAGAAGCGCAAAAATTCCTTGGGGAGGACGATTTCACCGAGGAGGAACTACGCTTGGTTCGTATCAAGTTCCTGTCGGAGCTGGGTAATTAACCGTAGAAAAGTTTATATTATATTTAAGGTTGGCATATCACCAACCTTTTTTTGTTTCTTTGTACAAAGAAAATGATGAAAAATGGATGGTTCAGTGCTTAGTGTTGAAAAGCTTGAAAAAAGGTTTGGAAGGATAATAGCCGTAAATGACCTGAGCTTCAGTGTTAGCAAAGGCGAGGTGGTTGGTATTCTGGGCCCTAACGGCAGCGGTAAAACAACCACGTTGGCGGTAGTGTTATCAGTAATAAAACCCACTGGTGGTAATTTCAGCTGGTTTAACGGCTTATGCGGTTCTGCTGCGAATAAACGGATCGGTTCTTTGCTGGAAGTTCCTTACTTTTATCCTTATCTCAACCTTGTGGATAATCTGAAAATCACTGCTTTTACCAGAGGTGTTGGTGAGGAAAACATTCAACAGGTTTTACATGAGGTAAACCTTCATCAACGTTCAAAATCAAAGTATTTTACACTCTCACTCGGAATGAAACAACGCCTTGCACTTGCCGCTGCAATGCTTGGCAACCCCGATGTTTTGATCCTCGACGAACCAACAAACGGTCTCGATCCGGAGGGTATAGCCGAAGTTCGCGAGCTTGTAAAACAGCAGGCAGATAAAGGGACAACGATAATTCTGGCCAGCCACATCCTCGATGAGGTGGAAAAGGTTTGCTCCCATGTTATTATCCTCAAAAAGGGGAATTGTCTGGCTGCCGGGAAGGTGAATGAGCTGCTCTCCCAAAAACTCCAGGTGCTTGTTGAAACCGATGACCCGGATTTGCTTTTGGTGGTACTATCTCAAAATCCTAACTGTAAACCAGTTTCGAAAGAAAAAAATCAAATTATTATTTCGATTGAACCCGATTACTCCCCGGCACAGCTCAATAAATGGATTATTGAACAAGGTATTTCTATCAATCGCTTTGAACCTAAACGGAGCTCTTTGGAATCACAGTTTCTGGAAATTGTAAAAAAATAAGAATAGTTAATAGCATGAAAAGTATTTTTAAAATTGAATTTATTAAAACCTGGAATTATCCGTTATTCCGTGTTTTAATTATTCTACATGCCATACTCTACTTGTTGGTTGTTGCTATTGGATCTCAATTCGAAATTAATATTCAGGGAGTTAATGTAAGCAAGTTGTTTTCGTTTCCTCATATATGGGATACATTTGCCTGGATAGGCAGCTGGTTTAACCGGCTTCTTGGAATTTTAGTTGCAACTTTGGTAAGTAACGAATTTCAGTTTAAAACTTTGAGAAAGCAGATTGCTGAGGGGGTTAGCAGATCAGATTTTATTTTTGGAAAACTTTCTGTGGTTTTTATCCTGTCTGTTTATACTTTCCTTTTAGTTACCTTATCAGGTTTAATAATAGGTTTTATCAACACTTCAGATCCTTTCCACTCAGGAATTTTTGGAAAGTTCTCGGTTGTTTTGGTACTATTCATCCAGGCATTTGCCTACTTGATGCTTGGAATGCTGTTTGCTTTGATATTCAGAAGCAACGCCATGTCAATTGTCTTCTTCATCCTCTTTTTTGTGATCATTGAGCCGATAATCAGGGCATTTTTCCCTTCTTACATTGATATGTTTTTCCCTGTAAAGATAATTTCGAACCTTACACCAGTTCCCGATTTTGTTGGCATTGCAGCAGGTGATTTGATTCAGATAAACAGGGGAACGCCATCCGATCTATACAACATGGGAATACTCCCCGAACATTTGGGTCTGGGACCAGCGGTGCTGGTTAGCATTGGCTATATTTTCATTTTTTACCTTATCGGGAGATTGGTATTACTTAAAAGCGATTTGTAGATCAGGCGTTTAGTTGTAAGATCATTTTTAGCTTTTTTGATTTGGTTTGCGGGGTATAAAAATTGTATATTTACTGATCAAAAAATATGTTTTACCTCTTTGTTTAGTTTTTTTATTTTCAGTAATTAACCTAATACTGATTTGGTTATGAAGAAATCCTTATTTTTCTTAAGCCTTACTCTAATGTACGTTTTTGCTCAAGCTCAAACAGTGCTAACCTATAAAACACATGGTCTTATCCCTGATGATAAGAATCCCATGAGGATAACAAAATACCATGATGCAGGCCCCGCCGGGAAAAATGTTACCTGGGATTTCTCAGAGCTTGAGATCACAGCTGATTTTGTTGGTACCATACAGAACACCTTTGTTACAAAAGGATGCAACAGGTTTAGTACATGCAACTCAGTTCTGGAGGAGTTTGGCAATTTTTTCTATTTTAAGGGAAGTGACGAAAATCTTGTGCAATACGGATTTGTCGCCGGCAACAGCGATTTTTTCATCACTTATTCAAAACCATTTGTAAAAATGCAGTACCCTTTTACTTTCAACAGCCATTTTAGCGGCTCTTTTGAAGGGGAATATTTCTCACAGGAGAAAAAGTTTGCCGATATAGTCGGTTCATACACTGTTACTGGCGATGCCACTGGTAAGCTGATCCTTCCCGATGGGAAATATTTTAGTAATGCACTTCGTGTAAAAGAGGTCAAGGGTTACAAACAGGCATCAAACGGAAGCACTGTTGGAATTGAAGATATAACGTATAGATGGTATGTAAACGAGCACAGATTCCCGATACTTGTATTTATTAGCAGCACATATACATATGAGAATGGGAAAACCAGCAACACCACAAAAGCAGCTTACAACTCGAATGTTATTACTTTAAATACCAATGAGGTCGCTATGAATGAAGGTTTCGTTCTGAACGTTTTTCCAAATCCCTATTCAGACAAGCTTAACATCGTTTACCAGCTTGATAAAACATCTTTTGTAAATGTTTCGGTTTATGACTTATCGGGGAAAGTGGTTAAAGTGCTAGTTAACCAAACAGAGGGTGCTGGAGAAAAAACAACCACATTTTCAGCCAAGGATATGGGGTTAACTGCAGGTGCCTATCTGGTTAAGGTTAAAATAAACGACAAGGAGATTACCCGGAAGGTAATGGAACTTTAACATACTTTATTATTTCTTTTCAGCCCATCCAACGGATGGGCTTTTTTAATGTCATCCTTTTTCGTAATTTTCGTAGTTTAAATGGCGTAACCGAAAAGCCTGAAGAGAGTAGGATAATTTAAATCTATTTGATATGGCATTTTTTCAGCTACTGGCGTGGGGGCTACTTATATACGGAGTGATTGGGCTTGTTCTTGCCCAGGTGAAAAACCGGCAGGGTGTTTCAACCAACCTGCCCTATTGGAAGGGCATTCTACCGGTTGGCCTTGTGCTGGTAATCATAGTTTCCATTATCGTAAGGATTGACCCGCAACAAGTTGGTGTTGTTGTTAAACCTACCGGTGTTGAGGATGAAGAAATTCATACTGGTTGGCATGTTATTGCCCCCTGGAACGACGTGCATAAAATGGATAAAACAGTTTGGGTTTATACCTGTGCACATTCTACTGATGATGGTGCTAAGCCTAGTGCTGATGCCATCTGGGCGCCAACCAAAGATGGGATTAAAATGGGTTTCGATGTTTCCATTTCCTGGCGGATTGACCCCAACGAGGCCAGCTGGATATACCAGAATGTTACTGAGAATGATGGGGGAAATTCCGGACGGTATATCTGGTTGGAGGAGAATGTGATCAGAACCAAGCTGAAATCGGCATTGGCGCTAACCGTATCAAACTACTCACCAATTGAGGTTTATAGCACTAAGCGTGAGGAGATTCAGCAAAAGGTGGCTGAAAGGGTAAAACTTGAAATCAACCCTTACAAATTGATCCTCGACCAGATAGACCTACGCGAGGTTTACTATAATTCAGAGTACGAAACAGCCATAAACAACAAGAAACTGGCCGAACAGGAAGCATTGAGGCTAGTAGAGGTTACAAAGCAGAAGGAAGAACAGCTCAAACAGGCCGAGATTGAAAAGAACATTGCCATACAAAAAGCAGAGGGTGAAGCTAAAGCCCTTCAGATAAAGGGGAATTCTTTAAGCATGAATCCCAAGATTATACAGCTGGAGTGGATCAACAAATGGGATGGAAAGCTACCTCAGTATATGATGGGTAACGGACAAGGGGTAATTCTATCGCTGCCTAACAATCCTTGATACTTATGGGCAGAAAGGTTTTATTATTTTAACCACAGAGAACTCAAAGGGAGCACTAAGAACACAATGTATATTTTATAGAGATTCATTCTTTGTGTTCTTTGAGTAACTACTTGGTGTTCTTTGTGGTTATTAATCCAGCTCTTTATTTTAGCGGAACCCAGATTTCGGTTTCGTTTTTATCCGGATTGTTTTT
This sequence comes from uncultured Rikenellaceae bacterium, assembly GCA_964552655.1. Lineage (GTDB taxonomy): Bacteria > Bacteroidota > Bacteroidia > Bacteroidales > Tenuifilaceae > CAZKHG01. The sequence goes on from CAZKHG010000017.1 coordinate 60,387, forward strand.
ATCCGGAGCTGTCAGATATTTCTCAAAGCTTGGTTTATCACCCAGATCAATATTGTTTTGTAATACCCATTCCCCGAAAATATAATCGTAGGAAGGGGCAAGCAGGGTAAGTGATCCCACGAGTTTAAAAACTGCATATTTTCCGCCGGCCACAATTTTGAACCCAATCTTACCTTCCGGTTTAATATCCTTTTCGACTGTTATGCAAGCTTCATATCTGCATTTATCGGGCTCAGTGAACTTGGGATCATCATAGCTGATACCAATAAATTGTGCATCCGGGTTAAATAACCCGTTTTTGCCGGCAAAGCTGCAAACCGTTTTCCATGCATTTTCTGTGTTGTAATCACCATACTTGCCGATGGCAGTTACATAGATAACCTTGAAATCCTTTATTGACCTTATATCTGGCGAATGAGTAAGATTTTTCATGTCAATTTTTTGTTTGGTTATTTTATTGAATTGAATCTGATAATCTGGGTTACTCCTTAAATACCCGGGAGATATACCAAACCGCTTTTTAAATACCTTATTGAAAGCTGCAGGTGTTTCATACCCAATTTTATATGCAACATCAGAGATAGGTGCGTTGGAATACCTTAGAAGTTGAACAGATGCATTTAACCTTGTTCGTTGAATATAATTACCCAATGATTCCCCAAGGTAAGCTTTCATTACCCGATGGAAGTGGAATACCGAGTAGAATGATAACCCTGCCAAAGATTCTAAATTCAGCTGGTCACCCAGATGGGTATCAATAAACTGAAGTATATTGTTTATTCGCTCGTGGTAAGTTTTTAATGTTGTTTCTGTTCCGGTCATGCTTAAATAATATCTCTTTTTTTATAACAGAAGAATATTTCTAATTGCAATTTTAATGTATTGAAAGGAATAAAGGTTATCCAATCTTGCTAAATTAAACTTAATGGCTACATGAAAATCAGATTAGAAATTGATAATAAAATTTATATCTTGGCAAATGAAATAACGATACGGTTATGACCAAAAAAATTAAGGAACCAAGCATTCTCCAGGGTTTTATTCCAATCATTTTTCTGATCCTTTTCCTCACCCTGAATGTAATATATTTTGGTGACGATACCCTTTCCGGGGCAAATCAAATTGCCCTGTTAATGGCCTCAACCATTGGAGCAATCATCGCTGTTTACCTTGGCCATAACTGGTATAGCATCCGTGGGATAATTGTAAGTACCATTGGATCGGCAATGCCAGCCATACTCATACTGATGATGATCGGAGCACTGGCAGGTACCTGGCTGTTAAGCGGGGTTGTACCAACGTTGATATACTATGGGCTAAAAGTGTTGCATCCTAAAATATTCCTTTTTGCTGCCATGTTCATCTGCTCTTTGGTTTCGTTGGCAACCGGGAGTTCCTGGTCAACGGTTGCAACCATTGGTGTTGCACTGCTAGGAATTGGGAATGCACTGGGTTTTAATGAAGGGTTAGTAGCCGGGGCAATTATTTCAGGAGCTTACTTTGGCGACAAGATGTCGCCCCTTTCCGATACCACCAACCTTGCACCTGCAATGGCAGGCACCGACTTGTTTACACATATCCGGTATATGATGTACACCACCGGACCCACCATGATAATATCACTTGCCATTTTTTTAATTATTGGCTTCACCTATAAACTACCACAGGCCGAGGCAAATGTTTCGGCTACGCTTCATACAATTGAAAGCACCTTTAATATATCACCCTGGCTCCTGCTTGTGCCGGTGCTGTTGATAATTGTTATTGTTAAAAAAATGCCACCGTTGCCATCAATAATGACCGGAGCCCTTCTGGGAGGTCTGTTTGCCATTATTTTTCAACCCCATATTGTTGAGCAGATATCAGGCGTAACCGACAACTACGTTAAGGCATCTTACATTTCAGTGATGAAGAGCATGTACGGTAAAATTTCAATTGCAACTGACAACCCGCAGGTTTCAGAGCTGCTAACTACCCGTGGGATGGCCGGCATGATGAACACCATATGGTTAATACTCACCGCCATGATTTTTGGCGGGGTAATGGAATCAGCAGGATTGCTGATTAAAATATCGCAAATGATCATCAAGCTGGCGAAGTCAACCGGATCACTTGTTGCCTCAGTTGTGGCCAGCTGTTTATTCTTCAATATAACGGCTTCCGATCAGTATATTTCCATTGTTGTTCCCGGGCGAATGTTTGCCAAAACCTTTCGCAAGCGGGGCTATAAGCCCGAATTGCTAAGCAGAGCCTTGGAGGATTCTGGTACCGTAACCTCGGTTCTTATTCCCTGGAATACTTGCGGGGCCACCCAGTCAACTGTTCTGGGAGTACCTACTTTGACCTACTTACCCTATTGCTTTTTCAATATCATCAGCCCGTTCATGAGCATTTTTATGGCTGCCTTCAACATCAAAATCAGGAGATTTACTGAAGAGGAGATGAAGAAAAATGAGGAGGAGGAT